>CAWJQP010000073.1:0-914609 GCA_963844855.1 Bryobacteraceae bacterium
AGCTTTGCTGTTCTTTTATTGGCATGTGCAGACTTGAGGGTGTATTCTAGATCGGCGTCTTGCATGGCCTGCTAGGGCCGGGGGACGAGAGGCAATTATCAAACAACCTGACATGGGCGAGGGGAAGTGATTGCCTACTCGTGGCAGAGTTGCTACTGCTGGAGGTAGCGGGTAGTGCAATCGAGGATTAGCCGATCGTATGTTCTGAGCAGAGCAGCAGCTATCATTTCCCTCTGCTGGTTCAATGCTTGTTTCACCGCGACGCCAGGTCTGGTTGTGGCCTTTAGCTTCGACGAGAATGCCGGGACAATTACCAGCGATGCTTCCGGGAATGCGAATCAGGGTTCTGTATCAGGAGCAACGTGGGTCTCCGGTAGATACGGTTCTTCCTTGAGGTTCAACGGCACGAACGCATTGGTCACGGTGGCTGATGCTAATTCACTGGACCTCACAAACGCGTTCACGATTGAGGCCTGGGTTTATCCAACCGCGTCTAGCAGTTGGCGAACAGTGGTGATAAAGGATAAGCCTTCGGGACTCGCATACGCCATCTACTCTCCATAACAACTCGAACCGACCTGCCGGATACGTGGCCATCGGTAATAGTGACGTGGCGGTGAACGGGTCCGCGGCGCTCCCGCTGAACGCCTGGAGACACGTGGCCTTGACATACAACGGCAGCACAATGCTGCTGTACGTCAACGCTGTGCAGAGAGGCAGCAGCGCAAGGGCGGGCGCGGCCCCGATTACATCTGGAGTTTTGAGTATTGGAGGCAACAGAATCTGGGGTGAGTACTTCGCGGGTTCGATCGATGAGTTACGGATCTACAACCGCGTACTGAACGTTGCTAAGATCACTACGGACATGAACACGCCCATTGCGGCGCTCGGTCCTTCGATCACGATGACTGCACCCGCCGCTGGAAGCGTCTCGGGCACAATCACTGTAAGTGCGAGTGCAAGTGCACCCGCCGGAATCGCAGGCGTTCAGTTCAAGTTCGACGGCAGCAACCTTGGGGCTGAAGCCACAACGGCTCCGTACCAGGTGTCGTGGAACACAACGACAGTAAATGACGGAGCGCACACTCTCGCCGCAGTGGTAAGAGATACGGCCGGAGCGACAAACACATCCGCCAACGTTAACGTGACCGTTTCAAACACTGCGCCCCCTCCACCTCTTCCTACAGTGTCCATCACCAGTCCCAGTGCCGGCGCGACGCTGTCGGGAAGCGCCACAATCGCGGCTACAGCTCAAAATGCAGCTGGCGTGCAATTCCTGGTGGACGGCTTGAATGAAGGCACGGAGGCACCAGACTTCACCATACTCCGTAACATGGAACACGAGTACTGTTTCTGACGGAAGCCACACCATCACGGCTCGGGCGCGGAACTCTACTGGCACAAGTACATCGACTTCGGTGACAGTGACGATAGCCAATTCAAACCCATCGGTGAGTGGTTCGTGGTCGCCAGTTCTCGATCTCCCGATCGTTCCAGTGCACGCGGTGCTGCTCCATACGGGCAAGGTGCTGATCTTTGACCGGCCGTCGGCGGGCCCTACAGCACGTGTCTGGAATCCAGTCGCGAACACGTTCATGTCGGTTCCCAACAACACTACGGACCTGTTTTGCGCTGGGCACTCGGCTCTAGCCGACGGACGCATCCTTGTTGTTGGTGGACACGGCGGGGTGGAAGCCGGCACGGCAGACGTCAACATTTTCGATCCCGTTGCGCTCACTTGGACCTTGGTGTCTCGCATGGCTTACAAGCGGTGGTATCCGAACACGACGACGCTGCCGGACGGACGAGTGCTCGCTGTAACAGGCGCCGCGACGACAGTGACAGACTATGTCACCATTCCAGAGATTTACGACCCGGTAACCAACGTCTGGACACGATTAACGACAGCAAATGCTAACCTCGCGCAATACGGCCACTTGTTTCTTCTTCCGAACGGCAAGGTAGCGTACACGGGAAACTGGGAGTTCCCGGGAGATGCCCGTGTACTCGACCTGACGACGAACACGTGGACTATTGTCGATCCGAACATAACGGATGGGTACTCGGTAATGTACGAGCTTGGGAAAGTGCTGAAGTGCGGCAGTTCATCCGACTCGGGACTGCCTGGAGCGTCGGGGAACACGTGCAACACTATAGATTTCACATCACCGACACCGCAATGGCAACCGACGTCGCCGATGGCGAACGCGCGGACGCATCACAACATGACGCTGCTGCCAGATGGGAATGTCTTCGTTTCGGGCGGAAGCAGAATGAAAGATGGCTATAACACCAACTTCGCGGTATACCAGCCGGAGATGTGGTCGCCGGTTACACGGACATTCACCCCCATGGCGCCAAACTCGAGACCTCGGCTGTATCACTCAGAAGCACTTCTGCTTCCTGATGGACGGATTATCTCGATGGGCGGCGGGCGCGATGGTGCCGGCATCGATCAACTGAACGCAGAGCTGTATTCACCGCCGTACCTATTCAAAGGAGCGCGTCCGGTTATTGGGGCGGCTCCATCGCTATTCACGTACGGAAGTAGTTTCACGGTCACGACTCCGGACGCTGCGAGTATCACAACCGTGGTGCTGATGCGTCCTGGCGCTCCGACGCACGGGTTTGACATGGACCAACGGAGAATACCCCTCACGTTTGAACCCGGGGCGGGCACTCTGACAGTGCAGGCTCCCGCAAGCGCCGCTGTCGCCCCTCCGGGGTACTACATGCTGTTCCTTGTGAACTCAGCGGGGGTGCCGTCAATCGCGTCGTTCCTTCGCATTCCGCTCGCGACGCAGGGGCCCGCGCCAACACCACCAGGATCGTTGGTAGCCACTGGCGGGATTGGAACTGCTTCGCTCACTTGGCAAGCATCGACGAGTTCCGGAGGAATCGCAAACTACAATGTGCACCGATCTGCAGCGTCAGGTTTCTCCCCGACGGCGGGTAACCGGATCGCGCAGCCGACATCAACGTCATACACCGATGTCGGCCTTGCGCCCGGTCGCTACTACTATGTCGTTACAGCAACAGACACGAATGGGCTGACAAGCAGTCCAAGCACAGAAGCGTTCGCTGATGCACAAGCGGATACGATCCCACCGCAGATTACGATGACGAATCCTACCACGGCTACCGTGTCGGGAACGGTGACGCTTTCAGTAACCGCGACTGACAACGCGGGTATCGCTGGCGTGCAATACCTGCTGGATGGGTCGTCACTCGGACCTGAAGTGACAACATCCCCGTACTCAGCCCAGTGGAATACGACTCTCTCAACCAATGGCGCGCACACGCTGGCTGCTCGAGCCCGCGACGTCGGCGGCAACACGGCGACGACCACTGCGTTGCCAGTTACAGTCGCAAACACGGCCCCGAGTGGGCTGGTCGCTGCTTATTCCTTCAGCGAGGGAGCGGGGACGACCACCGCAGACCGGTCAGGGACGGGGAACACCGGAACGCTGGTCGGCGCGACGTGGACGACTGCGGGCAAGTTCGGCAATGCGTTGTCGTTCAATGGCAGCAGTGCCCGCGTGACTGTGCCCGACTCTGCATCACTCGACTTGACCACAGGGATGACGCTGATGGCCTGGATCTCGCCCGCTACAAACACGAACTGGCGCACAGTGGTGCTGAAAGAAACGTCCAACGATCTTACCTATGCGCTGTACGCAAGTAGTGATACGAACCGACCCGGGGGGTGGATCACCACGAGTTCGACTCAATTTGTCACAGGAACTTCGCAGTTGGCTGCAAACACGTGGGCGCACCTAGCTGCTACCTACGACGGGGCTACGTTGCGGCTGTACGTGAACGGCGCACAAGTAGGGTCGAGAGCCGTCACCCAGTCAATGGCGCTTTCGGCGGGACCGCTGCAAATCGGTGGGAATGCAGTCTGGGGCGAGTACTTCTCCGGCCTCATCGACGATGTGCGAGTCTACAATCGGGCGTTGACATCAGCTGAGATCACGAACGGGATGACCACTGCCGTCGCGCCATGACAGCATTTCGGTGTGTGGGGTTGGTGTTGGGATGCGTTACGGCGTTTGCAGATGATCGAACGGGAGCACCGACCTATTTCGGTGAGGTCGGACGCATCCTAGCAGACAAATGCATCGCTTGTCATCGCGGGGGTCAGCCGGGCCGCTTTCCGCTGGATACATGGGAGCAGGCACGGCTGTTCGCACGCGAGATCAGGTTGGTAGTAGGCATGAGGAAGATGCCGCCGTGGCCGGCTGTACCCGCGTACGGGCGTTTCTCTAACGATCGATCGCTCAGTGTGGCGGAGATTGAGACACTGATCCGCTGGACCGATACTGGCACACTCAAAGGGAATGGCGATGGCCGCGTCACGATGTCGTACCGGAAAGGAGATGCAAATGAACCGAGCATAGACCTTACGCCCCCTATTCTCTATGAGGTCCCGGCAAACGGCGATGTGGAGGCGCGATGTTTTTCTTATAAGGGCCTACGAACAAATGCCTGGGTTCGAGGAATCGATGTGGTCCCAGGAGATGCTCGCGTCGTTCTGCACGTCAGAGTTTTCGAAGATACCGACGGGATGGCGGAGCGGATGGATCGCACCGACCCAGCCCCGGGGTTTCGGTGCAGTAGTAATCCGTCCGGCTACCTCAAGCGCCTTCGCCATGGTGATTGGAGTCCGGGTATGCCGCTGGAGTTGACAGGCCCGGGGGTCGGCCGTGAGTTGAAGGCGGGGACGCGACTTCTGGTCGAAATTCGATATGCGCGAATTGGCACTCCAGTGAAGGACGCCAGCCGCATCCGGCTGCTGACTACTGCAGAGCCACCCGCAAGAATCCTGCGGACGAGGTTCGTTACGAGTGAAGAGTTCACCATTCCGGCAGACGCGTGGAGTTTCCGTTCGAACACCACGTGGACCGCACCCTATAATTTAACGCTCCATGCGATCGTTCCCTATCTGAGCGATCTGGGCACGGACTTCAAAGCGAATCTGAAGTCACCGGACGGCAGAGAGACTCCTATAGTCTGGGTTCACGACTACGATGTCGACTGGCAGATGTCCTACCTCCTCCGCGAGCCAATGGTCGTTCCCTCGGGAAGCCGTGTCGAGATCCACACCGAGTTTGACAACTTCGAAACGAATCCGCGCGCTCGCAAGGGAGAATCGGCAAAGGGCCGCTATGGACTTGCACTCGAATATGAGGAGCCGCGGGTCAAGGAGCGGCCTTAATCGTACAGCCGATAACCCGGGTACGCGGAACCGCTACGGGACGGCCGGCAAGGACCGAGTCCAATGCTGACCTGAGGAGGTGCTTGGTAACCCGCGTGGGGTTCCGCGAGTTGTCGATCATTCCGAAATAGCGAGTTACTCCGGCTCTATCGATAACGACCGCCGTAGGCGTTGCGGGTGCGCCGAGCAGATCCGCGACCGTGTGGCTGTCACGGTAGACCGGCAGGGAGAGGTCCGCCTCGAGGCGCTGCTTCTCGACTTCGGCATCCGATTCGTTCGCGTTGCTATTGACCAACAGGATTCGAACACCTCGACGAGAGTAGTCGTTAGCAAGTTGGTTAAGTCGCTGGAAATACGCCATCGACATCGGGCAGACTGCGGACACAAAGATCACAACGGTGGCCGGAGCGTCGGAAATGTAAATCTTGTGAAGAGCGCCATCCGGTGTGCGCAGGGTTAACAAAGTGTTGTTGGAAGACTGTCCAGCAAGACCAAGAGCGACCCCAAAGGTCATCAAGAACATCAAGCAGCGCACAAGCTATTCTAACAGCGGTTCATATAAAGGTCGCGGTAGGGACGGCCATTGCTAACCGCCCCCCGCACAGATCCGTACGTGCAGAGTTACCGCATACGGCTCCTGCCTAAGGTCGTGACGCCTCTTTTCGTAAGCTCCTCTTCGATGTTGCTCGAACCCTGAAGGTCCAACGTGCTCTGCAACGGGGGCCGAGTCTGTTCCATCACCAGCTGAGGAGCTGATGATGGAACAAGCGTTCGACGGTTGAATGCGTTGAACTCTGCTAATGCGCGTGGCCCCGGTGTGTAGTACATCTCCCAATCACAGTTGCCTTTGCCATCCTGCGTCTCCTCAAACTCAACCCGTGTGATGTAGCCGGATTCGCGGTGAGCCTTATGGATTTTACTCATCTGCTTCTTCACCGGATCGTAATCAAAGTAGCGAGCTACGGGTGCGAAAGGGTTTTATTGCGAAGTTGCACTCCAAGCATCACATGGTCGCGGAGAATCGATCGGAAGGAATGAGGTTACGCTGCGAATAGTTTGGTGATGAAGCGCGCTTGACCGACCGAATCGGCTTTGGCCAGCCGTCTCACTCTTCCTTTTCGAATCATGTGAACTGCTTCGATGCCTTGCAACGTCCGCCACGCGCCTAGGAACGAGCCGTAGCCTTTGGCGAGCCACATGCGTTTCTTCACAGCTCTGTGATCTTGCTCGATCACGTTATTTAAGTACTTGCATTTCCGCAAGCGGACGCGACGTGGTAGCGTCCCTTCCGCCATCATCTCTTCCATTGCTGCTGGATAGGCGGGATTCTTGTCAACGTTGATGACTCGCGGCATCGGATTGCCAGATGCATCGATCGCTTTCCGTAAGAAGCGTTTCGCCGCAGCGGCGTCACGGTTGGCCGTCAACAGGAAATCAATCGTTTGACCAGTAGAATCGACGGCGCGGTACAGATAGCGATCCTTGCCTTTAACCTTTATGTACGTTTCGTCGACCCGATAGGACTTGTTCGTCGGCTTCAGATACGGACGGCAGCGCCTATTGATTTCTGGCGCATAGATTTGAACCCACCGCCAAATGCAGCTGGCATCCACTTCCAGACCTCGCTCGCCCAACAGCTCGGCTATGTGTTCGTACGCCAGCGGATATCGCAAATACCAACGCACCGCCAACAGGATAACGTCACCCGAGTACTGACGTCCTTTAAATGGATTGGACGGCGTGATTGGCATCGCTCTACCGTATCAGCTCTCGTTCACCAAACTTCGCAACGAAACCGAGCGGCGGTGCTATCCAGAATCCCGACAACGTCATCGGTGTACGGGGTCCGCATGGTTCCGCCCAGCGTTTCCCATTCCACATCGGCGAGCTCGTCGTGTGCCACATAGAGCATAGGGTGGATGACAATGTAAGCTTGTGTGGAAGTTAGCCCGGCAAACATCGCTTCGCCCTGGGCGATCTTCTGTTTTAGACGATCAGGATTGATTGCGCACTCGCAGACGTTGAAAAGGGTGACGTATTCATCGACCACCTTGTGCAGCACGATGACGAACTTGACCAGATTGGTATAGGCTTGCTGCCAGAACGGCTCCTTGCCTTTCCCATACAGCTGGTTCAGTAAGGTTGCAATCGAATAGGCCAGCGCAAACGCATCGAGATCGTTCTGCAGCGGGTTATATCGGTATTCGCCATCCAGGTTCAGTTCAACGTAATCATCCTGGCGGCTCGCCGCTTCCAGAATCTCGCGAACCTGATGGCAGAAATCACCCTTCACCTCAAGCACGATACCCCCGACCTTCCGTGCCTTGTCCTGGGAGCGCCAGCCAAGAATCTGCGTAGCGAAGGGCCTGAGGCAAGCCGATGTCTTACCCGAGCCGATGGAGCCGAACACCGCGATGCCTGTGTACAACCCGCGAGAAGGAATCGTGAGCCAGCCAGGATTATCGACTTGGGCCACTCGGCGCGGATGATGGACCTCGCCGATCACCAAATGGAGCGGCTCAGAATCCTTCGGGGCAGGGAAGGGAGGCAACGTCCCTTTTGCCCGCTTCGATCCCATTCCAACGAAGTCATAAACAAGCGAGAACATTCCAGCGAAACCCAGGGCCGGAGTCGTGTAGAGCATTACTGCCCAACTCCAATGAAAGAACTGGTACAGCCAAGGATTGGTATGCCAGGTAAGCTGCACCAGGAAATCCTCAGAGGGGAACGGGTAACGCCGAGTGAAAATCGCCCCAACCAGCGCGGCACAGATCAGTGTGAGGGCGGTCTGGTTCATTGCTAGTTTCCCGTCTTGGCAAAAGTACCTTTCGTCGTTTCTTCTTGCGAGGAGAATTCGCCACTCCTTGCTAGGAATTCCTTGTCGCGATCGATGATGTAGCGTAATGCTTGGTTCACGACGTAATCCCGAGAACTGTCGAGGTATTTCGCATAGGCCGACATCTGGTCAGCCACCTCCTCTTCGATCCGGAAGGCCATGGTCTTAAAAACCTTCTTCTCCTGCTTCTTAATCAGTGGCATTGCGTCTCCTTTGGTCTAAAGGGTGAACTGAGAGGGGAACCAATTGCTTCGTATGATGTGTTCACCTTGTGGTTCCCTGTTGGCGGGATTCTGGTGCACCATTCGCGTTCACCCTCAATTCGGTGTCCGCGCTGCGGAATCAGTCGGATCTGAGCGACCGGCGTCAGAGCGGAGAGGCAAATCCGAAAATCAGAGAGAGAGTCGTAGCGACCCCGGCGCGGGGAGCTTTGCTCCCTCTGCCTATCCGCCCCAGTGAGTTCACTGTGTCTGGGGTCGCTACGACTCTCTCTCTTCCGGAAATAGTTCTACATTTGCCTCTCTGCGGCGAACCAAAAAAGGCATAAGAGAAGGGCAGAAGGTAGGTGGAAAAGGTCACTGGTGCTGTCCCCTCAGACGACGGTAGGCGCTGGATCCAGGCGGCATAAGCGGCTTCCGTTTGTGCGCTCGCGTGCTGCCGGGAGAGCGTTTTGTAGGCATCTAATTGGGTTTGCGTGCGCCCCTGAAAGCCCAGAGTTTCCATATCCAAGCGTTCCGAAAAATAAGCGGCCAGGGTATACGGCCCGGCCCTTACTTTCCCCGATGCGACACGCACGTCGGGGAGCGCGTTTGCGTTCAGCATGTTCTCAGATGCCGCAGGCATTGTGCCTGCGCTGACAACAGATCTGGTGAATGGGTTGGGTGGCAATCTTCGGACAGAGCTTGGCGACAACTTCGCGCGTCTGGACCAGTGCGGATTTTAGCGGCAATAGCCTTCCTAATAGTCTGGAGGGGTGTCCTTACTGATGTCGAGCATGGCAGCCTGCTTGTGCCATATTTGCACACAATCTGGAACAGGCCAAACGAGCGAAAGAGGTGCTCGGCGAGTGCCAGCGCGATTGGTGCTGGTTAGCCAGCTCTAAATGGATTTTGGATGGACGACGTTGATGTGGCCGTAGCGCTTGAAATCGTCGAGGTCGAAGGTCAGAATTCTCTTAACTTGATGAACTGTCATCGCTGCCACAATACGAGCGTCGTGGACGTGAATCCCGGAGACGCGGTGCTCAAGAACGAGTTTTCTCCACGCGGGAAAGATCTCCGGCGTTTCTGGGAGAAGTCGTACAAGCGTCTGGAACCGGTCGACGTACCGGGCTGCTTGATCTGGAGTGAAGCCGAGTCCGTTTACGTTTGCCGGTCGCGTTGCACCATTCCAGAACTCAACGAGGTTCTGCGGAAAGCAGAGGAGTTCCTCGCCTTGTTGGGAGAGCGCCTTTACGGCGTTCCGTGCGGCTGCTCTTAGGTCAGCGTCGAAGGTTTGGATTGCACCAATGAAAACGTTCGTATCGACAGCGATCATCGATACCAGTTCTGGCGGCGCATAGCGCCCTGCCCCACTCCGGGCGGGACCTGAACTGTGTCGAAGACTTCATCAATGGCACGCTCGATCTCTGCGCCGTCACGGGGAAGGCTGCTAATCGGTTTAACGGATTCTGCCATTCCGGGTTAACTCCTGCGACGCTCACCGCGGGGGTGAATGCGACGCAAGTAGTTCCCGGACGACACTCGGGCTTGATAACCCTGACTGCTCGGGATGGATCCACTCGGACTGTATCAGTAACTCTAAACGTGAGTGCCTCGATGGTTGCGCCTAACGCAATGCTTCACGCAGCGACACTCGCTCCAACAGTGGCTGCTCCCGGACAAATCGTAACGATCACCGGAACAGGACTTGGTCCGGTAACGGGTGTTGCCTCGCGACCGAGTGCCGCGGGCGCTATCGAGACGCGCCTCGGTGATGTTCGCGTTCTCTTCGATGGTGTTCCGGCACCGATTCTGTATGTCCGAAACGATCAGATCTAACGCAATTGTGCCTTATGCGCTTGACGGCCTCGGCGCTTCAGCACTCGTATGCAGATCGAGAATGGCACGGCTTCTCGATTCCGGTCGAATTCAAGGTTGCTGATTCTGCGCCTGGTATCTTCACGGCAAACGGTTTGGGACGCGGACAGGCTGCCGCGTTGAATAGCGACTTCACGCCCAACTCGCCGGCCAACCCGGCGCAACGAGGTAGCGTCGTTGCTGTGTACGGAACCGGTGAAGGACAAACGGAGCTTCCTGGCCAAGACGGCCGCATTATAGCTACGGACATACGGCGGCCGAAGATGCCAGCAACCGCAACGGTCGCAGGCCAAGCAGCGCAAGTAACTTATATCGGGTCGGCTCCCGGGCTGGTTTCCGGCGTATTTCAGGCCAACATTCGGATCCCTGATGACGTTTCGCCGGGATCCGTACCGATCGGAATACAAGTCGGAACGGCTGTGACGCAATCAGGCGTGACGATCGCCGTGCGGTGACCACGCAATACCCTCCTGGAGAGTCCGATTCTCGTCAAATGCGGCAAAGAGATGACCACAGCCTGACGAAGCTACCTTTGGACTGGCTGGATTCTATTTCGCATGCCGGCTCGGTAGCCGCATCCGAAAGAGGGCATCCGGAAAGGTCATCGTTCGCGGAGTTTCAGGGCCTCACCAAGGTCGGCAAGCTGAGCGCCATGACCCATGCGTGGGTGGAAAACGGGTTGGGCACTGGGAGCGCTGTCATGGACATGCAGTTCATGGACATCCTGCAGGTGGACACCGCAGGTTTCCTCCACCTGAACTGGGTGGTTTCTGGAACAGCGGAACAGCAAATCCTCCTCTCACCGAGTAATGAGGCAGGATCGACGCTCACGGCGGAGCTGTTCGTCTGGCCCTACGGCACCTTCCCCACACCCGGGTTTGCGTTTGAGTTCTCCAACTATGCCAAGTCCGTCATCACCGGGGCCAGCAACACCCACCTGCTTCCGAACACATACCTCTATCCTGCGGGCAGCCGGTGGTGGGTGCTAGGACAGCTCACTATCGAATCCAGGGCGAACGCAACTAGCCTGCTGCGGGTTCTGCCGCCCCACAGAGTAGAGACTATTGCTTCGGCGCTCGCGAAAAGTTGACCACCTCTGCTCGCGAGAAGTTGACCACCAAGGAGGCAGTCTGATGAAGGAGCATGCCTCGAACCCGGAAACGCCCCTGCCGGATCTGCCGACGGTGGTTCTATCCGGATCCGCGGGCGGGAGAGCGCCAGCGAGCCTGCAGTAAGCGCGAATGCCAAGCGGTCCGCCGTCAGGAAACACAAGCAAACTGGCGCGCGGACAATCCGGGCTACGCCGCAGCCTACCGAATCGATCAACGCCACAACAACACACCTGATCCGGAACCGCTCCGGATGTCCGTGCCCTGCAACCAACTCCCCTGGGATCTCGCGAAAGACGAGTTCGGCGGTAAAGGCGCTGATTTCATTGCACTTGCCTGTGCACTACTCCGGCGAACGGCGAAAGACCAGTCGTCCAGCTATGCCATTGATCCCAAAGGGGTTCTGAGCAACAACGCCGCCACGCCGCAAAAGACCAGATCCCAGCCCGCGCATACTGAAACCCGTGGCGCAGACGCTGGAGTTTCATCAACTGGACTGCCGCCTGGAGCATCTCCGGGTCCGCCGCCCGGCGCGATTCCGGCAACTGTTGGCATCGTTGGCTGAGACCGGTCAGCAAACCCCAATCATCGTTATTCCCTACGAGCAACGCTATCTGGTGATCGATGGGCATCAACGCATCGCTGCTCTCAAACAATTGCGGCGCGACACGGTCAACGCGCTCGTTTGGGAGATCAGCGAGGCCGAAGCGTTGTTATTGGCGCATTCACTGCGCAGGAACAGCGAGCCGGAAACAGCGCTCGAACAAGGCTGGCTGCTGGCTGAGATGGAAGAAAAGCTCGGCTACACGATTGAAGAACTGGCGCGGCGTTTCGACCGCAGCGCGACCTGGGTGGCGCGCCGTCTGGCCTTAGTGGAGACACTACCGGAAGCGGTGCAACAGCAAGTCCGCGAAGGGCGCATCGCTGCGCAGATCGCCATGAGGTATCTGGCTCCGGTGGCGCGCGTCAACATTGAACAGTGTGTCCGGATGGCGCATGTATTCGCGCAACATCCCTGGACCACGCGGCAAGCCGCGCTGCTCTACAACGCCTGGCGCGAGGCAAGAACCAAGCAGATGCGCGAGCGGATTCTCGCCGAGCCGGAGCTGTTTGTGAAGGCGCAAGAGCAGCAACGGCAGCCAACAAAAGCAATCACGCTCGAAAGCGACCTGAATCAGATCGTCGCCATCGCACGGCGTGCGCTTGATCGCGCCGAAGAATCAACGCAGAACAGCGAAGCGATCGAAAACACGATCCAACACGCCACGCGGCTGTTGACACAGCTTGCGGAGCGAATCGAGGAACAAAGAGCGAACCATGCTGAGCCAGTCGCAACGCGCAACGATTCTGGAACTGCACGCCAAGGGGATGAACAAGCGAGAGATCGCGAAACTCCTGAACCTGTCGCGCCAGAGCGTGCGCAAGGTGCTGCAAGCGAACTCCACCGACATGCCGAAGATCGAACGCGAAGAGAAAGCCGCGCCGTACCGCCAACAGATCCTCGAGTTATTGCATACGTGCAAGGGCAATCTCGTGCGAGTCCATGAAGAGTTGCTGGCCGATGGCGCGGCGCTGTCGTATCAGGCGTTGACGGCGTTCTGTCGCAGACAAGGCATCGGACAAACGCCCATCGCGCCCACCGGCCGCTATCACTTCGAGCCCGGCGTCGAAATGCAGCACGACACCTCGCCGCACGAAGTCATCGTCGCCGGACGCAAGTGCAGGGCGCAGACCGCCTCGGCAGTGCTGTGCTACTCGCGCATCCTCTACTTCGAGATCTGGCCACACTTTCAACGCTTCGATTGCAAGGCGTTTCTCACCGAAGCGCTGCGCTACATGGGCGGCACGCCACAACGCACGATGATCGACAATACGCACGTTGTTGTGTTGCGTGGAAGCGGCAAACTGATGGAACCCGTGCCCGAGATGGCGGCCTTCGCCGAGCGTATGGGGTTCCGCTTCGTGGCTCATGAGATCGGCGACGCCAACCGCTCAGCGCGTGTGGAGCGGCCGTTCCACTTCATCGAGAATAACTTTCTCGCGGGCAGAACCTTCACGAGTTGGCAGGATCTCAACCGCCAGGCGCGCCAGTGGTGCGATCGCATCAACGCCACTTACAAAAAACACATTCGCGCGGTTCCGCGCGAACTCTACGCAGTCGAGCGATTGCATCTGAAACCGCTGCCCGCCTGGGTTCCGGAAGTCTACCGGCTGCATCAACGTATCGTCGACACCGAAGGCTACGTGGCGTTGCATTCCAACCGCTACTCGGTTCCCGCGGTCTTCATCGGCCGCCGTGTGGAAGTACGCGAAACGCGCGACAAGATCGAGATCGAACTCGACGCCCGCCGCATCGTCACGCACACGCGGCTTCTCACTGCCGATCAGCGCGTGACGCTGAGTGAACACCGGCCGCCACGTGGCGAGGGTCACAGGCGCGGCGATCCTCCTCCCGATGAACAAACGATCCTCAACGCCGCGCCGGAGCTTGCTGCCTACGTAGAGAACCTGAAGCGCAAGGGTCGCAAGGTGACTGGACTCGCGCTGCGGCAACTGTTACGGATGCTGCGCGAGTATCCGCGCGAGCCGTTTCTAGGCGCGATCGCCGAGGCCGCGCAATACGGACTCTACGATCTTGACCGCGTCGAACGCATGATTCTGCGCCGGGTCCAGCGCGACTTCTTCTTGCTGGAAGGAAACAACGATGACTGACGAACTGGAGCAGCTGTTGAGGAATCTCAAACTGCACCGCATGCATGCGATCTTCGACGAGCAGTTGCGCGCCGCCGATAAACAACAGATCACCTACACGGACTTCGTGGCGGGACTCTTGCGCGCACAGTGGCGCGACCGCCAGGAGAACGCGCTCGAGTGGCGCATCCGCCGCGCGTGCCTGCCGGAACGCTGGGCTCTCGAAACGTTTCCTTTCGCGAAACAACCGGGCGTGAATCGTAAGCAGATCCGCGCGTTCGCCGAACTCGACTTCGTGGCCAAGCGCGAGAACCTCGTGTTGATTGGTCCGACCGATCCTGCGACATTCTGCACCCCCTTGCTACATCATTGAAAATACGTCAGCGTCAACTTTGAAACTTCAGTTTGCGAACTCATCGCTCGATGCTCCCACCGAATCGGCTTAACGCAGTCTTCTAACGCGTTTTACTTCTCGATTTCGAAACCTGGCAATGCGAGAGAATTCTCATCAACAAGCGTGCGTTTCCGCCTGCCTTCACGATTCTTTAGCGCAATGGCTGCCCTCAATACTTGCGATGATTCTACATGTTCGGCCGCGATCTGCCATGGTGCGCCTGGAAGAATCTGGCTGGCGAAAAGTATCTTTCGTTCGATCAGCCGCCTCACGACAGTGGGGCTGACGCCCAGTCGCTCGGCAGCCTCTTGAAGATTGAGCCGGGAATCGTTTGGCCCAGCCTTAAAACCTGGCAACTTCAAATAGGATCGAAGAGACCGCACGCGCATCTCGTTCCAGGTATTGCCGACTCCAGTCTTCAACCCTAACCGGTTCAGCGTTAAAGCGATTTCTTCGTCCGAATACTCGGAGGCCATTTGGCGAACGATATCGACCGCCTCTGCTTTCGTACATCGACTGTGATGACCAGTTTTCAGTCTGGGCACGCGCCACTCTGAGTGGCGCCCGCCCACCCAGTGGATGACCAAAACAATTTCTTCAGCCTGCTGATCCACATCAGCGACAACTTCCTGTATAAGAATCCGCACAATGCGTTGCTTGATCGCAGGATCTGCATATGAGGAATCCCAAACCCGCGGCAAGTCGCTAGCCAGCCGAACGAGCTCGTCCCGGTCCACCGACGGCCCGACTGATATTCGCCGTGCCTGTTCGAGTCTGGTTTCGACTTGCTGGACGCGGTGCAAACATACGTTCCAACGAGCTTCCAACTCGGAGGCAACCAATCGGTTTTCCGGGTCCACGATCTCATAACGGCGTGCGGCGAGTCGCGCCTCGTAACGTGCCTGCTCTACTTCCAGCTCGAGCGCTCGCGTCTGCTCAGTCCGTACCTGTGAGGCTTGATCGGCTGCCTGGAAAGCGGCCTGAATCGCAGTTGGTTGCACCGCTTTGACAATCTCAGCTGATAGCGCCTGGTCCACGCGCAATCCGCCAAACGAAATACACCGAGCCGTACCCTGGTTAATATTGCCGTTCACGCACTGATAGCGCATTTCGTTGCGGCGCTTGCCCCCGTAGTGAACCTGCAGCATCCGCCCACAGCGGCGGCACCGTAACAGGCCCACCAGCAAACTTGGCCCACCCCTGCCCCTCTGCCGTCCCATACGTGACTTCATGTGAGCATTCTCAGCCAGCATTTTCTGATTCAACTCAAATCGCTCCCAGGTAATGTATCCGGGATGATGATCGTAAATCAAGACAGTCCATTGATCGCGCGGCTTGCGATGACCTTCGGTCCGACGCGCTCGCCCCGCTGACATCTTCGTCCGTGCTTCCGTTCGACCGAACGCATAAGCGCCGGCATACATTGGGTTCTTTAGAACCGCGAGGATTGTATTGTAAAGCGGAAGCTTCCAACACACCTGGCTGGACTCGTTGTAGGCGATTGCGGGCAAGGTGATTTGCTCTTCGCGGAACCAGCACAGTACCTGACGGGCACTGCCCAGTTCCTGAAACTTTCGAAAGACCAAGCGAATGGCATTCTGCACGCGCAGATCGGGGTTGAGTTCGATCGTTCTAGTGGACGCCCAGCAGAAGCCTGCTGGCAGACAGAATTGCAGCTCTCCGCGCTGTGCTTTCTGACGAATTGCTTCCAGTGAACGCTGCCGCAATAGGCTCAACTCGAACTCGCTCATGCTGCCGCGTAGGCCTAGCAGAAGACGATCGTTGCTGAGCCTCGGATCGTATACACCTTCGGGATCGATGAGTACCGCTCCAACGAGGCCACACAATTCGATCAGGTGATGCCAGTCGCGCCCATTGCGCGCCAGACGGGATGCTTCGAGGCAGAAGACGGCGCCAACTTGTCCTTCACACACTTCCGTCACCAGCCGTTGAAACCCGGGACGTTCCATCAAGCCTGAACCGGAACGACCGAGGTCCTCATCGATGGTTTCTACTTCAGCAAAGCCCAGTTCTCGGGCATAGTCGCTAAGCCGATATTGGCGTAGCTGGCTCTCACGATTGTGCATGAGTTGAGTGGGTGACGACTGACGTACGTAAACGATGGCACGGCGTTGCAGGTGCGCGAGTGTGAGCTTATGCGTCATCGCCGCCTCCTGTTTGTCTCTGTTTTCTCCGCGCTATGCTCAGCAGCAGTTCGGCGACCGCCTTTTTGAGTTCCGTCTCCTGGTGAATCGGCAACTCGACGCGAATCGGACTGCTGGATGGTGGATCCAGTTCGAAGAACAGCTCTGTCTGCTGTTGATTGATCTGCCTGGTCTGCTTCATCCGGACACTCCAGTGAGGAAGTATTTCCAGATGAGTTATCGCAGTTTGCTGGAGCCTGTAAAGAACCCAGAAAGGTTCGCAACTCAGCCAGAGCCGGCAAGGCGACAACTGGTGGTCCAAAGGAGAAGCTGGAGCAAACGACAGCGTCGGCCATCCAGGCCGGGATGCCAACAGCGGTCCCGGCCATCATCTCGCAGACCAGCCAATCGCCCTCTTGACGACGCATTCGCCGCAAAACAGGCAAGCGCAACCCAAAGAAACTGCACCACCGATAGTGAATGGTGATGAACTCCGAAATGTAGGCACTATGTGACCGGCCCCACTGGCGTCGGCAAAACGGGACTTGCTTGCGGCATTCTGCTGAAAGCATTGCAGAACGGCTTGCGTTGCCAGTTCATTCGCGCACAGGATCTGTTCGATGAAATGTACGCCTCTCTGGCGGATCGCTCGACGCGCCGGCTGGTGAACCGCTTGGCGCGTCTGGACGTCCTTTTGATCGATGAAATGGGTTACGCGAATCTCAAGCCGGAGCAGGCCAATGTCTTCTTTAAGCTGATGGAGGAGCGCTATCATCAGCGGTCGACAATCATTACAACAAATCTAGCCTATGAAGAATGGGCCGGTTTTCTGGGCAACAAGACGATGGTCGATGCGTTGCTGAGCCGCGTGCGGCATTACTGCCACACGGTTCGCATTGAAGGTCCATCGCTGCGCGAGCCGCAAGGCTGATGATGTGATGGACCCTTCCGAATACGTGCGGCACGTGCTGGACGCTTATCGCGCGGCCCCGGGAACCTGTGGCGCGATTCGCAAGCCGGACCGCGCGTTCGCATTGCATTTGTTCGCTCGCGGCGTGTCTTTGGCTGTAATCGAGAACGCGTTCGTGCTAGCCTCCGCGCGGCGGCTGGCGCGGCCCGCGGGTGCGACTCCCTTGGGTGTGATCCGGTCGCTTGCCTACTTCTCTCCGGTCATTGACGAGGTCCTAGGCCTTCGTGTCGATGACGCTTACTTCCAACATCTCCGCCAGCGCTTGGCTCGCTTCCTTCAGAAGCCGTAGATCCGCCAGCCAAACACGCCTTCGGCGTGGATGATATTGTCTTCCCCTTCAACTGCAAATCAGACCGACGCGCCTAACGGCGCGGATGATGTTCGCGCTCAGACGTGTCATGCAGTTCTAAATCCTGTTCCTTGTTATGGCAACTCTATACGAGCAGAGGTGGTCAACTTTTCGCGAGCGCCGAGGCCGAAGGAATCGACCAGCGATTTGCGGCAGTGGATGTTCAGGTTGTCCATGACCAGATGAATCGTGGTGGCAAAGGGATACTGCTCAACAATGTTCTCCACCGTCCTGGCGAACTCGGCGGCGCATCGATCGGGCGTCGCCACGGTGAAATGCCGTCCTGCTTTCGGCTCTACCACCGCGAATACGTTCGCCGTGCCACAGCGCTTGTATTCGTTATCCCGCCTGGCCGGTTTGCCTGGCCGAGCCGGCATCGCAGGCCGCACATCGGCATGCAGAGACACCGGCTTTTCATCCAGACAGACCACCGGCTCGGCCGGATCGTAGGGCTTCTCGTAAATCGCCAGCACGTCCTCCATCTTTTCGATGTACTCCTGATCCAGTTCAGCTACGCACCACATTTTTTTCCCGCCACGGCTGGAACTCGTGGCTTTCTAACAAGACCCGGATTGTTTCTCGGCCCACATTGGGGACCAGTTTGCGCTTGACGGCTTCTTCGGCCACCAAGCGCACGGTCCATCGCGCCCGGCCTGCCGGCGGGTCGCTGCAGACCATCGCAATGATGCGCTGCCGCTGTGAGTCATCCAGAAGAGGCTTGGCTCCGGGCCGCTGTCTCTCGTAGAGGGCGCGCTCCAGGCCACCGCTGTTATAGCGGTGGGCAATCTCTCGGACAGCTTTCGGGCTGAGGCTGACGGTTTCGGCAACTTGGGGCGCAGTCCTGCCCCGGGCCAGTTGTCGCAGCGTCAACGCCCGCAGCACCACCCTGACCTGTTGCAGTCCACCGCGCAGGAGTTCGTCAATGCGGGCGAGATCCGCAGCTTTGACCTTGATCGGGATCGGCCGACGAGCCATACCCAAGTATGACCCAAACCATTGTTTATAGAAAATGTTTTATGACACTTTATCAAGCGGTCTGAACCTAGGGCCTTGAGACCCGTGACGGGTGACTGTTCCGGAAAAAGGGGAGCGCCCTGGTCATTCACTGCGAATCGGAACGAAGCCTTCCCCAGCGGTCCCGCATCGATTTCCAGCAGTCGCTTGCCCACTTGCAAATTTCCAACGATCTCGGCGCCCGACGACTTTCCCAGTTCCACGCCATCCAACTTGATAGATCCTCCTGGTGGCAGATCCGTGAAGACGCGAGCCGCGCTCGACTGGGGAGCTGACTTTGGCGGTTCCGGTGTGACGGACTCTGGGGATTGCTGCGGAGACTCCGATTCAGTACGGGCTCGTTGCGTGGCTTCTTTCAGGCTAGAAGGTTTGTTCGTGAGCAGCCGCGTGAGACCGAAGATCACTACCAGCAGCAAAACGCACGAACCAGCGATAACAGAGTACTCGTTGAACTTCCATCTGGGTACAATTCCAGGAGTTCTCGACCGTGCCGGCAACGGCGTTACGACCGGACTCGGTATCTGGGCCGGTGGAAGGGGAGTCGGGGCTGGAGTGGGCGTGACCGGTGTACTGGTGGCCGGCTTGGAGGGCGGAGAGTCGGCAAAAGCCGACGCCGCCACCACAACCTCCCCAGGCACATCAACCGGAGTCGGGGTTCGACTTCCCGGCCGGTGGCGAAGCACCATCCGATGCAGTTGCGCCAGCTTGTTGATGACCTCACGGGTTCGTGACGGCGGAGTTTTGGGTGTCGTCTCTTGCGGCTGCGGCAAAGCGATCTTACTGCTCAGAAACAGGGCGAGCGCATGACCGGGCGTGATCTGGAGCGCTTCGTTCAACCAATCGTTCGCATCTTGAGCCGACGATTCCATGAGTTGCAGGGCTCTGACTATCGCCCGATCGGCAGCATTGGCATCCTCAAGTAGCGCTCTCTGTCGCTCGCTCGTTTGAGACTCGATATTGTGTTCCCAAGCGGAGTTTCGCTCCGAGACCGCTCGTCCTGAGATCCCCTGCTGTAGAGCCGCACGCGCCGCCTGGAGTTGGCCGGACTCGAACAGATGCTCGATCCGCCTCTGCCATCGTTGTCGCGGGACGATACCTTGTGCAGCGGACAACTCATCGTGCAAGTCGAATTCCGAAGCCGGTTGAAGCTTCTGAATCGCGCGCTGGCACCGGTCAGCAACATCGAGATCGCCTGAGTCGATGAGTCGCTCGTGCAAAGATCGCAACGCGGTTACGCCGTCGAGGCGATGCTTCGTGCAGTCGACCAACATTCGATGAGGCGCCCAGGAGTTGAGGGAATCCGCGTGCGATTCCACCGTCGTGAGGCGCCTCTCAAGGGACGTTTCGCTCAGGACGCGCTCTTCCAATTCGTTAAACTCTGCAAGCAGGAATCGGCGATGCGTCTCTTTAGCATCCACTCGCAGCGAGAGCAGTTCCGGATGCGCGGGACATACCGCCAGCCCCTCTGCGCAAGCGATCTCCGCCTCGTCGTATAGTCGGGCTGCTACCAGCGACTTGGCTCGTGCATATGCCTCTTCGACCGTTTCCAGCAACGCGCGAACGCGTTCCTGGAGTTCCGCTGCGGAAGTCCGCAGATCGTCCGCCCCTTCCGGCATTCCGCGCAGGATCTCAGACAAAGTCTGCAACTGCGCCCAGCCCCAAATAAGTTCTCCGCGCTCGATCGAAGCAGCAGCCTCGAGGGCCAGTGCGCGCCCTTTGACCGATGCTTCCTGGTCGGCCGCGAGTTCGGCCGAAACCAGGTGGGCAAGGCCGCTGCAATGGGCTTCGTCCGGCTCCAATCGCACCAGCTTCCGAAGCGTATTGACCGCGTCAGCATATCGGCCCTGGCCGAGGAAAGATTCGATCTTGGGTATCAGCAGCTCACGAGCCATTCGGATCGCTTCCGAATGTCGGTATGAAAACCGGAGCACGTCACTCAGCTTTGTGAGGATCAGTTGCTCATCGCTGCTGCGGAGCCGTCGAGCTTCTTCAAGCCAATGCTCGGCTATAATCTTCTTCGCCTGGAGCAGCTCGCCAAAACACCAACCTTCGTCTTCGAGTTCGCGAATCTTGGCGACCGCATTGTTCAGGTCCGCCGCATCGCCACGCGCGAGCCAATGATTAATATCGCTGAGTTGCGTCCCGACCGAGACCGGATTAATGCAAGAGACTCTTGGCTCGCCGCGGCTGACTTCGTTCAGAGCCTCAGTGAACTCCTGGACAGTCAGCCGATGCTCAGGCTTTCTCGCCATCGCTTTGTGGACCACCATGCCGAGCGCCGGGGAAACGTCAGGATTTACTTCGTGCAAAGCCGGCGGCCTGTCTCGGATCAGCGAGGCCGGTAACAGCGTCAGCATCTCGTAGAGAATTATCCCGAGGCTGAACACATCCAGTTTCGAGGTCGCTTCGATGCCCTTATACGCTGACACCAGGTTGGGGTCGAATCGCTCGGGCGCCGCGTAGTTCGGAGTGGCGAAAATCAGCGTCGACTTCGTAACCGCATCCGGAGCCGTTGCGATACCGAAATCGACCAGCACGATCACTCCTTGCGTGCGCTGGATTATGTTGCTCGGTTTCAGATCGCGATGTACGATGCCGAGGCGGTGCGCATAGTCCAGCGCACCCAGTACCTCGAGCGCGATACGAATGCAGCTGCTCGGATGAAGCGGCTTTTTCGAGCGGGCTATCCGATCCTGGAGAGTCTGTCCTTCCTCGAGCCGCATTGCGAAATAATGGACAGTCCTGCCCTGCCAACGGGTCCTGCCGTGACGGTATATCGGGACAATCGAGGGAAACTCGATGGCAGCAAGATTTCGAATCTCCTGCTCGAATCGAAACCGCTGATTCGCGTCGTTCGGGTCATTGAGTAGCTTGACAGCTACACTGCGGCTTTCGATCTGATCGAAGGCTCTGAAAACGGTTCCTTGTCCACCATGCCCGAGTTGCGCCTGTATCTCGTATCTTCGATCAAGCAATTCGTTACTGCCGCCCCGAAGAGACGTGAACATTTGTTGCAAACCGTTCATGTTGCACCCGGTCTAAGAAATCTAGTCACTGCATCCTCTTGTTCTCAGGTTCCATCGCGCTTTTGCCGGATCGATGGCCCACTAACCTCGTAGCCCACAGCTTTGTGGACGCAGTATGTAAGAAACGCTTGGTTACCACCGACGCTTTGAAGCCGAAGGTCCTCGTCTGAAGCGTCTGAAGAAAGCTTCCGATCCGTTGCCGGGCCGTATGTATTGCGCTCGTCGCGCCCTGCATCGGCTCTCTCGCGTGCAATTCATACTCCACCCACTCGCGTAGCGTCGAGCCGCCTAACGCGGTCTCGGTCACGATGAACGGCGGCTGGTGATGAAGGTTCACATCGAGGACGATCGTTCTCGATCGCGTGTCGGCCGTCTCCATCAAATGCATCAACTTGCTAATGAGGTCCGCTTGTAGATCGGGTTCAAGCCCTTCCGGAAACACGTGTAACAGCACACGCCTCGTCCCATCGGGACAACTCGCCTGATAGGTGATGATTTCGGTCTCAGGCTCCCGCGAAAGAATCGTGTATCCGTCGATGTTCGTCGTTGCACCAGGCATGTCGTTACTTATTCTCAGTCTCTTCCGGCTGGACGCCTAGTGTCTGGCGAATTCTCGACAACACCGAAGAATCTCCAACCACTTCCTCCAACCAGTCGTTCAATGACATGTCACCCCAGCGCGCGGCCCTCTGGACGAGGTATGCGACCGGGCTGTGAGGTTCCGTCCTCTGGAAAAATTGGGCGATGCTCTCGAGCTGGCTAATCGCCTCAGCCCGGTCTTTTGGTGGATCGTATGGCATTCGTTCCCGTGAATTGGCCGCATACGACATTGGGCGCGACGACGCCGCCTCTGGCACTGCCTGCGGCTGAGCATTCGCGCCGGATCGAGGGGTAAGAATTTGAACCACCAGCGTCTGACACTCCTGCAGAGTCGTTCTGGTGTTCAGGAACTTCGGAGTCGCGACTCGCGCAACACTGGCCGGAGCATTGACGTATTCGGCGCTGAATCGGTCTATCAACACCGTTTTCAGGGTGTCACATTCGTACAGACAATCCACGATCAGAGTTTGCAGCTTGCGGTAGAACACCTCCGGCGTCCGCGCAATCGCTATGCTGATCGCCTGCTGCAGCGCCTCGGCTTCCTTTTTCATCTCGTTCGCGTGATCGTCCTCCTTCAGCAGAGAGGCCTTCTCCTGCAGGACCTTGGAACGCCGCCAATCGTCGAATGAGCGAGAGTACTCAGGACCGGCATCCGCGATTCGAACGCCTCCGATTGCGGTAGCCAGCAGGTCGTCACACTGCTCGATCCATCCGGCTCGCTCTTCGAGGTCATAATCTTCAACCAGCGGGAACATGGAGCTCCAGTAGCGTTCATGCAATCCCGCGAGAACTCGAAGCCCATCTATCAGGCCAGTGAGTCCTCCAACGCGCACCGCCGCATCGGCCAACCAGACCGCAATTCGCAAATCCTTGCTCCGATGGCTGAGTGTTGCCTCGCACAGTTCCAAGACCTTGCGCCAATCGGCGACCCTCGCCTCGCCAGGAAGCAGAGCAGCCGACCCAATAATGCCCTGGGCGTCCTCCGTGACCCGTAAAGACCGAATGCTGGTGAAGATGTTCCTATTTCGAATGTCCTCCCCGGCTTCCTTACTGCCACTGATCGGAGCCAGCATCCGGTCGATGTCGATTCGCAGAGCTTCTTCGGTCATCCTCAGGTCTCCCTTACGATGAGAAGCTCCAATGCGGGCTCGACGATTTCCGCCGGCACATAGGCCGACATGGTATGCGAGCGGCGAATGTTGTCCCAGAGACTGTGTTGATGTTCGACACGGAAGTATTTGTTCTCGAACTTGTAATGAATCTGCGAAGGAGGATTCTGTACGTACCGTAACGGCAGACCTGGAAGAGCATTGTCGACGAGCCGTCCTATGTCTTCCGTTGACGCGATCTTGATCAACTGGGTTGCCCCCTTGATGAGATCTTCCTCGGCCATCTTGGCAGACACCGCCAGGAAGTATTCGACGCCTTCCGATAACTGCGACTCCTCTATCTTGGCCGCGCGAATATATTTCTTTTGCGTCTTCACGAATGGGATCGAAATATAGCCGGTCTCAACTGCATCCCGGAGAATCGCCCGGATGATCTCATCCAGTTCCGTGAACCGGGAGCCCAGTTCGTGATGATCGTATTCCGGGAACTGATTAGGATCGTAGTCCTTGGAAAACGTGGACAGCCCGCCGGCTAGCTGAAGCATCGTTCGATACAGCGCTTCCGGATGCCCGGCTCCGGCCTTCCAGAAGTGTTTCAGCACAGGCAGCGCGGAATGTACGGTGTGCAGCATCCAGAAGTTCGTGACATCGGAGGTATTGAACGCGGAGATCGACTTGCTCTTATCTCGCCGGAATGGTGTTAAAGCTGTACTCCGCGAGGCTAGGATCTCTATCTGCCGCCGCACCAGCCCGAGCAGGTAAACGCTGTGCGCATAGTTAAGGCAAGGAGCGACGAACTTCGGATCGTAGATATAGTTTCCCGACGAGTCTCGTATGATCTGCCCGATCCGTACCGTCACATAGCCGTCGATGGCCTCGTCTCCGAACACGATCCGCAGCGTTGTGCGTGCGAACTCGACCGTCTTTTCCTCAACACCGTCGAGATCGTCGACCACCGGCTGCGGCACAGCCTGAAACCGTACGTTACCGTTGGATGACTCCTTCCGGGTGGTATTCGGCCCTTTCGGCCGGAGGTTCGGGACTGCGAGAAATACGTCAAGACTGTCGGCCTCGGATTTGAAATGATCGCCGATCGTGCGGCTCGGTGGCGGATCCTCTGTGTCCCCGACGTGGAACGTCAGACCGTCCGGCATCACCCCGATGCATCGCTCGATCTGCACAACATTGTTGACCAGGGCTTCCGGATTGAGGCGCAACTCGGTGATTCCCCAATCCCAGTTACTCGAGGCCGCGGAGCGGAAGTGCACCAGGCTCTCGAGAAAGTTGTCCTGCGCCTGGAAATGCTGGGGCGTAAGAAACATCCCCTTCTGCCAGACGACTCTTTGATTGCGTTTCAAGTCTCTCTATCCCCGTTGCTATGTGCGAATCACAAAATGGTCTCCCATCATGGCGCAGGCGCGCTTATCCCGGGAAACACCTTCTCCTTGTGCGGATCCCAGTTCACGCCCGTATCGAAGTAACGCACCAAGCGGGCTGAAAGCTTCGCCGGATCCACCCACATATTGGTCAGTTCGTAGCAGCGAATTGTATCGGAATCCCGATCGGCCGACAGATTGGCTTGCAGGATGGGTCTGCCGGTGGTCTCGCCCCGATCATCGATTTCAATCAGGCTTCCGCCCTGGAACGGATAGCCGCCTGCGAAGTTCAAACTCGCATTGATGAATTTCTTCGGCATGGGCGCTGAAGTGGGAACCACCGCCTGCGGATCCGGTTTCGATTCGAACAGTGATTTGACGCGAGCCAGCGCAACCGGCGCCGTGAACAGTTCGGTTGCCTGATTGAGATCGATTCCCTGCCAGGATCCGTCTCGGGTTGAAACACCGAAGAAGGTCAGGTAAGGGGATATCCGCATTTGAACGAGCGTGTACAGATCCTCCCGAAGCTTCACGCTATAAACATCTCCATCACGCCAGACAACTTTTTTCAGCATGTTCTGTTGACCGCCCGATTCACTCGTGGGTTGACACCCTCATCTGCCGCATTGGCCGCTCTATACGCATCGGCTTTCGCGAGATACGTATCCCGGTTTGCGTTCCCGGGCCCTACCGGATTCTGCCGATTGGCAGTCTTTCCCAATCCGCCATAGTCATCAAAGATTCTCTGTTCGAGACCCCGCGCCGTTTGCTTGCCTTCCATTCCATACCCACGGTAGACCACGCGAGGCTCTGTTTCGAACGCGTCGAAGTTGTTACTGTACCGATAATTCAAAACTTCCAAGCCGGTTTTATCACCAGGCATACTCGCATAGCCCACGTAGGGCAGCCCATCTTTTATTCCAACATAGGTAATGTGCGTCGCCGTCGCCGGATCGCCGGTCAATCCCATGGGATCGATCCACGTCAGCGGATTGTCTACGTAACCGTGTAACCGCGGCCCACCGTTAAAACCGATCGGGTCCGGACTGATGTAGACCTCGCTGTCCGGGTCATAGTAGCGAACCCAGTTGTAGTGAAGGCCGCTCTCTTCGTCGCTCCACTGTCCTTGGAAGCGTAGGTGGCAGTCGGTTCGTGACACGGACTCTTCGGCGTCGCCCCAGACACTCAAGCGGGCCGACCAAGCCACCCTGCCATCGGTGGTCATTAACTCTCTGGGTGTGCCGCCATGATCCGTGACACACGGGTACGCCTGCCCTGCCTGCTGCTTGAGGAGCGGACGAAACGATTCAGGTTCGAACACCCACGAGACCGGCGCCTCACCTTCGACAGTCTCTTCTGCGATCACCCGCTCGTCCCACAGATAGTTCGTCGCGCCTCGCGGACCCTGCTTTCGGACACGGCGACCGAAGGCATCGTAAGAGTATCTCCATACCTCGCCATCGGGCCGCCGGACGGATACGAGCCGTCCTTCAGCCGACCACTGATATCGCCATCGGTCTGCTGCGTCATGCTTCTCGACTATCCGGTTGTCGGCATCGTAGAAGTATCGGGTGTCGCCCCGCTGCTCTAGTCGTCCACCTTTACTGTAGAAATGAGTCTGCCAGCCGATCTTCGCATCACCGCGCGGGGGTCGTCCGAACGTGAGGCGAAGGCTGGCCGCGACATTACCGGTCGGCTCATAAGTAAATTGTTCGTCACCGCCCTTCTCATGACGAGCGGCGTTCACGCGATCGTCTTCATCGAACTCGAAGCGGCTGCGGCCCCAACTGGAATCGTCGATCTCTACCGGATTGTCGTTGCCGTCGTACTTGTATCGCCTCTCGACCACTCCCACGCCGGCCGAGCCAACCCACTGGCCAATGAGTCGATGGACCGGGTCATATTGCTGCAGTAACGAAAAGCCTCCACGGCTGTGACGATCCGTCTCGCGACCCATGACGTCACGGCTGAAACGAAGCACCTCATCGCCGCCCGCTTCCAACGCAATCAGAAGCCCGTTAGCGTCATAACTCAGACCAAGATCGGCACCATAGGCTGTCTTTCTTCGTAGCCGTAGACCGCGTTCGTCGTACTCCGACTCCACCCCTCGGCCGTTCTGAATCTCTTTGAGAATGCGCCCGAACTCGTCTCGTTCGAAAACCACCTCGCTCGAGGCATTCACGGCTTTGGTGTAGCGGCCGTAGACGTCGTATTCGAAGGTCGTCTCTTCGCCGTCGCTCGCCAGCTTGCGAATCACCCGGCCGCAAGCATCCCGCGAGATTTCGATAACCTCACCAAGCCCGTTCACCCGCTTGATGCAGAAGCCCGATAGATCGAAATCGTAGCCAAGCCGCCGGCCCGAGAAATCCTCCTCGCCGATCACCTGCCCGGTCGTGTTGTATTCGTATCGATAGGTTTCGTGGGCTTCGTTCTCGACCTCGACTAACCGGCCATCGCTGTTGTACCGAAGCTCCAACTGTCGGCCGGACGGCCGCTGTATACCGGTGAGCACGTTGAACGCGCCATAGCTGTATGTGTACTCCTGACCTTTGGCTGTCGTGCGCGCAATGACATTTCCCTCGTTGTCGTACTTCCACCGGTAGCGATCTCCGGTAGAGAGTTGCATAGCCGTCAGCTTGCTCACCGAGCCGTACTCGTAGAGCGTCTGCCCGCCAAGCGGGTTTACGTCCCACACAATGCGGCCGTGATCATCGCGCCCCAACCGCGTGGGATTACCTTGCCAGTCCGTCAGCCATATCGGCAACCCCACGCCGTTATGCACAAGCGATCGCTCGTTACCGAGCGGATCGATCAACCGCGCAACATTGCCGGCTTGGTCTCTTTGATACCGCCACGGTTTCGAGCCCTCGAGGCCCGAGGCGATGAGATTGCCGCGATTGTCGTAGCGACGGATCCATGCTCGTCCTGCCGGATCGGTGAGGCGGATCGGGTGTCCGTCGGCATCGTATTCGATGCGCGTGGTCCGTCCCAAAGGATCGGTGACGGACAAAACATTGCCATCCACATCGTACGTATACGAGGACGTGCAGCCTTCCGGATCGGTCTCTTGCAGCTTGTTCGAACGTTCGTCCCAAACAGTGGCCGTAACGCCTTTCCGCGGATCCACCTGACGGACTACTTGAAGGTAGTCGTTGTAGGTAAGAATCGTGACGCCGTTTGAATCCTCGACCTGGTTGGTCTTCGGCGCCACATCGTACTGGAATCGAGCCGCGAACATTCCTTCGGCGCCTTCCACGGCAACACAACGTCCCTGGGAATCGTAGGTGTACTGATACCAGGTGCGCTCCCGATCGTGCCAGCGTGTGATCCGATTCTCAGAGTCGTACCAGTAACGGAATGGCTGCTTACTGCCATCGATGACAGCGCTCAACCGTCCGGCGTCATCGTACTCGTAGCGAATAAGCTCGGTGCGACTGCCTCCCTTACCGATCAGGGTCACGCGACGAATCTGCGAAGGAGTGCTATCCACATCTAGCCGGTATCCGCCGGTGTGGATAACCTGCCGGATGGCGCCTGCTTCGTCGTGCTCGAACTGGATCGTGTTGCCGTTCGTGTCCGCAATCCGGGCGAGCAACCAACGTGATCCCTGCCGTTTCTCGAACAACAGTGTGCAGCCGTCATCGTTACGAACCTCGAAGCCGGTCAATGCGCGACGCAGCTGGATCCGATTCACGAACTGATGTCGGGACCACGTTGCCCCCAGAACCTCGAAATCGATGGCTCGGCCATCAGCCGTATGAAGCACAGCCTCGCTGCCGAAATCCTCCACCCACTGTCCCCACGTACTCTGCCATCCCGGTCCAAAGCAACTTCCATGCTGAATTCCGGAAGAGTATGCTCGCGTGAGTATGAGACTCAATGCTCCAGGCAGCATGATGTCGGTCTTTACGGTGCAGACCTCGCCAGTAACGCCGTCAACGGGATCCTTGAACCAGGGACGGCCCGTCCCAATCGAGCGAAGCGCCTTGAATCCGCCTACGACTAGGCCGCCAATGCCCAGCGCGCCTTGCGCGATGTCGGCCCACGGTCCCGGGAGTTGGCCGAGCAGCTCATTGGCTCCGAAGAAAAGGAGCCCGACCGCAACCGTTTTGACCAGCACCATCCCGCACAGCGCCCCGGCTGCCACACCGCCGGTCATCAATACAAGCACTCCAAC
This sequence comes from Bryobacteraceae bacterium, assembly GCA_963844855.1. Taxonomy (GTDB): domain Bacteria; phylum Acidobacteriota; class Terriglobia; order Bryobacterales; family Bryobacteraceae; genus DASQDN01. Next base: position 29,092 of record CAWJQP010000073.1, read on the forward strand.
GAGCGATGCCAACGCGACACCCTGGAGGATCCTGGTCAGCAGTTCCTCGTTGTCGTGAATCTCGAGCACCTGTTGCGTGGGGCCGCCGATCATCACGTTGTCTGAACCTGACCGAACTTTCCCCCCGCATACCAGCTTGTCGCCAAGACGCGCGGCAAGATAGCCGTTGATTCGCACCGTGGCGCTTCCCTCGGCAATCAAGGCCATCGGATTCGAGAAATGCGAGAGCAGTCCACTGCATGAAGCTCCATCAGCCTCGGTTCGCGCCGAAAAGAGCTGGTTCGCCCGTACGTTGGGTGAAGTCTTTGGCCCAATAGCGCCGGTCGTGATGCCGCTACATCCCATGAGGCTGGCGAGGCCTCGCACCAGTTGTCCGCCCGCCAATCCCCCGCCTGCTGTCGCGCCAACCGCCCCTACCGCAGCTATTGCGATCGCAAGCGCGCCGCCGCCTGTCGCCACGGTCGCTGCGACCAGCACAGCGCCTACTACGGCTCCGAGCACCAATCCGCCGATGATGCCCAACATCCCGAGCCCATGCTCGACCGGGTCAGTCAATCGTGCGGCTTGCTTTGCGGCTTCAGCAGCGGACATAACTTCCTACCGGCGGATTCGCAAACTCCCGATCACGTTCTGGAAACTGTCCGCGTGCTCGGCGAATCGCTTCTGCTCTACGGTTGCCGTGAGAGTGAGCGCCACGCCCGACTCGACCAGAACAATAGCCTGGCGCTGCTGCACAGTCGATCCGTCTGGCGCTCGCCACTTGAAATCAAGCTGCTGTGCCGGCGATCCATCAATCTCGATCGTCTTTCGGTCGATCAGTTCGAAGCGAGGACAGGTCTTCACGAGATCGACCATCTGATGGTCGACGTAAGCGGCGAGGTGAGGATGATTCTTCGCCGCCGGATCGCGGGTGATGGCCAGACTCGCTTCCGGTTTCTTCGATCCCGCCGGGAACGAAAGCGCGAGCACGGACCGGTCATCCCAGTTCTCGGGAGCCTCGATCTCGCCGTCGTTGAAATGAAACTTGGACATGATCTTGAGTTTTTCCTTAGCTGGGATCCTGCGGAGGCGTCGGTGTCAGATTCGACAGGGTCGTGTTCAATGCAGCATGACCGCAGTTCAAGTCGACCATGGTCCCGTCGACGTAGACGCCGTTTGCGCTGATGGTCACGTGGTTCCCACCGACTTTGATGCAGATCTCCTGGTCGGCTTCGATGATGATGCGCTTGGCCTTGAGCAGGCGTTCCGCTGTGACCGTCTCGGCATGATTCGAGTCGTACTTCTCGACAACATCGCCCTGTACCGTGTTGCTGAGCTTTCCATCAACCTTCGACTGCAGATCCTTGATCACGTGAACATTGCGATTGTTCTTCACGAGGTCGGTATCGTTGTTCACGACAGTAGCCTGCCTATCGTTCTGAACCGTAATCTGCATATCGTTCAGAACCGTAGTCTGCATATCCTTTTGCGAATGCATACGGATCAGCTCTGAGCCTTTCAGATCGCTTATGACGATCTCGTTGTAACCACCGCCGCCTTTGCTGCTGTTGCTGCGGAAGCCCATCATTTCTCGCCGGCCGCCAGAGTCGTATGGCGGCGGTGAGTCCCTGTTATAAACGGACGCGGTCACCAGCGGTCTGTCGGGATCGCCCTCCAGAAAATTCACCACTACTTCATGGCCGATTCGGGGAAGCGAGAAAAAGCCCCAGCCTTTGCCCGCCGAGGACTGCGCAACCCGAATCCAGCAGGAACGATCCTCGTCCCGCTTGCCGTCTTCAACATCCCAGTGGAACCGGACCTTGATCCGGCCGTGCTTATCGGTATGGATTTCTTCTGTTTCCGGCCCCACTACGATTGCGGTCTGGCAGCCCCGGACGAATGGCCGCTTGGTGACTCGCCGGGGACGATACGTGCGTTCAGCGGGAATACACGCAAAGTCATTGATATAAGGTTCGCGAACATCGTCGCCATGACTGCGGTAATCGTCGGCCTCGATCCGCGGATGAATAACGCGAGTAACAAGGTACTTCCCATCCAGATCAGGCCGGTAGTAACCATCCATCTCGATCGTCTGGCCCGGCGCCAGTTTCGAACATGTTGTTGCACCGAGACTCACCATTTCCCTCGAGACTTGTTCTTGAAGGCGAATCTTGGCGATCCGCTCGCCCTCGCCCCGAGTGCGATAAACACCGGGATAATCGTGAATCCGCCAAGGCTTTTCGGAAGCGCGCGTGACCGCCAGCCCGGGAGTCGGAAGCTGTGGATTGTAGTCGATCAGCGAGATCTCCCCGGTGCGCACATGCTGCGTTGTTTCCCACCGGGTAATTAGATTTCCGTAGTAGGATGACCCACGCGTCCCGTCATGCCACTTGAGCGGATTCACCGGACATGGCTGATGCGCAGCGGGTTGGTTGGCCAAGACGAGCGTATGCTTACCTTGCTCGTGCGCAAAGAAGTAGTAGACGCCTTCTTCTTCCATGAGCCGAGACACAAACGTGAAGTCCGACTCGCGGTATTGCACGCAGTATTCCCGCTTGGGAAACTCTCCATACAACCGTAGATCGAATTGAGAGAATCCGTTCCTCCGGAAGACGTCTTCGATAATCTCGGGCGCAGTCTTGTTCTGGAAGATACGGCAATCTTTGTTTCTTGTTAGAAACCAAAGCCACGGCGCCATGACGGCCCTGTACTTAGTAAGTTTCTGGAATTGCCCGGTCTGCGAAAACTGGGTGAGAAACCCATTCCAATGCCAGTCTTGTCCATCCTCGAGTTCCACATGGACCGACACGCTTTGTCCTACCGCATCCTCGAACGGGATCGAGGGATCTTCGGACAAGAGGTCCAAATCGAACCGGAACAGACGCGACAGGCTCTGACGACCGGACACCGCGCGAAGAAGGAGCTTGTCTTCTTCAAAAGATGTGCGAATGGCGATTTGCCGGTTACGCTGCGATAGCTGAGGACTCATAACTCCACACCACGGAATACTCCGTATCTCGCTTATCGAATTGCGCCTCTCCATTTCCCAGCCATGACAACAAACCGAGACGAGGCGCGTCGGACCCGGCGTCGTGGAGCTTGCAGGCGGGGACGTCTTGAGCAGCAAGAATCAACTGGACCTCGAACTCCAAAGTAGGCCCGGTTAGAAATTGAGTAAGTTCGGTAAGCGCTCTAAACGAACGCCCCCCCCGGAAGTAAGTCGAGAAATCGAGGCAGCCGTAGCGGGCCGGCGCAAATTCGAAAACGCGTTTGGATGTTCCAAACGGCGTCGCCGGCCACTGCGCCGAATCCAAGTTGACTCGAATGATCCTCACGAACCATATCCGCTAACGCGCTGGACTCCAATGCGAGCCAACGCCCTCGAAATTGCTCGACCTGGACTGGGATGCCGAAGTAGTCGGCCAGGACACCGGCCAGAGCCATTGCCGAAAGCGGCCTCTGCCACACCAGGCCCGCATAAAACAGCAGCCGGTCCTCACCGAATTCGAGCCTGCCTTCGAGTCCCGCGGTACCGAGCCCCACCAGATCGTACAAATACCGCGTCAGGCCTTTCGTCTCCGTTCGCTCGCCTCGATCGCGTTCATACGGAATCGCGAAGTGATGCTTCTCCCAAGCCTGGTAGAAAAAGGAAAGAAATCGGTGGTTGAAGATATTCAGGAAATCCGCGAATGCCTCGGACTTTTTGCCTCGTAGGATCTCTTCACTGTAGTGATACGGCAGGACGCCGCTCGGTCCAGTCATCCCGAAAAAGTTGACCCACCTCTGGGCCGCTTCCTCAGGACTCGCAGGCGCCTTCAGTTGCTTGATCGAGCTCGGAGGAAAGCCGAGCGCCGCAGCCGCCTTGAAGTGGACTGTCTCACGGCGCAGGGATGGCCCCCCGGGCTGCATCCGGTCCTTGAAAATCAGACCAAGCAGCCGCACAGCCTGGAAGAACTCGAACTCGCACGCGCGGGCGGAGAAGAGCTGGTCTATTACAGAAGGGCTTTTTCGCCCGCTCGGCGTGGCCACGACTTCCATACCCCCCTCTTGCTGCTTACCGTCAGCTTCGTGAACGAATTAATCGCGGAATAGAGTCCCAGAAACCGGTCTAGCACCGATGAAAACAGGTACAGCCCCGTGTCCGCGAAATGCTCTTCGCTTAATTGCAACCCTACGTCGATTCCCATCGCGAAAACAATCCCATGCTCGGAGGGAATACTCGCCACGGCTGGCTTGCTGGTAAGCCCCTGAATCCCCGCGATCTGCCGTTCAGCCGCGCCTTCCTTGCCCGGCTTGTAGAGCATCAAGATCTCTCGCAACGCATCGCGGCCGCCCTTCACCAGCGAAAGATGATTCAACGCCAGATGAGAAATCAGTCTCCACTGCAGCCCGCCTCCCGAAGGCGCCGGAATCGTCTTGGTCGGTTTCGATAGACACCGCGCCCGAACCAATGTCCCGGATTCCATTTCGAGTTCTCCCCAGGCCGGATCGATGACGAGATCTCCGTTGTAATTGCGTGAAAGACAGGTCAATCGGGACGAAACTGCTTCGAATCCTGGATCGGCGGGATCGAAGTCGAGATCGACGAACGACAGATAGACATCGGCGCCATCCGGATGCATCGAGGCCTTGCGCGATGATGTCCAGAATCGCCTGGGACCCTGACCGTGTTCGTGATGCCGGATCGCATAGAACGACTGAATCTCCTTTGGCCGTTCGGATGTCTTCGAAATCGAGGTCACCTCATCGACTGAATAAACCTCCAGTTCCGCTTGCCGGTTTACATCTGGGATAACCCGATATTCCGCTCGGTTGTGAGTGATCGTGATTGGCTCCCCAGGAGCCTGAAATAGGTTTACGATTGGCGTGCAACCCAGGAGCAGCGACTCGGAGTCAATCGTACGTTCCAGCGCCGCTGTGTTTTCTTTTCTTGCATCGATGTCCTCGAGAAGAATGAGGATCTCCAGCCGATTCTCCGGAATCTTTCGGATCGCCTCCTGCAAGCCGGCAATATCGAAAAAGAAATACTTGTTGGGAAAGGCGAAGTATTCCTGAAGGTGTCGGTAGCCGAGAAAGCTTCGATCGGGCCAAGGCAATGCGCCTTCATCGCTGCCGAAGCCGACTTGCTGTAGCGATGACGAAGGCAGTACAGCGGAAGCTCGTGAACTCCCCGCTGGACGAATCAACACCCGGCTCGCATGATTGAAGATTGCTTCATAGAGAGCGCTGACCGTAGCCTCCGGTTCGGCAACGTAGAAACGCAATTGTTGAATATCCAGCGCGCTCAGTTTGCCTTGCGGTCTCCGGATGCTGATCTTGACGAAGCCCCCGTACTTGCCGCCCGGTATGTCGTCTGCCCTTGCCATGTTGAACGAAAACATGGCATCGGTTAGCTGGACGGGCCACAGGCTTGTGTGATAGCCGGTTCGGAATTGCCGCGTCGCCCCTTTACTCGACTTCGTATGAAGAACCGAGCCTTTCGGAACCGAGTAGACATCCGGCTGGCTGCTCTGTTCGGGGTCCAGTTCGAATTGAGCGATCGAGAACGATGGAATCGGTCGCAGATAGTGGGGGTACAGAACGCCCAGCAGGGATTCCGTAATTAGCGGAAACTCGGCGTCGAGTTCATGGTGGACACGCGCCGCAAGAAACGCTGCCGCCTCGATGAATCGTTCCGTATGCGGGTCGTCGCAATTGTCCTTCTCGATATGCAGCAGCCGCGCGATTTTTTCATGCTTCGATGCGAACTCTGCGCCTGCCTCGCGCAGATATTTGAGTTCCTCGTTGTAATACGGCAGGAGTTGGTCCATTACAGCCCTTCTCCTCGAATCTCCAGACGATGAATGTCTGAACGAAGCACCGTATCGAAACTGAACTCCGGACGAGGATGGATCGCGATTCGCGCGCTTATCCGGTAACGCGCCGACAACTGATCCATGTTGATTTCCACCAACGAAACCTTGACATTGGTGAGACGCGGCTCGAAAAGCTCGATCGTTCTCTCGATCGTACGTCTCAACTCCTCTTGTTGAGTGCTCGATTGAATACTGAAAGACATTAGATCGGGAAGTCCGTAGGACATCATCGAGGATGCGACGTGCTGGAATTCTCGCGGAATCTCACTCGCGTAACGCCGTGAATTCAGCAGGTCTGCCACATCTGCGCGGATGATTTCCTCGAACGCTTTCGTATCGATCACACCGGAGGCGGACTGGACGGAGGGCGCAACTCGCCCGCACAGGCAGTCATACAAAGATGCCCGAACGCGTAGCTGTGAAACACTGTGTCGAATGCCGTCCTCCATTCGAGATTTAGGCCGCAACGACCACGATCAATACCTACCATAAACACCAAGATCAGTCCATGAGTCCTGTTGTCATCCGCAAAAAACTCCTTTGTAATGTGAACGCGCGTCCGGTAACGTCGTACCGTGTGATCCCACGAGCGACGGCATCTTGGACTCGTTCATAACGCCATCGCATCGAGTTAACGGTGAATCAATATGGAACCCAGCAGCTTGTACGGGATCGCCGGATAACCCGGATGCGTTTTGCGCCTTCTTACAGACGTGCGTCGCCCAGCAGACCGAAGGTCAGCAATGAAGTTCGAGCGTTGATTCGCCGGCTCGCACAAGACAATCTCGGTTGGGGAGCTCCCGAAGATCCACGGCGAGATGATCGTCGCCTTGGATTTCTTCACAGTACCAACGGTGACTTTTCAGTAGCCGTACTGCTTCTTTGTGAGCGAGCATGGACGCCGGCGAATTCTGCATTGCAACGTCACTCGTCATCCCACCGCGGATTGGGTGCCGCAGCAATTACGTGAAGCGTTCCCAGACGCCGGACCGTATCGCTTCGTGGTCCTCGATCGCGACACAAAGTTCGATGCCGACGCAATCAACTTTCTGAGGAGTACGGGTCTGACGCCGAAGCGTACAAACATTCAAGCACCTTGGCAGTTGCTCGACCACATCATTGCGTTGAATGAATGGCATCTACCCCGACTCGTTCGCGAATATGTGGCTTAGGTCATGGCTAGCGCACGCGTCGGCGGCCTTCACCACCGATACTTCTGGCGCATCGCAGCGTGATTCAACGATCCCGCTGGCAAATTGCCAAAGAGCGCAACCCAAGCAACTGCCCAATGAGTTGGATGAGCTGCAATTACGACAATGCTCAATCAGGACGTACTTGCGGCTAACTGCATACACAATCGTCGATCTCGCCCCCACAATCACAAAGTAGCTAGAAAACATTTCAGCGGTGTGATGTTTGTTAGAAGGCGATGCTGTTTTTGGCGACACACAACCGGACTTCTGTCCCCCACACGCTGGTGTACAGAACCAACAGCAGGGAGAGACTGGCGATCGTCTTTTCTCCATACGCTTTTTACTCCGGGAGCTGCAGCCAACGTCTAGAGCCGAATGACCGCCTGCGCCTCCGCGTCTCGTCCTAACGAGCTCGCTTTAGCGCCTTCGTGAACCAGGCGGCGCCTTCCCCAGATGATGGCGCCCAGCACAGCCACCAGCAACCAAATCCGGAGACCCATCGCGCGATTGAAGCACGCAATAGCAATGGAGAGTATAGCGACCAGAGGAACGCGTGCCAGGAGCAATAGCACCGCTCGCCGGATATGCTCAGGCAGGCGATCGCTGACAAGCGCGGCCCGGCCTGTTGCGTAGATCCACTGCAATGTCAAGGTGAGTCCGGCCAGACCTAGCATTGCGGAAAACAGGACGACCGCCAGCGGGTCAGGATAGCTGCCGAGTAATGCGGAGGTCCAGGGAACGATCGACAGAAACATCAGCAGCAGCAAATTCAGATAGTTGAATGTCGTGTCGGTTCGTTCTATCAGGCCGACCACGGTGTGATGAAGAACCCAGAACGAGCCAACTACCACAAAGCTCACAATCCAGGCTTCCAGCCGAGGAAGGGCGTCGAGCAGGTCGGCGGCGAGATCGCGCCCTGATGTTGCTGGCGGTTGAAGTGTGACCACCAGAAGCGTAAGCACGATGGAGAAAACACCATCACTCAAGCTCACGAGACGAACTGGTTTAAACGTCGACGCGCCTTTTTCGGACATCTCTTCCTCTTGAATGCAATACGGAGAGACAGAGCGCGCACTCTCTGGTGCACGCCCGTCGGCTTTTTTAACTGCCTTGCCTCCATCTCCGGCGTACGCCGGCGCCGAGCAGGGCTAAGCCAAGCAGAGCGGCCGTGCCGGGTTCCGGCACCACCGTTGCTTGATAGGACTGGCTGAGAGGAGAGGCCGCAAACGCGAACTGGCCCCCGGCGAAAGGATCGCCATCCCACCATTCCGCGCTCAGCAAGAAGCTTCCGGACTCCACCGAACCGAGCGGCGCGGAAGCGTCCCACTTCAATGCCAACAGGCCAGTGGAGGCTCCGGCGTCAAACGGCGCCGAGACACTGCTGCCCGGCGCCAGGATCGGGAAGTCGAACAAGAGCTCTGGTGTTCCGAACTGGAAAGAGCTCGGGGCCAGGCCGCTGGTGACCAGCCAGTGCGTGGTGCTTTGGTTTTCGATCGAGTAACCCCAACCGACCGTTTCGGCCAGCTCCGCCCGCGATAGACCCATCGTCGGGCAGCAGATTGAAGGTGTAGACTTCGGCGGCCCACCCCGGGACCGCTGCCAAGAAAAGAACAGCTATCAAGAAAAGTTTCATTGAGAGTCTCCTGTTGATTTTTTACTGCAAGAAGAGCGCTTGCGCTTCGTTGAACCGGAACACTGCAGGCGCCGCTGTGCTTCCGGAGTTAATCGTTCCTTCCTGTGTGAGGCTGAGACGCATTACTCCGGTAGGAACGTTCAGCCTTACGGGTACGGATACGGTGTCGCCGGGCCGCAGATTGCTCAAGGTGATGGGCAGCGCCGGGCTGACCACAGTCGCTTGGCCGACACCGATCAGCGTGCGCAACTGGAGCGAGTTGATCGTGACCGACTGCGCGGTTGTGGTGCCGTTGTTGTGGACCGTCAGGATGACATCGACCTGGGGCTGCCGAGGCTGCTGTCGGGAAGTCTGAATGGCGCGTATCGTCACGCTGGTAAGGGGCAGCCGCCGGGGCTCGAGGTGTTCCGGCGCGGGTGCGGCAGCGCTCCAGTTGCAGCCGCCTGAATAGGAATAGCCATTACGATCGCCGTATGACAGACCGCACGTCACGCGGGGAAAGGGCCAGCTATTGAAGAAGGCCGGACGGTAGACGCCCAGACCGTCGTTCCAGACTGGCTTGAAGAGCAGGGTGCGCAGATCTTCACTTGGGGGTGAATACTGAAAATTGTCGGTTGTTCCGTTCACCGGAGTATTGAGGGCACTGATGCCCAACCAGCCGCCGTCCGTCATAGCTGTGGCGGTGCGGGTATCGTTTGCCCATTGGTTGCCCGGATCGTTCGGGTAGGTGTATGGGATGTAGCCGGGAATGTAAAACGGATAGGATATGGGGGTCGAGGGAGACCACCTGTTTACGATGACCGGGTAGCCTTGAGGCTGGAGCGCCAGTGGAAATTGTCCCCACTTATAGTCCGGCATGTAGCTGCCAATCGCATAGGCCGCCGCCATGATGTTCTGATAGGCGGCCTGCCTAATGGCCGGCGTCATACTAGTCAACATCGTGCCGGTCGCGCCAGGAGCCCATTTCCAGGCAGAGGCCTTGGTCGGGTCTTTCATAGCTTGGCCGAGCGCGGAAAGCTTGCCCCAGTCCTGTAACGCGAGGTCGAACAAAGTACCGGTTGTGCTCTGCTGCGCAGTGAACTGTGTGATCGCCTGCGCCTGCAGGTTCCCGATGGTCGAGGTGAGATCGATCGTTTTGTTGCCCTTCTGATCCGTCGTCAGGCTGGTGCCGAAATTGAAGGCGAGGTCGGCCAGGCCGAACAAGGGACCGATCTCTGGAATGAAGCTGCCCAAGCCGAGAAAGAAGTTCACCAGCGGTGAGGTCAGGCTCTGCGACGACGCCTCCGGTGGCGGATTCAGTTGTGCCTTGATGTCGTTGTAAGCACTCAATTGTGAAAGGATTGAGGTAGAGCCGCTGGCGAGCCACAGGCTGTTCACGTTGTCGTACAAGGTGCGGATGTTGTTGACGTGCGTTAACTCCGTCAACAACTGACCGCGGATTTTACAGAAGGCCGGATCGGCGCCAGAGCCGGAAGCGTCGCAATTCTTTCCGCTCGAATCGAGCAGGTTCTGCATCGTGCTCTGGTACGTATTGGTATTGATGTCGAGGTCGTCGTAGGAGTCACGAATGTTGCAGCCATCACAGACCTTGCTGCCGATGTACTGCCACGCCGCGACCTCGGCGGTTCCCGACGGACTCACAAAGGGCTGGAAGGGCGTCGCAATCGCCTCGTATAAGCCCAGGTTGGCGTAGCCGCTCGGATCGGCGTTCAGCGGACTGTACCAGTTGCCACGACCCCGCGCTAGCACGCCGTGTAGCTCGCCGCTCGGCCGAACATTCGCGCTGATCTCCGGGTAGACGGAGCTGGATTCGCGGGCTCGATTGCGGGCTCCCTTCGTCCCAGCCGGCGGCGGCGGCGCTCCCACCAGCGAGAACGTGTCGTTCGGCGAGAGGTACACCATCGTCTCCCAGTACCCGCCGAGTTTGGCAATCATCTGCGCCAGAGGGTATATTCGTCCATCACCATTGGTACCGAAATTCCAGTTGGCCGGGATCGGCTTGCCATTGCTGCCGATGAGGACGAGTCGCGACTCGTTCGTAAGGTTCGCCGTCACGGTGTTAATGTCACCCATGATACGCAGAATCTCGTTGTCAGATCCGGTGGTGCAGTACGAGCTATTCATGTACACCGTATTCGGGTCTTCGCGGTCCACAATGACCGCATGGAACGCGTTCTGGCCATTGCAGTCCAACGCACAGCCGTTGATGGTCCTGTTGCACCGGTACGAATCCGCCACTGTATAAGTTTTTTGGCCCACGGTTATATCGCCATTGAGCTTGATATCGTAACGCACAAAGTCGGTCTGTATGAACGCGTAGTTGCCGTTGGAGTCTGGCGCCAGATAGCCCTGAATGTCGCGCGTGCCATAACCCCTCTGCAGGGCTGTCTGCGCGTTCGCGCCTCCGACCCCTATAAAGATTAGGGGTAAGGCTCCATTGATTCCGGCCAGGTCCGAGTATGCTCCGAAGGTACCCAGATACCAACCGACACCGACAGGAACTCCACCTATGTTGCCTACCTTATCGGCAAGACCGAACCCATAGTTCCCGACACCGTTCACGATGAGTAGGGCGTCCGGATATGTCGTCCGGATCGAGACCAGGGCATTGAAAGTATCGGAGCCGCTGGTATAAGTTTTGTCCCAGACCATGTCAGGCGCATCCAGCTTGCTGCTATTTGGCTGCCGTTTTAAGGCGAGCACGTGAAATCCCGGATTGGCTCCCTTGTAGGTTGTGCTGCCAACAGTAATGTCGCCAGTGGACGCATTGAGCTGCATGGGAACGATCGTCCGTGTTGGGTTGGTGGATGGGGTTTGCCCCGGAGTGGGATGAGCACTCGAGAGACAGAACAGGGCGGCGAGCAGGGTGGTTGAGACCTTGCCAGCTCGGCCCCTGATGTTTGGAGAAATAGAAGTCACAGAATCACTCCTTGTTTTGCTGATGCTGAGGCGGGAGAGCATGTCTGGCGCAAAAATGTGTAACGATCATTACGCCGTCCAACCTCTCAAACAACTCAATGCGCGTTTACTGACGCTTGCCTAATCGGTTAGGGGAGAAATGAGAACGATTTCTGATCATTTTTAAAAAAGAATTCGAAAAAACTTTTTTCGAGGTTGCTGGCGGAAGTAGAAAACGTGGCGCGTCGGCTGACCGGGCGCAATCCGGCTCAGCCGACGTGATCAATCTTCGAAACTGAAAACCTAATTCATCTGCTGAGGAGAGCCAGTGGACGTGTAGGGGGGCGCGACCCAGGATGCGCGATTCATCAGGGGCGACGTTTCCTGCGAAATCTGCACGGGTACTAGCGGCGCGCCGCTCGAGCCGCCCCAGAACTCGACCGTAAGCTTGCCGTCCTTGACGCTTGCCGGAAACGGCGCTCGAAATGCGTTGTTTTGATCGCCGAGCCAAACGGGGATCCTCCCACGCTCGTCGCCGTAGATCTGATCGAAATAATACTCCGTTATCCTGCTCTGATACAGGAACGAGTTCCCGAAGAACATCGGGACATTTTGCAGCACTTCCATCCGGTCGGGCGTTCCGTCTGAGTCGAAGTCATAGACGAACCGCACAGTGATGACGTTGGCGGCTCCCGACACATCCTGCTGCCATCCCGGACGCAGCGTCTGATTAGCATAGACCGCGAATCGAGTGAACGCATTCCCGGGCGGGAGGAGACTTCCGGAAAACGAACCGGTCCACGATTGAATCAGAGATGCATCAGGAGGGACGAGCGGAATCGAAGATCCCTTGTCCGGACGAACGTCCACCGTTTGCAACGTCTGAGCTAAAGCGTCAGATGTGACAGGCCACGGCGATGTTCCCTCTGGCGGCATGGAAGTTCCCGGCGCCGGAAGCAACTGTCCTGCGCTTCGCAGATAAAGCCGCGAAGGGTTGTCGTGATATGGCGTGATCAGATCGACCACCGCGTCCGGCTGCGAGTCGCTGACAGTCGCCATCGAGTGCGGCGGCGCCACAAGGCTTTTCACGGGCGAGCCGGAGCTCGCATCCAGAAACATTACCGTTTGCGAAACGCCAGTAGGATTGTACGCGCAATAAGAACGCACAGATCCGTTCTTGAAGACGCCATACATCGGCGTATCCGCAACAACACTTGTGTCCAACTCGCCCAGTTGCGCGTGACTATAGGCAAAATGCTTGCCGGTCACATTGGGCGATGCGGGGAAGAAGTCATGCGGAGTGTTGATGCGCGTCAGGGCTCCTGCAAGACCCGATGCCGGCATGCGAGCCTGCAGGCTTGCAATGATCACCTGATAGATGCCGGGCTCCTCGCCTGCTGTCTCTTGAAGGAATTGCTCCCAGGTCGCCTTCAGCCAGTTCTGATTCCTGCCGAGATAGACGGTAAACGCACTCAGCGGTGTAGCCTGGATCGTGTAGGATCCGGTGATGCCACCGAAAAAGGTATTGCGAAATATTCCGAACTGCTTCGCATTCGTGATCAGTGTGGTCTTGCGAGGTGTACCATCGGCTGTCTTGAAATCGACCAGTGACGCGGGCCAATTTCCGTTGTACAGACTGTCGGCGGGTGCTTGCGTCAGGTCGGCGTCCTGGTTGAACCAGTATTGCTCCGTCGCCAGGATCTCCTCTTCGAACATGTACAGGCCAAGGTCGCGCCACTCATTGTTGCCAGTCAGTTGTCCCAACTCGATCAGGCCTACCGCGAAGTTGATCGCCTCGCTCGTCGATTCCTGATCGTTCCCGCCGGCGTCAGCGGTTCCGTTGGCCCAGCTATGGCCATAGAAGGGGCTGAACTCGCGAAGGAATGGGTACGAGGTGTCCGCTCGGTCATAAGTCGCTACATCGCGCCGGAGCGCGTCGATCATCGGCAGATGCGCCTGCAGCCACTCGGGATCTGCCCGTCCGATCATTGCGGCAGCGCGCAGAAAGTAGCCGTAGTGGAAGTGGTGATCGTTGAAGTTCTGAACCGATCCATATCCCGACGGATAACCGACGGTGGAATTGAACTGCGTGTTGTACATGAAGAACTGCGTGGTGTAGACATCCGCCCACTGGCCCACAAGCTCCTTCAGCATCTGCAATAGCTGGTCGCGCACTTCGCCCGCTACATCCGCCTTAGTCCGCTGAAAGTCAGGGTCGATCTGTGCTCCGAATGTGCTCGCTGCAGCTGTCTGGCCTGCGCCGCCGGAGCTGGCCAGTTGGTCGGCGATCACGAACGGCTCATACAGTCCAGCAAGGCTCTGCATGTAGGTGTTCGTCTGAACACCGGAGTAGGTTCCGACATTACGCGCCACGGAGCCTATGTTGTTGTCACCGGTCTGCGGCTCCTGAAGGAAGAACCAGCGCTTCATCTCGTCATAGAGATCCTGAGCGGCAACCTGGTCGGGATGGAGTGGATTGGTCATACCGGACTGCAAAGCAACACTGGGGAAGAACGGCAGCAGTCCTTTGGTTCGAAGCGCTCGTACGTAGGATGGGCCCGCGTACCCATGCATTTCCCCGATGACTCCGTTCCATACATATTTGGGACGCCCCTCTGAAGTCAAAATCTGGCTGGCGCTCGAGGGAATCATTGCTTTCCGGTGATGTGGGAGCACGACCTGAAGAGTTGCTGGGTGCGCCGGACATCCGGGCGCACCGACGGCAAGCGGAAACGGCTCCGTGATGACCTCGTGCCTCGTGCGAACGACCGCATTCTTCTGGTCATAGCCGAGTGCCAGCGTCTGACCGTCCGCGAAAACCGAAGTATTGGAACCGGGAATCGGAGGGTAGTGGAGTTTCGTCCCGGTGATCCTGCTGCATGAATAAGGCAGAAGGTCTTTCATGGCAGCGGTCAGGGCCGCATCATCAGTCTGAGTGATGTTGTGGGGCATGGCGAGCACGGCTAATCGGGAAGCCGCGGCATTTTGAAACATCGTGACCCGCGCGCTTGCCTGCGCGGACCAGGACCCACTGTCCGCGATGATGACGTAGGACGCGACGGACGTTGCTCTCGGCAGACCGTTGAAAGGAATGTAGGCCGAGGTGATCGTGACGCCGATAACGCCGTTCTGGTTGTACCAGACCCGTAGGCTGCCGGCATCGTCAAGATCCCCAGCCCAGACCGTCAGAGGAGCCGTGCCCAGCGTTCTCTCGAACCAGACGAACGGGCTGCCGTTGGCCATCGTGGTCCGCATCGCGCCGGACTGGGTTCCGTAAGATACGGTAACGCCCCAGTCGGAATAGCTGTCGACCTTTACGTTTGTGAACGGAGCCGTGGTCCGGGGCTCGAGACCCAATGGATTCACACCGGGGAGCCCAACGGTGACCGCGGGAGAATCCTGCCGAGCCAGGTTGCCTCGTCCCGCGAAGTTCATGGCCCAGTTGACCGGATCTCCCTTGTTGATTTGGCCGTCCGTTTTTACGGAGATCGCGTTTTGGTTCCACATCCTCAAACCCGAAACGGGCAGTGGGATTCCTGGAATTACGTTGGCGGCAATCGGATTCACATCGACAAACTGCATGTGGAACGGCTCGCTGATAAACGACGTGGATCGGCCGATCTGTCCCTCCTGAGGCAGGCGTCCCTGCACCCAGCCTGCCCACTGAAGACCGATGCCGGTCCACCAGTCGCTTGTCTGCACAGGCTGAGTCCTGTTGCTGTAGGCGATATCGAACACAGTTCCGTCGATGGTGTTCGTATTCCCGTTCGCATATTCGCCCGGAAGCTCATAGGGCAGATAGTTAAACCCGACGCCAAAGCCGGCCTGACCATTCTGAGGTTGAACACGGCTACTTCCGTGAACCATGCTGACCGGACCGGTTGTGATTACTGTGTTCGCCTCCTGCGCGCACACATAGGATGTCGTCGGAAGTGTTGTAGCCAACAGTACGGCTACCAGTTTGCGCATACAGCCAGAAAACATTCTTGTCCTCGCCGATAGCAGATTTGTCTCAGTTGCTAAGGGGCGAGCAGGGCGGAAAAACTGATCATGCAATCTAACGGAGCGCAGTCAGGCCGCCATGTCTGGATAAACGCTTTGCTCAGAGACTACTGGCGCCGTTCCCCGACCATCAACGTTCCGCCGGCGGAGTCCGGTTGCGCGTACCAAACAGTCTTTCCATCCGCGGATACAGCCGGGAACTCCGCTGTCGGCGTCTCAACAACCGTGCGGAGTCGTTTGGTTACTGTATGGTAGGCGAGCAATCCGGAAGACCTCGATTCGATATTGCTATCCCAGAACAGAATCTCGTCGCCGGCCAGCGTCCAGTGTTCGGGACCGGCGCTGTTGCCGCCGCGGGGAATAATTAATTGCTCAGTGGTCGTGCTCCCGTCTTTGTCTAAAGCGATCCGGAGGAACCTACCAGTTGGCGCGGTTGCGATATAAAGCCATCTCCCATCGTGAGAGGTGAGTGCTTCGAGTCCCGGAGCTACCTTCACGGGCTGTCCTCCCGACAACGACAGTTTCCAGATCTGGCTGTGATCAGGTGTGTTGAAGTAAATAAACTCTCCAGAGGGTGACCACGTCGGGTTGGCGCCTGCGACGAGCGGCTCCGGAGCTCCGCAGCGCAGCGTTCCGGGAGTGCAGCGCACGAGATAGATTTTTGAGGCGCCGAAGCGTTCTATCGAGAAAACAATGCGAGTCCCATCATAAGACCAGTAAGGGCGACCTACGTCACCTTTCAGACTTGTGACGCGAACCGCATTGGTTCCATCCGTTCCGGTAATCCAAAGCTCCGGACTCCCGGAACGCCTGCTTACGAAGGCAAGTCGTCCGTCAGGCGCGAGAGCTGGCTTTGAATCGAGCACCGGGGATGCGATTCGCTTTACCGGTTTCCCTCCCGCCAGTGGCACAGAATAAATGTTGTAGTCCTTGGCTTGGTTCACCCATACGGTGCGATTTCCGTTCACCGCCGGCATCGTTGCGTCAACGCCCGCCTCAAACACTGGGGTGGCTTCACCCCTGCCGGTAGCAGAAATCGTCCAAAGTCCGTGAATGACGCTTCCGAGTTGGGCAGCTAGGAGCAGTTCACCGTCGGGTTTCCAGGCGTGCCCGTATATACTTTGCCTCGGCAACGGAATTCGCGTTAGTGGTCCACCGCTTGCGGGCATCAGATAAAGTTGGTCGTCACTCGGACGTTTCACGCGCTTGAGAGCGATCTGTTTCCCGTCGGGCGAGTAATGAGGATCCCAGTCTCCCCATCCGTCTTGGGGCTCCGTCAATCGCTTCTTCTCTCCCGACGCAAGGTCTAGCGAGTAAATGCTGAACGGATACTTGCCTGGAATTTCGGTGTCTCCAAAAACAATTCGCTTGCCGTCGCGTGAAGCATCGATCCCGGAACTCAGTTCCGCAGTGGCAAGTCTGACAATCCGCCGTGGGTCACTTCCATCCCGTGCCACAGACCAGATCGATTCGGCCCCCTGTCGCGGCGACGTGCTCTTGTAGAAGATGCGCTGTCCGTCAGAAGACCATTTTGGGCGGCCGATCCGGCTGCCAGGGTCCGCTTCCACAAGTTGGACGCGCGCGTCCTGATCCAGATCCTTCAGGTAGATATGTGTGAATGCATCCGGAGACTGGCCCCAGCCATACACGACCGTGTTGCCGTCCGGCGAGATGTCAGGCCACGAGTCGAACCCCGCTGTGGTCGTCAGCGGAACCGCGGCGAGGGCGACGGGCGGCGCATTGGCACTACCTGGCTGGATTATCCATGCGACGCCCCATGCTGAAGCCACTATGGCCAGCGCTGCGATCATCCAAAGACGACCTCGACGGACCGGGGAAGGGTGACTCAGTCCCTCCAGACGCCTGGCTATTTCCTGAGCTTTTGGCCGTGCTTCCGGCGCCTTGCTTAGCATCTCGAGAATCAGCGTTTCGAGCGGCTTTGGAACGTCGCGACGCCATCGGGAAAGTGGATCAGGCCGGCAGGTAAAAAGTGACTCCAGCACAGACTCGATGCTCGTGGCGGGGAACGGATGCCGCCCCGTAGTCAGCTCGTACAGGACGACGCCAAACGAGAAAATATCGGTCGCCGGAGTGAGCTCTTCCCCGGCAGCCTGCTCCGGAGACATGTATCGCAAGGTGCCCACACGCGCCTGCGAAACTCTGCTGTCCTGTAGTCCGCCCCGCCACTGCGCAAGTCCGAAGTCCAGCACTTTGGCGAGTCCGTCGGCCCGCAGCATGATGTTTTCGGGCTTGATATCCCGATGAATGATGTTGCAACTGTGCGCAGCCGATAAGGCCTCCGCCACCTGCGCTCCCCATCGAGTGACAGCCTCGATCGAATTCGGCGAACCGCACAACTCGCGAAATGCCTTGCCTTCGACCAACTCCATCACGATGGCCAGCCCGGCTTCGGACTGCATCACCTCGTGCACTGTGACGATCCCCGGATGATTCAGCGCGGAAGCGGCTCTCGCCTCACGCAGAAACCATTCGACTCTCCAGCCGGATTCAGCGCTCCCGCACCGCAGGAACTTCAGGGCTACTGAGCGTTCGAGTTCAACATCCAGAGCGGAATAAACATCACCGCTCGCCCCACACCCAATCAGATCGTTGACTGCATAGCGGCCGACGCGCATTCCAGCGAGTGAGGGCGCGGACCGTACTGCGCTTCCGCTGCTCGAGCCCTCCGAACCAGGGTCCGAACTCCACGACGGAAGAACCGAGGTTTCCGGTTCAGCCAAAAGCGAAAGCGCCTCGCGCGCCGCATCCCCGTCAGTGGCGTTCGACCAAACGTAATCTGTTTGTTTCTCCCGAGGCAGTTGTCGGGCTGCTTCGCAAAGCTGCCATACCTCTCGCCAGTGTTCCGAAGTCATCCAGCTCGTTTCACCCCAGCAGTTCCTTGCTCAGCCACTTCCGCGCGAACTGCCAGTATCGATGGATCGTCACCGGAGCACAGCCAAGCCTGACAGCAATATCGTCCGCGGTCATGCCCTGGAAGACCTTCATCTCGACGACAGTGCGAATCTCCGGTTTTACTTCAGCCAGACGGGCTAGCAAATCCTCGACTTCGAGGATGCTCGTGTCGGCCTCGAACGGCAACTCCTCGTCGAGCGCCACCTTACGAGTTCTGCTCGCCAGAGGGCGTGCATGATGAATCAGAAGCCTCTTCATCATCTGGCCGGCAAGAGCAAGAAAGGCGGCCTTATCGTTTTCCGATTCTCGTTGCCGTGGAGGGAGACCCTTAATCTTCAGGACCTCCAGATAAAGCTCGTTTACTAGAAGCGTTGGCTGCCAACTGTGTTCTTTGCACTCCTGTCGCATTTGGCTCTCTGCCATCCGCTTCAGCTCCGGATACAGAAGTTCAATCAACTGCCCAGCCGCACGACTGTCGCCCGCCCGAAATTCAGTCATCAGCTTTGCAATCGCTTCCGCAGCGGTGTGCAATACCATCACAATGATTCTAATCGATGGGCACGGGATGACTACCGTTAGGATCGCCGCTGTGCGCTGGATGTTGCCTCCTGAGCGTATGGTCCTAAGAACTTATTAAGCAATCATTTATAGATCCGACCGCAAGGAAGCGGCGGAGCCTGAGTTAACGCTTATGGGGCTGCTCGCGCCACGGTCGCATGTCTTTCAGGTCGCTGCAGACTGAGGCGAATCATTCAACGGTTTTCGCGTGCTGGTCAAATGGAGTTGGCTGAAATTGGACAAGCTCGCCTTGGATCCGGCTGCTCTGCGGCAGCAACTCGCCGTTTTCAAGACGAAGCAACCGCGGCCAACGCTCAGCCGCGCGGAACGACTCTTCTTGACCACGCTACGGCGACTGTATTCGGGTTGGACGGATGCGCTCATCTTGGTCAGACCGGAAACGGTGTTGTCCTGGCATCGCGGTGGCTTCCGTCTGTTCTGGCGGTGGAGGCCTCGCCAAACCCGGGCGGCCCAGGATGACTCTAAAGATCCGCGAACTGGTCCGGCGTATGAAAGCCGAGAATCCGGGCTGGGGAGCGGCGCGCATCCATGGCGAACTGCTCCAACTCGGGTTCGACGTGTCCGAACCAACGGTTTCTCGCTACCTGCAAGGTCTGAAGCGACGACATGACAAGAATAAGGCTAAGCGGTGGCTCGCATTCCTTAACAACCATCGCGAGATCATCGCCGCCTTCGACTTCTTCACGGTTCCCACACTGAAGTTTCCGAACTCTTGATTGCTTCTTCGTCATCGAACACGGCCGGCGAAGAGTTCTGCACTTCAACTGCACGGAACATCCCACCAGCAATTGGACTGTCCAGCAGCTACGGGAGGCTTTACCACTGCCCTGCCCCTACCGCTATGTTCTGTTCGATCGCGATGCGAAGTTCGGAAGTGCGGTTCACGCCTTTCTGGAGTCGAGCGGTGTCACACCGAAACGAACGACCGTGCGAAGCCCTTGGCAGAACGGGTCCCCTGTGAACGTTGGGTTGGCAGTATTCGCCGAGAGTTATTTGACCATGTCATCCCGCTCAACGAGACCAACCTTCGACGGAGTTGCTCGCACAAAGTCGGTTCTCCTCCCAAATAAATTCAATTGGTGTAGACATGAAGTTGGTTCATCCATCCGCCAACGGCGATCAGCACAACCCGAAATACGTCGAGAAATCTCGGCATAGGATTTGATCTATCGGGAGCATCAAGGGCACGCTTTCCTACGCTAGAATCTCTTTCACAACGTGGCCATGGACATCAGTCAAGCGGAAGTCTCTGCCGCTGTAGCGGTAGGTCAATCTCTCGTGATCTAGACCGAGCAGGTGCAGAATTGTTGCATGCAAGTCGTGAACGTGGACTTTTCCGTCCACAGCTTTCCAGGCGTATTCATCCGTCTCGCCGTGCACCAAACCTTGCTTGACTCCCGCTCCTGTCATCCACATCGTCCAGCAGTAAGGATTGTGATCGCGGCCTGGGCTGTCGTCCTTCGCGCCCGCTGCCGATTGATCGAACGGCGTGCGCCCGAACTCTCCTGTCCAGATGACCAGCGTATCTTCGAGAAGTCCGCGGGCCTTCAGATCGGTGAGCAAGCCTGTTAATGGCTTATCAATCCCACGAGCGCTCTTGCGCAGCAGTTCGCTGATTTTTGTGTGATGGTCCCACCCATTGTCCGTTACCTGGATATACCGGACTCCCGCTTCGGCCAAGCGACGGGCCATCAAACATTTTCTTCCGAAATTGTCTGTTTCCTTATCACCGATTCCGTACAGATCAAGGGTTGGCTGCGACTCGTTTGTCAGATCGAACACCGAAGGCGCTTCCATCTGCATCCGGAATGCAAGCTCATACGACTGGACGAGGCCCTCGATGTTGCGATCCTCTCCCGCACTGTCTTGATCCATTCTGTTTCGCGCTTGAATGAGATCCAGTTGCTGGCGCTGAAGTTCCGAAGGAAGGCTCGGATCGCCGAGATAGCCAATCCGCGAATCCTTCACCGGTGTGCGCGCATCTCCGATTCGTGTGCCCTGATAGATGGCGGGAAGGAAAACGTTGGAGTAGTCGAGAGTACTTCCGTCATCGCCGTACAGCATAGGGCTGATGACAACAAAGCCGGGCAAGTTCTGGTTCTCGGTACCAAGCCCGTAGAGGATCCAGGAGCCAAGGGAAGGCCGGACAAACTGTAGCGATCCGCTCTGGAACAACCGGATCGCTCCGGGATGCGCCGGGCTGTCCGTTTGTAGCGCTCGGAGGAAGCACAGATCGTCCACCTTCTCAGCAAGGCGAGGCATCAAGTCGGACATCCACATCCCGTTTTGTCCGATTTGTTTGAACTCAGCCACCGGAGGCATCAGCCGCGCGGACTTTTCAAAGCGCTCGGTGTTGGAATTTAGCTTGAACGGAATCTGGTTGCCCGCTTCGCTCTTTAGTCTGGGCTTGTAGTCGAACAGATCCATCTGCGACGGACCACCCTGCATCCAAAGCAGGATCACGCGCTTGGCCTTGGGCTTGAAGTGAGGCGTTTTGGGACTAAGGGGATTCTGTTGGCCCGCGAGCATAGCCTGTTCCGCTGCCATAGCCGCCATTGCGACGGAACCGAAACCACCTCCAATAGACCGCAGAAACCCACGCCGCGTATTCGGAAACGGTTGCATTTTATGGAACATGATGGCTACCTCCTGTACAGAAATTCGCTCGACACGAGAATGGCCTGACAATACCGCGTCCAAGCCTCCAGCTCTGGATCAGATACTTTTTCAACTTTGGCCAAGCCAGCCTTGAAGTCGGACAAAAACTGACGCGCCTGTTGCCGATCGATCTCTTCAGCGGGCCGATTTAGTGCTGTCACCACGATCTTTGCGACCCGACCGTCATCATCTAGCGTCGCGTCTTTGAAAACAACTTCGGCGAGCGCACGCGCCCCGTCCTTCACGGTAGTTGAGTTCAACAGATACAGCGACTGCGTTGGCACAACCGTCTGCGCCCGCGTTCCGACAACTTGGTCCGGGTCGGCAAAATCGAAGAGGTTCAGGATATCAATGTCCGATAATTGACCGCCTCGCATGATCGGCTGATACACCGTGCGCCGATACTTTATGTGATCCTCGATGACTGAATCTTCTTCGAGAAAGAACGGCGCAATCGTGTGCACGTTCTGGGCAGTAAGCGGTAGAGAGGGCCCACCGCGGCCATCGTCTAGACGGCCGCTGACCTGTAGAATCGTATCTCGAATTGCCTCTACTTCCAGACGCCGCCTGTTCGCCCGCCATAAGAGCCTGTTGTCCGGGTCGATGCCATTCGCCTTTGGCTCCGGCGTACTTGCGAGCTGGTACACACGGCTCAACATGATGTCACGAATTAGCTTTTTGGTTGACCAGCCGTTGGAAACAAATCGCGCCGCAAGATAATCAAGTAGTTCCGGATGCGTCGGCGCTTCGCCGCGAGTTCCGAAATTCTCCGTCGATCTTACGATTCCGGCGCCGAAGAGGTGATGCCAGATGCGATTCACATAAACCCGCGCCGTGAGCGGGTTCTTCTCATTGGCAATCCACTCGCTCAACTCAGTTCTACCGCTCTTCTGCGGTTCTATTTCAGGGGGTGGACCGTACATCGCGGCAGTCAGAAAACCTCGCGGCACGGCATCGCCGAGCTGATGAGCGTCGCCTCGCATGGTGATCCGCGCATTTGCAGGGAATTCCATGTCCTCGGCTGCATAGACTTCTGGCAGTCGCGGCCGCATGTACTTGGTAAACGGAAGAATCTGGCGATCGCCCGCGATTCCGCTCCGTTTCCTCACCGCTGCGAGCTCTTGCTCTGCGGCCTTTATACTGGCTTCGATCTCCGACCCGCCCGACTTCTCCTTCAGCGCAGCGATGCGCTTTTTGATCTCTTCCTGATCCTTTGCGTTGATCTTCTCCGCCACCTCGACTTCTGCGACTTTCCGCTCCCAGGCCTCCAGATCCGCGGCGTAGCGCTTCACATCCTCCAGCGTCTCTGGTAGCCGAACCGTATTGATCCCGCCATCTTGATTGCCGGCCGACAGAGTCTTTGTGCTTAGAAAGATCCCCGCCATGGCGAAGTAGTCTTTGTTGGGAATGGGATCGAACTTGTGATCATGACATCTTGCGCATCCCACTGTCAGACCCAAAAAAGTGCGCCCGACGAGATCTGCCTGAAGATCAGCGACATCGACGCGAAGTTGCTCACGATCGTACGAAAACCATGCCCAGGGTCCCAAGACGAAGAATCCCGTCGCCGCTCGGGCGTCTGCGTCCGGAGCAGACTTCTTCGCGTCGCCTTTGGCATGATCCGGACCTGCGATCTGCTCACGGATGAATTGATCGTACGGCTTGTCCTGATTAAACGAATTGATAACGTAATCTCGGTAGCGCCATGCATGGCGCAGAGGAATTCGTCGGCCGACCCCCGTGGTATCCGCCCAGTAGGTTACGTCCAGCCAGTGCCTGCCCCACCTGTCTCCATAGGATGGGGATGCCAGCAGCCGATCGACAACGCGCTCGAACGCCTGCGGGGATGAGTCTTTCTGAAATGCGTCTATGTCTGCCGGCGTTGGCAGCAATCCGGTAAGATCCAACGTCGCCCGTCTAAGCAGGGTGTATCGGTTGGCATCACCAACAGGTGCAAGATTGTTCTTTTCGAGCTGCGCCAGAATAAACCGATCAATATCCGAGCGGGCCCACGCTTGGCTCTTGACCTCTGGCGGAGGCGTCTTTTTGACCGGGACGAACGCCCAGTGTCCCTGCCTGTCGTAACAGACGTTGGTATCGCGGCGTCTGGCCAAACAGCCCCGTCTGCTACCCATCGCTCAATAGCTTGGACCTCATGATCGGCTAGTTTGCCGTTCGGCGGCATTTTGATTTTGCCGGTATACCGAATCGCCTGCACCAGCCGGCTTGCGGAAGGATCGCCGGGAACGACCACGCTCGATCGGTGCAGTCCATCCTTCGATGTAAGTTGGACGTCGGCCATCTGCACCTTGTCGCCGTGGCAGGAAGCGCAACGGCCAACCAACAACGGTCGGACTTTTGTCTCGAAAAAGTCAGACTGTTTCGCAGTCTGGGCCTGAAGCCAGCCAAGCGATAAGGCGAATCCGAGTGCCAGCGTTCGCATGGTGCTCTTTCAGGCCAGAATCTTCTTTACGATCTCTCCATGAACATCGGTGAGCCGCTGTTCACGTCCGCTAAAGCGGTAGGTCAACCTCTCATGGTTGAGGCCGAGCACATGAAGAATAGTTGCGTGAAGATCGTGAATCGTGACAGGATCTGTCACCACCTGGTTCCCCAACTCGTCAGTTTCTCCGTAGGTAACGCCGCCCTTTATTCCTCCGCCGGCCATCCATATCGTGAAACAGTCAGGATGATGGTCGCGACCGTCGCCATTTCCGGTATCCGGAGTGCGCCCGAATTCGCCGGCCCAGATCAGCAGAGTTTCATCCAATAGTCCTCTGCCTTTCAAGTCGTGAATCAAGGCAGCAGTGGCTTGGTCTGTAACGAAAGCATTGGTCTCGTGACCCTTCCGCAGATCGGTGTGCTGATCCCAGGTGCCGTTCATTCCAAAAAGATTTGGACAGGTAACCTCGACAAATCGAACGCCGGCCTCCACAAGCCGCCTTGCCCTGAGGCATTGCAGACCATAGAGGGCTTTCGGTTTGTCGTCTGAGTCCAACCCATAAAGCTTCTTTGTGCTCTCGGACTCTTTGTCCAGATTCAGTACATCCGGCACGAGCGATTGCATGCGGTATCCCATCTCATAGTTCGAGATGGCTGATTCCACAGCGTCTTCTCCACTGGTGGCCTTCAACAACTCCCTGTCCTGTTGCACGAGCACATCGAGCTTGGCGCGCTGTATCCGCGCATCACGATCGGCCGGAGTGATGTTGTCGACCGGGACACCCTCGTCGCGAATGTGTGTCGCCTGGTGAGTACCAGGAAGAAAACCGTTCGAGAAATTCTCGATCCCTCCAGGTGGTATTGAGGCGTCGCGGAGCAGGACATAGCCGGGCAGATTCTTGTTCTCGCTGCCGAGTCCGTAGGTGATCCAGGATCCCATGCTCGGATATCCCCCGATGTTTCGCCCGGTGTGAAGGAAAATATTCCCCCGCGCATGCAGCGGAAACTCGGACTTCATCGACCTGACGATGGCAAGGTCATCTACATACTTTGCCGTGTGGGGAAACAGCTCGCTGACAGGAGCTCCTGACTGCCCATGCTGCTGAAACTTCCATAAGGGCCGCAACCACTTGCGATTTGGACCAGCGACATAGCTGTCGAGCTTCGCGGGCTTTCCATCTAAGTCGGCTAGCTTCGGTTTAGGATCGAAGCTCTCCATGTGCGACACGCCGCCAGGCATGAAGAGGAAAATCACATTCTTCGCCTTCGGTGTGAAATGCGGTTTTGAACGCTCGGCGCCGAATAGAGGAGCGCTACCACCGGCCATTGCAGAGAAGGCAAGATAGCCAAACCCATTAGAAGCCAGTTGGAGAGCTCTGCGCCGCGTTAACGCCTTGGCGCAGCCTGGACACCCATCGGTCGGATTGGATTGGCTGTGCATCGTTTCTCTCCTACTGAATGTAGATGAACTCTTTCATATTGAAAATCGTGTGCGCGAGGTCCTTCCATATCGGGAGACTGTTCGGCACTTCCTCGCGGGGGACTTTCTGCATACTGGCCAGTTCCGCGACCAGCCCACGAAAACGCTCGTATTCAACAGGGTTCGGGCGGCGTCCTAACGCTATCTCAAAGAGCTGTCCAACCCTGGTGTCGATCGAGTCAGCCGGCATGGTCAGCAGTCGCTTTGCGCACTCCTCCGCCTCGGCCACAACGAAAGGATCATTGAGAAGAGTAAGGGCTTGGGCGGGAACATTCGTTACATCGCGGCTGCCTCGCGCAGCCATCGGCACTGGATAGTCAAATGTCTCCAGAAAGCGCGTGCCCTCCATGCGCGTCACTTTGAGATACAGACTCCGGCGTCCTTTCCCATCGAGAGGGCCTGAGAACAATCGGCGATAATCCTGTGGTTGATCACGATACGGATCGGTGCTCGGGCCAAACAAAGACGAGTCGAGCTTTCCTGATGCCGTAAGCAGGGTATCCCGAACGGATTCAGCCTCCAGTCGCCGCAACGGGTAGTGATGCAGCAGCGCGTTCTGCGGATCAACTTCACGCGCTTGTGCAGTGATCTCGCCTGACTGACGGAACGTCTCAGAGAGAACCATCGACCGGATCATCTTCTTGATGGACCACCCCTGATCGATGAATTCCCTCGAAAGATGGTCGAGGAGTTCTGGGTGTGAGGGTTTATCGCCAATCACGCCGAAATTGTCCACCGTGCCGACGATGCCGCGACCGAAGACGTGCTGCCAGATCCGATTCACCATCACACGAGCGGTCAGCGGATTCTCCGGACTAGCGATGATCTCGGCAAGTTCGCGACGTCCACTCCCTGCCGTGGCAAGTGGCTCCTCGCCCAGAATGCTCTTCAGGAATCTGCGCGGCGCCGGTTCCCCATACGTCTTGGCATTGCCGCCGATCAGCACTGGAAAATCGGTTCCGGGGCCTTTGTCCGCGAGTCCCTCGACAACCCTCGGAGTCGGGATTCCAGATTCCACCGCTCGATATTCACTTGATGAGTTGCGCGAGCTTGGGTGTTGCGCCAGTCTTATTTGGGAGCAGATCGTTCTGGAGCAACCAGTCGAGCCAGCGGACATCGTCTTCCGTTTCCGTGCCCTTCGACCACCGCTCAACAGCATCCTCGATTCGAGACTGATAAGCCTTGGACAGCGCTTCCCATTTCGATGGGGCGCCTCGCTCGAACAGAGGCAGCATGTGCGAGAGCGTTTCCCGCGGCGTTTCCGCCACATCGTGGGCTACAACTTCAGTAATCCCGAAGTACGATCGCGGGTCTTGGAGAAGCTTTTCCTGATTCTTCTTCAGCACTCCCGGTCGATCGGGAAGACGCGGGTTGTCCGAGCGTGTCACCAACTCGACGAACACGGGGAGGCGCTTTTCTTTCGCAAAGGTGTCCAATTTCACCCACGTCAAACGGTCGTTCTCGAAAACCTTGTAGTTTTCTCCGATGGCGCAATTGTCAATCACCGTTCGCCGGGCGCCGAGGTTGCCGCCCATGACGCGAACACTGAGAAACTTCTTGTCCTTCGGCAGATCCGGAGACCGAAGGGCTCCGTTCAGTCGGCCCGACAGCAAATTCGTATAGAGTCCCTGCGACAGAACGTTCTGAAGCGCCTTGTCCCCCTCAGGATGAATGGTGAAGTCGCCAGTCGATGCAAACCCGTTTGCTACACTCGTTCCGGTCGCTGTCCATCCATCCGGCGTCTTGCCTTTGAAACTCGCAACCTGCTGGAAGTTCTCGCGATTGAAGGCTTCGCGCTCGACTGCCTCTCGCTTATATCGTTCTATTAGGGGCCCCGCCTCACTGGCAAGATACTTCTCGTTCGATGCGGTACGGCACATCAGAGTCGCCCAGGGATACGATGGCTGATCCATCGCATTGCCGGATGCCGCCAACGCTTTGGTCCAGGACTCGGTGCGCGTAGCGCTTATGCCGTCAGAGTTCGCGTCACGCGTGGATCGCCGCGTGGCCAGCATGTACTGCGCCGTTTTACCTGCTTCTCGCTTCCATAGCGATGCGATTTCATCGCGGATGCCTTGCTTAAGTCTCTTCAGCCGATCGATTTTACTCGCGTTGACCTGTGGTAGGTCCATCGTGTGCGTTACCACCCTGCTGCTGTTGAGAATGCTGTATAACCCGTAGTAATCTTCTGTGGGAATAGGGTCCAGCTTGTGATCGTGGCAGCGGGCGCAGGAAACAGTCAAGCCCTGGAATGTCTTTGTAAGCGTATCGATCTGATTGTCGATCACATCGAGAGCGATCTCTCGGAACATAACGCAGTCATCGTGTCCTGCTTCCCCGAGTCTGTAGAAAGCAGTTCCAATCACCGACTCGTTGACCCCGGCTTCGGGGTCAACGCGGGGCGTTTCGAGCAGATCACCTGCGATGTGTTCTCGCACTAATTGGTTGTATGGAACGTCCCGGTTCAAAGCTCGAATCACGTAATCGCGATATCGCCACGCCCCGACGATCTCATAGTTCCACTCGTAACCACGCGTCTCTCCGAAGCGAACCAGATCGAGCCAATGCCGAGCCCAATGCTCGCCAAATCTCGGGGAAGCCAGGATACGATCCACCACGCGCGCATAGGCGTCAGGCGCCGTATCGCTAACGAAGTCGTCGATTTCTTTTGCCGTGGGCGGCAGCCCCGTCAAAACGTAGCTCAGGCGTCGGATCAGAATGCGCTTGTCTGCAGGCTTTGCCGGCGACAGATTGGATTGCTGCAGCCGCGACAGGATGAAACGGTCTAGCGGAGTCTTGGCCCAAGCCGAATCTTTCATTGCCGGCGCAGTCGCGTTGTTCACGGGCTGGAACGCCCAGTGTTCGCGCACAAGCTGCCCATAGCGGTCCTTGCGGGAAGGCCCCTTCGCGGCCGCAGTCACCGGCCACACCGCATCCTTTCGGATCCACTCTTCGATCGCGCTGATATCCGCTTCCTTCAGCCGCGTGCCAATAGGCATCTTAAGTCCGTCATGTCGTATGGCTTTGACCAGGAGACTCTTTTCCGGATCGCCAGGAACGATAGATGGGCCTCGGGCGCCACCTTTCACTAATGCTTCACGACTGTCTGCGCGCAAGGAGGATTGCTGCTGATCGGCTCCATGACACGCATAGCAGTTCTTCGCCAACACGGGACGAACGCGGGTTTCGAAGAACTCCGCATCCGCTGTTGAAGCGACGCGAGGCTGTGCGCTATCGGGACTCCCGACTATAAGGGAGCAGGTGGTAATGACTGAGATGAGTAATACAACAGGTCGCACGAGGCCTCTCAGCAAGGAGTCAGGGTCTGATGTTTTGGAAGAGATAAGTGCTTTGCCATAGTTTCGAGGTGAAGGTCCATGCATCGCCTGGCCTGTTCGCTTCGCCGCTTCGCGATTGCCAGGAAGATTCGCTTGTGCTGATCGATGGCTTCCTCCGCCACTCCATCACTCGTCAAGGCAGTGCTGACCCATTGACGCATGAGATTTCGTATTAACAGAATGGAGTTGAGCAAGATCGTATTGTGACCCGCTTCCGCGATCGCAAGATGGAATTGGACGTCTGCTTCGAGGAACCTTCCCGGGTCGCCTATGGACGCTTCCATTAAGTCCAGCTTTTCTCCGATCTTGGTCAGATCATCGGCCGTCGCTCTTTCGGCAGCTAACCCGGCGAGTTCGACCTCAATTAACTTGCGAGCCTCAACGAGTTCCCGGGCATCGGAAATGTCACTTCCAGTGATCGCCCACAGAAGCGGCCGGGCGAAAAATTCCGAGCGCCCGCATACGAACGTGCCTTCCCCTAAGCGCGTTTCGATCATCCCCATGATCTCCAGCGCTTTCAAGGCCTCCCGCAAGGAAGCTCGGCCCACCCCAAGTTTCTGGGAGAGGATTCTCTCCGGCGGGATCTTTTCGCCCGCGGCCCAGTGACCGCGCATGAGATGTCGCACTAGTTTCCGGCACACGTCGGCGGTGACGGTTGTTCGGCTGACGGGTGTCAGGAAGCTGGACGACATGGAACCTTTTTGTACATTATAGCCCGATTTGCCAGTGGTCAGACCATTAGGCCTTAGGTTAAAGCCCAGGTTCAAGTATGATACGTTCAGCAAAAACGAAGGGGCACAGGATGATTCGGTTTCTATTCGCATTATGCTCCATCCTTCTACCGGCCGCTCTGGCCGCACAAGTTATCTCATCGAGTATTGTTGGAAACGCCGCTTGACGCGAGCGGCGCATCGGTTCCGGCAACTGTTGTCGTCTTGACGCATACCAGTACCGGCGCCACACGTAACGCGACCACAGATGACACGGGCGCATATGTATTTCCGCAACTTGTGCCGGGTACGTATAAGCTCGTCGCTACCCATGCCGGATTCAAACGGTATGAAGTTTCCGAGATCAACCTGCCCGTCAATCAGACAGTCCGCGTCGATATCAGGCTGCTGATTGGAGATGTCAGTGAGCAGGTGCAAGTCGTCGGCCAGGCGCTGCAAATAGAAAGTGAGACGTCCTCACTCGGGCAGGTGATAGCGGGTCAAAGCATCGTCGAACTACCGCTGAACGGCCGGAATTTCATGCAACTCGCGAACATCTCGGCGGGTGTCGTTCCCGCCTACAATGCGCGAAGTTCAACTATCACCAACCAGTCAGGACGAGGAGATATGGCTGTTCACATCTCCGGTGGACGAGGCGATGCCAATAGCTATCTTGTCGATGGCGTGGAGACGCGGAGTTCCTGGTTTAACTCGCCGAGCGTGCTCGTCTCTGTGGATGCGATTCAGGAGTTCAAGATCGATCGAAACATGTTTTCGGCCGAGTACGGCCAAGGCAGCGGAATCGTGAACCTGATAAGCAAGTCCGGCGGAAACGCCTTCCACGGTACCGTTTTCGAATTCCTCAGGAATGACAAGCTTGACGCAGCGAACTTCTTTGATAATTATTTCGGGACGCGCAAGGCCCCGTTTCGCCAGAACCAGTTCGGCGCGGCGGCTGGCGGGGCCATCATTCCGAATCGTTTGTTCTTCTTCGGAAACTGGGAATCGCTTCGCAGCCGGCGCAGCAACACGTTCAGTGCTCTGGTACCCACACCTGCTCAACTCGGAGGCGATCTTACGGGTTTGGCGTCTTCAAAACGCGACCCGCAAACCGGCGCGGCGGCGATACTCGATCCTCTGACTGGCCTGCCCTTTCCAGGCAATCGAATCCCGAGCAGCCGAATTTCGTCAGTCACGAAAAACTTCAGTCAGTACACACCGCAACCGAATACCAACGTAGCGGGCAGAAACTATGTCGTGGCCCGGTCCACGAGCCGTGATGACGATCAATTCGGAATTCGTTTGGACGGACAGCTTAGCGCGTCGGACTCGTTGTTCGGACGGTACACAAACTACGAGTCGGAGCTATTCCGGCCGGGCATCGGACCGTTATCTGGAAACGTGTTTCCGTACTCAGGACGCAACGTCGTGGTGCAGGAGACGCACATTTTCAGCCCGGCCCTGCTGAACACTTTCAAGTTCGGGTACAACCGTGCCAACGTTTTTAATAGTTGGGAAATAACACCTACGAGCTTAGCGAACGAGATCGGTCTGAAGATCAATCAGGCACCGGAAGAATACGGACTGCCGAGCGTCGCGTTGTCTGGCGGCTGGTACGTTGGCGGAGGCACAGGAATTAATCAAGGAGGGATCGACAACCTGTTCCAGTTCAGCGACACGATCAGTTGGATCCGAGGCGCCCACACGCTCAAGTTCGGTACAGACATTCGGTACATCCGTTTCGACCTGCGTCTGGGACTCAATAACAATGGCGCCTTCACGTTCGATGACCGATACACAGGCAATCCTGTTTCAGACTTTCTGTTGGGGAATTCCGCACAGATGACCGCTCAGATTGGACTGGGCGTTGGTCGCTGGAGGTCGCAATCCTACAACTTCTTTGTTGCCGACGATTGGAAGATTAGTCCGCGCCTTACTCTGAACATCGGACTGCGCTATGAGTACGACAGCCCGTACGCCGAGAAAGATGGCCGCGAAGGTTACTTCGACACGTCGCTCGCAAAATTCGTGGTTGGTATAAGTCGCGAGGAATCACCGATCGCGCGAGACATACCGGGATTGGAGTTTAATCCGAACCTGCGCCCCGGTGTCTGGATCCCCGATCGAAATAACTTCGCTCCACGAATCGGGATTGCCTACCGGCTAACTGACTCAACTGCAATCCGCGCCGGCTACGGCATGTTTTATGCAAAAACGCAGGGGAACGAACTGCAGTTCAAGATCAATGCGCCGCCGCTCGTGTTCTCCACAACGTTGGTGGGCACGGTGGGAACGCCAAACCTGAGTTGGGATCGTGACGCATTCCCCGATCCAGCTTCTCCCGATTTCCCAGTCGGCACTCTTTCGCCGTTCAGTGTGGACCCCGGGGATCGTAGTCCTTATTTACAGCAATGGAACTTGAGTATCAATCAGAGTCTGACGTCAAATACACTTCTGGAAGTCGCGTACGTTGGCTCGATCGGTTCGAAATTGACGGAACGTGTGAACATCAACCAGGCCCGGCTGCCTGATCCGTCGAACATCACTCCCATCGCGACTCGACGCCGATTTTCTGGTTTTGGCGATATCCTCTCGGCGAACTGGCAGGAGAACTCAAACTACAATGCGCTGCAGACGCGGTTGGAGCGTCGATTCTCAAAAGACGTGAGTTTCCTGATTGGTTACACGTGGTCAAAAGCGATAGATACGGCTTCGCGCGGCAGCGGCGGGTCCTGGCATCAGAATGCGTACCGCCTTCGCGATGATCGCGGCAACTCAGACTTCGACGTGCGCCACCGGCTCACCGCGAGCGGAGTCTGGCAGTTACCTTTTGGGACCGGCAAGCCATTCCTGAATGACAAAGGTGGCTTTGTCAATGCGATCCTCGGTGGTTGGTCTACGAACCTCATCGCCAGCTTCATGACCGGCAATTTCTTCAGCGTCACAGTAGCGGGCGATCGCGCCAATGTTGGCGGATTTCCTTTCCAGCGGGCGAATCGCAGTTGCGATGGAAACCTGGCGCGCGGCGACCGAACGATAGATCGCTACTTCGAGACTACCTGCTTTCAAACGACTGCCCTCGGCACGTTTGGCAATTCCGGACGCAATATCGTGGAGATCCCAGGACTCCATAATTACGATGTTTCGTTCCTGAAAGACACTCGCCTGTTTGAACGTACCAGCATTCAGTTCCGCGCAGAGTTCTTCAACTTCTTCAATCATGCTCAGTTCAACGCGCCTGATATGAATATCAACAGCGCCTTTGTTGGGCAGATTCGGAGCGCCCGTGACCCCAGGATCTCCCAACTCGGACTTAAGCTTATCTGGTGAGAATCGATGAATAGACGACAGTTTGTCCACACTGCTATCGCTGCTGCAGTTACTGCGCCGAGTACTGTCCCGCAGACGGCGCCGAAACCTAACTTCATCGTCATCTTGATGGATGATCTCGGATGGGCGGACCTCAGTTGTTATGGCAGCAAGTTTTACGAAACGCCGAATCTCGATCGCCTCGCCGCCGCCGGAATCAAATTCACGAATGGATACGCGGCTTGTCCGGTTTGCTCTCCCAGCCGGGCCAGCATAATGACCGGGAAATTCGCTGCGCGAGTCGGCGTAACGAATTATCTGCCGGGCAAACACCAGTTGCCCTATTCAAAGCTGCTGCCTCCCGAATCGAAGCCATTCCTGGATCTGAAGGAAACGACGGTTGCCGAGGTGCTGAAGGCGGCTGGCTACACCACAGCCCACGTCGGCAAATGGCACCTGGGTCCGACGCCGGAGTACTGGCCTGAGAAGCAGGGCTTCGACGTCAACATCGGAGGATCGAACAGTGGAATGCCCAAGAGCTTCTTCTACCCTCAATGGAAAGGCAATCCGCCGATTGATGGGCGCGACGGGGAGTATCTGACGGATCGCCTTACGGACGACGCTATCGGTTTTATCCGCGCGAACAAAGCTCGGCCATTCTTCCTGTACTTGGCCCATTACGCGGTCCACGTGCCCATCGAAGCCAAGGAGGAAATGGTAAAGAAGTATCGCGCCAAACTGAAGCCCGGCCAGGCGCAAGACGATCCCGTTTATGCCGCAATGATCGAAAGCATGGACGAAAGCGTCGGCCGGATCGTGAGGACGCTCGAAGAACTGGGCCTGTCCGAAAACACCGTTGTGATCTTCACATCCGACAACGGAGGATTATCCGCTCCGGAGTGGAAGCTGAAACCGGTGACATCGAACGCGCCTCTACGCGAAGGCAAGGGGCACATTTACGAAGGCGGAATTCGTGAACCGTTCATCGTGAAGTGGCCCGGAGTAAAGCCTCGGGTTGACGACACGCCCGTTTGCAGCGTGGACATTCTCCCGACGCTTGCCGATGCTGCCGGCGCTCCTCGAGATATGTACAGCAAAATTGACGGCGTGAGTCTCATATCGCTCATCCGAGACCGCAAGACTTTGGCCGAGCGACCATTGTTCTGGCACTATCCGCACTACAGCAACCAATTGGGCCGACCGGCCGGCGCCGTTCGGCAGGGAGATTTCAAGCTCGTCGAACTCTACGAGAACAATCGTCTGGAGTTGTACAACCTGAGCAAAAGACATCGGCGAAAAGAACAATCTGGCTGATAAGATGCCGGACAAAACGAAGCAACTCCATGCCATGCTGAAGGACTGGCGCGCTTCTGTGGGAGCCCAAATGCCCACTCCGAATCCGAACTACGACCCGAAGCGCGAAGACTTCGGCTATTGGTGGCGCACCGGTACTCAGCCGAAATAACTATTGGCTCTGCAGTGCAATTCGAGCCGTCACGTTATTGGGCATGAACTTCAAATAGCTTTCAAACACCGCTCTCAGTTCGTCCGGACGTCGTCGTTCTCGCATGATTTCGCCGAGCCTTCGATATGCGACTTCAAGCGAAGGATCGAGAGCGATCGCCTTCTTTAAGAAGTGCGATTGCCTCTTCAATCCGACCCGCCGCCTTCAGCGCCGTTGCCAGATTCACCTGGTACGGCGCATACTGCGGATCAGCCCGCAGCGCCTTCTCGAATAGCGGCAAAGCCTCGGCAATTTGTCTTTGTCGAAGCGCAAGCAGGCCCAAACCAGTCAACACTGCCGGATCATCCGGATAACTTCGCTTGGCCTCCACTAAAAGTCGATGCGCCTCGTCCATGTGAAATGCTGAGCGGTCCCGCTCGCCGACCGTGAGGTTGGCCAGTCCAAGATTGCGAACCGAGAGACCCGTCGCAGGTTCGTGCCATGCGACCAACTTTGCCGATGTTACCGATTCCCTCGTGGCGGGCACAGGCTTTCGCTGGATGCGATGATCCGTGAACGCGGTGTGGCCCCCATCCTTCGCCTGTCGCGACGGCATGTGACAGCCTATGCAGTCGTTCGCGGGCTTCGCATGAGTCGTCTCTGTTCCCGTATGACATCCGATGCATTTCGTCCGATAGTAAGATGCCGTATTTGTCGGCTTGTCGTGTGGATCATGACAAGTCGTACAGGACAGCCTTTCGCCGCTTCTCTGTTGACAAGAACTTCGAGCAAGCTGCTGTACATGACTGATGACCTTTAGGCCGGATTCGGTAGCAGTGCCGAAAACATAAGTCGAAAAGACATCCTCGAGTACTTGTCCCGGTTGAAAATCACCAATCTCCTTCCCTGGATTTGCAATGCGCACTTCGCCGCTCAGGTGACACTGCTCGCAAACACTGTCCCTGGCGCGCACCGGGAGCCGCTTGGGATTGATGATGTTTTTGACAGACGGCCGTTTGAGATGTTCACCTGGAGCGCCGTGGCAACGGTCGCAGGAGATCGCCTCTTCGGCAAACGCCGGCTGTTCGTACTTGTTCAGTGTTTTCTTGATGGGCAGAGGTTTTCCCGAATGACACCAAAGGCACTCCGCCGTAACAGGCCTTGTAAAATCGGGGCTGCGATCGGTCTCGTACCCGGGAGCCATGTCCCAAAGGCGCCTTTGCGAATAATAGGAGATTGGTGACTGGAACAAGTAGCCGCCGACGTTCACCAGATAGCCGAACGCGTGGTTTCCAGAGCCGATCACATAATCGACGTTGAACTTTCCGATAGCGCCTTCCCTCTCCAGCGTGTGCACCATTCCCTCTGCGCCTGACCGTATCTGGAATTCGCTTCCCGAGAGGGCATGGCTAAAGCGTCCGCCAGGCTGCCGGGCTACACGCTGGAGTGAGCGACCCATCCCTGTCTTTTGGTACCCGGCGACTTCCTTCGGATGGCAGCTTGCGCAAGGATGCGCTGCGATCCCATAGGACACCGCGATACCGGCCAATAGGACGACACGATAGAGCCGAGAACTCATGGAACGACGTATTGCACGACGTGGTAACGATCTACCGCCATACTCTTCAATACCTGCCTTCTACCGGAAGGCCATTGAATGGTGACACGATCCAGAGACGCGCAGTTCCCAAGTCCGAAGTGTCGCCGCGGATCATCCCCAGAAACATAGCTGCCGCCATTCCGAACGGTATCGAACCAGGTTTTGCCACACCCTGCAATGTAGATCGCGGCGCCGGTTGCATAGCCACCGAGATCAAGCCCTATCCAATGATTGTTCGACACACTGCGATTCTCAATCAGCGCTGGTGATCCTTCTACCGGAGTCACAATCAAGTCCATCTTCCCGTCGTTGTTGAAGTCTCCGGTTGCGCCGCCACGCCAGGATGCTTTCGCTCGTGTGCGAACCAGTTGGGGCGCTGATCCAAAATGTCCGCGCTGATTCGGAACAATGACAATCGGCTGTTCGTAACTCGTTCGGCCTGCCTGACCGATCGTTGGATAAACGTGGCCATTGGCAAGCCAAAGGTCTCGCCATCCATCGTTGTCGAAATCGACGAAACCGCATGCCCATCCAAGCAGTGGCGTAGTGGTCCGCACGAGGCCAGCTTGAGCGGCCACGTCTTCATAAAGGCCTGCCGACGTCTGCGTAAAAAGCGGGAAATGATCTTCGGAGAACGTTGTGGTGAGAAGATCGAGGTCCTGATCATTGTCGATGTCCCCAACCGCGACGCCCATATTTGCCTGCGACTTGCCATCGGCATTGTACGCCACCCCGCTCACTAGAGCCGACTCCGTGAAACGTCCGCCACCCTCGTTCAGGTACAGATAGTTAGGTCCAGAGTCGTTAGCGACGAAAATGTCCGGCTTCCTGTCCTGATTGAAATCTTCGAATACAACCGTGAAGCCAAAGCGCGGTTCCTGCTCGGCAAGTCTTGCAGCGGCTGTGAAGTCTGAAAACGTCCCATCACCGTTATTGCGATAGAACACGTCCGGTTCACCCGCAAGCTTCAATGGACCGCAAAAGACAGGCAGTTCCAGATACTGACATACCGGCGCCGGACTCCCGATACTCAGGTTTTTGAGGCTCACATAGCCAGCGATATAAAGATCGAGATCGCCGTCGTCGTCGTAGTCTCCGAAGGCGCTTCCCGTGTGCCACGCGATATTGGGTACCAACCCTGCCTGTCGACTAACATCCTTAAACGTGCCGTCGCCCTGGTTCCGGAAGAGGACGTCTTGTCCGATGTTCGTTAGTAGAATGTCAGGAAACCCATCTCCATCGTAGTCGATCGCATTCGCCCCGGTTCCCCAGAACGGATTAGCTAAACCAGCCGAGCGAGTGACATCGGCAAAAGCGCCATTGCCCAGGTTCCGATACAAAAATACGCCGTCATTCCGCACCGGTGGAGCGGCGCCCTTGACGATAAGCTGCAAAGTTTCAACCGGCGTTCCATTCACCACCAAAACGTCCATTCGTCCATCTCTGTCGTAATCGAACACCGCAACGCCAGAGCCATTGGCTTCCATAATCCACTTCTTCGCCCGTGTGCCGTTATGGAGCGTCGCCGTTATACCCGACTCAAGAGTTCGATCGACGAACTGAAACGTGACCGAGGCGCCTGCAAGTGCCGACATCGCCAACAGGCTCCGTATCACGGCCGACGCAGCCTTTGGAACAGAAGACCATGCTCTTTGGCCTTCACCGGATCTCCGAGTTTCCGGAATAAACGCGCTAGTTGAAAATGCGCGTCCGCATTGTCCGGATCAGTGGAAAGGACCGCTTCGAATTCCGCCTTGGCTTGCTCAGGCTTGCCTAGAGCAGCCAATGCGACACCAAGCTGCACTTGAGCCTGCGGAAATTTGGGCTGTAGTTGAAGTGCCTGCTGAAGATACGGCAGCGCCCGTTCAGCCCTGCCTGCTTTCAGATGGAGAACTCCGAGGTTATAGTACGGCCACTCGGACCGCTTCGCAGAATCACGATCGATCCGGATCGCCTCTTCATAGGCTTTCTCAGCCAGGTCGAACTGGTTGAGCCACTCATAAGTCTGCCCGAGTTGGTTTCGCGCCCGTACGGAAGAAGGCTCGAACTCCAGCAGCTTTTGATATGTGTTGAGCGCGGCCGGCAAATTCTGGCGAGAGAAGTATACTCGTCCGAGATAATAGCGGGCTTCCTCGTCTTTAGGCAAAAGCTCGACTGCCCTCTCGAGTTCCGCTTGTGCTCCCGCGGCATCGCCGACCATAAAAAGGTCGAGCCCTAACAGTTTTCTAGCTTGGGAATCGTCCGCGTTTCGGCCAAGATACCCGCGGAGCGTAGATGCAGATTCGCTGTATCTTTTTGTGGAAAACTGAACGTAGGCCTTCCAGTAGAACGCTCGGGGAGGCGGATCGCTCATGGTCAGCGATTTGTCCAAAACAAGCTCGGCGTCCTCCCATTTGCCCGATTTCATCAGAGCAATGGCCGCGTCAAGTTCGCTCTGGGTCTCAGGCGGATAATATGCTGATAGGCGCCACAAGACGACCAATGCTGCAATGCTTGTTCTTCCGACGACCATCACAACCGTTCGCTCACCTTGCCTCGAGCCTGGCGTTAGCCGCTATCGCTGTCGTCGCGCCGAACCAGTGTCCGGCCCAGGACAACGATGCGGTGCTCAAACTATATCAGGCGGCAAAGACGGCGGAACAGAATGGCGCCTACCCACAAGCGACGCAGAGTTACGAACGAATTCTCGCCCTGCGACCGGATCTCGCCGAAGCTCATGCGAATCTTGGGAATCTGTATTACATCCAAGCGAAATACGATCAGGCGGAGCGCTCGTTTAGAACGGCGCTGAAGTTGAAACCACAACTCGCCGGGCCACAGTTTTTCTTAGGGGTGCTTTCATTTCGATCGCGCGATTGGACCGCGGCGATCAATCACCTCAATAAGGCAGCCGAACTGAACCCCGCCAATCTGCTGATCCAACTGCAACTGGGGTACACGTACTATGCAAAAGGGGACTTCTCTAACGCCGTTAACTATCTCGAGAAAGTAGTTAGGGCCGATGAACGGAACGAAGATGCGTGGTATCACCTGAGCAAGTTACACGGGCAGCTATCACGCCGCTACTTCGATGAGTTGCAGTTGACGGCGGCCGATTCCTTTTACACACACTTGGCCCGTGCGCACTTTTATGAAGGGCAAGCAAGCTGGCAGGAAGCAGCTCTGGAGTACGAGAAAGCAAACGAGAAAGCAGATAAGAGGAAGCCCACGTCCGAACTGAAGACCAAACTTCAATACCTTGCCTTGCGCGCCGAGGGGAAACAGGCGGATTGGAAACCCACTACAGAGGAACTCGACGGTTCCACGCAATTTCTCTATCAGCCTCCGGAGATCGGAAAAGTCCTCAGCGAGTTCTGGCGTCTGCGTCAAGGCTTAAAAGAAGTCGAGCCTCTGAAAGCCTCTCCCGAGCAGCTATACAGGCTGGCCGAGAATCATCAACTGCTTTCCTACTTGGCCGCCCTCTGGGTGTACGGAACGAACTCCGATTCCTATCGTGCGCACCAGTTGAAGGGGCAGTCATTGGAGGCGGCAGGACGAAATGAGGAAGCAGTGGCCGAGTACAGGGCGGCCCTAGCAAAGAAGCCCGATCTGCAGACGGTTCATTTCGCAATCGGAAATATATTGTGGCGATCTGGACAACTCGAAGAAGCATTACCGGAACTGAAGGCCGAGTTGGAGATCAGCCCAAATGATCCGCAAGCCCACTATGAACTCGGGGATATTCTGTTGATCCAAGGCAACCTTGATGCCGCAATCGGCCACTACCTTAACTGCCTGCGGTTTGCGCCGGAGACTGCAGAGGCTCACTTGGCGCTGGATCGCATTTACACAACCAAGGGACAGACAGCGGAAGCGATGCAACATCTCCGCAAAGCAGCGGCCGTCGCGCCGAATGATCCGACCCCGCATTATCGGCTGTGGTTGTTGTATCGAAAACAGGGAAACACTGCGGAGGCGGCCAAGTCGCGGAAGAAGTTCGAAGAACTCAAGAAGACTGCAAAGCCATCGACGGAAGGCACTCCCTAAGTTAGTTGGTGGCTGCTATTTGCAACGAGATCGAAGGGGACGGAACATGCCGCGTTCCGATATCTGCTTCCGCCGATATCTCATAAGTCCTCGTCGCAGTTCGATCCTCTGCCTCGAACGCCACCATAATATGTGAACCCGTGCTGCTAACCATTCGGCTGCGAACGCCATCCGGCAAATCGAGCAATTGAATCGAGGCGTGCTCCGGAATATCTTCCGCCGTTAGTTCCAATGTTGTCGACTTTCCCTTGATTGTGAGAACAGAGATAACGTCTGGCGAAAACCGGACCGACAACTCTGAAGGACTGTCCGCTACTCGTACCGTTGCGGAAGTTTGAATACCGTGAGCAGTGGCTTTGACAGTGGCTTGGCCTCGCCTGCGTGCGGTTAATACACCAAGCCGCGAATCAACAACGACAACATCGGGAGCCGAAGAACGAAGCTGGGCATTTGCGGTGACATCTTTCTCATTGCCATCGACATCGCGCCCCAGTACAAGAAACTTCTGGGTACGACCTGGTCCGGACAGTACAACATCCGTAGGCACAATCCGCAAGCCAACCCAGGTTGCCGCCATCAGCGAATCGCATACCAGCGCCAGCAAAACGAGATGAAGCAAACCGGACACAGTGGTCTGACTAGTCTATGCGGGCGTGCAGTAGGTGTCAACGCAGAGTAAGGAGCAGCCGGGATGGCTACCCCTTAATTCAAAAGACAAATTTCAGCGCTCCCTGAGCAGTTCTAGGTGTATTGGCCTGTGACGTTACTTTGCCGAAATTGAAAGGATCGCTCAGATTCGTCGCAGGATCACCAAATCGAACCCGATTGAAGGCGTTGAACATTTCGAAACGAAACTCAATGTTCATCGTTTCGTTGATGAACGTACGCTTCATGATTCCAAAATCCTCATTGAACAGCTTGAAATTGCGGGCGTTCGACAGGACCGAGGGAGCATTGCCGTAAGTGAACGCCGCCGGCTCACTGAAGGCTGCGCTGTTCAACAGAACGTCCTTCGCGGGATCGAAGTTGCTTTTGTCAACAACGATAGGAGAACCTCCGGCCACAACATTCGGCAAATTGCGGCTATTGAACAACGGCAAGGTATTGTTCACGCCGACGCCGATCGGTGTCCCCGACTGATAGTTCAATACTCCATTCACTTGCCATCCGCCTATGATCGCTCCGACCGCTCCTTTTACGTTGCCCACTGGCTTTCCCGGTCCAATCGGCAACTCATAATTGAATGCCATAACCGCGCGGTGGGGAACATCAAAGACAGATAACGCCTTCTCGAGTCGCCGGTTATAGTTGTCGCGTGCATTCGTTGAGAAGAAGCCCGATAGAGCCGAGGAGGAATCCGTAATGGTCTTGCTCCATGTATAGGAGGAAAGCAGGAAAAGACCACCGCTGAACTGCTTCTCGATCTTTGCCTGCAGCGAGTGGTACGTGGAGTTTCCGACGTTCTCAGAACGATTCGTATCAATGTTGTTGTACTGCGGGAACGGCCTTAAAGATTGGGCAAGGCTACCTTGGAACCCAGGATACGGCCGTCCGAACCCGGCGGCGGCGACAAGCGGGTCGTCGATCGGCTTGGTTAGCAGATCTCCCAGTCGCAGGTATTGGGGATCGACCTGGTTGATATTGAAAACTCCGGTGCTCAGCCGGGTTGCTTTCGAACCGACCCAGCCGATATCCAGCAACCAGTCCTGCGCAAGCTGCCACTGAGTATCGAACGTGAAACTTTGCGTGTACGACGGCTCGATCGCACTAACGTTCCACATCGTGGTCGAACTGCCAACTCCGAATCCAGGATCGATGATCGGTGGGCGCTGGAAATTCTGAGGG
Source organism: Bryobacteraceae bacterium (assembly GCA_963844855.1). Taxonomy (GTDB): domain Bacteria; phylum Acidobacteriota; class Terriglobia; order Bryobacterales; family Bryobacteraceae; genus DASQDN01. Next base: position 70,996 of record CAWJQP010000073.1, read on the forward strand.
AACCCATTGTCCCAATTAAATGCTGGCGTAATCCCTTGGTCCTGTGAGAAGAAAGTAGGATTCGCGGTAAAGCCAAAAGATGGCGGCTTCGCGTTGCCGCCACCAAGGGCGCCCGTCTGATAGTAACTAATCTGATATCCAGTCCGGATCACAGTCTTTGGCGTGACAGACCATGCAAGGCCAAGCGCCGGACCGAAGTTGTTATACGACACTCCGTCTGTCAGACGTTTCCGTCCGGTCCGGCCCGTTCCCTCACCCGCGAAGATTAGTGCGCCAAGTCGGCCGCCCGCTGCCGGGTTAGGGGTGAACGGATCCATGATCGAGTAGTTGTCGTTCACTTCAGTGAGGGGAAGATACAGATCCCATCGCAGGCCGAGATTCAGCGTCACCTTGCTGCTGATTTTCCAGTCGTCCTGAACGTAAGTGGCGAAGTACGGAAAGCGCATTCCGCGTGTTACTTCGTTGATCTGCAAACTTCCGCTGTCAACTTGTCCGAGCAGGAAACTGGCAAATGCGTTGCCTGTGGATGCGCGCCGCTCGGCGGTGGGAAAGGCAGTTTCATTTCGGCTGAAACTATAAGATCCGGTTCGCTCTCCTGCCCGGTAATTGTTTTGATAGCGCCGGTAGTCCAGGCCGAACTTAAGGTTATGCTTGCCGACCACCATCGAGAGGCTATCTGCAAATGCCCAGGTGGCGGAAATGGTCGAAAGCAAGTCCTGATTGTTGCCCCAGTCCGTAAAAGGGGCCGTGAAAATGGTTGGGAAGGGTCCGTTATTGACGCCACGAAGCCCAAGCTTTTCGCCCCAGCCTTGTCCTTGCTCCTCGGCAACCAGCAGTTGCTTTTGACGTGTAAAGCCGGCGCCGAAGTGGTTCAACACAGTCGGACTGATGGTCCAATCGTGAGAAAAGCGAACAGTGTTCTGGCCGGCCCCAGGGTTGCTTTCGCGAGTATTGGCGATTGGGTGCGGTAAAGGTGCGAAAGGCCCGTTATCCGTGCCGAATCCGTTGTTGTAGCTGCCACTGATCCGATGAGACGAGTTGATTGTGTGGTCCAGCTTCATCGTATAGTTGCGGTTGTCCGTCCTTGAGGTCCCGGTCGCAGCATAGTTGTTCAAGATTCCCGGCAGTGACGGGTCTGGAACGTAGCCCAGAACCGCTCTGGAAACGCTGCTGATTCGATTCGATGGGATTATGTTGTTGGGAAACGGATCGCGCGTACAATTCCCTGCCGCATCACAGCGCGTACTGTTCGGATCGTAGAGTTGAATCAAACTTCCGTCCGGATTCCTGAGTTCGGACAGGTCGCCTCTCTTGAACGCTGCGGTCGGCACCGAAGCCGTCTGATTGATCGCTCCAGATCGAAACTTGTAGTAGTTAATGTTGAAGAAGAAGAAGCTCCGGTTCCGGCCATTGTAGACTTTCGGAATCCAGATCGGACCGCCTATGCTCGCTCCATACTCATTCTGCCGCAAAACTGACCGCGAACTATTGAAAAATCCGCGCGCATTCAGTTTGTCGTTACGCAAGAATTCATATGCGCTTCCGTGGAAGTCATTCGTGCCGGAACGAATCGTAAATCGCTCAATGCCGCCGCCCGTGTTTCCAAACTCAGCCGAGTAGACCCCTGTCGCGAGAGAAAACTCCTGAATGGCATCCGGCGGTAGAGTCAGAACTCGAGGATCTCCGCCCACCTCCGCAGTGGTCATCGTAATACCTTCAATCTGGATCTCTTTTGAAAGGGTCTGGCTGCCGTTTATGTGAGCGTTGAAAGTGTCGCCGGTGGTTCCTGGCGCCAGAAAGATAAAGGATTCCGCAGCTCGGCCGCCATTGGCGTTCAAAGGCAAGTCCAGAAAGGCTTTTGGATTGACGCTGGTGCTGACTACGCTGCTCTCGGATTTCAGTTGAGGCGCGGCAGCGCTGACCGTGACCGATTCCGTTACGCCGCCCACTTCGAGCGTCATGTCGAGTGCGGTCACACCCGCAACCTCCACGCGTACATTCTCCCGAATCAGCTTTTTAAAGCCGGTTTGTTCGACTTCCACTGTGTATGTACCGGCGCGAACTTGAGGGACACTGTAGTTTCCCGCATCCCCGGTTATCGTTTTCGTCCCGACGCCCGTCGCAACATTGGTGACGGTAATGTTCGCTCCTCCAATCGCCGCGCCCGAACTGTCCTGCACGGTTCCGCGAATCGTTCCATTGTCGGTCTGGGCAATCAGCGTTGATGAGATTGCAAACAAGACGGTCAAAAGACGTATGAAGGATGACATAAACAGCATGGTCTACCTCTCTCCGCACTGTAGAGGTCAGTGGTCAGACCATCATACGTCGAGTCCCTAGTCCGTTTCAAGAAGATTACTAGTACCTTCTTATTACTGGCTTAGTACTTTCGGTACAAGCATGGACGCTAGCGCACTTTTGCTTACGCTAACCCTCAGCCACCCTGATATTTGAAAGGTCGGTGGCCACAAGACGGTGGAGCAAACCGCGAAGGAGCCCGCGTCTCCGCCGTAAGACGCGCGGGTCAGTTGCTCTGATCTCTCGCCCCAAGGCGGTGCCCCCTTGCGAGTGGTGGCGTCCAGTCCTGGCTGCGGCTGTCTCACAGCAACCGGAGTATCGAGATCGATCTCTCTTCTTGGAGCCAGTTGTTCAGTTTCGCGCCCGAAACTGACGATGCCAGCACGCCTGCCAGCACGTGTTTGATGGCTTCCGATCTAATGTCGAAGACGCCTGAGACGAAGACGAAGGGAGCAACTTCGGCGAGCCCCCTACGTGTAGCGTTTCGCTGCTACCGAAACTCGTCGGTCAACTCACGACGATTTCAACTCTCTCAGGGTTTCTTAACTCGATTCTCGAACCATACGATATTCCGGCTGTCCTGACCGGCCACCAATACATCAAGGTCTCCATCGCCATCCATGTCGACTAGCCTTGTATCGTACGATGCCTGGCCTGCGGCAATCAGATGTGTTTTGAACTTGCCCTTGCCGTCATTCTCGAACCACGCCGCTCCAGTCGGAACACTGCCGTCATATACCGCCGAACAAGTAACGGCATCAACATCGCCGTCGCGATCAATGTCACCAATTGCCAGTGAATGGGGATACACATGACTCGTATCGATGTCGTGAGCCATCCACTTCGGCCCTTCAAACCAAAGTAGACCCTTGCCGTGACCGCGCGACGCAATGAAGTCCATCTTCCCGTCTTTGTTGACGTCGGCCATCAGGATGTTGCTCGCCCCTTCCTGCTTTTCCGCGACAACATGCTTCTTCCAAGGCAGGGTTCCGTTTCGAGGCTGCTCCCACCAGGCGAACCAGTTTCCATGGTCCGCGATTTTGGCGGCGCCTGAAATGTCCTGGAGCCCGTCTCCGTTCACATCACCGACACCCATGTAATGGCTTAGCCCGGGAGCATCGCCGCGGGCGAAGACACGCCGTTCGAACTTTGGAGCTTCATACCAGACGATGGAGTTGGCAAACACGCCCTTCGGCTGTGCGCTGTTTGCGACGATGTCAGCCTTCTTGTCACCGTTGACGTCGGCTATGAAGAGCCCGTGAATTCCGTCGATTCCACCCTTTCCCGAGTCGTCAATGACGTGCACCTTCCAAGGCTGTGCCAGAGGCTCCTTAGGCCTTTCGAGCCAGTACAAGAAACCGGGCGAATAGCGCGACCCGATCACATCCGGATCTCCATCACCGTCGGCATCTGCAACCCCGTAGTGGAACACGCCGTCGGCGTTGGATCGAAGGACTACACGCTTCCAGTCGGGCGCGACGAACAAGATGTCCTCCTTACCTTGTGCGTCGTTGGCGACCACGTCGACCTTGCCATCACCCGTAAAGTCAAACGCAACGGCAGTATTACTCGGAAAACCTGCGGCAATCACATGCCGCACCCATTCCTCCCCGTAACCGACTGACGAAAGAATGCACACGAATAGAAAGGGCCGCATCGCTGCGGCCCAATATATCAATGTTTACCTCGTCGTCGCCGGAAGCGGTAGCCTAATACTCCGACATCAATACTCCGACAGTGTGAGCAAGCATGGCGACGCGGTGATGATGCCTGGGCTGCGTGGGTGCCCATCGAATCGCAGCCTTGCGGCAGACACGCAGCGGCAAGCGCTGGCAATCCTCAAGCAGCCGGAATGGAAAGATTTTGGGCCGACGTTTGCCCCGAATAGTTGGCCAAGCGGGCCCATTCTACGAGTCGGCTGTTTCTTGTCAACTTGGCGAGCCACGCTCAACCGAGTTCAGGCGATGCCCCGTAACCTCTGCACGAGGCACTGTCCGTAATAGCCCAGTTGTTCCGAGAACGTTCGTTTTTCGGAGCAGGCCCATTCATGGGTGCTGTTGAACAGAAGGGTGATTCTGTTCAACGCACTCTCCCGCAGTAAGCGCCTTGCATTCGTTCAGTCCCATACTTTGAGTCGAATGACGCGCGGCGGAGTATTCGGAAACTTGCCGGTTTCGTCTGGGTAAGTCTTCAATGGGATGCTGAATACCGCAAAGTCACCTTCACGCGGATGCTCCATCCGGTACGCCACCCCACCTACGCCAGACAACCTCACTACCAATTCCGGTGTTCCTCTCCGCATTTGCAGAATGTATGTGGGACTCGAGCTGCCTGCCACCAGTTGCACGAAAAGAATAGTGCCCGTGTGAATCAGCAGACTGACGGCGGGTTGATCCGTATTGATCAGAAGCGTCGGTTCAAGCTCTCCGGCTTTGAAACCCGCAAGTTGAATACTTGGTCCATCACAGGTTCGGATTTCGAATCGCGCCCGCTGGTCAACAGGTGAGTCAATCGACCCCAGTATGGGATAGGATGCCAACCGCTCTTGACAAAGCTTCTTGCTGTTCTGCGCGAACAACGGCTCCAAGCTCGTTGTAGCTAAGACTACGAGAGCAACTGAACAGGCAAACATAATCGCATTCTGTCACGCTGTGTCGATGATCTCTGGCATGGCGACCAAACCAGAAGTCTATACGGACTTCCTGACTTGAACCGAAGTGGTCATTCTCTTCAACGGCTGACCATGATTCACGATGCTTTGAGCATCTGATGCATCTTGTCGGCAAGCTCTCTTGCCTCCTTGATGTCCCGCGCTGCTTTATCCCGGTATATGGTTGCAGCGTAGAAGAAGACTTTCGTTTTACGAATTTCGCCCCGTTGAAAGCCTTTCATAGCCTTGTCTGCATAGGCTTCCGCTTCCGCAAACTCACCGTCGATGAACTGCGGTAAAGCCCGATCTTTTTTGGCAGTTTCCCGGCTCTCCTTAATCTGGTTCTGTAGCCCTATCAGCCTGCCTTCCTCGGGTGTCAGGTTAGCAACGCGATCCCGCAGAAACTCTGCAAACATTGAGGACACACTGTCGCCTAACTGTTCCTGCGCCTGTTCAAACAAAGGAACATCAGCGTCTTTCACATAGAGAGTTTTGTTCGGCATATAGCAAGTATACGTGCATGTATACGTGTCTGCAACCGGCGCCTTTTTGTTCGATGAAATGCCATGCTCGTTGCCGGTGAACGGTAGTACCAACTTCTGTTCAACTTCGCGCCCGCGCTATCAGCTGAAGGCAATTTCCAACTGGACGACGGTAACTGACTTCAAGCCTGTCCCGCACCCAACTGGCGTCCCGAAACCCATCTCCAAATCAAAGTCAGAATCGCCGCGAGTTCATTGCGCGAGGACTCAGCCTGTGATGTCCGATTCCCAAAGCTACAACCTCAAGTCTCGCAAAAAGTGTCCCAAATCTACCGGCCCGTCGGAACCGTGTTGACGGTTCTCGCCACCTTATATTTCGCCTCTTTCCAACCACTTAACTCCAACACCCCCTTCCAGCCCCATTTCCGCGTGCGAAGATCATGACAAAAGAGCGAGCGCTCAACCCAGCGCTCGCTCCATTTCTTTTTACAAACAGAATCCTATGGCATCAGAACGACAACGCGCGGCCAATCGGCGCAACGGCAGCAAAGGTGGACCCAGCACGGAAGCCGGCAAACAACGCAGCCGCCTCAACACCCTCAAGCATGGCCTGACCTCCACAACACTCGTGGTCCTGCCCGAAGAACACGAGCATGAATACGAAGAGGTCCTGCGTGGCTTTCGCGAAGCCTTTCAGCCGCACGACGCAACCGAAGACGCGCTCGTCCTGCGCCTGGCCCAAGCCCACTGGCGCAGTCTCCGTTCCCGTCGCGTCGAGACCGGCATACTCAACATCACCGCTGCCACAGAACGCGCTCTCGCCAGAAAGCTTGTCGAAGATTGCCCGGAACATCTCAGTCCGCACAACGCCATAGCTGTCGGCTTCATGAAGAATCCGGAGGAGCGATGGCGCACCTACCTCCGTTACGACGGAGCCATCTCACGGGATTTCTTCCGCACCCTCGATGCCCTGACTCGGCTGCAACGCGCGCGTCAGCGAACGAGCCCTGACCCGAAGCCGTTGGTCGCCGCGGCCGGCTCCGGAGCGCCGCTCAGCCGGCAATCCGAGCAACCTGACCCCGTGGAACTGTCCGATTCTGGGATTCGGTCCGTTTCGCAAAATAGCCCAAAATCCACAGATCACGAAAATCAAAAAGAACTGACTCGGTCGCAGTCATTGGATGCAGGGCTTCTTCGATCGTCCAAGACCGCCGTTGTGGAGGTTGATTGGAAACTGAGAAGCAAAACCGATTTGGAAACGCCCGGCAAAAGCGGCCCGTCGAATGCTTGCGTTTATATGCCCAAAGCTTCAGCGAGGTTCGACCAAAGCAATGGATCCGAGGCTCAACAATGCCCTCCTGGCGTTCCGGCAGCATTCACGGATTCTGCTTCGTCAGCAAACCGGTGTTGAGGATTGAGCCGGCGCAACGGCGGTGTTCGACCTTAACTGGTCGCACGCTGTTTGCGCAAGACAGGTGTCACACAACCAGTGATACGCTAAACCCAATCCGGGAGCCAAAACTGGCATCCCAACAAGCTCTATGACTCGTCGTGATTTCATTTCCACCGCTGCGGCAGCGGCTTTCGCGCAGGCGCGGCGCAAGACCAACTTCCTGATCATTCTCGCTGACGACATGGGCTATTCGGATGCAGGCTGCTACGGCGGCGACATCGACACGCCCAATCTCAATCGCCTCGCAGCCGGTGGTCTCCGCTTCACGCAGGCGTATTCGACGGCTCGCTGCGGTCCATCGCGCAGTTGCCTGCTGACCGGACAGTACGCTCAGCAAACAGCTTGCGATGTCATGACACCCGGCAACATTCCTGACTGGACACGATTTGCTCCGCAGCACATGAAGCCGCTCGGCTACCGCTCCTACCATTCCGGCAAGTGGCATATTCGCTTCCGTCCGCTGGCCAGCGCCGGATTTGACCGCTCCTACACGCTGCTGGATCAGAACCGCTTCTTCACTCCGACAGGGCACCTGTTGAACGATGAGCGACTGTCGTCGCCGAAGTTGAGCGACGGGTTCTATGCGACAAACGCGATCGCCGACTACGCGGTGAAGTTTCTGGAAGAGCATGCACGCGACCACGTGAGCGACCCGTTTTACTTCTACCTTGCGTTCACTTCGCCGCACTTTCCGCTGCAAGCGCGCCAGGAAGACATAGACCTCTACAAGGATCGTTTCGCCGAAGGGTGGGACGTCGCCAGGCAACGCCGCCATGAGCGCATGAAAAAAATGGGTTTGGTGAACTGCAAGTTGGCGCCGCTCGAGCCCGGTGTCTGGCCTCCTTGGAACACGAAGCCCGAAGACCAGCTTCCAGGATTCGGGCCCGGCGAGGTTCATAACGCCGTTCCCTGGACTTCCCTCACTCGGGAGCAGAAGGACTTTCAGCGAACTAAAATGGCCATCCACGCTGCGATGATTACGCGGATGGATCGCGAAATCGGCCGCGTTCTCGATCAGCTCAAGCGAATGAACGCCTACGACGACACGTTGATACTGTTTCTTTCGGACAACGGCGCGAGCGCCGAGATCATGATTCGTGCGGACGGGCACGACCGGGCTGCGCCGCCGGGCTCGGCGCGCACTCACCTTTGCCTCGGACCGGGCTGGTCCAGCGCTGCGAACGCCCCCTTCCGATTGCACAAGAGCTGGGTGCACGAAGGCGGCATTTCATCACCCTGTATCGCACACTGGCCACACGGTATCGCTGAGAAAGGGAAGCTGCGCCACAACCCCTGTCACTTCGTCGATGTAGTGCCGACGCTGATCGACTTGGGCGGCGGTGATCCGGTCAAGGCTATGCCCCCTGGCGCGCCACCTCTCGCGGGAAAGACCATTGCGCCGGCCTTCAAGAAGGACCACACCGTCTCTCACGAGTTTCTCTACTTCAACCACAACAACAATCGCGCTCTACGCCAGGGTGATTGGAAGCTGGTTGCAGCCGGCGCCGATGGTCCATGGGAACTCTATAATGTCGCCTCAGATCGTTGTGAGCAGAAGAACCTCGTTGCCGAAGAGCCCAAGCGGGCGGAGTCTATGGCGGCCCTGTGGAAGTCGACCGACCGTGGGTTCGTGGAAACTCGAGAGAAGGCATCGCCGACAAAAGAGATTCCGATGAAGAATAACTGAGGGAGTCGAGCTGTGATGAATCTCTCCAAACGAGCTGGACTGACCTTGGGCGCGGCCATCGTCTTTCTTTGCGCTCAGCGCGAACTTCGATGTCAGGCGACTCTGGGCAGCGCCACCTTGGGAGGCACTGTCCGCGATCAGACAGGACTTGCCACACCAGAGGCCAAGATCGTACTGATCGATGTCGAGCGCGGATTGAGGCGCGAATCGATCACCAACGAATCAGGATCCTATGTCTTCCCGAATGTTCCGGCCGGCGACTATACACTGCAGACGACAAAGGACGGCTTTGACTCTCAGGAAGTGAAGAACATTCGACTCCAGGTCGGTCAGGTCGCGGCGATCGATATCTCCCTTAAAGTCGGCCAGGTTTCGACGGTCGTCTCCGTCTCGGGCGAGCAGATGACACTCATTGAGACAGAGTCGAATGCCATCGGTACCGTCGTCGACTCCGAACGCGTCCAGGGCCTGCCCCTCAACGGCCGCAACTTTCTGCAGTTGGCGCTGATCTCCGCGGGCTCCAGCGAGGTCGTCGGCCGGGCAGATGTGTACACCGGCCAGATCGGCCATCCCAGCCGCGCTATCTCCATCACGGGCAACATGGCAACGACGACGGGTTACACGATCAACGGCATTGCCACTCGCGGAGGACGGCTGGGTGAGAGCGCCCTGAATCTGTCGGTGGCGGCGATCGACCAGTTCAAAGTCCAGCAGAATTTCTTCATGCCGGATCAAGGACCAAACCCTGGCTTGGTGAATGTCACCACCAAGGGTGGAGGCAACGCCTTTCACGGCCAGCTATTCGAGTTCCTCCGCAACAAAACTTTGGATGCGCGCAACTTCTTCGCTCCAACCTCCGAAGACCTCAAACGAAACCAGTTCGGGGGCGCGTTGGGCGGTCCGATCAAAAAGGATCGTGTGTGGTTCTATGGATACTACGAAGGCCTTCGGGAAATCGCCGCGTTTTCAACCGCCGCTTTCACTCCGACTCAAGCGATGTTCGGCGGCAACTTTCAGGGCGTTCCGGAAATCATTTACGATCCGAACACTTTTGACGCCAGCACGGGTACACGATCTCCCTTCCCCAACCAGATCATTCCTGACAACCGAATTAATCAAGTTTCGAAGAACTTCCTTAAATACTACTTACCAGGCGCCAGTCTGACGCAGCGCCCCAGCAATCTGTTCGGCAATCCTCGCAACCGTATCGACGACGATCAGTGGGGCGTGCGAGTCGACAGCTCGTTGACTGCGAGCCAAAACTTGTTTGGGCAAGTGCTGCGCTCGAACAATCCGGCGGTCCGGCCCAGCATCTTCCCGTTGGCCGGGGCATTCTATCCGAACGACTCCGTCCTGGTGATGGCGCAGCACACATGGACGCTCTCGCCAACCTTGGTCAACACGGTCCGGGTGGGTTTTGCACGTAACCTGGCTCTGTTCGCCAATGAGGCTCGCGATTCGGGCAACATCACACCGGAAATCGGCGTCCTGAACACCTTCGACACCCGCGGCGTCACTTCCGTTGGCTTGACGGGATACTCTGGATTCGGCCGGGCGAATGGCGACCTCGGGAACATCGACAATAACTATCAGCTCGACGAGGGCATGAACTGGGTCCGCGGCACGCACAACATCCAGTTCGGTATGGGCATTCGTTACCGCCGCACGTGGCAGCAGAATGCCAACGCCGGCGCCCACGGCACCTTGGCGTTCCAGCCGGCTTTCACTGCCCAGCTCGCTGCCAACGCTCAAGGACAGCTCGCTCCGCGCGCGGGAACAGGCAACTCCTTCGCCGACTTTCTCCTGGGCACTCCAATCACCGCCAGCGTTAACGGGCTGCAAATGTTCCCGTACAGGTTCACGCAGTACATTCCGTATTTTCAAGACACATGGAAGATCCACCGCGACCTTACGCTTAATTACGGCGTCTCGTGGTTCGGCGCTACAATACCGGACCCGCAGGGCGCGGCGCGCGATTTTGTCCACGGCTTCGACGAGAACACCGGTCAGCTCACCTATGCCGCTCTCGGCCAGATTGATCCCAAGGTCATGAAGATGGACAAGAACAACTTCACGCCGCGTGTCGGCTTCGCCTGGAAGCCATGGTTCTCGCCCAACACGGTGATTCGCGCTGGCGCTGGTCTCTACTATAGCGACTCGGCGTTGATCGAGATGCAGTTCGCCATGGCAGCTCCGCCCTTCACCACGCCAGTGCAGTTGAATAACCCTGCCACCCAGCCAATCCCCACGTACCGCTTGGGCGTGAACATCTTTCCCGCCTTCTCATATCCGCCCCTGGATTCCGACTTCTCTACCAAACTTCCGCCAGGACTCACGCCTTTCCGGCTGAAGGAAGATGGACGCACTCCATACGTCAGCCAGTGGAATCTTTCCATCCAGCAGTCAATCGGGAGCAACGACCTCGTGGAACTGGTCTATGTCGGATCATCCGCGCACAGGCTGCAGAATCGGTATGACTACGCGCAGTGCCGCGCCACACCGGACTTGCGCTGCGACCCGGCCACGAAGCCCTATCCGCGCTACAACGGAATGCTAACCGCTGATTTCAACGGGAACTCCTCGTACAACGGAATGTTTGTCAAGTACAACCATCGTGCGGGAGGCGGCCTGAACCTGCGGCTTGAATACACTTTTTCCAAGGCGCTGGTGGATGGGTGGGAAAGCGGCTCCACAACGGACATGCAGAATCTTGTCTGTAGAGCCTGCGACAAGGGCCATGCCTCATTCGACCAGCGACACCGTCTCATCGCCAGCACAATTTATGATCTGCCCTTCGGACGAGGCCGCAAGTTCGGGTCCAACATCAATCAGGCCGCCGATTATGCGGTGGGCGGATGGACCGTCACCGGTATTACGAGCTTCGCTACTGGATTCCCGATTTTCATTACAACACCGGCTACCACGCCCAGCGCATACATTGCTCACCGGCCCAACCGCCTCTGTGACGGAGCTGATTCCAGCCTATCGGACAACCTTCGTAACAATGGAATGGTTTACTTTATTGATAGACCGGAAAAATTTACCGGTTAATCTAACGTTTGTTCGGGTGAGATATTCCTGGTTCCGTCTCCCAAGACGTCCCGTAAACGGCAAGTAGTCCGCTTTTCCCGTTTTCGGCTATGCTCTGAGGCGCCTTGGCCGATCGGTACTGATAAAGTCGGTGTCGCGACGGTCAACTTCTTGGTTTGCGCATTCACGAAGCTGTTGCAGTCGAACGGCTGAGTGGGACGAAGGCGATCAGGATTCAAGATCACCGCGCTCACCAGATCTTTCAACGGACCTTCGTATACAACTTTGCCGGCTTGACTCCCTGCCTGTTGGACCCACGTGGACGATATGACCCGCCCGCCTGATCGTTTCCGGCGCATGTTCCACGACCAAAACAGTGTTCCTCGGTCGCGCAATTGCTGCAACGGTTCATTCAAGCGGCGCCATCACGAGGATGAAGTCCCACGCTGGTGGATTGCCCGACGTGCCTCACGCAAGCGGGACTCTGGCGTTGACCATCCAGCATGCGGCGGTAAAGCGGACTTCTGCCCCTTGAACATACGGATGGAAGGCGGGGCGCACCACTTCCGTGACCTGCGTGCGAGTCTGCTCGTCCGCGTCTTCAAGAGCGAGGCCGACGGGACCGAGGCGGATCAGATACTCATTCAACTCCTTCTCCGACATGGTGCAGCCGACATCGACCGGTTCAATATGAACGTCGCGCCAGCCACTGTCTTCAAGGATTGTGCGCACCCGGCGAGGGTCGCTGAACGCAAACTGCCCCGGCGCGTTGGACCGGCGGGGAGGCAGGTCCGGCAGAAGAGGCGTCGCGGCGCGCTCGGCCGTCGTCATGAACGGATTCTCGTCTACACTTCGCCAAGCAGTGAAGCAAAGCTTTGCATTCTTGGCTGCGGCTTTCCGTAGATTCGCAAACGCTCGGACGGGATCATCGAAGAACATCACACCAAACCGCGAGATGATCATGTCAAAGCTTGCCGGCTCAAACGCGTGGGTCTCCGCGTCTGCACGAATAAACAGCGTCGGCAAGGGCGCCCGTTCGGCGCGCACTCGTGCAGCCGAGATCATGGGATCGGAGATGTCGATGCCTTCACAGCGTCCCGATTCACCAACCGATCGTGCGACGGCGAGCGTTGTGCTTCCCGTGCCGCATCCGACATCCAGCACTCGGCTTGGGGATGCGCGGCGAACCGCGTCCACCAGCAGGTCTTCGAAAGGTTGAAATAATCGGTTCAGCAAATCCTGCGTTTCCACCCACGCGCGTCCGCCCGCGCCGTTCCACAACATCTTGTGATTCTGAGTCTGGTGTGTGACATCCATGTTTCAGCCCTTCTTCCTTGCTTTTGGAGAAGCAGAAACTGTATTATGCAACTTCAAGTTCACTTTAGGTCAAGAGAAAAGTGCTGGATATCACCGAGGTAACGCAGCGTTCCGGCGTCCCTGCTTCAACGCTCCGTTTCTATGAAGAAAAGGGACTGATCTCCTCCATGGGGCGGCGGGGATTGCATCGTCTGTTCCATCCCGGCGTACTGGAGCAGCTGGCGCTGATCGCTGTTGGGCGGGCGGCGGGCTTCTCACTCAAGGAGATCGCCCTGATGTTTGGGCCGGACGGGCGCCCGCGCATTGATCGACAAATGCTCGCCGCAAAGGCGGAGGAATTGGACCGGAACATCCGCAAACTCAGCGCCATGTGCGACGGCTTGCGCCACGCCGCTACGTGCCCAGCACGGAGCCATATCGAATGCCCCACATTCCGACGCATCATGCGGGCGGCCACGTCCGGAGCCATCCGGGAGCGAAAGAAGAAGACCCGCGGCAGTGATGCTCAATCCTGAACTTGCACACGGATGCTCTCCACAGCCGCTATTCAGCCGTGACGATTTTTTTGCGCACTGCGTAAAGCACGATCTCCGCTGTATTGTGCAGATTGAGCTTCTGCATCATCCTGGTGCGATGCGTTTCCACCGTGGTCGGGCTCACATGCAAGAGCGCTGCGGCTTCCTTGTTGGATTTTCCCTCCGCGAGTAGCTGCAGGACTTCCTTTTCGCGGTCCGTCAGCATGTCGTACGAATCTTCCAGGTTCTTTTCGCGCAGCCGCCGCATGTAGTCGTCAAGCAGGGTACTCGCAATCGAGGGCGTGAAGAAGGGCTTACCGGCGGCAACGGCGCCAATCGCGCGCAGAAGATCAGGTTCCACACAATCCTTCAAAAGATAGCCACGCGCACCCGCATCCAGGGCACGCGTGAGGTACACCTCATTCGAATACATGCTGAGGATAATTACCGCGGTGTTCGGGCTTCGCTTGGTCACGTTGGCAGTAACCTGAACCCCATTCAGATGGGGCATCGCGATGTCCACCACCAGCACGTCCGGCCGCAAACGTTCGGCCATCTCCACGGCCTGCAGGCCGTCCGACGCCTCGCCGACGACCTCGATCGCAGGATCTTCCGATAGCAGATAACGCACGCCCTTGCGCACAATGTCGTGATCATCAGCGAGCATCACTCGGATACGTTTCATACAGTCACGGCAGAACCGCAGTCATTCCAGAACCAGCAGTCACTTCCGAGCCAGCAAGCGTCCGCACCAACGGAAGACGGATGTGGATGCGCAAGCCGTGGCCCGGAGCCGTCTGGAAAGCAATGGTCCCGCTTAACTCGCGGACTCGCTCCTGCATGCCGAGCAGGCCAAGCGTACCTCGCTGAAGCTGCTGCGGTTCGCAGCCGCACCCGTCGTCTTCGATATGCAGTGTTAGCGTGCCGCCTGATTCCGAAAGCCTTATGCGCAAAGCGGCGGCATTCGCATGTCGAGTGCAATTGGTCAGCGCCTCTTGAACGACGCGGAACAGGCAGATGCGATAGTTTTCGGGAAGTTCGTTCACTTCGCCCGAGATCTCCATCTCTGCGGATGTTCCCGTCCTTCGCATGAAGTCCCGGATCTCCAGTTCCAGCGCGGGCCCCAAGCCCAAATCATCCAGTAGTGATGGCCGCAACCCTGCGGCGATGTCCCGCACGGTTCGTAGCGTCCCTTCGGCGAGGATCTTCGCTTCGGAAAGGTGCTGCTGGAAGCGAGACGGTTCGGAATCGCGGAGCCGCTCCAGTGCGCCGAGTTCCATTCGCAGGGCTGTCAACGTCTGGCCAACCTGGTCATGCAACTCGCGGGACAGCGAACGACGCTCGGATTCCTGGGCTCGCAGAAGCTGATGTGATAAATTCTGCAGCTCAGCGCGGGCCTGCTCGGTTTCAAGCTGCTGGTGTGTGGACTGGCGTTCCAGCCTGTAGATGCGAAACACGGTCGCGGCTGCGACGGCAACGCCGAGGAGAGTCGCGAAGAGAACGAGACTTTGTAGATCGCCACGGAATGTCAACTGGGTGCGCTCGAAATCCGTTTGCTGCCGCTCATAATTTCCTTTGTGCAATTCCGCTATATGGCCGGCGGTTGCGAGCAGGGTGTCGCGACGAAGCCGTTGCTGTTGACGCAAAAACCATGTGGATCGTGCCCGCCGTTCCTCGGGGGACCACTCGAAGATAGGCAGCACTTCGGAAGAATAGGCCAGAAGGTCCGCAGACAAACGATCGAGTGGAGTCTGATCCTGCGCGCTCAACTGCCGACGTAGGGATTGCAGCAGCGCACTCACTTCCGCACGATTCTGCTCGAACTGTTTCCGGTACGTTGCCGCGTTTACGGGAGACGAGTCGAGGAGAAACTCGCGCACCAGGAGGCTGCCATTCACAATCCGCATGCTCACAGCCTGAATCGTCCGAACACCTGTGTCGTACTGACGCTGGACGTTTTGAACTTCGACAAAGTTTTCGTGGGTGCGCGCAAGCAAAAACAATCCCGGGACGCAGATCAAAAGCAGCAGCGTACAAAGCCCGAGCACGAAGACCGGCCATGTTCTCGAAGGCATTCCTGTTCCTATTTTCGTATGCTTTGGGTCCGATAACTCGCCGCGTACGGTGTTTCTTACGCGGTTGTCATGCCTCGACAGTACTGCGTCGGGCCTGACGGGTGCGGAATGCTCGTAATATGCCGGTTCGGCCTTTACTTTCCCTTTCCGTGTTTGTCTCGATTGTCCTCACCGGATGCGGAGGCGATGGTGAAGCCGCGGCCGCTCGCCTGCCCAGAGCGGGCGCGAAAGCTCCAAACGTAAACGTTGTCAAAGTCGAACGTGTCGATCTTGCTCAGGAACTGCAGCTTTCCGCCGAGTTCCGCCCATATCAGGAGATCGACATCCACGCCAAGGTGCCCGGATATCTGAAAAGCATTTCGGTCGATGTCGGGGATCGGGTGAAGGCGGGGCAACTGCTGGCGACGCTGGAGGCTCCGGAATGGAGTGAGCAGCTCCTGCAGGCCTCGGCCGTGGAGAAGCGGTCCGAGCTCGACGTGGTGCGGGCGCAAGCGGAGGTGCGGCGCGCCGAGGCCGCTCGCAATCTGCGCAAAATCTCCTATGAACGGCTGGCCTCGGTGGCCAAAGCCAAACCCGAACTTATCGCTCAGGCGGAAATCGAAGACGCGCAAGGCCGGTTGCACGAGTCGGAAGCACAGCTAGCGACGGCACAGGCAGCGCTCGCTTCCGTCGAGCAGCAGGTGAGGGTGGCCGGGGCGAGTCGCGGACAAGTAAACACGATGATGCGCTATCTCAACATCACGGCTCCATTCTCGGGAGTGATTACGAAACGGTATGCGGATCTCGGCGCCATGGTACCGGCAGGAACCTCATCTTCGGCCATGCCGGTCGTGCGGTTGTCGCAAGTGGATCGTTTGCGGCTAGTGCTGCCGGCGCCGGAAAGCGTAGTGCCTCGAGTGCGAATTGGCGCTCCGGTAGAAGTGCGAGTAGACACTCTGGGACAAGTTTTTCAGGGAAAGGTTTCCCGTGTAACCGGGCGCTTGGAAACCAGTACGCGCACCATGGAGACGGAGATCGACGTGCCCAATCCGGAAGGTATTCTAAAGCCCGGCATGTATGCCTACGCGAACGTGACGCTGTCGCAGCGCCCGGAAACGTTGGCTTTGCCCCTGCAGGCAATCCCGAGTTCAGGCGCAACGAGCGATCCGCCGGGCAGGCGCACGGTGCTGGTTGTGGGGGCGAACGGGACCATCGGTTCGCGGGTGATTCAAACCGGAATGGAAACGCCGGATCGCGTGGAGGTGCTGGAAGGTTTAAATGAGGGAGACATGGTGATCGTGGCCGCCTCGGGTGTGAAGCCCGGCGAGCGTGTGACGCCACGTTTAGTGCCGTTCGAGGCCTTTGAAGCGCATTAGAAGAAAGGACGGCTTTCCATGTCACGTTTCGCAATCTTGAATCCCTACCTGATCATTGTGCTGTGCCTGATCGTTGGCGTAGTGGGCGTGGTGAATGTTGCCCGCATGCCGGTAGATTTGTTCCCGCAGATCAAGATCCCCGTGGTGGTTGTAGCCACTTTTTTTAACGGCATGCCGCCGGAGCAGATCGAGGCCGATATCACCGGGCGGTTCGAGCGGTTCTTCACGCTGGCCAGCGGGATTGAGCACATAGAATCGCGGTCGCTCCCTGGTGTGAGTTTGATCAAAGTGTTCTTCCAGCCGGGTACGGATGCGGATGCGGCGGTTTCGAACATAAGCAATCTGGCTATGGCGAATCTGCGGCGGCTTCCGCCGGGAACGCTGCCACCGGTGGTATTGAAATTCGATGCCTCCAGCTTGCCCGTGTGCCTGATCACATTGAAGGGCGCAGGACTCGACGAGACGAGGCTGCGCGACGCAGCGCAGTATGCCGTTCGGAACCAGGTCGCAAACGTCCCGGGCGCTAGCGTTCCCCAGCCGTTCGGTGGAAAGTACCGGCAAATCATGGTTTATGTGGATCCGTTGAAGCTGGACGCGCATGCGCTAAGCCCCATGGATGTGGTGCGCGCGGTTAACGACAGCAACCTGATTCTGCCGGCCGGGGAAGTGCGAATGGGGCCGCTTAACTACAGCATTTATACGAATTCGCAAATCGAGGCCGTGCGGGAGATCAACGGCGTTCCATTGAAGACCATCGACCAGGCTTTCGTAACAGTGGGAGATGTCGGGGAAGCGAAGGATGCCCAAGCGATTCAGTTGAATGTTGTGCGGGTGGATGGCCAAAAATCAGCATACCTTCCGGTACTGAAGCAAGGCGGCGACACGAATACGATCTCGGTGGTAGATGGTATCCGAGCGGCCGTCGCCGGCCTGACCGATGTTCCGGAGGCGCTACAAGCGAGCGTGGTGTTTGACCAGTCGGTATTCGTTCGGAAGGCCATCAACAATCTGATCCATGAAGGCGGCATCGGCCTGTTTCTAACGACCCTGATGATCCTGTTGTTCCTGGGAAGTATGCGGGCAACTGTTGCCGTACTACTGTCCATTCCGTTGTCCGCGTTGGCGACGTTTATCGTACTCAGCGCCACCGGCGAATCCATTAACAGCATGGTGCTCGGGGGACTGGCATTGGCCTTCTCCAGGCTCATCGACAACTCGGTTGTGGTGCTCGAGAACATCTACCGCCATCTGGAGATGGGGAAAAACCCTCGAGAGGCGGCGGAAGTAGGTGGACGTGAGGTGGCCCTACCGGTGCTTGCCGCGACCATTACAACCGCTATTGTGTTCTTTCCGGTCACATTTTTATATGGCGTGAGCCGGTTCCTGTTTACCTCGTTGGCCGCAGCCGTGGTCATCTCACTCGCTGCCTCCTACATTGTGGCCTTGACGGTTGTGCCGCTGTTTTGCGCACGTATGCTGAAGGCCCACGACGTTGGTCACCATAATCAATCCCCGAACGGAGGAGCCACGCCTAAAAGTATCTTTGCCCGGCTGATGGGCAAGTTCAATCGTCAGTTTGACCGTCTGCTCACCGGGTACACAAGATTGCTCGCGCCATCTCTTGCAAGACCTTGGCGGACAGTGGCGTTCGGACTGGGCGTGTTTGCGGTGAGCCTGCTGCTTTACCCGAAGCTGGGTGTCGCATTTTTCCCACGAACGGATGCGGGTCAATTCGTTGTCAATCTGAAGGCTCCCACCGGAACGCGATTGGAACTGACAGAGCGCGTCGTTCAGCAGTTCGAAAGCTTGGTACGCCAGGTCGTCGGGACCGAAGACTTGAACCTGATCGTGTCCAACATAGGCGTTCAGCCCGGATTTTCTTCCATCTATACGAGCAACTCAGCTCAACATACAGCGACAGTTCAGGTGAGCTTGAAAGAAGGCCACAAAGTTGGATCGTACGAATACATGGACCGGCTTCGTGAAGCGCTCGCGCGGGAGATGCCGCATGTCACCGCCTTCTTCCAGTCTGGCGGCCTGGTGGATGCGGTGTTGAACCTGGGTCTGCCCGCGCCGATCAACGTTCAGGTCAGCGGCTCCAATCTTGCGCGAAATCATGAGATAGCGACGGCGCTGGCTTCAAAGATACGGGCCATCCCGCACGTTCGTGACGTATACATCCCACAGGATCTCGACTATCCTGCATTGCGGCTTAACGTAGACCGGCTCCAGGCGGGCAAGCTCGGACTTCATCAGCGGGAGATCGTGCAGAACGTCATCACTGCGATTGCTTCCAATCAGATGATCGCACCGAGTTACTGGGTGGATCACCGTTCGGGGAATGATTATCTCTTGACAGTTCAGTATCCGGAGAACACGATTCGAAGCCTCATGGATCTCCGGGGCATCCCGCTACGTGCCACCCGCGAGAAGCAGGCGACGCGTTTGGATGCAGTGTCAAGCGTTCGTCGCGACACCGCGCCGACGGAAGTGGCGCATTATCAACTACGGCGCGCGATCGATCTGTACGTAAGTCTCGCAGGCGAAGACCTTGGGCAGGTCGCGAACCAGATTGACCGGATCATTGCGGAGACAGAGATACCGCGGGGTGTCAGGGTCAACTTACGCGGAATGGTGCAGGGCATGCGCGCATCCTTCCGCAGCTTCGGCCTCGGCCTCCTGCTCGCGGTGGCGCTCTTATATTTGGTACTCGTCGCACAGTTCCGTTCGTTCATTGACCCAGCGATCATTCTGCTCGCCGTGCCCACAGGGCTCGCCGGCGTCTTAGCCGTCCTTTATCTTGCGGGTACGACTCTCAACGTAATGTCACTGATGGGTATCGTAATGATGGTAGGTATCGTCGTCTCGAACAGCATTCTGCTGGTTGACTTCACGCGCAACCTTCAGCGAGAAGGGGCGGCGCTGCGGGAAGCATTGGAGTTCGCCGGACGCGCTCGACTGCGCCCTATCCTGATGACATCGCTGGCCACGATCATCGGCTTGATGCCGATGGCGCTGGGCTTGGGCGAAGGCAGTGAAAGCTATGCGCCGCTAGCACAGGCCATCATAGGCGGGTTGACGCTGTCCGTCATATTTACGGTATTTGTAGTCCCGGCAGCGTATAACATTGTTTACCGACGCCGCACGACACTTCCGGAGGGCGTCTGATGCGGATGTTTTTATCCTGCTGTGTTGCCGTGGTGGCGACAGCGTTCGCAGCGCAGAATAATGCGGAACGCATCGGCGAGACTTTGACGTTGTCTGAGGCGCGTTCCCGTGCGGTTCGGAATAGCGCCAATATCGAGCAATCCAGATTGCAGGCGCTCGCCGCAGGTCAGCGGCCCATACAAACACGAAGCGCCCTTCTGCCGGTCTTAGGGGCGAGCCTGACGAGCGCCGGCGCTTCCAACGACGCTCGTATCGGCGCAGGGGCGCTTAACAATCCGGCTATCTTCAGTCGGCTGGGTACCGGCATCACCGCTAGCCAATTACTGTTTGACTTCGGCCGAACGAATCGGCTGATTGACGCGGCACAGTTGCAGGCAACTGCGGCCGATGACGCGGTCCGCACGTCGCGATCGCAAGTCCTTCTTGACGTCACTCGGGCGTACTATAGCGGGTTGCGGGCCGATGCGGTGGCGCGTGTCGCCCGACAAACGCTGGAGGCCAGGCAGTTGGTGCTCGACCAGGTGCGAGCGCTGGCGCAAGCGCGTCTAAAGAGCGGTCTGGACGTTTCCTTTGCCGAAGTGAGCGTGGCCGAAGCACAACTGCTGGCCCAGACGGCGGACAGCGATCGTAAGGCAGCGGATGTGACATTGGCCGCCGCGATGGGGGAAGATCAATCGCGGACGTACCGGCTGGTTGAGGAGACCGAGCCGGCAGGCGAACTGGACGACACTGAGGCATTGCTGCGCGAGGCGTTAGTGAATCGCCCGGAACTGATTGCCAGGCGTCGGCGGGCGGAAGCCGATGCCATGCTCGCCAAAGCGGAAAGCCGTCTGAAATACCCGACTGTTTCCGTCATTGGCAGCGTCGGCTATATGCCCGTTCATGTCAGCGGAATCGTACAAAGCAGCTATGCCGCTGCCGGACTCAACATTGGTCTGCCCATGCTGAATGGCGGCAGCTTCCGGGCTCGGCAGGCGGAAATGGAATTCGCTGCACGCGCTACCTCGCAGGGGGTCCGACAACTGGAGATCGAGGTCAGCCGTGAGTTGCGGCTGGCGGTTCTAAATGCCAATGTCGCGACCGAGCGGGCGGGGCTGGCGCAAAAGCTCGTAAATCAATCGGCTCGAGCGCTTGAGCTGGCACGATCTCGTTACGATCTCGGCTTGAGTTCGATTGTTGAAGTGAGCCAGGCGCAATTGGCGAACACCCAGGCCGAGATCCAGTTAGTAAACGCGCGGTACGACATAGAACTGCAGCGTGCGGTGCTTGCGTTTCAAGCCGGACGATTGCGCTAGCTGAGGATGTCTCGGAGGTCATCAGTTGAATCTGTCGCCGGTTTTCTAGGATGACCATCTGGTTCCGGACTGCCCCGCAACTTGAGGACGTTGTCGCCTCCCAAGCGCGAACATCCTTTGGAGTTGTTATCCAATTCTGCTTTGGTCAAAAGACCTATAATCACTGGCGGAACACGCCAATCTGGCTTGCCAACATACCGACGCAACAACACTAGATCTCTTCGAGTGGCGTCTACAATAAATCGGATTCTCTCAATGCGAACGATATCGAGTTTGCTTCTTATGAGTATCACCACGTTGGCAGCTAATCGCCCTTTTGTGCATGGGCACAGAGGCGCCCGCGCTGTGGCGCCGGAGAATACCATTCCAGCCTTTGAGCATGCGATTGCGGTGGGCGCAGATGTGCTTGAACTGGACCTGGGCGTGACTCGAGATAAGATCCTCGTGGTCTCCCATGACCCCGCGCTCGATTCCAGCATTTGCAAGGGTTGGCCGCACCGGACACCCATTCGTCTTCTGTCTTTCAATCAACTAAAAAAGGTCGATTGCGGATCTTTAAAGAATCCGGAGTTTCCAAAGCAGAAGCCGGTCCCGGGCGCCCAGATCCCTAGTCTCGATGAGGTATTCGCTTTGGCTAAACGCGGGAGCTTCGACTTCAATATCGAAACGAAGATCTTCGCCAAGTACCCGTTCCTGACGCCGGGTCCTGATGAGTTCGCGCGTTTGCTCTATGAATCCATACGAAAGCACGGGCTTCAGCAGCGAGTGATTGTGCAATCTTTTGATTTCCGCACTCTGCACGCTATGAAGAAGCTGGATCCCAAGATTCGATTGTCGGCGCTGTACGACGGTGAACCCAAGAGCTTCATCGCGATTGCGAAAGAAGCGGGAGCGCAAATCGTTTCACCGGAGCATCAATTGGTAACGAAGGAGCGAGTAGACGCAGCGCATAAGGCTGGTTTGCAGGTAGTAGCCTGGACTGCTAACACGCCCGAAGAGTGGCAGCGCCTTGTTGATTGCGGTGTTGACGGGATTATTTCGGACGACCCGGCAGAGTTGCTCTCTTTCTTAGGCCGAGCGCGTTCGCGATAATTCGTTCCCAGTTCAAGGCTTTTTGTCGGTTGTGTTTCGGATGGAGTAGAGGTGCTTCTCAGTCCGCAGGATCAGGCGATCGCCAATGAGGGCTGGTGTGGCGAGCACCATTTCACCGAGATCGTTGGAATCAAGCAATTCGTATTTGTCCCCAGCGCGGATGACGAACGTTCGGCCATCTTCGTTCAGACAAAAAATCTTGTCATTGTACGCCCATGGCGATGAGGTGAAATCGCCCCCTTCTCCGATGCGAGCTTTGTAGGTTTGTATGCCGGTTTTGGCATCGAAGCGCGTCAGGATCCCGGTGTGAGTAAGGACGTACAGACCTCCCTCATACGCCAGTTGGGTCGGCAGATAGGTTCCGGCCTTGGGCTGAAGCCAAGCCACAGACTTGTTGAGATTGGCGCCCTCTGGCGTGGTGAGGTCACCGCTCGCGCCGGGTTTTATCGCGGCAAGCACTTTGTTCGTGCCACCGTTTAGATACAAAAGGCCGTCATAGGCGAATGGGCTCGGGATGGGCATGGCAGACATCCCGCCGAGTCGCCATAATTCCTTGCCCGCAAGATCGTAACTGATGGCGATGCCCGGGCCGACGGTGACGATCTCGGTACGCTCGGAGTTTTTCCAAATGTAGGGGCTCGACCAGCCAGTCTGGCGATCAGAGCCTTGGACGCGAATCGAGCGATCTGTACGCCAGACCTGCTTGCCGGTATTCTTGTTAAATGCCGCGATGAATTGCTGCTTCTCGTTGTCGTTGACAACGATGACGAGGTCATTCACAAGCGCGGGGGAAGATGCGGTGCCGAAATCGAGGATGGTCGGGAAGCTTTCGAGTGGCGTATTCCAGACTTTCCTGCCGTTGAAATCATAGGCGAAGAGGCCGAGGTTATTGATGTAGACGTAGACGCGCTTGCCGTCTGTCACGGGAGTTTCCGAGCTGAAGCTGTTCTTCCGATGACGGCCGCCCGGAGGCCGGCCAGAATAAAATTCGCGATTCCAGTTGATCTTCCCGGAGTTGAGATCAATTGAATAGAGGAAGTAATGGAGAGTGACTTCGTCAGGAAGTTCGAAATCGCGCGCGTTCAGGCGGTCGATAAGTTCTTTTCCTTTCAGTCCCTGCTTCGACAGTTCCGCGATGTAGTCATTGGAGTAGTCGCTGCCAACTTGCGGCTGTTTCGCTTTGCCGTCGGTTGTGACAGTCGTGAGGAAGATGTTCTTGCCGGCGACGATCGGAGAAGACCATCCAAGACCGGGAATGGCCGCCTTCCATTCAATGTTGGAAGTTGCCGACCATTTGTCGGGGAGATTGGAGTTACCGGCGTTGGGGTTCGATAGGGGTCCTCGGAAACCTGGCCATTCTGGTTCTCGGGCGAAGAGGCAAACGGCCAGGAACAGCGATGCGATGACCTTTCTCATAATTCTATTTGACTATCAATATCGTCAAACGTCACCGATGAGGCCCGGCAGGATTCCAAGTCCAGTTTGATTCGAGCGCGCTCGAATTCACGCCCGAGCGGCGGTACCAGTAGCCAATTAGTACGCCGTCCCCCGCGGCATGTCAACCTGTGGACGTATGGAAGCAGAAGCAGGAACAGATAAACTCCAGCGCCATCGGGCGGCCGTACGCGCGCGCCTGCTCCGAATGGATCACGTGCGGGCCGGACCCGAAAGCATCAGCTGGAAGGTCAACCGCGAGGTGATCGTGATCGCTGGCTGGGCCCGTGCGATCCTGCTTCAACTAGCGCATCCGGCAATTGCCGCCGGTGTGCACGATCACAGTTCCATCCGCGGCAGCGTTCTTTCCAGCTTCCGGCGGCTGCGCTCGACCGTAGGCTCGATGCTGTCGATTACGTTCGGCGATACGGAGCAGATGATCACAGCCGCCGCAGTCATCAACTCGATTCACGACCGAGTGCGAGGCCACGTCCATGAGCGGGCGGGCGAAGCGTACTCGGCTCACGATCCTGACCTGCAGCGGTGGGTGCATGCTTCGCTGCTCGACTCGATTCCACTCACCTACGAGTTGCTCGTAGGACCTCTGACCCTTCATGAGCGAGATCGGTACTGCTCGGAGGCGGCGATCATGGAGCCGCTGCTGGGGATGCCGGATGGATGGCTACCGCGAGACTCGGCACAGCTCGACAGCTATATGCGTGAGATGCTGGCCGGAGGTAGCATCGTTGTAACCGATACCAGCCGGTCGCTCGCACGAGCGGTGTTGTACCCGCCCTACTGGCGCGTGGCCTGGCCGTTGTTTCGGGCGTTGCATGTGCTCGCAATCGGATCGCTTCCACCGTCGCTGCGCCAGGCTTATGGGTTCGAATGGCGCCCGCGTGATGCGCGGGCGTTCGAGCGCTGGGCGGCGCTACTCAGAACGTCGCTGCGGCTGCTTCCGCCGCGCGCACGCGAGTGGCCGGCGCCAAGCGGTAGTTCTGGTCTCTACCGGAGAACGTAGCCGGCTTGCATTGAGCTCTCGGTCAAGAAAGCGGTTCGTCAGCTTTTGGCTGCCCGTTGGGATTCGGCAATTCACTGTTGTGGTGGACACCGTTTAGTGACGCTCTATGGATGGTCATGATAGCCTCGGCGAGGGAAGCCGTGCAAGACAAATCAAACGGCTATGAAGGCATAGCGGAGGCGTTTACCCGCGCCCGGACACAATCTATAGGTCCGAGAATCGTGCGGCAATGGGCGAAACGGCTGCAACCCGGCGCCGCCATTCTCGACATCGGGTGTGGGTATGGAGCTCCGATTTCGGAGGCTTTGCTACAGGAGGGATGTGCAGTCTACGGTGTGGATGCTTCGGAAACGCTCATCGCGAAATTCAGAAGCCGATTTCCAGAGGTTACCTTGGAATGCAGTTCGGTCGAAGAGTCATCCTTCTTCAACCGTATTTTTGACGCCGCCGTCGCTTGGGGGCTGATGTTCCTCTTGCCTTCCGATGTGCAAAGGATGTTAATCGGCAAAGTCGCGCGCTCCCTGAACGGTAACGGACAGTTTCTGTTCACTTCGCCCTGTGAAGTCTGCTCCTGGATAGATGGCATGACTGGCTGGCCTTCCGTCAGTCTCATTGGGGCAAGACGTGTATTTACAGGAGCTAGCGGCGAACGGTCTGGTGTTGGTCGGGAATGACGAGGACGAGGGCCAAAACTACTACTACTTCGCTTCGAAGCTTTAAGTTCGGCCGCAGGACACTATCGTCGAGGCGGGCGATCTCAATGACGTTCGACGGAAGAGGAACGGAGTCAGGTTCGAACGATTTCGTAGTCGAGGAGAATAGTGCCGGTCTTTTGATACAGTCTCTGCTTTCGCAGCTTGAGCAATGTTCGTGCGGCGGGTGGTGGGAGGAGCGGAATGCCCCCTCCGAGGAGAAACGGTATTAGGCCGATCTCCACGCGATCAACCAAGCCGGCGCCTAGCAAGGATCGAAACAGCTCCCCACCGCCGAAGATAGCGATGTCCTTGCCGGGTTTGGTTCGCAGCTCAGTCACGAAGCGTATGGCGTCATCATTCATCACGACTTGAGGGTAGTCGGCGGGACTCAGGGTGCGCTAGAACACGATGTTTTGAGTACCTGGCATCGCCTGCCCGTCATTGAACGCCGTTTTTCGTTCTGAAAACTCCCTGTGAAGATAGGCGCAACGCCACTTCACAAGTCTGCAGCGGTTAGCGGGCAAGTCTGGTAATCTGGACGCTCCTAAAAATATGCACAGCACAGCCGGCCTCCTTTTCGTTGTCAGCCTTGTCGCGGCGCCTGTTGCTATGGCCCAGGGCCAGAACTGGCCATCTCTAAATGCTCCGCGCCCTATACCGGCTCGACAGAGCCTGTGGACTGAAGAGCTCACGTGGATGGAGGTACGTGACGCGGTCCGGTCGGGCAACACTCGCATCCTTGTTGCTACGGGCGGAATCGAGCACAACGGACCATATGTGGCGACCGGCAAGCATAATTACGTTTTGCGAACTGTCCTCCCGTATATTGCTCGGGCAATCGGTCGTGCGCTGATTGCGCCAATCGTCAGGTTTGTGCCAGAAGGAGAGATCGACCCGAAGCCGACAGGCCATATGGTGTACCCCGGTACGATTAGTGTGGAACGAACTACGTTTGAAGCGTTATTACGTGATATTTGCCGCAGCTATAGGGACCACGGCTTCCGCGACATTATTCTGCTTGGAGACAGCGGTGGCAACCAGAGTGGGATGGAGAACGTAGCCAAACAACTAAACGCGAAATGGAACGGCGCCGGAGCGCGGGTTCATTATTTGCCTGAATACTACAGTCAGGACCCTTGGAGTTATGAGTTTCTTAAGAAGCGCGGTATTGTGCAGATCGACAAAACACCACCTGCGGGACAGGCGGCAGACCGCCCGACGCATACTCGAAACGGCATACATGACGACATCTATTACGAGGCACAGGTTGCAGTACAGGATCCTGCGCTAATTCGCACAGAAGAGCGCCTGAAGACCAAGCAGTTCCGATTGCACGGTGTCGAGCTGGCGCCATTAGCGAAGACGGTCGAACTCGGAGGAAACTTGCCGAGTACCGCGCAAAAATCACAGCGGAAGCTTTTGCGCGGTCGCTGGGCAAGCAGTAGCGCGATTCGGCTGCAACGGATCAACGTATCCTGTTTTCTTGAGCCTTTCCGCTAGCTTCTGCAGAGCGAGACTCAGTAGCCGCGCCGCCGCATGTAGTTCTTGACGGGAACCATGGGAACTAAGGGCATTCTTTGGATAGACTTTTTAGGAATGCGCAGACTTCGGATTTGGCGCTGGCTCATCGATCCGCCGATGCATGTCGGCTGGCGCACGCTGAGAGCGCTGACGCTGCTTGCAGTTGTTGGTGTGACGGTGGTTATGGCGCGCGACTATCTGACTCTTCCCAATATCGAGTTCGGAGCCGAAGGCGCGGCTCTCAACGGCATTATTCTCACGTTTCTCATCGGCTTTCGGAACAAGGCAGCCTACGAAAGATGGTGGGAGGGCCGGATGCAATGGGGCAAGTTGGTGAACGATAGCCGGAATCTTTGCCTGAAGTATCGTGAGCATGCGCAGCCAAGCCGCGATGAGCGCCAGCAGATGACGGAATGGGTGAGCGGATTCGCGGTCGCCTTGATGAATCATCTGCGGACGGGAATGGATAGGCTTGCGAGCGGGTGAGCCAGCGTGCGCGGCATGAGGCCACTCGAAGTTGCCGGCCGTGTGCATGCAGAAATCGCGCGCCTTATGTCGCAGCAACGAATTGATTCGATTCAGGCGCAGATGCTCGATTTGCATGCCTCAGGCTTTATGGACGTAAGCGGCGCGTGCGAGCGCATTCGTGGCTACCCCACTTGCCGACAGCTACCGCGCGCTGCTTCGCCGAGGAATGATTCTGCAGCTAGTTGCCATTATGATCCTGACAACGTGGGAACTGGGCGCACTCGGTCTCGCCGCTGTGTTGATTCCGGCATACTTCCTTATCGCGATGGAGCTGGTAGCTGAAGATATCGAGAACCCCTTCGGAACCTCGGGTGATGATCTCAATCTCGAGACTTACTGTGCGACGATTCGGCGCTCAGCCGAGCAGATCCTCATGCATCCTCCCGGCTCCTGGCTACCATCTCAAGTAAAGTAGGGGAACGATGAAGAGCGTCAGCATGAAGAAGGCAGATGGATCACTTGACAGTCGCCGTGATGTGTTGCGCGCTCTCTCCGGGGCGTTGGTGTCAGCGGCCCCGACTTTAGCGCAGGGCAAGGCACGCCTAAAGGTAGGAATTGTCGGCGGCGGCATGGCTGGCGTTTCGTTGGCGTGGCTACTTGACGAACAGTGCGACGTAGTTCTGATTGAGGCTCGACCCTCGCTTGGAGGAAACGTCCAGACAATCCAAGTTGACCTCGGTGGGCAAGCGGTCCCGGTCGACGTGGGAGCGCAATACTTCCATCCAAATTTGTATCCCTTCTACATACGCCTACTGACGAAACTGGGTCTCTATCCGCCCACATCGCGAGAGTCGCACGCTTTTCCGGCGTCCATTTCGATGTTCGACGATTCGGAGGCATTCCCACGGTTCGTCTCACCTGTGCTGTGGGACCGGTTGTGGCCGATCTTCGCACCGTGGAATTGGGAGGGCTTGGGAGCATTTTCAACCGGCTTTGGAGCGGCCAAAACGCGGGAAGACCAGGGTGGCGCCTGGAACGTGACGCTTGAGGCGTGGTTGCAGACACTCGGCTTGACGCGCCGGCAGTGGGAGAGCATGTTGCTTCCGTGGGCCGCCTCATTATTCACCGGGAGGACCGACCAGGCGCGGGCCTTTTCAGCGAGGGCTGCGATGATCTTTGCTGCTACTTCGGCTCCCGCCAATCCCACCGATCCTGTCGTTTCTTATGTCCTCAATCGCGGATTAGCGGAACCGCTGCGTCGCATGGTGAAACAGATGGAAACGGTGGAGATTCTTACAGGCGCCGAGGTCAGATTAATTACGCGAACTCCCCAGGGAGGATTTCTGTTAGTGTCCGCCGATGGGCGTCGCACACGCGTGGATGATCTGGTACTGGCCTCTTCCGGTCCGGCCAGCATGCGCCTACTTGAAGGACTACCGGATACGCGCGCTCAGCAGGCGGCCTTGGGTGGTATCGAGTTCGAAGCTACTCGAATCGCCCTGCATACGGATCCCGCCTATGCTCCAAAGGATCCGAATCTCTGGTCGTTTCTGAATTGCCAGAATCATGCCGGATATTGCGAAGCGTCGATGTGGTTGACGAAAGTGCTGACTGCGCCTCCGTCCCAGACCCCGGTGAACCTTTGGAAGAGTTGGGTCACTCATCGCGACAGACAGCCGGTGAAGGTTTTGCACGAGTCGAGCTTCCGGCACATGGTTCCAACTGTCGCCACTCTGCGAGCACAGGCCAGACTGCTCGAGTTGCAGGGCCGCGATGGAATCTGGATCGCAGGCGGTTACACATTCCCTTACGACTGCCAGGAGACGGCATTGGTCTCAGCTCTGAATATTGCTTCTGGGCTCAAGATCACGTCTGCGCGAACGCGTTCGCTCTCTGCTGTTTGAGGGCCGTAGACACCTTATTTCGACTGCCCGCGATGCGCCGATTATGATCCTTAAGGGAGATGTTGTGAGATTTTTCATTGTGGCGTCGCTTTTAATAGCGCAAGTGTGTGCGCAGGATGGACCGGAGACGGTCATTCGAGGAACCAAGCAGTTTAAAAAGAATGTAGTGATTTCCGGGCTCGCAGGGCCTTGGGAAGTGACCTGGGGGCCGGACGGAAAGCTTTGGATTACCGAGCGTACCGGTAAGCGCGTGACACGTGTCGATCCAACTACAGGGACGCAGAAGGTCGCGGTCAAGATTGATGAAGTTTCGGCCCCAGGCGGTCAGGACGGACTGCTTGGGATGGCGCTGCATCCCGACCTACTGAAGGGCAAAGGGACCGATTACGTCTATGTCGCCTACACGTATGTCGACGAGAGCAAAGGCCCGGACCCGACAATTCAGGATGCGAAGAACCCTTATCGTTTTTTGTACGCCAAGATTGTCCGGCTGACTTACGACGCGACGAGCGAAACGCTGTCCAACCCGACGAACATTATCACCGGGATGCCCGCGGGCAATGATCACGTTGCCGGGCGCCTGAAGATCGGTCCCGATAAGAAACTTTATCTCACTTTGGGAGATCAGGGGAATAATCAGCTTGGAAACTTCTGTCTCGCGGTGGAGTCTCAGCGGCTTCCGACGCAGAAAGAAGTCAGCGATAACAACTACGTCGCTTATGAAGGCAAGTCGCTTCGTATTGATCTCGATGGGTCGATACCGAAGGACAATCCGAAGCTCAATGGAGTAGTCAGCCACGTCTTCACGCTGGGTCACCGCAACCCTCAGGGTCTCGACTTTGGACCGGACGGCACGTTGTACTCGTCCGAGCAAGGGCCGAAGTCCGATGACGAGGTCAATATTCTGACGAAGGGTTCTAACTATGGCTGGCCGAATGTCGCCGGCATGAAAGACAACAAGGCCTATGAATTTGCGCGGTGGGCGGAGTCGACGACACCCTGCTCGCAACTTCAGTTCAGCGATCTGGCGATCCACCCATCGGTACCACGCGAGCCGGAGTCGGCCTTCCAGAAACCGATGGTCGAGCCCCTCGCCACGCTGTTCACAGTACCGACCGGCTTTAATTTTGAGGATCCCGCCTGTAAGGGCATCAACTACATTTGCTGGCCAACGGTTGCGGTATCGAGCGTTGAACACTATCAATCGAAGGGCAAAGGGATTCAAGGCTGGGATCGTGTGTTGTTGGTGACGACACTGAAGCGCGGATCTTTGTACGTGGTTCCTCTGAAGCCCGACGGAAAGGCCGCAGCGGGGCATATCTCGCGTTTCTTTCAATCGGAGAACCGGTTTCGCGACACGGCTGTCAATCCTGATGGAAAGACAATCTACATCGCCACCGATCCCGGAGGACTGGCTCAATCGTTTGCGGGCGGAGTCACCCGGCGGATGCAGGATGCTGGGGCGATCATCGCCTTTACTTATATCGGCGAAGGCACGGGTCAAGTGTCGGATGAACCGCGACCAATCAGCCAAACGCCGCCGTCGAACGCTGAACCGCGACCACCGGTGATGACAGGGGGGATTTCGCCACAGTTCACTGCCGCGCAAGTCGCTGCAGGCAAGACGGCGTACAACTCCAACTGTGCCGTTTGCCATGGCAGCACAATGACAAATGGGACGTTCGGAACGCCTCTGGCGGGCCAATATTTCAAGACCATGTGGCTTGGCCGATCTCTGCGCGCGTTTTACGATCGCGCGGTTAAGACGATGCCTCCGGCTGCTCCCGCATCGCTGCCGAAGGAAACCTACGCCGATATTGTCGCCTACATACTCGATTTGAATGGATTCAAGCCGGGCAACACCGCGCTTCCAGCAGGAGGCGACGCGCTCGGCAAGATGGCTATTCGGTAGGCCATATGAGAGCAGCCGCCGCTATGGGCGACTGCTCTCGAACGTTTTCCGGCTTAACTCTTCGGAGTGGTTTGACGCGGCATGCGGTCGATCCCGACGACTTTCGCAGCCCCATTCGTTTTGCGGAGATAGACCGTGACAGCCTTCGATTCGTCGCCTGACGCGGAGAGGGTTACAGCCAGATAGTTGCCTTCGGCTGTGGACTGCCACTCGCCTGGGAGCGACATCGAGGTCGCCGACGGGATCGCGGTGAGCGCGTTTCGCTGATTGTCGAAGTTAGACCACTTTGCATTGTATTGCCTCTGCGTGGCAAATCCGTGGACGACTGCGAGATCCCGGAACTCGAGCGTGCCATTCGTGATGCGGAAGTCCTCGAGAGGGAGTACTTTGCCGAAGAAGGCGCGGCCGATCTTATCGCGGCGCTCCTTGAGCGTATTGACCATGTAATCTGCGGCTGCAGGGTCTGAATACTTGGCAGTCTCGACGATGGCGCGTATGTCATCGTCCGAGAACGCCATCACTATCTTGGCGGCCCAATACTCGTCTTCCGGCGTTCGCTGATCGAATGCAGGGTTGGGATAGTTCGGAATCCACGCTTCGGGCTGAAAGGCCTTGGATTCAAAGCGGCCGATTGCCGGCAAGTCCGGATAGTCTGCCCTTTCCCAAGGCTTGCCGACAAGTCCCAGATTAGCGATGCCATGGCCGATTTCGGATCCTGTCGGGATGATGTAGCCATTGCCGAAGCGGGCGTTCTTGGGCATGTCGCTATCGCTACCGAATGCGGAACCAAAATCGATCAGGTAATGCCGGACGTAGTGAAGATCGCCCTCCGTGACGACGGCGTCGAGCGAATTGCCGGACTTGGCGTCAGTGTGGTTCAACCAGGCGCAGAAAACGAAGAGGCCGCGAAGATCGCGTCGTTGCTCGTGTGGGACGACATCGTTGGGATCATCCGAGCGCGTACCGAGATAGTTAAAGGGACCTACCGGCTTGCCTTCGACGGCAGTGCTCGCAACCATGCGGTAGGAGCCATCTGCGGCACGAGGCACCTTCCACAGAATATTGTGGATGTCTCTCATGTTCATCGGGCGAATTTTGCCGCTATCTCCTACGCGCGTCGCAGTAGGATCGATCGTGATGTCTTCGCGGCGAATGGAGACGATGTAGTTCTCCGGCGTATTGTAGCCGATGGCGTAGAAGAACCTCGAGCCCAATACGTCGGCCGCTGTCGCCATTTCGGGATTCGACACGGGATCGGGTTTGACGAAATAAAGCGTTCCCTTCGAGTCTTTCATGCGGAAGCCGGGTGTAATTCCGTCCAGTTTGGCTCCGACGACGGCGAAAGGCGGTTGGGGCGGGTGGTTATCGCCGGGCCCGCGTTTGAGCTCGGCCGGAGTCAGCCGCTTGCGACCATGGCGGTTGGTGAACCACTCACTGTCGAGTACTTCGCCGACCGTATTGATCCCTCCGGCCAGAGTGTTCGAGGGCTTCTGGCGGACGACGGAACTATTAATAAAGTCAAACAAGAGATCGATTTTGCGAGGCTCAATACTCTTGATCGAAAGAGGCTTGGGAGCGCAGCAAATCGGATCGTCCGAGTAGAATCGTTTCTCTTGCGCCTGGACTACGAGAGGCGCCGCCAAAGCAATGACTAATAAAGATTGCGCAGGAAGCCCCTGAAAATATCGCTGAATGCCCACCAGAACCTCACTCCTTCCGTACTAAGTCCAACATCCATTCGCATCACGACGCTATTGCGCGTTTTGAACCGGAAACCTACGCCGCCAGAGCCGTGGAGGCCAGACAGCGCGAGAGCTCCGGGCTTGGGGAAGACCTTGCCCCAATCGGTAAACAACACCAAATCCATCGGCATGGCGAGTTCGCGTCGATACTCGCCATTGAAAACTAGAGAGTTGTTGTCATAAAAACGGAACTGCGAAAAGCCGCGTACATCATTCGGTCCTCCGAGCGTGGATTGCATATAAAAAGGAACAACCGCTCCGCGGTTAGTGTAGGAAAAGTTCCCTCTGGCGCGGAGGGCAATGACCCGCTTTTCATTGAAGAACGGAAGATACTGCTCTACGTAGACCTGGAGCCTGCGGAATGAAAACGCTCCATCGGAGCGATCGAAGTTAAAGATGTATTCGGCGCCAATGCTGCCACCACGATGCGGGTCTCCCGCCTGGTCACGCCAGTCAATCTCGACGAACGGACCAACGTGCATATAGTCAGTTTGCCGGTGTATTCCAGGAGCGGCCACCGGGCCAAAGACCGTTTCCGTCGACGGAAGGTTACCGGCCTGACCGGGGCCCACATTGATGAAGGTGTAACCTGTCGCGACACCCAATCGCAAGACGCGCCGAAAGGGCACGGCTGCCAGGCGCGCATCAAGGAGGACGCCTTCGAGACGATAGTTTGTTTTGTCGTCTTTTTTGCTATCGTTGCCGGGACCATAATAGTGAACTTGCGGCGCATCCATTCTGCGCAACTGCAAATCCACAGCGGCGCGGTTTGAAGCCAAATGGGGAAAAGACGCTTTGGCGCGGAGTTCGTAGTACTTCTTTAGCGAACCGACCGCAGCAAGGTTTATGTTGAGGCTTTCGTCCAGCAGTCCCCGGACACTGTAATCCGGGCCAGCCGAAAAGCCGGCGCCCGGAAACAAGGTGCCGAACTGAATTCCAAACCCATTCGGGTTACCCATCAGACGCTTGACGATGGGATTGTCGATGACGCGATCGTATACTTGCTCGGCCTTGCTCTCGACTTCCGGGCCTATGTTGTCCGCCTTGACTTTCCGTTGCTGTTCCAATTGGTTGATTCGTGTGTCGGGCTGAGCGACAACACGGGCTGAAGCGACGATCAGGAATGCCGCGCATAGCCGGGCACTCGGGGTCGATAGGGTCAAGACGCGCACCCTTGAATTTTCACATGTGTCGTTTCGATGACTGAGAAACTAGATAATTGCCTTGCTCCGCGCAAATGATTTTAGTTCGTCATTGGCGCTCAAGGAGTCGAACAACATTTGGCGGGACTCTCTGCTTCGGCTCTTAAATTCAGCAGCTTCCGGGGATCCGGAGCGCTCACTTATGTCAGCGGCGACCGCTTCGACGCGCCATTTCGCGAGCGGCAAATCGGTGGCGCCGATCAACTGCATCGCCGCATTCAAATGATCTGAGGCAGCCTCGTTGTGACCGGCGGCAGATTCGGCGTCAGCGCAAAGGGCCAACGCCACAGCCTTCCACGTCTTATCGGTCATGTTCGCAGATATGCGGAGAAGACGACGTACGCTTCGCTGGACCTCAGGTTCGCCGCGGGACAAAATATGCAAGCGCAGCGCATTCATTTCCGACAGGATGCGCCAAAAATGGTCCGGCGCCAGGTGAGCAGGCATCGGAAAGTGAACGTGGTTAAACGCATCCGTAAGGTTGTTGCAGCCCATCGCTGCCATTCCCGCGATGACGTGAAACATCACAGAACCGATGCCAGCGGTACGATGTTGTGACAATCCCGCTACGCGCAGACAGAGTTCCCACGCGGAATCGTATGCGCCAGCTTCGATATGGAGCCAGGCAAGCTGGGTCAAGAAAAGCACTTCGATCCTGCCCGCTCCGTTCTTTCGAGCATGTTCGGCAGCGGTCTCGGCAATCGATTTCATGCGGCCCCACTGGCCGGTGTAAAGCAGCGCTCGAGACAGACAAAACTCTGCCTGAATCACATCGATCAGGTTGTGATCCATCGCGACAGGAAGGCTTTCTTCGAGGTCCATGATCACACCTTCGTGGTCGGAATACTTCAATCGCAGCAATGCGCTAGCAATCCGAGCCGAGGCGATTCGTACCGGGTCGCGGTCAGCGAGTATTGTCTGCAGAGCTTCCAAAGCCGACGGCAATTGATTGGCATCGGATGAACCCGCCATATCACTCAGAGCGAGAGCTCGGATGATGACCTCAGCTCGCGCGACAGGATCTTCGATGTCGACCGAATGCGCAAGCACACGGTTCGCGGCCTGGCTTAGCCGCTCGGGGTTATCCCATCCAACTGGAAACGCAAGCCAGGTCAGAGCATTCACAGCAACATCGGGGCGTCCGACGTCCATTGCCTTCATGAGAGCTTTGTGCCAGGAATGCGCCGCCTTGTCGAAATCGCCCGAGGTGAAATATGCGGCTCCCAGATCGTTCAGTATTTCCAACTCAGTATCGGCTCGGGCGTTCCGAGGCAGGCGACTCGCATAAACGAGGGCTTGGACAAGAAGCGCCGCTGCCTCAGCGCCTGCATATCGATGCTGCGCTCCTTCGGCTGCCGTCCTAAGGTATCGAATGCTCTTTGAGCAATCCTTTCCGACGGCGAAGTGCTGAGCTAGTTCCGGCGCCGAAATACGAGCAAGTGGGCCAAGATTCGTTTCGAGCGCGTTGGCTACGCGCCTGTGCCGCTGCACTCGCTCGGCTGGAGATTGGCGGCGATACAGAACCTCGCGAAAAAGCTTGTGAAGAAATTTGAATTTTGGCGCAGCGGGTTCATTCTCCGTTTGCGCGAATCCCGCGGTCTGCAGCCATCCACCTTGCCTTTCAATTCGCACACAGGCTTCTTCGA
The DNA here is from genome assembly GCA_963844855.1 of Bryobacteraceae bacterium. GTDB lineage: Bacteria > Acidobacteriota > Terriglobia > Bryobacterales > Bryobacteraceae > DASQDN01. The sequence continues at coordinate 106,958 of CAWJQP010000073.1, forward strand.
TGGGCGCGATCGGCTCATCGAGGGCGTTGGCTACAAAGGAGGCTTGGAACTCCATTCCTGCGATGCTTGCGGCCTCAAGGATGCGCTGATCCTCATAGGGAAGCTGACGAACGCGTAGATCGATTATCTCGCTTAGATTCGGAGGCAGCAGTTCCTCGAAGCGAACCGCCTCTATCGATGGAATCCAGGCGTTGCCGGTCTTGAGTATCCAGCCTTGGGCTTCCATGTAATGAGCCACAGATCCCAGGAAGAGCGGCACTCCGCCAGAAAGCCGGTGAAGCCGGCCGGCGAGCGCTTCCCCGACGTCGGATGGAGGATATCTGACGTCCAGAAAACGTTTGACTTCCGCTTCGGAGAGCGCGTCGAGCTTGATCTCCTCGCATAGTCGGCGGGCGTGCAGCGACGATACGATCGAACGAACACGGTCCTCGTCGGAGCCATCGCCAGCTGCCGCGATGACCATCAGTTGCGCCGGTACGCGGCGAGAAGCGAGGTATTCCAGCAAGTTCAGTGTCGACAAGCCCGCGCGATGAATGTCATCGAGGCCCAAAATTAGCAATGTATTCCGGCTAAAGGATTCTATGGCGTCCGCAAATTCCCGAATCATGCGCTGTGACGTTGCGCCGTTCAAGTCTTTCGATATTCGGTCCACCTCGGTGGGATCGAGCAGCGATGGGAACTGCAGCATCCATCCGGAGGCGTTCTGTCGCAATGCAGCGATCATCGCTTCGCGATAGCTGCCCTTCAGGATCTTTGTCAGGGCGCTGAGGATGGGCGAAAAGGGCTCGCCTTCGCCCCTTGCTCGCGCGACGTCCCCCAAGGCTACGCATATGCCGGGCTTCGATTCGACCTTATTGACGAAGTTATTCAGGAGTGTAGTTTTGCCGATTCCAGTCTCCCCGGTGACGAAGACTACCTGTCTGTGACCGTTGGAAGCCTCGCGCACAAGCCGGTTCAGAGTAGCCATCTCGCCGACACGCCCAACGATTAGGCCGGATGGATCACGTCCGGACTTCGAGGTAGCCGATTCGATCCCAGGCCGTAGAAACCGGTAGCCGCGCCGATGTACGGTCTCAATGTATTTGGGTTTGTCTGCGTGGTCCCGGAGAGCCCGCCGCAACTCCGCAACGTAAACCTTCAAGACCTCGGGTTGCACGTGAACACCGTGCCAGACGGCGTCCAGCAATTCATCGTGGGTGACAAGCTGATTTGGCCTCTCGAGGAGAATTTCCAGAATTGCAGTGGCCTTCGGAGTGAGGCGTGTCTCGGCAGTCCCGTTGTAGAGGCGGCGATGGGCCGTGTCAAGTCGAAAAGGTCCGAATGATGTCAGAGGACGACTCATTATTGGCCCGCGACTCATTATAGAGGCATGCGTACAGATGCCAGAACGTACATCCAGATCTACAAAGTAACATTCACAGGATAGTTTTGCGTCTTTGGGGCAGGAGACGCATCTTAGCTTCGCTAAGCGTAATTATCGCCACAGCGACTGAGGGCCATGCAATTTCTCGGGGTACTTCCAGAGGAGAGGCGTAAGGTAGCACTCCTTCTACTGCACTATGTCTGGGTGGTTGCGGTTACGATTGCCGGCAAATCGGTCCGTGACGCTTACTTCCTAAGCAGATACGAGAAGTCATGGCTGCCGCTGATGGCGGTGGCCGCGGCGATCGCTGTCGCACTCGCCATTGCTTTCTTCACCCGGGTGGAGCGCAACTTCCGGTCGAGAGTTCTGGCCCCGATGGCTTCTCTCATATTCGCTGCCTCCCTGGCGATGCTTCACTTCAGCATGGCGCGGTGGACAATCCCCGTGCTGTATGTATGGATGGAAGTGATCAACGTCGTCACGATTCTGCAGTTCTGGCTGCTGGCAGCCGAGCTCCTCGATCCGCGACAGGCGAAGCGTTTGTTCCCGATCATCGGCGGCGGTGGGTCGCTCGCCGCGATTCTGATCGGACCGCAGCTCAAGCCCTTCTCGAAGGCATATGGCTCGGATACTCTTCTTTGGCTCGTGTGCGGCCTTTTAGTGGGCGCAGCGTTAGTAGCAATGATCACGACGAGGCTTCCCGCCGTGCCAGTTGTTCGTTCAGAGAAGAAATCGGCGCCGCGCTCCAGTTGGCGGCTCCCTTCATCCTATCTGCGAATGACAGCAGCAGTGGTCGTCTGTGCGGCGGTCGTGTCGGCAGTGGTGGATTACCAATTCAAGATCATTTCCGCTGACACCTTGCGTACCGAGACGGACCTGGTGGGTTTTTTCGGGATGTTCTACGCGGCTACCGGCGTCAGCACGCTTATTCTGCAATTCATCGTCGCGGCGCGCGCGTTCCAACGGTTTGGCGTAGTTATCGTAATGGCGGTTCTTCCGGTAATGCTCGGGCTCGGGTCGGTCTCTGTTCTGATCTGGCCGGTGCTCTATAGCGCAGTGCTGTCCAGGTTCTCTGACCAGACTTTCCGATTCACCCTTCACAACGGCGGGCTCGAATTACTTTGGCTGCCGGTGTCGCCGGCCGTACGCACCCAAGCTAAGCCGTTTGTCAGCGGGACGCTCAAGAGCGTGACCGAGGGGGCGGCAGGCGTCATGATCTTCCTGCTGCTGCGTTTTCTGAACGCCGCTCAACTGAGCTTCATTTCTCTAGCGTTCTGCGGCATTTGGGCGGTGGCATTGTTTAAGCTACGCGGGCTCTACGTTTCCGAATTGCAAACTGCGATCGCGACCCGCCGGTTACCACCGGAAGATCTGGCAGTGAGCGCAACCGACGCTCTCACAGTAAAAGTAATCGACAAAGCCTTAGTAGAAGGGGATACAGTCCAGAGGCTCTTTGTGCTGGGACTTATCTCGGACATTCCGTTGGCGCCTTGGCGCAACACACTGGAACAGTTACTTAGTAACGGAACAGCTGAAGTGAAGGCGCGCATCCTTCAAGTCGCTGGGAAAGACAAGACGATTGTCACGCAGGACATTCTTGCGGAGTTGGCGACCCGGCAAGGAATGGAAGGAATCGAAGCGATTCGAGCCATCGGCTCGGCCAACGTGAAAGACCTGCGCGATGCGGTTGCGAAACGACTGGATGACGCCGAGCCCGCGATTCGCGCAGCGGCTTGTGGGACCCTGATCAAGCTGAACGGCAGTGGCAATGCCAACGCCCGAGAAGCGCTTAACGCCATGCTTCGCAGCAAGGAATCGAAGGTTCGCGCCGCTGCTCTCGAAGAAAGTTCGGGAATCGATGGGATGCTTCCGGCCGACGTCCTGAGCTCGGCGCTGGGGGATTCGTCCATCGAAGTTCGCGTGAAGGCGCTCGATATGGCGGCGGCGCATCCTGACGAGCGGCAAGCGCGACTCATTGCGGCGTCCCTTAGCGAGCCCGGGCTATTCCTGGCAGCTCGACAAGCGCTGGCCGCCTTACCGGCTGCCACGGTGCTGCCAGTCTTAACAGATCAACTGCAAGAAACGCGGCCGACAGACGAGCGACGCGCATCGCTGCGGGCCATGAAGATTTGTTGGCTGCCCAGCGCGCATCCTGTACTGCTCGAGCAGATTGACGTGCACAGGCCAGTGATCGCCAACCAAGCGTCGGAGTCGCTGTTCGCGATTACTCGACACGTCCCGTTGCCGCGGGACGCGGAACCGGCCGCGGAAGCGCGGCGTTCGAATCTTGTTCTCAATCTCGTCCGGCTTGATGAAGCGCTTCACGGATTGCCGGACGCCGAGAGCACGAAACTATTACGGGATTATCTCGAAACTTCGATTGCGAATTTGCTCCCTGCGTTGGTGAGGCTGTCGGCGCTGAAACGTCCCGATTCACCGATCGAAACATGTATAGAAATTCTGCACTCGCATGACCGGGCGCGGTTGCCCTTCGTTCTCGAACTACTCGATACCCTTCTCTCTCCTGCCGAGCGTCAAAAGATCTCGCCGCTCCTTGAACCGTCTTCGAGCAGGTCATTACCAAACGAAAGCTCCTCAGAGGCGCACGGGTGGCTGGCTGAGTCTGTCTATTCGAAGGACGAATGGCTTAGAGCTATAGCAATCGATTACGTTCTGATTCACTGCCACCCGGAGATATCAGAGCAGATCGACTGGAATCGAGTTCCCGCGACGCCTCTGCTTCGCGAGGTTACAGCCGCCTGCATAACTCATAATCCGGAGGCCGGCGCGAAAGTGCCCGAGACGCATATTGCGGCTGGCAACGTTGTCCACGACGCCAAGGAGAAAAGGTCTATGCTTACGACCTTAGAAAAGACAATTTTGCTCAAATCTGTTGCGTTGTTTGAAGACATTCCGGGTGAGGAACTCTCACGCGTGGCTCAGATCGCGGAGGAGAAATCCTTTCCGGCGGGAACGACGATCTTCCACGATGGCGATCACGCCGACTGCTTGTATGTCATCGTTTCCGGGTCTGTCAGTATTCAAAAACGAGGCAAAGAGCTCGCAGTGTTAACACAGGGAAGTTCTATCGGGGAGATGGCTGTACTCGACAGCTCACCACGCTCTGCCGATGTCATCAGCATCGATGCTACGGAAACGCTTCGTGTGGAGCAGGAACAGTTCCTGGAGATCATGCAGTCGAACAGCCAGATCATGCAGGGCGTGGTTCGTATGCTGCTAGGTCGTTTGCGACGGATGGACGATATGCTTGCGGACAAGGCTCCAGCCGCAGCGGCCAAGGTAGGCTAGCGACCGAACCGAGACACTCTATCTCGGCGCATCGGAGTCTTTAGGCCACCAACGCTGCAGTTCGGGAAGTTCCGCATGGATGCTCCAGAACTCAAGACAGGCTTGAAATTTGTCCCGACGTAGGCTGGGCTCGGTTGGTAGCACGACGAAGCATGAGATCTGCAAGCCGTAGATGTAACTCACCTCTTCTACGTCGCCGGTATCGGCCAATACGACGATCGGAACGGTCCTGAGATGAGGATTGCGTTTGAAGATCTCCACGAGTTCGTGGTCATAACTGCGTGAGAGCTCAATATGCAGAAAAATGATATTCGGAACGTTGATTTGCCTGGACTTGAGCCGTTCCCAAACGTCAGCGATGGATTCGCACACCACCAAAGTGTGCTGGGAACATAGACCAGCTACCGCTTCCCGGAAGGTCATTTGGTCAGTCGGATCCTCTGTCAGTAGCAGAATATTCATTGTTCTTTGGGGTTGAGAGAGGTGGAGGGAAACTAAGGCCGAGTAGAGACAGTCCGCAGCGTCGGCCCCAACAATTAAGCCGCACGAACTCGGGCCGACAAGCGCCCCTCCGTGAACCAGCGTAGCCAAGTAGGTCGAGCGAACGCGTTAAAACAAGGTTAAGGTTCGGTTAAGAAAGGTAAGGCACAGAACAAAGTGTAAGGTGCATGGCAGACGAGAAAATAATCCCACCGGCCATGCCGAGCATCTGAAAGATGCCCAATCACCCCTATGATACGTCTCAACGGAGTTCGTTCACGACTAATCCTCGCCGGAATTTTGCTCTCGACGCTTCGCGCCGAGGGCCCCTACCCGCCGGACGCGGAAGTGGAGACATTTCTCAAGACTGGCCGTATCGTGTCGAGCTCTCTCATCGGCCAGGGCGTGACAAAGGCCAGCAGGGCGATGTTGTCACTTCGGGGCCGAACTCATGAAGCGCAGGTCCAGTCGATCAACATCAAACTCAACGACTTGTACTCTCCGGACGGCAAGCCGGTTGCCTGGCGGGATGACTACAAACACAACATTGCCGCGTACAAACTTGACCGAATGCTTCAGATGAACATGACACCGCCGAGTGTCGAACGTCTCGTCGGAAAGCAGAAAGCCGCTTTTACGTGGTGGGCAGACAACGTCGCGATGATGGAGACCGATCGCGAGCGAAAGAACATCACGCCGCCCGATCCGGAAGCGTGGGCCAAGCAAATGTCGATTGCTACAACATTCGATCAACTGATCTACAACGTAGACCGGAACACAGGCAACCTTCTCATCACGAAAGACTGGTCGCTCTTGCTAATCGATCACACCCGAGCGTTCGCGCCGAATCCCAGGCTGATGGATAAACCTAACTTTGACCGCGTTAGCCGGCAACTGCTGGACTCATTGCGCAAACTGGACAAGCCAAAGTTGACAACCGGCCTGTCCCCCTGGGTGACGCCTTCTCAGATCGACGGGATGCTGGTCCGCCGGGACATGATTGTCCAACACTTCGATAAGCTCATCAAGGAGAAGGGCGAAGCGGCGGTGCTGTTCAACTAGAGCGGAATCTGACTCGGTTTCCTATCTTTTGACAACCGCCGCAGCTGGAGAGAAACGGCTTACCTGTAATTACTTGGTCTTTTCAGTTCCTTCCATCACAGCTACACCCTTTTTCGTTCCTTCATGGACGGCGCCACCGAGCGACGCTTGCGCGCCAGCTCGTACCAGGCTCGTGTCCGTTGCCCCTTGAAAGAATGCGTAGCCTTCACGAGTCCCCTTCCAAGCTTGGGGGCCGCCGACTTTGAGACCGGCCTTCAACGTGGAGTCCTTTACTTTGGTGACGAGCGTTTCGTACTGGGGATCACCTTGTTTGTAACCGGAGAAGCTGGATAAGTCGGAACTCGCTACGAAGACGACGTCGACACCGGGAATAGCAGCAATCTGGTCAGCAATCGCGGCGCCCTTGGGATTCTCGATCATCGCTATGATCATGATGTTGTCGTTCGCCGCTTCCCGATAGTCAGCCCCCCACAGGGCGCGATACTGACCGCCGCCCTGGCTGCGCGCTCCGATCGGCGGATACTTGGCAAACTTGATCGCGTTCTTCACCTTCTCGACGGTGTCAACCATCGGGATGATGATGCCGACTGCGCCGATGTCCGTGGCCTTTTGGATATCGCCCTCAGTAGCGTCCGGAACCCGGATGAAGGGCAACGCGGCGGCTCCCCGGCAGGCCCAGATCATTCGAGCTACTTCGGAGTACGTCAGCGGGCTGTGCTGCATCTCGATCCATAGATAGTCAAAGCCAGAGTTTGCCATCGCACAGTAAATATCGGGATCGGGCGACGAAACGGTTCCGCCGACTACTTGTTTGCCATCCTTCAGCTTCAGTTTCACCGTGTTAAAAATGCGAGGCGAACCGCTTGGCTTCGACTGCGCGGAAGCAGCCATGGGAAGCAGCAGCAAAGCGGGGATCGCGCATGCGAGCCCGGAGAAAACTATCCGCCTAATAGGCATGAAGATCTTCTGTGCAAAGAACATGATTTATCGGGTCCTTGAGGAGGTAGCTTATCACTTCACGTGCGCCTAATGGAAACGTTATACGATGCAGAGGAACAATACGTCTCATGCCGCCGAAAGACACTTCCGTTTATGCGCCTCCTGTACCGCCCCGAAGCGCCACCAGGCCCATCGCACGGTTGCGCTGGTATATTTGCGCCCTGCTCTTTTTCTCTACCAGCATCAACTACATAGACCGGCAGGTATTCAGCATTTTGGCGCCGGACCTTCAGAAGTCGATCGGCTGGAACGAGATTGAGTACGGCTATATCGTCACCGCTTTCCAGGCTGCTTACGCGACCGGTTACTTTGTCGTGGGTCGAATGATGGATTCGATCTCTACGCGGAAGGGCTTTGCGATTATCATCTCGCTGTGGAGTCTGGCAGCGATGGCTCCGGCAATCGCGCGGTCGGCTCTGGGATTCGGAATCGCGCGCGCAGCGTTAGGACTCGGGGAGGGCGGTAACTTTCCGGCGTCGATTAAAACCGTTGCGGAATGGTTTCCAAAGCAAGAGCGCGCGTTCGCTACAGGCATCTTCAATTCGGGATCGAACATTGGAGCGATCGTGGCGCCGATTGTCGTTCCGTGGATCACATTGTCGTACGGTTGGCAATGGGCATTCATTCTAACCGGCGCATGCGGCTTCGTTTGGCTCATCTTCTGGCTTTTGGTCTATCACCGTCCTGAAGATCATAAGCGGCTCTCGCGGGCAGAATTCGAGCACATTCGACAAGACCCGGTTGAACAGACGGACAAAATCTCCTGGGGCAAAGTGTTTCCGAAACGGCAGACTTGGGCGTTCGCAATTGGCAAGTTCCTGACTGATCCGGTGTGGTGGTTCTTCCTCTTCTGGCTGCCGAAGTTTCTGAATCAGCAATACGGGTTAACACTCGACAAGGTCGGATTGCCGCTTGTGATTATCTATCTCTCGGCAGACATCGGAAGCATCGGCGGCGGCTGGCTTTCTTCGACCTTGATGAAGCGGGGATGGAGTGTGAATGCCGCGCGGAAAACAACGATGCTCCTCTGCGCGCTGTGTGTCGTGCCGATTATCTTCGCGGCGAAGGCTTCGAATCTGTGGGTGGCCGTTGGCTTGGTGAGTCTTGCGACGTCGGCGCATCAGGGATGGTCGGCTAACTTATTCACTCTGACGTCGGACATGTTTCCCCGCCGCGCGGTTGGATCGGTGGTCGGCATTGGCGGGACGGTTGGAGCGCTTGGCGGCATGTTTACGGCAACCGCGGCTGGATACGTGTTAGAAGTTACGGGAAGCTATTATTCGCTGTTCCTGATTGCCGGGTTGATGTACTTATTGGCGTTGGGGCTGATCCATCTGCTGGTACCGCGTCTGGAAGCGGCGGAGGTTTAGACCTGGAACGACGGCTGGCGTTACTGGTCAGCGCGCGATATTTAGCGCACGGATTGTCGCCTGGTCGAGTTCACCGGACGCTGGCAGCCCTCGCTGCTCCTGAAACTTCTTCACGACGCCTGCAGTGGACGAGCCCCACCAACAGTCTGGATGCCCTTCGCGGAGCCCGAGCGCATTGAGGGCAGCCTGTGCGTCGCATACCACTCTTCCGGAGCGACCGGTCGGGTTCAGAGCGCCGGCGCCAACAAGCATCGCCCGAACCTGTCCGTCGAACGGGCTAGCGTAATCAATCGCGATCCGTCCTACTCCATCCCTCGTATTGATGCGCGCGTTGGTCTCGATCAGGATTTTCACAACGTCGGACCAGCCATGCATCGCCGCTGTCATCAATGCCGTACGTCCATCCTTTGTGGCAGCATTCACGTCCGCACGCCGACTAAGCAGGGCTTCCACCATCATTCGTGGAGCGCTCAGTTGCCGAGCCCTCATCTCCGGGCGAAATCCTCGCTCTTCGACGAGATCGGCTTTTGTACGAACAATGAAACATCCCGATGCAATGATGAGCGCGGTCTCTCCTTTCTCAGAGCGAATGTTTGGGTCAGCTCCGCGGCTTAGAAGTGTTTGCACTACATCCGGCAATCCCTCGAGGCTCGCCATCATCAGGGCGGTCCAGCCCGCCGAGTCCTTCGCGTTTACGTTGAGCCCGCGATCCAGGAGTTCGTTCACAGCGGCCACGCCGCTGCCCTCGGATCCAAGTCGATGACCCTTGCTGACAGCAGTCTGCAGTTGCTCAGACTGACTTGCGAGGTCGAGTTGACACATCAGGCCAGGCATGAGAATCGTCGCGGATAACGTCATACAACGTCCAAGGACCATTTCGTCAGCATACAGATATTGCGCTGATATCCGAAAAGCGAAGGACTATTTGGCTGTGGCGGTTCTGACTGACTCGATCACCCAGTCTGCAAGACGGGGATCGGGCAGCAGGCCTTGCGTTGCCATCGTGTACTCGAGTCCTTCCAGGCGTTTCTTGATACCGAGTTCGATGCCGCCGTAGGAAAGCAGCACTGGCACGACAAGCGCTCGCTTACCCTCGCTTACTGCCTTCTCGACAAATCCACGCAATTCGGCTTTGGCCTTCGCTCGGACTTCCTCGCTTGCGTCGTCGCGGACTGTCAGGTATTCGATGCGGGCGTAGCTCGTGCGCGGCTTGAGGAGTTCAGTCAGCGCGCTTAGATCGGCAAGCCACTTGAGGTTGTCGTCTTCGGGGTTCGGGCCATGCGCGACTAGAATGACAACTTCCTTTGCCGGGTCTTTACTGATTGCGCGCGCCCGATCAGCCAGTATGTCGGCAGCAATCGCATGACGATTGATTGCGGTCGTCATTGTCACCGGAACCTTGAGTTCCAGCGGCGTCAACGGGCCTTCCGTTGTGGGGGAGCCGTGATGCCCTGCATGTTCGCCATGCCCGTGAGACATCTTCGCGAACATCTTGTAATCCGGAGGCATCTCGGCGCGAAGTCCTAATAGCCACTCCGTGGATGTGATGACGGAACTGTACGAGGAGATGAAGAGCGGCACGGCCACGATTCTTGAGACACTTCTGGCGCTCAGGCGATCCGTGGCTGCTTGTATATTTGCTTTGGTCGCCATGCCGAAAGCCACTTCTGTCGGATACGACTTATTCACGACTGCGGCAATGCGATTGACCTCGTCATTCCAACTGGATAGACGTCCTCCGTGAGCCAGCAGCAATACGCCAGTTTTGTTGTCGGTGTCAGCAGCGGACAGCCCGACTGCGCTCAGAAGAGCCAAAAACGTTCTACGTTCCATCTGATTTGAAGTCATGATCTATTCCCTGGGAAAGTTCCATCGCATGCCGACACGAAAGGTCCGACCGTAGTCGGGCCGGTCGAAAGTGGGCGGCGTCTGGCTGAGCTTGCGGTCCACCGAATCGAAGAGATTGTCAATGGAAGCGTATGCGGCAACGGTCTTGATTTGTTTTGAGCAATAGAGGTCGTAAATGCTGTAGCCGTAGGCTCGTGTTCCCGCAGCCGAGTTCAGGAGCCAGTAGCTGTAGTAGCTGGCTCGCATGTTCGCGCTGAGTCCCCAACGCGGCACAGTATACTCGGTACCTGCAAAGCCCTGGTTCCTGTGACGCTGCGCCAAGCGCAGGTCAGTGAGCACATCCCGCGCATCGAGAAAGGTGTAAGCGCCTCGAACACGCCAGTTGCGCATGAGAGAAACCTCGGCGTCCACCTCGACACCGCGCGTCACGGCCCGGGAGAGATTCTGGTACAGGAAAATGGGCCGATTGAGTATCGGGTTGTAATCAGCGGGAATGGAGTAACGCGCCAATAGAGCGGCTGCTTCAGCCGGCGTACGCGGCGTGCCAATGTTCGTGGAATCGATGAGGTCACGCACACGATTGTTGAAGAGCGTTATATTTGCGCGCCACCTCTGCGCGCGCCATCCGGCTCCAACTTGCATGCTCTGCGAAGTTTCGGGACGCAGGTTGGGATTGCCGATGACTTGATAGAAGTTCGTTGGATTGGCAAACCGGTAATAGAGTTGACCCAGGTCCGGAGCACGGAAGCCGTGGCCGTAAGATGCGCGCAGAATCAGCTTGTCCGTCGCGCGGTACACGAGGCCCGCTTTCGGAACCGCATTGATTCCATACAAGGAATGGCCACTGATACGCCCGCCAAGTGTAAGCGTTACGCGCGGGGTCAATGTCCAGCGGTCCTGCACCCATCCATCGGTAAGCGTGATTTGCTGCCCTGCGTTATCGTCAAGCATGCGGTTGACGCCGCGATAGTTGTCCTGCGCCCACTCGACGCCGGTCTGCAATACATGCCCGGCGCGGCTGTAGCCGATGGTCGAATCCATGCGGTGATAGACCTGATTGAGGTTCGCAGAAGACGGCGTTGGATTTCCCGCGAGCAATGTGGTGACGGAGTTTTCGTCATAGCGCGCGCGGTAAAGCCGCCCTTGCGCAGTCAACTCGGGGGTAGGTATATAGTCGAACGTCGCTGAATACGCCTGTGTGCTGTCGTTTAGGACGCCGGTCGCGTTGCCCTGCTCGGTGAGATTGATGGCTTCTTCGTGGTTGTGATATCCACTCGCGGTAAGACCAAGGAAAAACTTAGGATGCGCGGCCCATCGCAGGCGCGCTGCTCCATCCTGGCGATTCCAATCTGGTCCAACACTGGAGACGCTGGAAGGCACAAGCTTATATCCATCGATCCGGTGCGTGCCGCCGCTAACCAAGACAGAAAGCTTGTCGATTCGACTGCCCAGAGAGCCGTCGAGATCGAACATGCCGAGAGTTCCTCCGGATACATTCATTTCGGCTTCGACAGGACGTGAGGCTTCCCTTGAGATGAGGTTAATCACACCGCCGATCGCATCGCTACCGTAGAGCGCGGAGCCGGCCCCTTTGGCCACTTCGACGCGCTGCAACCCTGAGGTGCTTTGCCGGTGCAGATTCAACACAACTCTTTACACCACGCGCGCCGGGAATCGGCAAGCCATCCTGCAGGACAGCGACCTGGCGCGAATCGATACCTTGTACCTGCTCACCTGCGACAGTGGCTGTACTGCCTCTTCGTGTGACGACGCCCGGCATTTCGGCGAGCACGTCACTGACGCGCTCATAGCCAGTTGATTGGATCTGCTGGCGTGTCACCGCTTCCACGCGCTGCGCCGAGTCATCCTGCAGCTCTTCAATACGCGATCCGGAAACAACCACGGTCTGCAGCAATGTCGCAGGTTGGAGCGTAACTACAACTTCTTTCTGCGTGTCTTCGGCTCTGAGAATCGATTGATTCCACTGACGTCCGCTGACGGTAATGCGAGCGGGAGGAATGATTGGTTCGGCACAATACCACGCGCCAGCGTCGGTCGTGATTTTCGTACACACGATCCTGCCGGAGGAATCGGCAACTTCAACGGTCACACCACTGACTGGCAGTCCTTGCGGATCCTGCACGCGGCCGCCGATCGAGGTCGATGCGGCGTTCGCGAAACATGCCGTGATAAGGAAGGCTATGAGCGGCCGCTTCATGCGGCTCCTCTGCTCTGCTTCTCTAACCAAGTTTCAAAGTTTGCGGCGCTGGTGTGGATCAACGTCACGAGTTGCATGTAGGATTCCGGAGGTAGAGTTACGCTCACGGGTCCGACTTTGACGTGGATGAGCCCGCATTCTCCGCAGTCATAGATGCGGCCGAAGTCTGGGATCTCCGCAAGTAGACAAGTCTCGCCACTCATCTGGTAAAGGGTGTTCTCCTGTTTGAGAGCTAACAGGACGACGCCTATAATGGGAGGCAGTCGCCAGCTGTCGCAGGTTGTCGACGCTGCCTGCCGGTACTTCGCCAAAAGTCTACCGGCGGGCTTTTCCAACTCTGTGTAGTTGCATATGGCTTGCAGCTATGAGTTGATCTTACATAATCCGACCAATTTGGTCCAGTATTTTTTTTCAAGCAGGGATTGCTGTGCTTCGAATGGAGGAATTAAGGAAGATTCGAGTAGATGTGCAAGTGGACTGCAATTGACTAACGAATTGTTTCCGCAGATTCGGTAGCGCCAAGGTTACGCAAGGCCTCGATCACCGACGCGCGATCGGCTTCGCTTCGGTTCTGGCTCGCTTTCCATTTGCCTTCGAGGCTGGCGATTTGAAGCTCGAAGCCGACGATGGCTTTTAGTAACCCTTCGATAAATTCCGGAGGGGCGTCGTCGACCTTCCATGGCTGCGGAAGCGAGGCTTCGTGAAGCGTGGTCAGTTCTTCCACGATGGCTCGGAGGCGGGCGGGTTCTTCGAAGAAGGTTAGTGTTCCGCGCGCATGGACGGCGGCGTAGTTCCAGGTCGGTACGACGCGCCCGTGCTCCTGTTTCGCGGGATACCACGAGGGAGAGACGTAATGCTCGGGCCCGGTGAAGATTGTTAGCGCTTCGGGCTGGCTGTTTTGCCAGATGGGGTTTGCTCGAGAGACGTGGCCGCGGAGGACGCCTTTGTCAACGTCAAGAATCATAGGGACGTGATTCGCTTCGATTCCGTTGACAGACACGGTGACGAGCGTCGCCAAGGGGTGCGCACGGATGAAATCGTGCAGGACTTCGGGACGTTCTTCACGAAAGTGCGCGGGGTTATACATTTCATCCTCGCAGTCCGGCGAATGCTGCTTCTATCTCGCGCTTGGCATCGGGCGTCGGGACCGTCAACGGCAAACGTGGAGGCCCGCCATAATATCCCATCTGATCCATCGCGTGTTTTAGACCAGGAACGCCGTACTTGGTGGTGACAAGCTGCGCAGCTTTTGCAATGCGATTCTGCCAGTCCTTTGCGGCATCGAGTTCCCTGCTCCGATGCGCTTCCCAAATTGTGATGCAGGCATACGGCGCTGCATTCGCGAACGCAAGCACAGCTCCGACAGCGCCGACCTGGAACGATGGCGCGAGCGTCGGCGCAGAGCCGACTAGGACTTGGAATCCCGATTTCACCTCACGAATCATCTGCATGACTTTTTCGAGCGATCCCGAGCTTTCCTTGATCGCGATAATGTTCGGGTGTTCTGAGAGCATCGCGACGGCTTCCGGAGCGATGTCGATCCCGGTCGCCTGCGGCCAGTTGTAGATCATCAGCGGAATCTTGACTCGATCCGCCACAGAACGAAAGTAAAGCACCTGGGCGCTCACGTTGTTCAGGAGTCCCTTGTAATAGAAGGGAGTTCTGACCATGGCAGCCTTGTAGCCCATCTCGGCCGCTATGTTCGTGAGCCACGCCGTTTCCCGAACGCTCTCGACTCCCGTGCCTGCGATCAGGAGTTTCTCGGGCGCTGCGGCCTTTGCGACCAGTTCCCAGCATAGGAATTTTTCTTCGGGCGTGAGCATGACGCTTTCGCCGGTTGAGCCGCAGACGACATAGCCGGCAAGGCCGGTCCGATTCCAGGCTTCGATATTCGAGGTGAGTTTGGTTTTGTAGATCTCACCGTTGTGATCGAAGGGGGTCGTGATGGGAGGGTAGATGCCTTGGAGTTTCATCGTTTGGATGTGCAAAAGGCCTGCAGCCCTTGTGGGGACCGCAGGCCTCGATTCGAACTGTAAGTCCGCGATTAGAACTTCGCGGCGATGACGACGAAGGTGAACAACGCCAGAGACTCGATGAACGCGAGGCCGAGAATCAGCGCGCCACGGATCACGTTGCCGGCTCCAGGATTGCGAGCGATGGCTTCGGCGGAGGAGCCGAGGGCTTTGCCCTGAGCAAGCGCGCAAAGACCGGAAGCAAGCGCCATGGCGATGCCGGACGTGATGGTGATGAAGGGACGGTCGGCTGAAGCGGCGGTCTCCTGAGCAAAGACTGGGGAGGCTAGCACAAACATGGCAAGCAACACCAGGAACATTTTGGACTTCATTTGTTTTCTCCTAATAAATTCGCGGACAGGAGGTGGTTCCACACCGCGCGTTGGGACGCCGGGGGCTCACACTGCCAGCGGCAAAATGCCGGATTCTAGTGCTCCTCATGCGACACAGCGCCGCCGATGTAGATCATCGTAAGCACCATGAAAATGAAGGCCTGGATTAAAGATACGAATACGTGCAGGCCCATGAAAACGACCGGCACAGCAAAATACGTTAAAGCCAAAAAGACGAGAGTGACCTTTTCCCCGGCCACCATGTTCGCGTAAAGACGAATCGTGAGCGACATCGGACGGGCGAGGTGACTGATGAGCTCGATCGGGAGCATCAGCGGAGTCAGCCACGGAATCGGACCGGTGAAGTGCTTTAAATAATGCGCGCCGTTCTCTTTGAACCCGAGAATGTTGTAAACGAGAAAAGTAGCCATCGCGCATCCGGCCGGAACCGGGGCGAACATCGTGGGCGATTCAAAAGAGGGAATTACGCCGATCAAATTGCCGAACAGCACGAAGATAAAAAGTGTGCCGGCGAATGCTACATATTTCCTCCCATCGTGGCCGATGATTTCGTCGGCTTGCTGACGCTGGAAGAGATAGACGAGTTCGAACAGGTGCTGAAGATTGCCTGGCTTGTCGACCGAGAGTCGCGACTTGAGGATGGCGAACAGGACGACGATAACCAACGCCACGAGGATCTCCATGGCAACGAAGTTCACCCACGGCCTGTCAGGATTGGCGGCGTGGACTCCAAACAGGTTCAGGACTGCTTGCGCAGGAGCGGCGAGATAGTTGTTGAGTAGCTCTGTAAACCAGAGCTCATGATGTCCCATACGTGAGTTCGTAGACGACTTCCAGAACAACCGCGACTATGTGAACGAAACAGCCAGCAAGAGCGGCGAGGAAGCCAGTTTCTGAAACATTAAGAATAACATACAGGATTCCCAGCATTAAGAGATAGCGAAAGACGGCGAGAATCGCGGCAGGTCCACTACCCGACGGTCGATCAGGCGACCCGACAGCCATGCTGATGCGCGCCATCCACCAGGCGTTCCCGAACGAAATCGCGACGCCGGCAAGGAATCCAGCTAAAGAGGGCCATCCAGCGAAGAACCATGCAGCCGCGAGACCCATCCCCGCGAGCGCAAACATCATCGTATAAACACGGCGCGCTACGGCTATGCCATCAGTCTTCATGCTTCTTGAGGAACCGGAAGATCTGCAGGAAACCGGATATGATCCCGAGGATCATGAACACTAAATATAGATACGTCGTACCGAAGTATTTGTCCAGCCAATAACCGATAAGATACCCGGCAAACACGCAACTGGGAAGGACGAAGGCGAGTGAACTGTATTCGCCCGCGATGACCCAGATGCTCTTTTTCTGTGGGACCTCCGGGTTCTGGGAATCCCTCAGGCGGTCTTCTTCCATAGAATATCGGACGCCTTTTCGGCCGTTTCTTTGACAAGAATGCCGAGCTTTGGGTGAGAGGGCTCGAGGTCGGGTTGAAATCCGTACTCGACCAGGGCCTCAGTGGTGGTTGGGCCGATGGAAGCGATCACGCTCTTTCGCAAACCCCGGGCAACGGCTTCTTCAAGTCCCATGTCGCGCGCAATCTGCATGAGATGGACGACTTGTTGAGAGGTCGTGAACATGGTCACGTCGAAGGCTTCCTTGGCGAGACGAGAAACGGCTTCCTGCAGCGGACCAAGATCTTCAGGAAGTTCGTAGGCGTACACAGGAACTGACATGACTTCCGCGCCCATCTGCTTCAACGCGGCGATGAGTTCTTCGTTCGTTTTACCGTATTCCTGCACGGCGATTCGACGCTCGGGGCGACCCTCGATCGACTGCATGAGTTCACGCCATGTGTTTGGCTCGGGCGCGTTGATGTGGACCGGAACGGCGAGTTCGCGCAGGGCAGCGGAAGGCTTGGGACCACGCGCAACCACTGTGAGACGGCGTAGCGCGGCGGTGATCGTTTCCGGATCGTGACGTGAGCTGAGTACTTTGACGAGATGACGCGTCCCCACGCCGGTCAAAAAGATCACCATGTCGAATTCGCCGGCGAGCAGGCGGTCGGCAAATCGGAATGCTTCCTCGTTGCGTTCGAGCGGGACCTCACGCATCGACGGAGCAACGAAAGGTTCTCCCTGCTTGCGTGTGATCAACTCGGCGGTCTCCACAGCTCGACGACTTTCGAGAGACAGAACACGTTTTCCAGCGAAGGACATGTCCCTCACAGTATACTGGCGGCATATGTTGCAGGTCAGCCGCGCACAGTCCACGTATGACGCGATCGTTGTAGGCTCCGGAGCAACCGGGGGATGGGCCGCTAAGGAACTCACGGAATCGGGGATGCGCGTTGCGCTTTTGGAAGCTGGTAAGCCCGTATCGCCGAAAGACTATACCGAGCACGTCCAATCGTGGCAATTGAAGTATCTGGGATTCTCGCCGAAGATCCGTGAGGATCGGCCGATCCAAAGTAACTGCTACGCGTGCACCGAATACAACTCCGAGTGGTTCGTAAACGACAAAGAGAATCCGTACACACAGGAAAAACCATTTAGCTGGATCCGGCAGCGTATCGTCGGCGGACGCACGTTGAGCTGGGGACGGCAGAGCTATCGCATGAGCGATCTCGACTTCAAGGCCGCTTCGCACGACGGCTACGGCGATGATTGGCCGATCTCGTATGAGGAGATGGTTCCGTATTACGAGAAGGTTGAGCGCTATGTCGGCATCAGCGGCATGGCGGAGGGTCTGTCGCAGTTGCCGGACAGCATCTTTCTGCCTCCGATGGAGATGACCTGCTCTGAGTTGGCCGTTCGAAAAGCGATCAAGGACAAGTTCGGACGGACATTGACGATTGGGCGCGTGGCGATTTTGACGAAAGCGCACAACGGCCGGGCCGCTTGCCACTATTGCGGTCCGTGCGAGCGGGGTTGTGTCACGAACTCCTACTTCAGCAGTCCGTTCACGACGATTAAGGACGCCCAAGCTACCGGCAGGCTGTCGTTAATTACCGATGCGGTGGCCGCTCGCGTGTTGATGCAGGATGGGAAGGCCACGGGCATCGAGTACGTTGACGCAGTCAGCAAGCAGACGCGCGAGGTGAAGGCGAAGATCGTGATGTTGTGCGCTTCGACTCTCGAATCGACACGGCTGATGTTGAACTCGGGGATTTGCAATTCGAGCGGCGTGCTTGGGAAGTATCTGATGGATCATATCTATCAGGGTGGAGCTAACGGCATTATGCCGATCCCTGAAGCCAAGCCTTGGGTCGGAATGCCTCGGCGGCCGAATGGCATTTACATTCCACGTTTCCGCAATGTGAAAGAGAAAGAGACAAACGGGTTCATTCGAGGCTATGGGTATCAGGGTGGCGGAATGCCGTCATTCGATTTCGGCGCGCCTGGTTTTGGCAAGTCGTATAAGGAAGGCGTGCATAAGGGCCGGTACTCAATGCAGATTGGGCTCTGGGGCGAGTGCCTCGCGCGGAAGGAAAATTACGTCGAGATCGACAAGGAGCGGAAAGACGCGTACGGGATTCCCATCCTGAAGATGAATTGCAGTTGGGGTCCGAACGATCTGAAGCTGTACCAGGATGGTCGCGAGCAGGCGGTAGAGATGTTGAAAGCTGCCGGCGCGCAAGAAGTTCGGATGACGGGGGAGACTCCGTCGGTTCCAGGCCACTGCATTCACGAAATCGGAACAGCGCGGATGGGTACGGACGCGAAGACGAGTGTTCTGAATAAGTACGCGCAGGCTTGGGACGTCCCGAATTTGTTTTGTACGGATGGCGCGGCCTGGGTGTCGAGCGGGTGTCAGAATCCTACGCTCACGATGATGGCGATCACGGTGCGGGCTTGCGATTACATTAAGCGGGAGTATTCGAAGCAGGTTTAGATGTTTGGCCGCAGATGAACGCAGATGCACGCAGATTTTTAGGTTGGTTCTTCTGCTTCGCGACTGTTCCTTGGGAGATGCGGCCGCTTCCGTTCACTTTGCTGAATGGGGAGACGGCCAAGAAGCAGTTGCCGGCTTCGGTTCCTGGGGGCTTTGCCGTTTTTGATTTCGACAGTGACGGCAAGCTCGATTTGTTCTTTCCGAATGGCGCTGGATCGCATGCGCTGCTTCGCAATAAGGGAAAGCTTCAGTTTGAAGATGTGACTGCCCGGGCGGGCTTGGGCGAGTCCGAGTTTGCGTTTGGGGCTACGGCCGCCGACTTCGATCGAGATGGCTTTGTCGATTTGGTTGTGTCGGGCTTGAAGCGTGTTTTGTTGTACCGCAATAAAGGCGATGGCACGTTTGCTCGTGTGGACGCGATCGACAATCGTGGGCGCTGGTCGGTGGCTTCGAGTTGGCTCGATATTGAGAACGATGGCGATCTCGATCTGTTTGTCGTTAACTACGTCGATTGGCAGCCGGAGAAAGAGCGCGAGTGTCTGGTCAACGGTAAGCCTGATTTTTGTCATCCGCGGTTTTATGGGCCGAGTCCGAATGCTCTGTTCCGCAATGATGGAGGCGGGAAGTTTACCGACATCTCGAATTCGTCGGGGATTTCGAAGCATCGCGGCAAAGGCATGTCGACGGCTACTGCCGATTTCAACGGCGATGGCTTGACCGACATCTTCGTCACCAACGATCGTAGCTTTGCGTTCTATTTCAGAAATCTCGGGTCTGGGAAGTTTGAGGAAGCCGCGTTCGATGTTGGCATCGCAGCGCCTGAGGATGGGAAACCGGTCTCTGGAATGGGTGTCGATGCGCAGGACTTCGATAACGATGGACGCCCCGACGTTGTTTATACGGCGCTACGCGATGAAACATTTCCGCTCTATCGGAATACAGGGAAAGGTTTTACGGAAGTTACGTCGCCGAGCAGGATGTCGGTCCTGAGCCGCTCGATGTCTGGATGGGGCGTGGCGTTTGCGGATGTCGACAACGACGGATGGAAGGACATCGTTGCGGCTCGGAGCGATGCGCTGTCACCGACAGGCGGGCGTGGGTCGGCGGCGATGGAAACTCCTTCGTGGTTCCGCAACTCGGGCAAGGGTAGCTTTGCTGCAGGGACTGTCTGGGATGCCTTGCCTCGCGCTATGTATCGCGGTGTTGTCGCCGCCGATTTCGATGAGGATGGCTGCGTGGATTTCGTCTTTACCGCATTGAATACGGCGGCGCAGATTCTGCGGAATCCTTGCGAGTCAGGCGGCAACTGGTTGAAGGTAGACGCTCGTCTGCCAGGGACGCGCGTGCGAGTGGGTCAGCAGTGGCGATATGTGACTGCTTCGACGGGATACGCTTCGTCTTTCATGGGACCTCTTCACTTCGGAGTTGGTGCAGTGAAAGAAGTCGAAGTAGAGGCATTCCTGCCCGGCGGCGCCGTGCGTAAGATAGTCACGCCCACGAATCGCACGATTAAGATCGAGCCATGATTCCCGCGCTGCTATTGTTCTTTCAAAGTCTGTCCGACCAAGGTGTGACGGCGATGAAAGAGCATCGGTTCGCAGACGCGGAGCGGATCTATCGCCAGTTGGTGAAAGAAGAGCCGAATGAGCCTCGCCTTCGGATGAATCTCGGACTGGCGTTGTTTTCGGCTGCGAAGTATTCCGAGGCTTCGGTCGAGTTCGAGAAGTTTCTGAAGGCAGTTCCAGCGCCTGGTCCGGCGCACTTCATGCTTGGCGTCTCGCGCTTGAAGTTACGCAAACCATGCGAGGCAATCCCGGCGCTCGAGAATGCGCGGAAGTGGCAGGCGTCGTCGCAGGTCTTGTTGGAACTCGGCGATGCTTACTTCGGATGCAAGCGCTATGCGCAAGCCGCGGCAACATTTGAAGCTCTCGGAAGTACGCCGAAAGGTCTGCAGGGAGCGGGCCTGAGTTACGCGCGGCTCGGCAAGCAGCAGGAGGCAAGCGCAGCGTTCGCGAAGCTAGAGAAGCTGCCTCCGTCGGCAGAACTTCATGAATTGCTGGCTGAGGTTCGTACCCTCGAGAATCGACACGAGGACGCTGTTAAGGAATTGGAAGAAGCGGTACGGCTCGCGCCGAAAGACGATCGGCTGCAGCGTCTGTATGCGCGATCGTTATGGCGCGCAGGTCGCTACGAAGAAGCGCGCAAGAGCTATGCGTCGCTGGCCGCGCGATGGAGCAGCGATCCCGAATTCAACTACGAGTATGGCGACACGCTGGTTCGGATTGAGGGTGTTGAAGCTGGGCTGCCGCTGCTTGAAAAGGCCGTGAAAGCGGGGCCGGAAATGGTAGCGGCTCGTGGAGCGCTGGGAAAGGCGCTACTGCAAATCGGCCGTGCGAAGGAGAGCATCCCACACCTGGAAGCAGCGGCTCAGCTGGACGCAACCGTTTTGTTGCCGCTTAGCCGAGCCTACAAAGCAACGGGCCGCCTGCAAGAGGCGGCCCGTATCGAAGCGGAATACAAACAGCGAGTATCAGAGTCTCAGAACTGAACTCTGAGACCCAGTTGTATGTTACGAGGACCTACGTTGGTAGTTCCTGTCACTCGCCCGAAGTCGCCACTGCCGAACGTTGTGTTCGCGCGTCCAAACTGCGGCGTATTCGTAAAGTTGAACATCTCACCACGGAACTGAGCCTTGATGGACTCACCCCAGCGGAAGTTCTTCAGGATGGCGAAGTCGGCGTGCTTCGTAGGACCGAAACGGATATTCGGAACCCAGCGAGGCGCATTGCCAATTTCGAACTGACCCGGAGCGCTGAAGGCCGCGGTGTTGAACCAGCGATCAGGTGTTGGATTTTCGACCGCGGCTGCGTTCAAGTCCGTGACGTTCGGACGTTGGACCTGAAAGCCATAGTTAGTAAGCGTGTTCGGAGCGGTGAAGCCCAGAGGAAGGCCACTCGAGAATCGAACAATTGTTGAGACCTGCCAGCCGCCGATGACCGCATTCGCGACTGGATGCATGTCGCTGCCGAACTTGCGGCCCTTGCCGACTGGCAACTCGTACACGAGGGTGTTCACGAAGCTCTGCGGAATATCATGCGCACTGATGGAACGATCGACTTCGAGGTTGTAGAAGTCGCGCAGTTGATCTGCGACTTCCCATCCCTGCCACTCACTCGCATTGTCAATGGCCTTAGACCATTGATAGGTGCTGAGGAAGTTCAGGCTGGCGCTCGCTCTCCAGTGGAAGCGAGCGACGAGAGCGTTGAAACTGGAACTGGCGCCAGGAATCTCGCCGGAAACATTGACACCCAGAAACTGTGGATGCGGTCGAAGCAGGCGATGGCGTGGAACTGTAGCCCCAGCCAAAGCTCCTGTTTGAATCACACCAAAGAATGGATTCGCCACTTGCTGATCGAGCGCGGTTCCCTGACTCAGGAAGCTCGGATGGAGTTGGTTTGCCTGTTGTCCGGTTCCAAACAGCAATTTGCGACCTTGCGTACCGGTGTATCCGGCTTCGAGGACCATTCCGCTTGTGATCTCATATTGGAAATCCGAACTGAAGCTCTGTACGTAGCCGAGCGGGTGATCGTAGAAGAAGGCGTTCACGGTTTCTCCGACTTGCGTCAGGAGTCCACGTGAGCTGCCGACCGGTTGATTTATCCCGTTTGGATAGGGATTGCTCAAAAGCGATCCGAGATTCGGATTAATACCATCGCCACCGACCGTCGAGTTCCATGCGGTCGATGTCGAGAATCCATCACGACCTGATCCACCGGTTTGCGGGTAGAAGATACCGTAGCCGCCGCGGAATACCAGTTTGTCCGTAATCTTGTAAGCCATGCCGAACCTGGGCGCGAAGTTGGCCCAAGTGGTTTGCCATGCTTCGCGATTGTCCGATGACGCGAATTCCAAACCGCCTTTTAACTGCAGGCCGGTTTGCTGCGACAGCGGATTCGTTATTTGAGTATCGAACCAATTCGACCGGTCGTAACGTTCTGTGCGGCCCGGTTGAACTTCCCAACGAATTCCGAGGTGCAGCGTGAGACGACGAGTGGCGCGCCATGAATCCTGGAAGTATGCGCCGTGATACATCGCGGTAGTGGCAGTTGCCGCGCTGATTGGGGCGGCTCCACTGGCGCCGACGCCAAGAAGTAGCGAGGCGATCGCATCGCCGCTTGTCGTGCTGTTTTGGACAGCGACGGGACCAGCAGTCAAGCCTCGCGTGAAGCCGAACGTCGGTGTATTGAAGTCCGTGCTATTCAAACGAGCCAGTTCGCTGATCCAGCCAAACTTCAAGCTGTGGGAACCGCGCTCGTTTGTAATGTTCAGTTGAAGATTGTGCGTCTCGCGAGCTGAATTCAGGTATCGACGGTTATTCAACGTCGCATAGTTCGTCATTGTGAACTCGGGATAGGTTTCCGTTTGGAACTGCGAGACCAGGGAAGGACTGAAGCCGAGCGCCGTCCCATTCAAACCCGTAGATGGCGAGTTCTGATTCTCGCGCCAGCGGCCAGATCCTAAAACCGCATTGATCACCCAACTCGGCGAAGGGGTGTAAGTCGAGCCGATGACTACTTGATGGCGAGGATTGACGTCGCTGAAGTTCGTATCGGCGCCGTTGCCGAAGAACTCGGGAGCGATATTCTCCTGCCAAGCTTTTGTGAACCGGCCGAACATAGTCCATGATTCTGACTTAGCCCAATCGATTCGGCCGTCGATCCGATCGTTGACGGTCACGGTCTTGCCGCTCGCATTGAAGTTGCGCGTGCGTGTGAACGCGTCGCCGGGAGCGTTCGGTTGGGGATAGAGCGCAAGCACTTTCTGGGCGATTGGATTGAGCAGATTTGCAGGGATTTGGTTATTCGGAAATGGATCGCGCACCACGCCGGCGCCGTTTGGATTGGGACGCGTGCTGAACGGATTGTAGATGACCGATAGCGATCCATCCGCATTCCGGGTATCGGAGAAGTC
Source organism: Bryobacteraceae bacterium (assembly GCA_963844855.1). Taxonomy (GTDB): domain Bacteria; phylum Acidobacteriota; class Terriglobia; order Bryobacterales; family Bryobacteraceae; genus DASQDN01. The sequence goes on from CAWJQP010000073.1 coordinate 130,835, forward strand.
GCCCGTACGTTGCGCCGCGGTCGGCAACGTAGAGGTGTTCGTGCCGGGGCTGCCCTGCCGCAGGCCTTCATACGCGCCGAAGAAGAACAAGCGCTTCGAACGCGAGATGGGACCGCCTACCGCAGCTCCGAACTGATTTCGTTGGAAGCTCACGCGCGGTAATCCTGCCCGATTGTTCTGCCACGCATTCGCATCGAGCACGTTATTGCGGAGGAATTCGAACAACGATCCGTGAAAGTCGTTTTGTCCCCCACGCGTGATCATGTTCACAACACCGCCATCTGACTTACCGAACTGCGCATCGAATTGATTGCGAGCGATGTTGACTTCCTGGACCGAATCGACTGAAGGCGAAGCGATCAAGCCGCCCCAATCGACTGCGGCAGCCGGCACGCCATCTATGAGCGTTAGACCCGCCTGACCTCTGCCACCATTCATCGAGAAGCGATTGTGATTCTGATCCTGGGTCGCTTGCGAGATACCGGTACGAACCGCAATGACACCGGCGTTCGCATGAACGAGCGCAAACGGGTTTCTCGCGTTGACCGGCAGGTCAAGAACGGTCTGTTGATCTAGAGTTATCGCTCGATTGGCCGTTTGCGTGTCGAGCATGGACACGGCTGCCGATACTTCTACCGTTTGACTGACCTCGCCCAACTGCATGGCGAGGTTGATTTCTAGCGTCTGATTGACGCGGAGTTCAACCCGGTTTGCACGCTTCGGCGGAAACCTTGCATCTCGGCGGTGATCTCATACTTTCCGGGGGGAAGCTGCGAGAAGATGAATGCCCCTTCTCCTCCGGACTTCGCGTTACGAACGTCATTGGTGGCTTCATTACGAATACGAACGTCCACTCCAGGAATTGCGGCTGAGTTCGGATCTTGTACGATTCCGGTGATGGTTCCCGTGAACGCCTGCCCCCAAACATTTGTCGCTGCGATGGTTGAAAGCAAAGCAACCACCACTAGCGTGTATAACCTCATGTGGCCCTCCTTTGGCGGCACATAGTTGCTGGGAGGGATTTTATACCCGTCGAGAGGACAAAATGAATTGGGCCACCTGCAAGAGGCGGCCCGTTCGAAGCAGAAAGTGAGTATCAGAGTCTCAGAATTGAACTCTGAGGCCGAGTTGTATGTTACGAGGACCTACGTTGGTTGTTCCTGTCACGCGTCCAAAATCACCGCTACCCAACGTCGTGTTCGCGCGTCCGAACTGCGGGGTGTTGGTAACGTTGAACATCTCTCCACGGAACTGAGCCTTGATGCTCTCACCCCAGCGGAAGTTTTTCAGGATGGCGAAGTCCGCGTGGTTAGTGGGACCAAAGCGTATGTTGGGAACCCAGCGAGGCGCATTGCCAATTTCGTATTGACCAGGGGCTCGGAATGCGGCGGTGTTGAACCAACTATCCGGCGTCGGATTCTCTACCGCGGCCGAAGCGAAATCGGTAACGATGTTCGGTCTCTGCACTTGATAGCCGTAATTCGACAGGGTATTTGGCGCCGTGAAGCTGAGTGGAAGGCCGCTGGAGAACCGAATGATTGTTGAGACCTGCCATCCGCCGATTACCGCATTCGCAATCGGATGCATGTCGTTTCCGAACTTGCGTCCCTTGCCCACAGGGAGCTCGTAGACAAGCGTATTCACAAAACTCTGCGGAATATCATGAGCGCTGATGGAACGATCGACTTCAAGGTTGTAGTAATCGCGAAGCGTATCGGCCACCTCCCATCCTTGCCACTCGCTTGCGTTATCGATGGCCTTGGACCACTGATACGTGCTGAGGAAGTTGAGGCTGGCGCTCGCTCTCCAGTGGAATCGAGCGACGAGAGCATTGAAGCTGGAACTCGCTCCCGGCGTGTCGACCGACACATTCACTCCGAGAAACTGGGGATGCGGACGCAGGAGCCTGTGCCGCGGAACAGTTGCTCCGGCCAGAGCGCCGGTTGGAATCACATTGAAAAATGGATTCGCAACCTGCTGGTCCAACGCCGATCCCTGGCTTAGAAAGCTGGGATGGAGTTGGTTTGCCTGTTGCGTCGCGCCGAATAGCAGCTTTCGACCTTGCGTACCGGTATAGCCAACTTCGAACACCATGCCGTTCGTAATCTCATACTGGATATCCGAACTGAAGCTCTGGACGTAGCTGAGCGGGTGGTTGTAGTAGAAAGCATTCACGTTCTCGCCGACCTGCGTCAGCAGACCACGCGAGCTGCCGATAGGCTGGGCTAGGCCGTTAGGGTACGGGTTGCTGAGCAGCGATCCAACGTTAGGCGTAATCCCGTCCTGACCAACTGTAGAGTTCCATGACGTTGTCGTGGAGAAACCGTCGCGGCTGCCCCCGCCGGTTTGCGGATAGAAGATGCCGTATCCGCCGCGAAAGACAAGCTTGTCCGTGACCTTGTACGCGAGACCGAATCGTGGAGCAAAGTTCGCCCATTCCGTTTGCCACGCCGCCCGCTTATCCGCCGAAGTAAATTCCAAGCCGCCCTTCAAAGGCATGCCGGTCTGCTGCCCCAGAGGGTTCGAAATGTCCGGATTGAACCAGTTCGAGCGATCGTAGCGTTCCGTGCGCCCAGGTTGGACTTCCCAACGTATGCCCAAATGCAACGTGAGACGGCGGTTGAATCGCCATGAGTCCTGGAAATAAGCGCCGTGATACATCGCAGTGGTTGCCGTTGCGGCGTTGATCGAACCGCTGCCGCTTGCGCCGGTTCCGAGTAGCAATGACGCGATCGCATCGCCACTGGTTGTGCTTGCTTGCGCGGCAACCGGACCCGATGTCAATCCACGAGTAAAGCTAAAGGTCGGCGTGTTGAAGCTGATCGAATTGAGTCTGGCCAACTCCGAGATCCAGCCGAACTTCAAGCTGTGCGATCCACGTTCGTTGGTGATGTTCAATTGCAGATTATGTGTTTCTCGAACGGGATTGGAATATCCGCGATTGTTGAGAGTCGCATAGTTCTGCATCTGGAACTCGGGGTAAGTTTCCGTCTGAAACTGCGAAACGAGCGACGGACTGAAGCCCAGGGCGGTCGCGTTCAGGCCTTTAGACGGCGAGTTCTGGTTCTCTCGCCAGCGGCCCGAACCAAGGACGGCATTCACTACCCAACTTGGCGAAGGAGTATAGGTCGTACCGATAACTACTTGGTGTCGTGGGTTAACGTCGCTGAAGTTCGTGTCAGCGCCGTTTCCAAAAAATTCCGGAGCCACATTCTCTTGCCAAGCCTTTGTGAAGCGACCGAACATCGTCCAGTTTTCCGATTTGGCCCAGTCGATACGACCGTCGATACGATCATTCGTCGTAATCGTCTTGCCGCTCTTATTGAAGTTGCGAGTGAACGTGAACGGATCACCGGGCGCATTGGGCTGAGGATAAAGCGCAAGAACGTTCTGCGCAATCGGGTTGAGCAGGCTCGCAGGGATACGATTGTCCGGAAACGGATCGCGGACTACGCCACTTCCATTCGGATTGGGTCGGGCGCTGAACGGATTGTAGATGACCGCGAGGCTGCCATCGCCGTTGCGAGTATTGGAAAAATCACCCGAACGCTGTTGCGCAGTCGGCAACGAGGATGTATTGGTGCCCGGACTGCCTTGGCGTAATCCTTCGTAGGTTCCAAAGAAGAACAGACGCTTGGATCTGGAAATCGGACCACCTATCGCGGCGCCGAACTGATTTCGTTGGAAGCCCACGCGCGGTAAACCTGCCCGATTGTTTTGCCAGCTATTGGCATCGAGCACGTTATTGCGAAGAAATTCAAACAATGATCCATGGAAGTCGTTTTGTCCTCCACGAGTGATCATGTTCACGACGCCGCCATCCGACTTACCAAACTGGGCATCGAACTGGTTGCGGGCGATGTTGACTTCTTGAACTGAATCGACTGACGGAGAGGCGATCAAACCGCCCCAATCGACCGCCGCCGCGGGAACACCATCGATCAGCGTAAGGCCGGCCTGACCTCTGCCACCGTTCATTGAGAAGCGGTTGTGATTCTGGTCCTGAGTGGCTTGCGAGATGCCCGTACGAACCGCGATGACACCGGCGTTCGCATGAACGAGCGCAAACGGATTTCTTGCGTTGACCGGTAGATCTAGAACCGTCTGTTGATCCAGTGTTACCGCGCGATTGGCTGATTGTGTGTCGAGCATCGACACGTTTGCCGATACTTCTACGGTCTGACTGACCTCGCCCAACTGCATGGCGAGGTTGACTTCGAGGGTCTGGTTAACGCGGAGTTCGACGCCGGTTTGCACACTTCGTCGGAAACCTTGCGTCTCTGCCGAGATCTCGTATTTTCCCGGCGGGATTTGGGAGAAGATGAATGCTCCATCTCCTCCGGATTTCGCATTGCGGACGTCATTGGTCGCTTCGTTACGAATGCGAACGTCCACTCCGGGAATTGCGGCTGAGTTCGGATCTTGTACGAGCCCGGTAATTGTACCCGTGAACGCCTGCCCCCAAACATTCGTTGCTGTGATGGTCGAAAGCAAAGCCACCATCACAAGCAGATATAACTTCATGTGACCCCTCCTAAAGCAGCACACTGTTGCTTGGAAGGATTCTATACCCAGCTACAAGGCAAAACAAATTGTCTCTTCGCTTAGCTATTCCAAAAGGTTAGCGAGATTACGAGAGAGTGGATCGATCTTTAGGCCATCTTCGACGACTTGCCTAGCGGTGTCAGCTTTGCCGGTCGCCTTCAGCGCGACGGCGAGATTGATACGGGCAGATTCGAGACCAGGACTCCGCTGGAGAACTTCGGTCCAGATGCGAATACTCTGTTCGATCTCGCCTCGTTTGGCGAGGCATGCGCCGAGGTTGACCGCTGGAGCGATTACGGTTGGCTTCGCGGCAACTATGGCTGCGTAGATCTCGCAAGCTTTGGGTTCGGCGCCCATGCGGTCGTAGAGTTGCGCGAGTTGCGTGGCGACCTTTTCGTCAGCCGTATCAGATTCGTAGGATCGACGCAGGAGTTCGAACGCGCGCATTCCCCACTGCCGGTTGTTGTCCTTCAACGCGACATCGGCGTAGGCTAAGCCGAGTTCGCGATCCGTGGCAGTACCCTCGAACGGCACCAGGACGGCGTTGACGTTGGAGACGGGCGCCACGGTTTTGGGCGACCGAGGGATTGTATGGTCGGTCGCTGCCGCGTGTCGCACTGTTTGCATATCCGTCCGAGGCATGTGGCACTGAAGACAGTTGTTCTTGGCCGCGGCTCGAACGCTTCGCTTTTCCGTGCAGGAACTGTCGGTGTGGCACGTCAGGCAGCGCGTGCGGTAATAATTCACCCGCATCGCCGGCGTGGGTCGGGAATGGGCCTCATGGCACGTACCGCACCAAAGTTTTCGATCGGACGATTGCCAGCACTTACTTTGCGCCATCCGTTCGAAGTGGCTGTTGGCGTTCAACGCGCCGCCGCGGCTCCATACGAAAACAGTCGAAGAGTCCGCGAGAAGCGCGCCTGGCTGGTATGCGTTCGCGTCTTTTTTGGCAATCTCGGTGACACCTGCGAGATGACATTGCGCACAGATGCTGTCGCGTCGAAGAGCGTCGAGTTTGGCTGGGTTCACGATGGCGGTTTTCTGGCCAGCAATGTGAGCTTCCCCTGATCCATGACATCGCTCGCAACTGACGCCGCCTTCTAGAAATGCCGGCGCCTTATAACCGTTGGCTGTGCCCTCTATAGGCTGAAGCCGGCTCGAATGACAACGAAGGCAAGCGGGTTCGACAGCGCGCGTAAGGGATAGCTCGTCGCGTTTCTCGAAGCCCGGCGAGATGTCCCAGCGGCGTTGCGACGTGTAGTACGACACAGGAGCCTGGAAGAGAAAGCCGTCGATCACGGAGGCGTAACTGCGGCCGACCAGCCCTGAGCCGATGAAGTAATCGAGGGGCCTGCGGACACGTTTCTCCCCGTCCTCGATTGTGAACTGAATGCGCTCGCCCTCGGCAGAGACACGAGCCCGGCCTACAGCGCCTCGCTCAAAACTCTCCCAGGGTGGACTTGCTGTTAGCAAGCCACTGGACTTGGCCATCGCTGTCGTTCGATAGCTTTTGAAGATCACCGGGTGACACGGAGCGCACGACTGGCTGCCGACCTCCCATGACGAGGCGTGTCCGACCAATATCAATGCGAGGATCAGGCTCTTCAACGCCTCACACTATACCGTGGTCATGACCTGATGAAGTAAAATCAAGGCGCAGATGACATCGCGCGTCAGCTTTGGCCTCGTTTTGCTGTTTGAAACCGTAGCGTTCGCGCAGGTCGCAATGCCGCCGATCAGTCCGCAGGTTACCGGGACTTTTCCGCATGGCGGGCAGCGCGGCAAGGAAGTCGAGATCTCCGTGCAAGGTCGGAATCTGCAGGACACTACATCCATCCTGTTTCGCAGTCCGAAGCTCCAAGCGACAGTGCTCTCGGCCGATCCGTATACCGTGAAGGCGCGGGTGAAGATCGCAGGGGATGCCGAACCGGGTCGGCACGATCTGCGCCTAATCGCTAAGCACGGGAGCGCAATCGGATATTTCGATGTCGCTACGTTCGTCGAGACGAAAGAGTCCGAACCCAACAACGACCCAAAGAAAGCGGAGGAGTTGAAGTTCCCTGCCCTGGTAAATGGGTTGGTCACTGCGGGCGATTACGACTTCTTCCGATTTACGGCGGCGGCTGGCCAGACGCTGACCTTCGATGTTCTCGGCACGCGCAATGGCAGTAATGCCGACACAGCGATCTCGATTCTCGACGAGGCCGGCGAGGAACTCGCTTATTCCGACGATTACTACGGTTTCAAAGATCCACGAATCGTTTATGTGTTTACGAAGCCCGGCACATACTTGTTGCGTCTGTCAGGGTCGAGTGAGGCGGGCTGCGAAACCTGCGACTACCGGCTGTTTGCCGGCGAAGCGCCTTTTGCTGAGCTTGCTATGCCCGCGGGCGCTCGTCAGGGAAGCACGGTCGAGTTTGTAATCCGAGGTTTCAATCTCGATAAGGCGAAGGAAGTAACTCTGGGCGACGGTCTCGCTCGCGGTACGGTGATCTCGTCCAAAGCGGATGAAGCTCGCGTACGGATGGTGATTCCTAAGAATGCCGAGCCGGGCGCCTACCGCTTGCACGTCGATGGAGCGATTCGTCCGACTCCGTTCGTCATTTCACAGTACAACGAGGTGACGGTAGCAGATGGACAGGCTCGGAGTCGCAAGGATCCCGTGCCTGTAACGCTTCCTGTGGTTGCCAATGGCGTCATCGACAAGCCGAAGGCTGCGGATTATTTCGTGTTCCGAGTGGACGAGCCGAAGCGAATTGTTCTCGAGGCGCACGCCATGCAGCTCGATTACTTGACTGACCCCTTGGTTGTGATCTATGACGACAACGGCAAGCGGCTCGCATATCAAGACGATCCGACGACCAACACGGGAAAGGAACCGGCCAACATGGATCCCCATCTTGTGTTTCAACTGCCGAAAGCCGGGCGTTATGTCGCGATGATCCGCGACGCGCAGTATCGAGGCGATCCGTCGTTTCTGTACAGGCTGACGATGAAGGATGCTGAGCCGGACTTCACGATTCGCACGATCGGGACCGATGAAACGTTGTATCGAGGCCGCACAAATCCGGTACTTGTACGTGTTCGCCGCATCGAAGGATGGAATGCGCCGGTTGAAGTTTGGGCGGAGAATTTACCGCCGGGTGTGAGGGTGAAGCCTGTAATTGCGGAACCCAAGAACACGCCGTATACAGGAACTTGTGGCGAGACGCACTACCTGGATGGGACGAATATAGAAGTGCAATTCGAGGTCGATCAGGATGCGCCGCTGAGTCTATCGGAGATCCGATTGCGAGGTCGCGGGGTCTTTGAAGGCCGCACAGTGGAGCGCACCGCGAGGGCACGATACTTTAAACGACGCATTCGTCACATTGGCGACGCGGAAGAGGAACAGCTCCGGGCCGTGGTCGCCGACGCTCCGGGCGTTGTGCTCGATGTGCCGCGTACTCTCACGATGACGAAGAACGGTGAGGCATCCTTGACGGCGATCGTTACGCGTCTCGACGGCGGTGGCTCCCCGCTGGAAGTGACTCTTGAGACGGCGGCGGAAGGCTTGTCGATGCAGCCGGTGTCCGTGCCTCCCGCCTCGACACGAGCCGACTTGAAATTACGTGCAAGCGCGACGGCGCCAGGGGACTTTCTTCTTGTCGGAAGAGTGAATGGAACTGTGATCGGCAAGTCGCATCCTGTACGTGTACGGAGACAACCATGAAGGGCCTAGCCATACTGGCGCCGGCATTGTGTTTCGGCGCCCAGCTCAGCATTTTGCCTCCGGCGATCCAGCTCAACGGGACGGACGCTACGCAGACGTTCCTGGTGTCGTACACCGACGACGCGGGCTATGAGCACGACGTCACGAGCGAGTGCGTCACTTCGAATCTGGCACGCGCTTCGATGAAGCGGGTGACGGTGAAGTGCCGAGGGATGCAAGCGTCGGTCCCGGTTGTCGTCAAAGCGTCGGCGCGACCGCCCGGGGTCAGCTTCGTGAACGATGTCAGTCCGATCTTTACGATGTCGGGATGCGCAGGCGCGAACTGTCATGGGTCGATTCGTGGTCAGCGTGGATTTAAGCTGTCTCTCTTCGGGAACGATCCGAAGCTCGACTACGAAGCCATCATGGGCGGCGATCACAAGCGGGTAGATCTGAAGGAACCCGCTAAGAGCCTCCTGCTCACCAAGCCGACGACAGAAACACCGCACGGTGGAGGCTTTCGCTTCGCTCCCGATTCGCTGCAATACAGGACGCTGTTCGACTGGGTCCAGCAAGGCGGCTCTTACGATACGAGCGATAGTGTTCGGATCACGGAATTGAACGTCTACCCCGAGGAGCGTGTCCTTCTCGGCGCCGATAAGACGCAGCAGCTTGTCGCAGTCGCCAAGTATTCGGACGGCAGTGTGCGCGATGTCACGCGACTCGTACAATACAGTTCGAATTCGCCCGATACGGTTCAAGTCGACGCCAAGGGCATGACCAAGGCGCTGCAATCCGGTGAGACATCGATCATGGTGCGCACGATGGGGAAAGCAGTTGCTGCGCGCATCCTCGTCGGATCGGGCGCTACTGCGAAAGACTACCCGAACGTCGCGCGATTTAACTACGTCGACGATCACATCTTCACAAAGTTGCGGCGGCTGAATGTTCGACCGTCGGAACTCGCGGACGATGGCCAGTTCCTTCGTCGCGCCTATCTCGATAATCTTGGCCTGCTGCCAACCGAAGCCGAGAGCAGAAGCTTCCTCGACTCGACCGATCCTCAGAAGCGTTCGAAGCTTGTTGACAGTCTGCTTGAGCGTCGGGAGTTCGCCGATGTCTGGGCGCTGAAGTTTACAGAGCTGTTTCGCGCCGGGACGCGGGAAGCGGGGGCCAAGGGAGCCCGAATCGTTTATGATTACGTGCGGCAATCTTTCCGCGAGAACAAGCCGTACGATCGCTTCGTGCGGGAGTTGTTGCTGAGCCAAGGATCACACAGTTTCCCGAACTCATCCATCGCCGGATTGAGGCAATCGCCAACGAGTTTCTACAACATCAGCTTCGACTCGAACGCGCCCGATCATGCGACCAATGTGAGCCAGTTGTTCCTGGGTGTGCGGCTCGAATGCGCCAAGTGCCACAACCATCCATGGGAGAAATACACGCAGGACGATTTCTACGGATTCGCGGCGTTTTTTGCTCGGGTTGGCATCAAGGAAGTTTACGAGAACGACGAGAACGCCACGCAGTACATGGAGGAAGGCGTCGTCGAGCATCCGAAGAAGAAACAGCGGATGGACCCGAAGTTTCTCGATGGTCCCAGCATCAAGGATCACGAGGACGCCGATATTCGGGAGGCGCTCTCCGACTGGTTGGCTTCGCCGAAAAATCCGTTCTTTGCGCGCACGATAGTCAATCGCGTCTGGAAGCATTACATGGGCAGGGGCTTCGTCGAAGAGGTCGATGATTTCCGCGTAACGAACCCACCGACTCATCCGGGACTACTCGATGCTCTCGCGGAAGACTTCATCGCGCACAAGTTCGATATGCGTCACTTGATCCGGACGATCCTGAACTCACGCGCATACCAGCTTTCGGCGACGCCGAATGATTCCAATCGCAATGATGTGCTGAACTACTCGCATTTCCGAATTCGCAGGCTACAAGCGGAGACGCTGGTGGATGCAATGTCGGAAGTGACCGGAGTCGCTGAGAAGTTCGCCGGCTATCCACTTGGCACACGCGCAATGCAGGTGTACGCGGGCGGAGGCGGCTACATGCTGTCGAGCTTTGGCCGCTTGAGCCGCGACATTATCTGCGAACGCGATAGTCAGCCCGACATGGCGCAAACGATGCATATGATCTCGGGATCCACGATCCAGAACAAGGTGAATAAGGCGAAGTTGGACCTGGCGTTGACGGATGATGCTTTGCTGGATCGTGTGTTCCTGACATCGTTGGTTCGGAAGCCTACAGATGCAGAGCGCTCGGCCGTGATGGAAAAGATAAAAACCGGATCGGATCGTAAGGCCGTGTACCAGGATCTACTTTGGGCCATTTTGAACTCGAAGGAGTTCTTGTACCAGCATTAGGGGAAAGATATGTTTGATCGCCGCGCATTCTTGAGAATCGGTTCCATCGCGACCTTCGGCTCCCTCACGTGGGGCGACATTCTACGGCTGCAAGCAGCTTCCCCCGCGCCGCCAAAGAAAAACATCTCGATTATTCATCTCTGGCTCGCGGGCGGACTGAGCCACTTAGACACGTTCGACATGAAGCTGGACGCGGACCGCAAGTACCGCACTCCCTACAAGTCGATACCCAGCTCGATTCCAGGCCTGTCGGTCTGCGAGCATCTGCCGCGCACGGCGCAGCTCATGAACAAGGTCACGCTGATCCGGTCCATGACGCATAAGCAATCAGCTCACGGAGCCGCGCAGACGCTGATGCTGAGCGGGCACGATGCGCTTCCTACGTTGCTCGTGCCGTGTATGGGTTCGGTGCTGGCGAAGGAACTCGGAGCGCGCAATGAGCTTCCTCCGTATGTAAACATTCCGCAGCCGCGCGGCAATAATGCACGCGCGGGATTCCTGGGTCCGAAGTACAATCCGTTCTCCGGCGGCGAGGTGAATGTCGCAAAGTATTCCGTGCGTGATATGGACCTGCCAATGGGCGTCGATTGGGCGCGTATGGAGGGCCGCCACGGTCTTCTGAAGGTAGTCGACTCGACCTTCAAGCAAATCGACACGACGGACACATTCGAAACGCTCGATTCGTATTATCAGTCAGCGTTCGAGCTAATGCGCAGCCCGAGGGCGAAGCAGGCATTTGACATCGCCCAGGAACCGGAGAAGTTGCGGAATGAATACGGGCGGACGTCGATGGGTCAGGGCGCGCTGCTTGCGCGACGACTCGTCGAAGCTGGTGTGCGATTCGTGAGTGTCGGCAAGGGAGATAACGCCTGGGACCACCACGGCAATCTGTTCCCTTCCTATGCGAACGAATTCATGCCGGAGCTCGATCAATGCTTCTCGGCTTTGCTCACCGATCTCGAGCAACGCGGCATGCTCGACACCACGCTGGTTATCCTGACGGGAGAGTTCGGACGGACAGCGGAGATCAACGTCAATAACGGCCGCGATCACTGGCCCAATTGCTTCTCACTTGTGATGGCCGGCGCGGGCGTGCCCAAAGGACAGGTCGTTGGGGAGTCGGACAAAGACGGTATGTTCGTGAAGGACAAACCCGTTGAAGTGCCCGATTTGATGGCTACCATTTTCAAGAAATTGGGCGTGGATTACACAAAAGAATACATCTCGAATATCGGGCGGCCGCTGCGGATCAGTCCCGGTGATCCGCTGAGTTTCCTCGGATAGTTACCGCCGCTTGAGCCGGTAATCTTCGACACTAGGCATTCTTACAACGCGGCACATTTCGAAAAGTCTCGAGCGCGCGCGTTCGCCGACCAACTCCGCCAAAGACTTCAAGATACGAGGTGTTCCGGGCATCTCGCCGGGACGCGTTACCAACGAGTCTCCGGCGGCCGGATCGGGCAAATTGGTGGTCGCAATTAATGGCTTTTTGTGATTACAGCGGTGCGTAATAATCGCCGCGACAGTATCTTCCACCCACTCGCTAATTCGCCGCGCGCCAAGGTCATCGAGCAGTAAAATTTCGGCATCGAGGGCTTGTTGGTAAGCCTCTTTATCCGCTGTTCCGGACGCGGTGTTCCAGCCTCGCTGGATTCGTTCGAGTAACGTCTGATAGTCGAAGAACACTCCGTCGAATCCGCGCGTCATCAGGATGCGCAATGCGGCGACAGCAAGGTGCGTCTTGCCCGTGCCGGGGTTCCCGACGAGCAAGAGCCCGGGTTTGTCGGTCAGCGGAAACTCTTTCGCGTAACGCCGGACTTCCATGAATACGCTCGAGAGGCCTTGGCGAGCGACCGGGTTGTCACTCGGAAGTTGGAAGTTCTCGAGTGTCGCCTGCGCATAGTTCGGCGGAATTCCCGCCTTGCTCTCACGTTGCCGTGTCCTTCGCACACCGAAGCACTCACAGCGTTCGGCGCCCTTGATGCCGTCGTCGCGTTCGATCACGACCCATGTCGAGCCCCCGCACTTAGGGCAAATATCGTCGTCTTCGAGAGGCATCTTATTCCACGACCGCCAGCACTTGACCTGCGCCCACCGCCGCGCCTTCTTCGGCGGGCAGTGACACGACACGCCCGTCTTTGGGAGACTTGAGTTCGTTTTGCATCTTCATGGCTTCGATCACAACTAAGCCTTGCCCTCGATGAACCTCGGCGCCTTCTGCAACCAAAAGGCGAATGACCTTGCCGGGCATCGGCGCTGCGATCGTTTGTCGACCTTCAAGTCCCGCGAGCACCCCTGCTTTGCGAGGCTCACGCGGATCTTCGATAATAATGTCGATTTCGTCGGTCCGAATTTGAAAACTTCGGCCCTCGATGAGCACAGAGTAGACGCCCGGTTCCACTTCGAGGACAGAAGCTTCGCGCGGACCATCCCCAATATCGATACGCCAATTGTCGCCGTCATTTTCAACCCGCGCCTCGATCTCACGTCCGCCGATGCGGATCTTTCGTACGAAACTCGACATGGACGCTGCCATTGTGGCATGATGCGAGCGGCGATCATGCGTGAGATCTGGCGGCGCATACGCGAAGCATTCGAAGAGAGCATGCGCCAACAGATTACGGCGCTTGGCTTCATCTTCACATTGACGGTTGTTGTCGTCGGCTTGGCGGCTTTTGCTTCGGGCAACAACTTGTTGTTTTTGCTGCTGGCGGCGCTCCTTTCCACGCTACTTATATCGGGCTTCATCAGTCGCCTCGGTCTCGCCGGACTGGAATTCGATCTTCAAGTTCCGCCCCATGTGGTCGCGCGACGCGAAATTGCGGCAAAGATCAAAGTTCGCAATCGTAAGTTCCTGATGCCGTCGTTTTCGCTGCATCTTAGCGGGGCTGCCGATACAGGCCTTCGCGAAGAGATCTACATCCCGCTCGTTCCGGCGGGCACGACAGTGACGGAACTGGTGCCTCTCTATTTTCGTAAGCGAGGTCAGTACAAGAATAAGACGTTCTCTTTTTCCACACGTTTTCCATTCGGCTTTACGTTCCGCAGAGCGAATGTGCGTCTGGAACAGGAAGTCCTCGTCTATCCATCGATTGACCCGCGACCCGGGTTTGAGTCACTGCTTGGCGACATCGCGGGGGACATCGAAAGCATTCAGAGGGGCCGCGGTCATGACTTTTACCGCATCCGCCCATATATTCTCGATGAAAGCGCTCGTCACGTCGACTGGCGAGCCACCGCGCATACGGGAGATTTGCAAATTCGGGAGTACACACGCGAACAGGACCCTGCGGTCACGATCTTTCTCGATCTCGAAATCGACGATTCCGATTGGTTCGAAGTTGCTGTCGACTTGAGCGCTTTCCTGGTTTGGCGTCTGGCAGAGAAAGGCGCGCGTATTCGTTTCATGACCCAAAGATGGATGCCTGAAGACGCAGACGTATACGGTATCCTGAAATATCTGGCCGTGGTGGATCCAAGTCGCGGCTTGAAGCCTGCGATCCCTAATGAGTACTCTTTGCAAATCGCTCTTAGTACCCGTCCGCAAGAATTGGCTGAAGCAGGCTGGTCGCTTGCTCGCATCATTACTCCTGATAGCCTTCGCGAGAGCGCAAGCTCCGAATAATTCCCAGGATCCGGCTCATACAACAGAACCGGTCCGGACGACGATCACCGTAGTTGAATCCATCGCGACGGAAACTCCTGCTTTCGTGACCGTTCTCGATAACACCGAGATTCGCCAGCAGCCGGGCGTGAACATCGACGATCGGTTGCGCTCCATTCCCGGGTTCACTTTGTTCCGGCGTACGTCGAGTGTCGCTGCCAATCCCACGACGCAGGGTGTGTCTTTGCGCGGTATGGGATCGAGTGGCGCCAGCCGTTCGCTCGTGCTCTGGGATGGCATTCCTGTCAACGATCCGTTCGGTGGTTGGGTTTATTGGACACGGTTGTCGCCGGAAGAACTCGAGCACGTGGAGATCTCGCGCGGAGCCGCCACCAGCGTCTTCGGCGATCGGGCCATGAGCGGAGCGATCGGTTTGTTCTCGCGTCCGCCGGAGCCTTGGCGCCTCACTGCCGCCTATGAAGGCGGCAACAAGAAGACGCACTCTTTGACCGGCGGTCTGTCTCATGTCTTCAACCAGTTCGCCGTGTCGGGATTCGTGCGCGCCTTCACTACCGACGGATACTACGTCGTCCATGAGGATCGCCGCGGCCGTGTAGATACGCCGGCAGGAGTGCGATTCATTTCCGGCGTTTCGCGCTTCGACTATCTCGGCGCCAAAGACCGAGTGTTCGTGAAGGTGGACCTTCTTGCGGAAGAACGCGAGAACGGAACCACGTTGACTCAGAACTCGACGGGTCTTGGAACACTTGCGGGACACTACACGCGCCAGCTCACGAACGATTCCTTCTCGCTGCTTGGATATCACACGCGGCAGCAATATCATGCCAGCTTCTCAGCCGTCCCGGCGAACCGCCTAACGGAGACGATTACTTTCTTGCAGACTGTTCCGGCCGAAGCAACCGGCGCCGCAGGAATGTGGCGGCATCATTCGAACTCATGGAATCTTCTGGCCGGCGCGGACATGCAGCGCGTTGAAGGAACGAGCACAGACATCTTCCCCTCAGGACCTCCGCGCATAGGCGGCGGAACGCAGCTCCAGCAAGGAACGTTCGCGCAGCTTGATGCCGGCAAACCATCCGCAAAGGTCTTCCTGGGCGCACGCTATCAATTCACCGGCACCGATGAAAAATTCTTCAGTCCAAGCGCGGGCTTCGCGGTTGGGCGGGGACTACTGCGGGGCCGAGGTTCGGTGTACCGGGCCTTCCGGGCCCCGACATTGAATGAGCTTTATCGGGACTTCCGCGTCGGGAATGCAGAGACTCGGGCGAATCCCGATCTGCTGCCTGAGACGCTTTTCGGAGCCGAGGTTGGTGTGGACGTCGTAGGCGAATCGACGCGGATGAGCGTGTCGCTCTTTCACAACGATCTGAAGGATGTCATTACGAACGTGACACTTTCATCGACACCGCAGCTGATTATTCGCCAGCGCCAGAACGCAGCCGAGGCGCAGAGTCGGGGCGTCGACGTTCAAGCTGACTATCGCTGGCGGTTTCTGCGCGTCGATCTTGGCTATCTCTTCGCCGAGTCGACGTTTTCGACACGCGAACGAATCCCTCAGGTCCCAAAGCATGCGGGCAACGCGCAACTCACATACTCCACTGAGAACACGCTTGCGACGATCGGTCTCCGGTCCTACTCGATGCAGTTTGAAGACGATCGTAATCAGTTCAAGCTCCCCGGATATGCTGCCGTTGTGATCGGCGGCCGGCAAAGACTGACACGCTCGTTATGGGCGACGCTGTCAATTGAGAATGCACTCGATCGGGAGTTCCTCACGGGCTTTACGCCGGTGCCACTTGTGGGCGCCCCATTCTTGTGGCGGGGCGGCCTTCGTTGGGACGGACCGATCCGGCGATAACTTCGCCTTGAAACCTCAATGAAACTCCAACAGTCGAACGTGTTGTGACGGGCGCCCGACGCTTTGCGATCCTACTATTTCTGACATTGAGTCTAGCGCTGGTTCCCAGCGCGTGGTTCTATATGACTCGCCCGGCGCATGCCGCGCCGGTGTTGCGGGCCGCGACGCGTGGGGCTCGGATCACCGTTGTCACGTTGAATCTTGCAAAGGTGACCGATGTGAAGAAGATCGTCTCCGAGCTTACGCCTGCTGATGTCTATCTGTTCCAGGAAGTTGTGCGGATTAGTGGCGCTGTCCCGAGCGTAGCCGAGGAAGTCGCGAAGAAACTCGGAATGCACGCGCAATTCGCTTCGCCCGATTCCGGCGCGACCGCCTCTGGGATCGCTCTTGTCAGCCGTTTTCGCCTGGACAACGCTCACACGTATAACGTGAAGCCCGTCAACCTGATCTTCCGTTCGCGCAAACGAGTTTTGCTTGCGGCGACGATCCAGACGCCACAAGGGCCGACCCGCGTGATCAATGCGCATCTCGATACGCGCATCAATCCAGGCGGCCGTCTACGACAGCTCGAACCGGCAATTGACGACGCCAAACGATTCAGCGGCGCGGCGCTAATCGGCGGCGATCTCAATACGAATGACATGCAATGGGTTTCTCATGTCGTTCCGGTCCCTTGGCCCGGGTGGCAGGCGTCGCGCGTAAGAGATCTGATGGCGCAAAATGGCTTTCACACGCCTTTCGTAAATCGCAGGGCGACTTTCGATCATTTAGGTATGCAGCTCGACTGGATTTTCCTCAGAAACCTTGCCGCAACCAGTGCCGAGATTCGTCCCGGTCGCCTTCTCAGACCACCACGAGCTGGTGACTGTCTTAGGCCCTGTAAGGCAGTGAGTACCACGATTTATACACCACATCTCAGGTGGCGCATATTTTGTCGTGCGAAATGAGCAATTTACCTCTTGCGAACTACAGCAATTGGTGGATATAATCAGAGTTCATGCTTGCTATCAAGTCAGCTCGTTTTTTACCCGATTTTGGCGAACAGCCTGAATCGGGACGAGTGGCGGAAACTGCAAGAGAACGAGATTCGAAGCGGCCCACTCGGAAACGGGTGGGCTTTCACTTTGGAAGCGAAAGTTTAGTCCGGAGTCATTACCAATGATCGTATCGATGAAAATGCATGCAGACCGCGCGGACATACAGGCCGTTTGCGATCGCGTTCAGGAGTTTGGCTACAAGGTCCACTCGATCGAAGGAGAAGAACGCGTCGTGATCGGCATCGTCGGAGTCGGCGACGTTACCGCTTGCCTCGAATCGATCGAAGCAATGCCTGGTGTGGAAAAGGCTGTCAGGATTTCCGCGCCGTACAAGTTCGTAAGCAAGGAGTTCCGCCCGGGCCGCACCCAGGTCGCTGTCAATGGCCGCGAAATCGGCGGAGACGAGTTCATCGTCATCGCGGGTCCCTGCTCGGTTGAGAGCGAAAAGCAGATCATGGACTCGGCTTACGCGGTGGCCGAGGCCGGCGCTCACATGCTGCGTGGCGGCGCATTCAAGCCGCGCACCTCTCCATATGACTTCCAGGGAATGGAAGAAGAAGGACTGAAGCTGCTTGCGCAAGGCGAGAGAGGCGACGGGTCTTTCCATCGTCACCGAAGTGATGTCGGATCGCGATGTCGAACTCGTGGCGGAGTATGCCGACGTTCTGCAAATCGGCGCGCGCAACATGCAGAATTTTTCGCTTCTCAAAACCCTCGGCAAGGTTCAGACTCCGATTCTGCTCAAGCGCGGACTGAGTTCCACGTTGAAGGAGTTGCTGATGTCGGCCGAATACATCGTGGCGCACGGCAATCCGAACGTGATTCTCTGCGAGCGCGGCATCCGAACGTTCGAGACGGCGACGCGGAATACCTGCGACATTGCGGCCGTAGCGGCACTGAATGAGTTGACCCACCTGCCGGTTCTTCTCGATCCGAGCCACGCGACGGGTAAGCGAAGCCTTGTCCCTGCGCTCTCGCGCGCGGCGGTTGCCATCGGCGCCGACGGCATCATCGTCGAAGTGCATCCCGAACCCGGCTAAAGCCGTTAGCGATGGCGCGCAATCGCTGGACATTCCAATGTTCAACGAAACATGATGCGCGAACATCGAAGCGTACATCGAAAATCTGGCGCCAGAGCCGCTTATCCGAACTCGCTGCAGCCGTCTAGGCGCACGTGTTGCAACGCTATCGCGGTTGGATTCTCGTTGTTGGCCTGCTCGTAATCGCCGTCGCGGGAACGGTGATCGGTCTGCGACTCACAAGCGGACCGAAACTCGACAGCGCGGGACTGGCTTCCTACATGCCGGAGCGCGACGCCGCAACGTTGTATATCGATGTGGCAGCCTTGCGCAGTTCGGGAATTCTCGACAAACTGGTCGGTTCCACAGTCGGCGAAGAGGCCGAATATAAGACCTTCGTTCAGCAGACCGGGTTCGACTACAAACGCGATCTCGATCGACTGATGGCGAACTCGGCGGAAGGGACGCACTACTTCCTGCTCGATGGACGCTTCGACTGGGACAAACTGAAGAGCTATGCGACGGCGCAGGGCGGGTCGTGCGATGGCGATTTCTGCTCCGTCAAAGGCACGACGCCCGGACGCATCATTTCCTTCTATCCGGTTTCGAAGAACCTGATGGCGTTGGCATCGTCCCTGAATGAGAAAGCTGCTCGCGAAATCAGCGCTCGGACTCCCACGAAGCCGGCCTTCCAAGCCCCGGCAAAACCTTTGTGGCTTCACATCCCAGCCTCCACATTACATCGTCAGACAGATCTGCTACCACCAGGGACAAAGCTCTTCACACGCGCTCTTGAACCGGCGGAGCGCGTTGTGTTCTCGCTCGGCCCTCAGGGGGAGAAGTTCGAGTTACTGATGGATGTGAAATGCCGTACGACGGAAGATGCGGCCGTAATGAAAAGTCAGTTCGAGCAACTCACAAAGATACTGCAAGCATTCATTTCCCGTGAGAAGCAGTCCCCGAGTTCCAAAGACCTCAGCGGTGTACTAACTTCCGGGTCCTTCCAGAGGCAGTCGGAACACGTCATCGGAATCTGGCCGATCGAGAAAGCATTCATTGATTCCCTCGGCGGCAAGTCGGACTAAAGCAGATCAGTGAGCAGCCGGACCGCTGTACTTCTTTTCCCCAGCTTCGACAGCAATCGGTAGTCGATTCTCTTTCGGCGGCAGAGGACACGTAGCATAGGGCGTAAACGCGCACGGCGGGTTATACATCTTGTTGAAGTCCAGTTCAATCGGACCCGCTTTCTTCGGTAGCTTCGCGTAAAGAAAACGCGCAGCGGGATAAGTCGACTTTCCGGCGGTTTTGTCGCGCAGGACAAAGAACAACTCCTCACCTTCAAGCACGGGACTTAGGCGAAACGTCTTCCCTTCCCGACTAAACTCGACAACGCCTGGAATCGTCATCTCCTGTCGATCGCCGGTCATCGAGTCAAAGAAAGTTGTCCGAGGCTTTTCGAGCGGGATGTACTTCGCTTCAACGCGCCAACTCGGATCGATAGGAAACCAGTCAAGCTTGGTGAACTTCGTCCTGTACTCACTGTCGTTATCTCGAATTCGCACTCCGTACCGCGAGCCGCGATGGATGATCGACAGCTTCAGGCTGCCGACAGTCACGTATGCATCGGAATTCGCCGCAAGAGTCACAGGCTTGCCTCCGACGGGACGGAATGTTGCTTTATCTCCGGCGAGCGTAAATACACCCACGTTGGCCGGGGCACGCTTCGGTAGTGTGATTCGCGCAGAAGCATCGGAACCCACGGCGTTCGCGCCCTGTTTCAACCAGAAGAGGCCCGCGACCGAAAGCCAATTGTCGGGCGACTTCAAACGCGTTTCACGCTCCTGGCGCCACGTATCGACTGAGTCGCTGTAATCGGATGCAACACTCGGAAGAACAACGAACAGGATTGCTGCGGCGAGTCGCATACTGTCTTGGATTCACGACCCGCGGATTCCGACGCGAAAAGAAAAAGCCCGCAGACTACATACGCCTGCGGGCTTGATCTGCTTTCCTGAGGAGATTACCTGTTCTTCGTCATGCGGTCATAAATCAGACCTGCTGCGCCGCCGCCCAGAGCGCCGATCGCGGCTCCCTTGCCGCCACCCGCTGCTGCTCCGATTGCCGCGCCAGCTGCAGCGCCGCCACCGATGATCATCGCGCTCTTCCCGGTCGAGCGCTCGCTCTGATAGATGGAGTCATCGTCGGCCGATTTGTTGCGCGTCATGCGGTCATAGACCAAGCCGCCCGCGCCGCCTGTGACTGCTCCGATGGCAGCGCCTTTTCCGCCACCGGCGAGACCACCGATCGCAGCACCGGCCGCAGCGCTTCCACCGATGATGGCTACCGACTTCCCTGTCGACCGAGTCTGCTGGACCTGCCGGTCGTCATAGATTTCACGGCGGTCATCGTATACATTACGAGCCCTTCGAACACCACTTGGGGCACGTTGGGAAACACTTGAGGCCTGGTGATACACGCCTCGACTTGCTTGCGACATGGAAGCAGGAATGGGACTGGGCTGCAACACCGGAGCCAGCTCCAACGCTGGGGCCGTGAACGCCTGAGGCGTTAAGGTTACAGTTGTTGGCCGCACCCAGCCAGCCGTGGCTACAGCACTCAGGGCGGCCACTCCAACCAGAAGCAATTTTTCGTTGCGCATCGTATCCTCCGTACGCTACTTCAGATGTGCCGAGTCTTACGGTCGTTGCGATCTAAATAGTTTAAAAATCTCAATGATTGGGCGGCCATTGCGGTCATAGAATACGCGTCGCGCTGTGGGCCCATATCCATACGACCGCGCACCCGCAAAGAAGCGTTCGTTCACGCCCGTCTCGAACTCGAGCCCTGTCACGTGTGTCATAAAGACAGCGCCCGGAAGGTCGATCATCTTCTTGAACTCGACCGGTGAGTTGGTCGGATCAACAGAAACGCAGGAGTCGGTCTTACCTTTGTGCAACAGCCGAATTGGCTCGTAGAATCCCCAGTCCATGACACACAAGGGGGCGGGGCGCATCGACGGGATCGCATCAAGCGCTGGATAAATCGCGTCCGTCCAGGCGACGTTTGGCCCGTTAAGAAGCATCGCCGTGTAATGTGTCCCTGTCACAGCCAGATTCGAGAGACACACAGCACCGACCAGCGCAATCAGGATCCTAGTTCCGTATCTTCCTGCCCGCCGTGACGCTTCCGAGAGCACCGCTCCAAAGGCGAGATGCGGCAGGGGCCACATCAGAATCGTGTGATGAACTGATCCGCCCGCATCTTTCGTGAAGACCATCTGCGCCCAAGCGACCGAGGAGAAAACCAGAACAAACAGGAAAGCGTTGCGAGCGGGCGTTCTCCAAACGAACGGAAGCAGCAGTAGTACAAGGATCAGCAGAAATACTTGCGCATTTCTACGCGGTTCTCCAAGGCGAATCCAGAAATTGGTGAAGATGGTTTTCGCGAGGTCATCGGGAGGCCGCACGGGACCGTCCCATCGTTCGCGTGTCGCCAACCCGAACATGCCGCTCCCATCGAGAGTGCTGGTCAAGATCTGGGTCTTGTACGGGAACCGTTCAGCGGACCATGCGGCGTTTTCGCGAAATGTCGCCCAATTGTTGCGAACGTTATAGCGGATCAGTGGAAAGGCGCCAATCAGGAAGCCAAGGGCAGCAGTAACTAATGTCTTCCAGGTAATGGCCTCCAGTACCTTTCGCGGAAATACAACGATCAATCCGGCGGCGAGGCCAGTCAGACACCAAAGGAACAGAGTCTTGTCCCAGACACCTAAGCCGAACAGGAAACAGGCAGTGAACAACCAGATCAGGCGTCTCGACTGATAAAAGCGAAACCCGGAGAGCATTCCCGCTACGAGAAAGACGTGCTGCAGCACGACGGGACCCCAGTCCCATCGCGTCGTCAGCACAAATGTCGTGTCGGTGGCGAGAAGCGAGGTCGCAATAAGGCCCGCCCGGATGCCGAGAGCTCGGGTTACCAACCGATAGAAGAGCCAGACAGTCACACCGCCGATCAGTAGAACAGGCAGGCGCACGGAGACCGCGGAGGCCTCCCAAATCCTGAGGATCGGTGTATAGAGGAGGGCTTTGAGCGTCCCGACATAGGTCATGACCATCATCGGCAATCGTTTGCCGAAGATCGAGATCGAGTCACCGAAGGGCGGGTAGATTCCAGCGCCGAATAGGACTTCATCATTTTGAAGGCCTATTTCGGAAATCCACAGCGACCCGGTTGCGACGAAAATAAGGCAAAATAACGCCGCGAGCCAGTCGGCTCTCCGCTGGAGCATGCCTCGATCTTCGCATACCGGAAGAAAATCAAGATCGTGAGGTTAACCATCCTACAATCAGGAATATATGTCCATGCCCTTTCGCCTTGATGGCAAGCGTGCGCTTGTCACAGGCGGCGCCAGCGGAATTGGCGAAGCCATCTGTCGTGTCTTCACCGAAGCCGGCGCGTCCGTCCTGATCGCCGACATTAATAAAGATCAATCTGAGGCGCTCGCCCGTGAGCTTCCGGGCGCCGCCGCAGTCTCCTGCGACATTACCGACGAGGCTTCGGTCAAAACCGCATTCGCAGGTATCGATCGCCTGGACGTTCTTGTCAATAATGCGGGTATCGGGATGGTCGGAAGCGTGGAAGAGACTGATTTGAGTGACCTGCAGCGTCTTTTCCGCGTCAATGTAGAAGGGACTTTTCTGGTCACGAAACACGCAGTACCACTTTTGACCGCAGCACGCGGAGCGATCGTAAATATCGGTTCCGTGGCGGGTCTGGTTGGTATCAAGAAGCGATTCGCCTATTGCGCCACCAAAGGCGCAGTGGTTGCGATGACCAAGCAGTTGGCTGTAGAGTATCCCACCGAATTTCGCGTTAATTGCATATGCCCCGGTACGGTAGATACGCCATTCGTAGAATCCTACCTCGAGAAGTACCACAAGCATGAAAAGGATCAGGTACGGGCTCAGTTGAATCAGAGACAACCTGTCGGACGTTTAGGAAAACCGATGGAAATCGCAAAGCTGGCCTTGTATCTGTCTTCAGAAGAAGCCGCCTTCGTGACCGGGTCGATCGTCACTATTGATGGAGGGTGGACCGCGGCTTGACCATGAAGTCGAGCGACTGCCCAGCCGATTACTGGCTTGACGGCGGAACAGTTAGTCCTGCACAATAGGCGAGAACATTCTGTGTGTAAAATGTACTACTAGTCACAGAATTCGGAACAGTTGGAATGTAAACATACTTTGGATCTTGACGAGAACATGACCGTTTATCCCCCATTCATACGATTTCTCGCACTTTCTCTGGGGCTATTCCTTTGCGCCCCATTAATGTTCGGAACTACTGCGAAGAAGCGGACTTCTACAAAAAAAGCGTCAACTACCTCGAAGAAAGCCTCAGCAGCAAGTTCTCGCAGCCGGTCAGTAGCGGTCAAAAAGACCTCAACGAAGACGGTTCGCGTGAGCACGAAGGCTTCGGCGTCAAAGAAACGACGGCTTTGGGCTCGTCGAGTGAGCGGCGGTCCCTGGCTGGAGCCGACGTTCGCCGATTCCACAATTGGCGACAACGTGGATGGAGAAGATCTGGCGGTACGACGAGCTGCCGTCGACGCGCTCGGTCCTTATAACGGAAGTGTTGTTGTAGCAGATCCCCAAACAGGTCGAATTCTGACGATCGTCAACCAGAAAGTTGCGTTTGGAAACGGTTTTCAGCCTTGCTCAACAATCAAGATTTATGCTGCTCTGGCGGGATTGAACGAAGGCATCATCGATAGGGATACGAACGTACGGTTGTACGGCCGGACCCGCATGAATCTTACGACTGCGTTGGCGCGTTCAAATAACCCCTATTTCGCCAACATCGGCATTCGGCTCGGCTACGAGAAGATCAACTACTACGCCCGTCTGTTCGGTCTTGGCGAAAAGGCCGGGTTGAACGTCGAAGAAGAGAGCGCAGGCTACCTCCCCGATGCTCCGCCCGCCAATGGCGGCATGGGGATGATGACGAGCTTCGGCGAAGGCATCAAGCTCACACCGCTGCAACTGGCTTCCACGCTATCCGCGATCGCCAATGGCGGCACCTTGTATTGGCTGCAATATCCTCGCAGCCAGGAAGAAGCCGAGAAGCTTGTGCCGCGGATTAAGCGTCACCTGCCCATTCAAGACCTGATTCCGGAAGTAAAGCCCGGCATGCTTGGAGCTGTCGAGTATGGTACTGCCCGCCGCGCAGCCTACGATCCCAATGAACCGATCTTCGGCAAGACCGGTACTTGCTCTGATCGCGCCACACCGACCCACCTTGGTTGGTTTGGATCGTTCAACGACATCGGTAATAAGAAGCTGGTCGTCGTCGTTCTCCTTACCGGAGGACGTCCCGTCAACGGTCCCGTTGCATCCGGAATCGCCGGCCAGGTTTACCGCAACCTGTCGCAGCAGAGATTTTTCGCCAATACTCGCCCGATTTCTCCGGTCGCTTTGGCCGCTGGCGCTTCCTGGTAATCGCTTGAAGGGCGGCTGAATCGCCAACGATTCTGCCGCATCTGATAGCGCATGACAAACCGAGGCGACGCGGTGATCTCAGGCATCCACCACGTTACAGCAATCGCATCCGATCCACAGGCGAATCTCGACTTCTACACAAGGTTTCTCGGGCTGCGACTCGTGAAGAAGACCGTAAACTTCGACGATCCCGGTTCGTATCACTTTTATTACGGCAACTCGACGGGATCCCCGGGTACGATCATGACGTTCTTCCCCTGGCCGGGAGCGCGTCGCGGGCGCCAAGGAAATGGGCAGGTGACGGTCACGTCATTCGCCGTGCCCCGCGACTCCATCGGGGCCTGGGTTACG
This sequence comes from Bryobacteraceae bacterium, assembly GCA_963844855.1. Classification (GTDB taxonomy): domain Bacteria; phylum Acidobacteriota; class Terriglobia; order Bryobacterales; family Bryobacteraceae; genus DASQDN01. The sequence goes on from CAWJQP010000073.1 coordinate 155,830, forward strand.
AAGTTATCGAAGGCAAACATCGATTTCGACGGACCATTCTCGCGTTTCGGCGAAGAGACATTGGTATTCTCCGATCCCGACGGCCTGAAGCTTGAAATCATCGGCTCAACCGACACCGAAGGCGAAGCCATCCAGTCTTTTCACAGCGCGATGATTGCCGAGGAAGGTTACGAGAAGACGGCTCGACTCCTGACCGAGGTCATGGGCTTCACCTTCGCCGGCGAAGACGGAAACCGGTTTCGATTTACGGCCAAAGGCGGTGGACCTTCGAAAATTGTGGATGTATTGTGTAGTCCGGATGCTGCCCGAGGCATGGTGTCAGCAGGCACAGTTCATCACATTGCCTGGCGCACTCCGACGGCCGAGCAGCAGCTAAGGTGGCGGGGTACGCTGGTCGGGCTCGACTACAACGTGTCACCCGTCATGGACCGCAACTACTTCGAGTCAATCTATTTTCGAGAGCCTGGCGGCGTGCTGTTTGAAATCGCAACGGATCCTCCAGGATTCACCGTCGATGAACCCTTGGAATCACTGGGACAGAGTTTGAAACTGCCTCCGTCCTATGAACCGATGCGGGACAAGATCGAGGCGGCGTTGCCGCCTGTCAGAACGTAAAGTTACTTTTTCGCGCTGTTCTGAGTGACTCGGAGCGCATAGTGGTTGGCCACTTTTGCCTCGTTCCGAGCTACTTCGTAATACGCCGCTTTAAGTAACTGATCTTTGCGGTTCAGCAAAGTTTCTCGAATTCTCTGCTGGACCTTTGGATCAGTCAATTCGCGCTGACCGGCCGGTTCCTTCGACACTACTTTGAAGATACGGTACGAACCCTGGCTGCCCACCGGTCTGCTGATCTGACCGGAAGGGACCTGTAGGATCAGGGAGCGAGCTTCAGCACCCGCCTGATCCAGGGCCGATTGTGGGATAAAACCGAGGTCGCCACCATTTGCGGCTGAACTCGGATCTTCCGAGAAATTCTGCGCGATGATCGAGAAATCCTCGCCTTGACGCAAGCGCGCTTCGAGAGCTTGTACCTTACTTTTCGCCTGTTCTTCCGTCGCAGCATCGTCATTCTTGAGATTACGAACGTTCGGATCGGAAGTGGAAGTCACTACGATCTGCGCCAGGTGTATCTGCGGCTCGGCTAGATTGAAAGCGTCTTTGTTGGCCTTGAAGAACTCGGCAATCTGCGCATCGCTGATCGAAATCTGCGAGGTGATCTCTTTGTTGATCAGTTTCTGAACGCTGAGATCGCGCTTCAACTGAGCTTTCAGGTCCGCGACGGTCATCTTCCGGGCGTCGAGAGTGCGCTGGAACTCTTCCTGCGTATAGCCGGACTTCAATTCATTGAATTTGGCCTCGACATCCGCCTCAGTCGCCATCAAACTGAGCTTCTCGGCTCGTTGCAGCAGGATCTCATTATCGATCAATGTACGAACGATTTCCAGCTTCTGGATCATCATCTGATCGTCGGCCGGACGCGACTGCGCGTCGGGGAAGTTCAACTGGAAGTGCTTGTCGACATCGGCGTTCGTGATCGGCCGGCTGTTGACCGTTGCGGCGATGTTGTCCGGAATCGAAGTCTTGCATCCGCTTAGGGCAAGAGCGCACACACAGGTAACACGGAGAAACACGGAAGTTCGCATGTAGTGGCAGTACTATGATAACTGCAAAACCGTAAAGATCTGGTCCATTCGTTCAATCAGGAAGTCTGGCGGCTCTGTTTGGAGTCCTTCCGGCTGGAAGCCGTACGTGACGCCGCAGCACGGAATTCCGGCGTTGCGAGCAGTCAACACGTCAACAGCGCTATCTCCTACCATCAAAGTCCGCTCTTTCGTCGCGCCTGACTCGCGTAACAGAGCTTCAATTCCCATGGGATGAGGCTTCTTCTGCTCGAAGCTATTCCCTCCATATACGCGAAAAAAATGATTACCGACGCCTAGTCCGTCAAGAATCGCACCGCTGATCCGGACCGGCTTGTTCGTAAGGACCGCTAGCCGCCTTTGCCCGTTATCGAGCTTCTCCAACGTTTCCTTTACACCTGGGTAAAGTACTGTGTAATCAAGCATGTGGTCGCGATAATACGCGAGAAAAAATTCGAGCGCTCGATCTACTGTCTCTTGCGGCATCTCTTCCCCGAGGGCTCGCCGCACCAACATCGGCGCTCCGTTGCCGACATAGGAATAAATCAGTTCATGCGGCAGAGGCGGCAGGTCGAGATGCGCCCTGGTTGCGTTGACGGCGTGCGCCAGATCCAGTTTGGAATCGATCAGCGTGCCGTCCAAGTCAAAGATCAATAAATCCATTCTTTCCTACTGTATCGGTTTACTTATCGGTGATAAGATCACCGATATGCCCGCCGCGGAATCTTTCCTGGTCCGCCTATGCCTCGCCGGTCCATTGCTGTACGTGGGCCTAAACATGATCCTGCAGCCTGGACAGTTCCTGTGCTCCCTCCGAACGCTCGCCTCCCAGGTACAGATCAGTCTCGAAAACTTTCAGCAGGCATTACGACAACAGGAGCCATTCCGCGACCCGAATTCCGTCTCCGTCACCAGTGTGGTGTCCGATGGAGCCCGATTCTTTGTCAGAGTTGCGGGAATGGTCCTGGTGCTCTTCAGCGTCGCCTTCCTGTCGGGCCTGGCTGGCTAGACGGCCGCCAGAGCCTCATTGAACTCAAAAGTCGTCGTGCTCAAGTCCGACGGCGTGATACCTGCCAGTTGGAACGCGAGATCCAAGCGCGCGTTCGATGGGATGTCCTCTTCGACATCAGTCCAGAATTCAGTAAGGTACAGGATTCCGGCCATTGCGGACTTCGTTTTCTCCGGCATATGGTGATAACGGACCGCGGCGGTCAGATCATCGCTGAACTTCCAATGCTTCAGAATGTCCGCTCCCGCCTCCGCATGATCGAATCCGCAGACCACAACTTCCGCAACCGCCGGTTCGCACCCTTTCACCACGAGACGATCCAGACTCGAATTCAGCTCATTGGGCATCAGCGCGATCGCCAGTTTCCCGACGTCATGGAGGAGCCCGATCAGGAACGCCTCCGCAGGATCTACTTTGCCGGACATTTTGGCGATTTGCTCAGCCACCTGGGCCGCCTCGATCGCATGCTGCCAAATGCGGCGCAACCTGGCCGAAGAATAAAGAGGTTGGATCGCGCTCGCCATAAGGATTCGGCGCGAATCCTCCACTCCGACGTAGCTGATGGCTTGGGAGACCGTTTTAATCAGCTGTCGAGGGCTATAGAAGGCGGAATTCGCCGCCTGCAGCATCTTTCCTGCTACCACCTGGTCTGACTTAGCAACCTGATCGAGCGCGGGCAAACTGACATCGTCGGCGGTCAACAACTTATACAGCTTCATCGCCACAGCAGGGTAGATCGGAAGTTTGGACATCAGTCCCGCGAGATCCGATCGTTTGGCCTTACGCAGGTAGCGCAAAACAAACTGCACGGCCCGATCGCTTTGGTCGTGACGCTCCAGTGCCCTCTGCAACACGGTTTCTAACGAATCGCATTCGAATGGCGCAAACTCGAGTTGCTCATCGAAGCAGTTGGCCAGTTCCAGGATGTGCGCGAGGTCCCGGGCGCGTTTTGAAGCCACCGATCCCCGTTTTCCGAAAAGCGCCTGGAGAATCTGTTCCGCATCCATGGAAATCAATCGCGGGGCGGATTGACTGTCGTCGCTCAAGAAACCCAGCTCATCCGCAAGCTTCGAGTACCCGACGCCTTGGAGAAAAGCGATCGGATGGTGATGCATCAGCGCGGCTTCCTGCAGAGCGGAAGCATCGCTTCCCGGTATCTCGAGAAGCAAGGCAAGTTCTTCACACCAGGCAGCCACTCGCTTGCAGTGGGCTTGGGCTCCCGGCTCCAGCATTCTGTTACGTTCACCTGCGATGGGTTTCGTCGCGCTACGGGTCATTTGAAGCGTCCTCAGGAGAACTCTTCGTCAGACCGGAATGGCGTTTTAGGTTTTTTTCTGGGTATAATCACCCGACACACAATCGCTCGACGAAAGAACGTCGTAGGTAAATTCATGGCTGGCGACGTCATATGCCCGCGTTGTAGCGCGGCGGATAACCATCCGTCGAAGCACTTCCACGTCGCCGATATCTTCATGAAATTATTGATGTTTCGGGCATTCCGCTGCGAAATTTGCTTCAAACGATTCTACGTATTCCGGTGGGCTAATTTTGTAGACTAACCACAGATGCCCTGTGTTGACCGCCGCCAATTCCTAAAGACCGTGCCATCGCTTGCCGCCTATGCGGGCTGGGCCCAAGCACCGGATCGCCCAAATATCATCTATATTCTGGCCGACGATCTCGGCTGGGGCGACCTCCATGTCTACAACGAGCAGTCTCAGATCCCGACTCCGCATGCCGACCGGCTCGCTTCGCAGGGGATGCGATTTCTGGACATGCACTCGCCGTCGGCCGTATGCACGCCCACCCGTTACGGCATCCTCACCGGGCGGTATTGCTGGCGGACGAGGCTGAAGAACGGAGTGCTTTGGGGGTACGACACCAATCTCATCGAATCCGGCCGGATGACGGTTGCGTCGCTATTGAAATCGCGCGGCTATCACACCGCCGGGTTCGGAAAGTGGCACCTCGGACTCGGCAGCGGCGAGAAAACGGATTACAGCAAACCTCTCAAGCCGAGCCCCATCGATCACGGATTCGACACGTACTTCGGAATTCCTGCCTCGCTCGACATGGACCCTTACGTTTATATTGAGAACGACAAAGTCGTCGAACAGCCGACCGCGCAAACAGAAGGCAGGAACAAACCGCGAGGCGTTTTCTGGCGGCCGGGTCCAATGGCGCCTGCCTTCGATTTCGACCAGGTTCTGCCTGAGATCACCAAACGCGCGACCGAATACATTCGTGATCGCGCCGCGACTCCCACGAAGCCGTTCTTCGCGTACATCGCCCTTACGTCTCCGCATACGCCGTGGCTCCCCTCGGCGGCGTTCCAGGGAAAGTCAAAGGCGGGCGACTATGGCGATTTCGTCGCGCAGACCGATGCGGCGCTTGGCTCCATCGTCCGGGCCGTCGACGCAGCCGGGCTCGGGAACAACACGCTGATCATCTTCACCAGCGACAATGGCGCCGACTGGACACCGGAAGACAAGGCTCGTTTCCCTCATCGCTCGAATGCCGATTGGCGCGGTTTGAAGCGCGATATCTATGAAGGCGGCCATCGAATCCCATTCATCGCTCGCTGGCCCGGCAAAGTTAAGGCTGCCAGTATCTCCAATCAACTCGGATGCCTAACCGACTTAATGGCAACGGTGGCAGACATTGTCGTTGCGGCGCTGCTGGCCAACGCAGGCGAAGACAGCTATAGCCTCTTGCCGGCGCTAAAGGGAACCACGGCCAAGGGCGTGCGCGATGCAATCGTGCATCACTCGATGGACGGCATGTTCGCCATTCGTCAAGGGAGATGGAAGCTCATTCTTGGTCGCGGATCAGGCGGATCTTCGAAGCCGGTCAGGGAAGAAGCCGGCGCGGGATCTCCAGCCGGGCAGTTATTCGATCTCGAGGCCGATCCGGCCGAGTCGCGCGATCTCTATAGCAGCCATCCCGAAATTGTGGTGCGGCTGAGTGATCGGTTTGCGCGCTATCAGCAAAGCGGCCGAAGTCGAGTTATCCCTCGAGCCCTACCGCGGAACGGGCGAGGCGACTGGATGGTTCTCGGTTCGTCCCACAACTGAACTGTTCTCTGAAAACGTGGTCGTCGACAGCGGCTATCATTCTTCATTCCACCAGACCGTTCCATCCATCCTTACGGCGCTGGGATTGATGACCACATTCGTTGCTTCTCGCGCTCGAAGGAGTCAACGTGCATTTGCGAGGAGGAGCTGAGATCGTCGAAGGTATCGGCGGCCTGATCAACGGCCTGGCGGGTAAGTTCTTATCTTCGATTGTTGCTCTACTACTCGCCGTCACATTCACTTTATTTGAAAAAGCAACTGAGCGGCGCCTGCGATCTGCCTATGACGACCTCATCCGTACCGCGCCTGAAAGCATTCCTGTTCTGAGCGCCTTCCGAGTCCAGCTCGACGTGCATGAATTGGCGGCTCGTCGCACGGAGCTGCTTGAGCGCTTCTATACAGAGATGGCAGAGCGAGTGGTTAGCGCGGCGCACGCAAATTCTTCCCGCCGTCTCCGGAATACTGGCGAATGAACTTGTGGACTCAGTTGAAACCAGGCTTGCCGGCGCGCTAGATGAAATTCGAGACCGGGTCGCGGAGTCGGATCGAATTGCCAGTTCGCTCCAAGCAACAGTGACTGATGACGTATGAAACAGTCGCGTCCCGGCGATCATCTTTCGAGTTCGCTCACAGATTTGATGACATCTCTCATAGTCATCTTCGTTCTACTGCTCGTTTCTCGATTGAATAATCAAGGCGGATGGAGAGCCGCGGCCGCTGCCGACCTCGAAAAGCGCATTCAATCGAGCGTGCAATCGTACCCGGGTGACAGACCCACAGTCAGGTGCGCCAAAGACGACCCGAACACTGTTGTCGTTGAGATTCCCAACACGCTCATCAGTTTCAATACTCAGGACTACACGCTCAAACCGGAGGGACAACAGTTCCTAGTCAGGACAATTCCCGATTGGGCGAACATCCTATGCAGCGAGCAAGTGCGCCCAACATCGACAACGTTGTCGTTGAGGGTCATTCGGATCAGACGCGCCGGCAGAACAGCACGTTCGAAGTGAACAAGCAAAAGAACCTGACGGTCCGCCAGCAGCGCTCGATGGCAATCGTATCCGGCAGCCTGTCCGAGCTCGGAAAGTTTCCAGTCCTTCGCGATTGTTTCCTCAAGACGCTATCCGCAAACGGTCGAGGTGAGGAAGAACCCGCCGATCCCGCTAACCCGGCAAGCGTCCGCAACCGGCGCGTCGTTTTCAAGATTCGGCTCCGCCCCGAGCTTGCCAATACAGTGGCCGATTCGTTGCAGAAGGCAACTCGCAGTGAGGCCGTTTCACCTGGGCAGTTTGGGTCCGCTGACCGTGAAAGCTTGCGCTGATCGGTGGCGGATCATAGGTACGCGCTTAGCTCATCCCTCTGAGTGGTCCCGCGAGTGGCTCGATTCTACTGAAGCCTGGCAGCTAAAGTTTCAATTAGGTCATCTGATCGACACCGGAGTCGCAACAACCGATTCCTATGAGATCTCGATCCCTTGGGATCGGTTTGGACGCCTGGATCGCGAACAATATTCACTTCCCACGCTTTGGAGTCGGTGGAGTCCATTTCGGCTTTCCGGGAACGTGGATCGAGAAGACTGGGAGACACGCTTCTATCTCGGCGGCATCGAAGTGAGCATAGAGCGGAACGGCCGGTATGTGCGTCGTGTCGCACACAAGGAAACATTCCTGCTCGACGACGCTTCGTATGAGTTACTCGAACTGATCGACAGAGGCGCTCGATCAGACGAACATCGCTGGATCGGCCTCGCGTTCCTATCGGCCTATGCCTCGGAGACTTGTTCGACGACAACGGGCTGGCTCAGAGACAATGAGGTCATCTTCCCGGTTGCGATGGCGCCGGCAACGCGCCGCGAAGAACACTAGTCCTCACGAAAGAAGGCCGTTGGCAGCACATCGTCCTCGATGACGCGCAGATAGCCCGGGAAGCCCCGGCTGAGATTCGTCCGCACATAGGACGCATAGGAATTCGAGAAGCTGAATTCTGTTCTTCGAGGGAGAACTTAGCTGTCCGCCTTCGACCCACTCGACCCACAACCGCCTGGTACCCGCAGCTAACAAAACGCGACCGGCCGCTAGTGACCCGCAGCCACATCGAGACTCTTGCTGCGGCGGACTTCGGTGTCCGCGGGTTCAAAACCATCGTGTTACCGCGAGGCTGCTGGACAGGCGCTTCCTTCATTGCTGTATCGGACCGGGCTGTCGTTCTCGTGCGTGTCGAGACCGAGGAATGCGGCGAAGACACCCTTCGGTCGGCAGTCAGGATGGAAGCCGATCATCAGCGTATCTGCGCGCTTCCCTATCGGCTGGCCATTGCCACGCTCAAAGGTTGTCAGCCCTCCGTTCGACAGCGCACCAAGCAGGCAGGAATCCAGATACTTGACCGCCGCGGCATGCTGGATGCATCCTCAACTGGCCCCGATCAAATCGAGCAGCACGAACTCCGCCGGTGCAGATCTCTGCGAGAAGCCTTGGAATTGTTACTACATCTTGTCGAGCCGCAACGCGTTAAAGCGGGATAAGATCGAAATGACGAGGGACGAATGACAACGACGCCACATGTAGGGTCCACCACGAACTGGAAATCACGGATAATCGCGCTGCTGATCGCCTTTCTCCTGGGTCTCATTCCCATGTGGATGCTTGCGTACAGCCGGGGTTCAGCGGCGGACAAGGCAACCATAGATCTGAGAACCGCTGCGCTGAAGAACCAAATCGCCGCAGCAACACTTTACGGCAAACGAGGCGAGTACGAGAAATCTAGGCAATTCGCAAGCGAGTTTTTCACGTCCCTGAAGACGCGGGTAGAGACCGTCGATGCAGGCAATTCAGATCGGCGAACGCAACTTAGTAAGTTGCTCGACCAGCGAGACCAGATCGTTACATTACTAGCGCGCAGTGATCCGGCCGGGGTCGATCGTCTCTTCGAGATTCAACATCAAACGATCCAACTTTTGCCAAGCGAATAGTTGTGTAGCGGCGTTTATGTTGTCCCAAGCTGGCCTCGCCATCGGTTTGACAATCGCCATCGGACAACGCTTTCCAAACCTCGCGCCAGTGGTGAACACAATCGTGCTCGCTTCAGTCGTGATCTTCGAGTTAATTGGACCACTCAGCGCCCGCCTTGCGTTAGTGCGTAGTGGCGAAGCCCGTCAGCAACCCGAGCTTCTCGATCCCTCCTTCTAGGCTTTCAGCCAGCGATCGAACCAGGCGAACGCTTCTTTCTGCATCGCCTGGTCGAACTTATGCGGGCCATCGTAGAAGCTCGCGCGATAGCGGTCCGAAGCTCCGGCTTTCTTGTAGACCTCCGTGAGCATTCGATCCGCGCGCTCCATCTCCGGCAGCGTGAACAGCGCATCCTGTCGGTTATTCAAAACCAGCACAGGATTCGGCGCCGAGAGTCCAAGGATTTCCGGGTAATCGAGATCACGAGGCAAGCCCGGCACGTAGCACATCCACGTGTGCGTGTACGACTTGTCCAGCACATAGTCCCGCCAGGTCGTCATCATGCCGACGCAGCAGGAACAGCGAATGCGTTCATCGGCTCCCGTCAACATAACGGTTCGTAAGCCGCCCCCCGACAATCCGGCGCACCCGACTCGTGTCGCGTCAACATCGGGACGCGAGACCAGGTAATCGAGGGCACGCCGATCATCGAACACAAAGACTCCAGGCCATGTCAGACCTGCGCTGAACAGACTCTTTGCGATCAGATGTTCATGACCGCCCGCGAACCGATTGTACTGTTCGATCTCCTCATCAGCTTCCGGATTCGCTTCCACCATGTTGTTACGGATATTGGCTGGTACATCCGCCAGACGCATGCGCCTGCTGCCGAACGTGAACGTATCGTGCACCAGCACGACATAGCCGCGTCTGGCGAGCTCGTTTGCCCACGCCATCTTCTCGTAATAGCGCTCTTGATGCCGGATCATGGCCGGATGCTGATCCTTCGATATCTTGGTGATCTTCCGCAGACCGAAGTACTTGTTGCCGCCGTGATCGTGTAGCCCGACAATGCCCGGAAGCTTGCCCGTCGCTCCAATCGGCTTCAGCACCAAGGCTTCCGTCGGCGGTCCATAAGGCAATTGCCACTGCAGATGTTCAATCGCCAGCCCATCGAACTCGAGCTTGTGTTGAACCACTGGTACCGGCGTTGCCGCGCCGCCCGGTCCCATCAAAGATTCACGGAATCGCGCGCGTGCGACCGCTCGCCAGGAATCGACGTTCGTAAACATCGGTTGCCGGAAGCTGAGCCTCGGCGGGTCCTGCATTGACTTCGCAGCCCAGTCCCCGTATGCGCCAAGCATGTTCGGATGCATGATTGACATCTTTACATGAAGCGCTAGAACGCTTCGATAATTTAAGCGAGAACCGACTTCACAAGCGAGCCCGAGACGTCCGTCAGACGGAAGCGCCGACCCTGGAAGAGGAAGGTGAGCTTCGTATGGTCGATGCCCAGGCAGTGCAGAATAGTCGCCTGCAGATCGTGAACATGGACCGGATCGGTGACAACGTTGTATCCAAAATCATCGGTCTCACCGAGGACTGCGCCTGGTTTCATGCCTCCACCGGCCATCCACATCGTGAAGCAACGGGGATGATGATCGCGACCGTAGTTGGCTTCCGTGAGCTTGCCTTGGCTGTACACGGTGCGGCCGAATTCTCCGCCCCAGATGACAAGCGTGTCATCGAGCAAGCCCCGTTGTTTCAAATCTGCCACCAGCGCAGCAGTCGGCTGATCGGTGCCGCCGCACTGTAATGCAAGATCACGCGGAAGGTCGTTGTGCTGGTCCCAACCGCGATGGTAAAGCTGGATGAAGCGAACGTTTCGTTCGGCCAGACGGCGCGCGAGAAGACAATTGGCGGCATAGCTGCCGGGTTTGCGCGACTCCGGTCCGTACATCTCGAATGTGCTCTCCGGCTCCTTCGACAGGTCCATCAGGTCGGGAACAGAAGTTTGCATGCGGTACGCCATCTCGTACTGCCGGATGCGCGTCTGGATCTCGGGATCTCCATACTGCTCGGCGTGTTTGCGATTCAGTTCGGCAACACTATCAAGCATGCGCCGTCTCGTCGATCGTGAGACACCTGGCGCATCTTCGAGATAAAGTACGGGATCGCTGCCTGACCGGAATCGTACACCTTGATGACTCGACGGCAAAAAACCGTTTGACCACAGACGCGAGAACAGCGGCTGGTCCGTGTTGATGGCATGCGCCTGGGACAACAGAACGACAAAAGCAGGCAGATTATCGTTCGCCGTGCCGAGACCATAGCTGGCCCATGCGCCCATGCTCGGTCGTCCCGGTTGTTGTGAGCCCGTTTGGAAAAACGTGATCGCCGGGTCATGGTTGATGGCGTCCGTATGAACAGTCTTGATCACCGTCAGGTCGTCGATGATCTTGGCTGTATGCGGCAGCAGCTCGCTGACCCAGGTTCCCGCCTTGCCGTGTTGCTTGAATTTAAAAATCGACGGAGCGACAGGCAGTGTTCCCTGCCCTGACGTCATACCGGTGATCCGCTGCCCCATGCGAATCGAGTCCGGCAATTCGATGCCGCGACGCTTCTCAAGCCCTGGTTTGTAATCGAAGAGATCGAGTTGTGACGGTCCGCCGGATTGATGGAGTAGGATGATCCGCTTCGCCGTCGGTGGAAAGTGAGGCTGTCCGACGACTCCGGGCGAGGCAAAACCGGATCGTTGAACCAGCGACGCGAGCGCCGCAATGCCGATTCCTGTGGCCGAACGACTGAAGAAGTGGCGGCGTGTGCAATCGAGCTCGTTCTCAAAATTCACTTTCGTTATTCCTTTGAAATCGTTTCATCCAGATTCAGAAGCGTGCTGGCAACCATAGTCCAAGCGGCAAGATCCGCCGGCTCCAACGACTTGTCGTAAGGCGATTCTCCGTTGGTCAGCAATGCCGCAGTCTCCTTGGGAGCGCCGCGAAAATGGATCGCTTGTTCCTTTGCGAGACGCATCAAAATTGCAACCTCGGATTTGGTAGCTTGTCGAGCAGTCGCTAGTTGGAAGGCCAGAGCAGCTCGACGATCGGGATTGCGGCCTGCTTCCTTCAGGACACGCTCGGCCAGTGCGCGAGAGGCTTCCATGTACGTCGGATCGTTCAAGGTCACCAGCGCTTGCAGTGGTGTATTTGTGATGGTGCGGCGCGCTGTACACTTCTCGCGATCCGGCGCGTCGAAAGTTACCATTTGTGCCGGTGGCGTCGTGCGCTTCCAGAAGGTGTACATGCTTCGCCGATACAAATCCTTCCCATGACTCTGCACGTAAGTCTGCATCGTGAAGCCGTCTCCGAATGCCAATTCCTCCCAAAGACCTGCTGGCTGATACGGAAAGACACTCTTACCACCGATATCGTTATTCAGAAGGCCACTCACCGCCAGGGCGTTATCGCGGACCATCTCGGCCGGCAGACGATAGCGCGGTCCACGCGCCAGGAGCCGGTTTTCAGGATCTTTCTCGAGAAGCTGAGGTGTAACAGGCGAAGCTCGGCGATACGCGGCTGACGTCACGATCAGGCGCTGCATCGCTTTCACATCCCAGCCCGTTCGAACAAACTCCGTCGCAAGCCAGTCGAGCAGTTCAGGGTGCGACGGCGGCTCTCCTTGCGATCCGAAGTTCTCAGCCGTCTTGACCAGTCCCGTCCCGAAATACATCTGCCAGTAGCGATTGACGGCGACACGCGCCGTCAAGGGATGAGCCGGATCGACAAGCCAACGCGCCAGAGTCAAACGGTTTGCCCGGCCTTCCGTCTTCGGTAGCGGCGGCAGCACAGCGGGCGTTCCCGGCTCCACCTTGTCCGTCTGATTTCGGTAATCTCCCCGAGCCAGCACAAAAGTCTCGCGAGGCTTCTCAAGCTCATTCATCGTCATCGTCGTGACGATTTCTTTTTGAAGCCGTGTGTTCTGCTCACGCAGGTCACGCAATTCGGCGTATTGCTGCTTCGTCGCCTCGGGAGCGATGTAGCGCAAGTAGAAGTCGGTCAGGCGCTTCTCATCGGCTTTTGAGGGCTGTCCCCCCACGCCGGATAAAAGCGCATGGATCGGATAATCGACGGCCGTAGGGCGAATCTCTTTCGCCGACAGCGTACGGGCATAAAACCTCAGATCGTCAAGGCCGCCAGTGAACGGTTTGGCCTCCGGCTCTTTCGCTCCTATCAGTAGTTCAGCGTCGTTCACAATTGGTCCCGCGAGCCGGTCGGACAGAACATCGGTTGCCGCCGGCAGTCCGTTGATATACAGAACTAGTCCGGCGGCTTTGCCGCTCCCGTCCGAGACCACAGCAATGTGATTCCACTCGTTCTGCGTCATGCGCTCTCGTGTACGGAGTTCCAAAGCAGACGACGGCCACTGCGACGAGAGTCGAACGCTAATCCGCGCAGCGCGCTTCTGAATGTCGACTAGAATCGGCTCATCGAACCAAATCTCCCAGCCCCGGCGTCCTTGCGCGGAGTCGATCTTTTCAAAGACCGGCATCGGCTGCTTCGCTCCGCCGTACCTGAGCCAGAACGCCATTGTGAACGGCGCATCCGCTTTCAGACTCCCAACCTTGCCCAACGTAACCAGCGTTTGCGCGTCGAAACTGACTGCCTTGCTGACCTGCCCCGGTCCGAAACCAGGGTCGCCCTTCAACGTTCTGCCGTGCTGGTACTTGCCCGAAATGTCATTCAAACTTCCATCGAAGTCATAGTGCGCGGACAGGCCCTCACGGTCGATTGGTACGGATTTGCCCGTCAACGTAGCGCGCCATTGCGCAAGCGCGCCGGTTACTTCTTTCGATTCGAGCGCTTCCTCACGCGATTTAATCGCCGGCTCCAGTTCCTCGTCGCGTAACTTCTGCGCGTCCGTAGGCAACTGCAATAAAGGCTTGGCGTTCCCTGTCCTGCCGTCCAGACCCTTCTCCTCGACGTTATTAAAGAAGGCGAAGAACTGGTAATACTCTTTATGCGAGATCGGATCGTACTTGTGCGTATGGCATCGCGCGCAACCCACGGTAAGTCCCATCCACGTGCCGGCAGTCGTTTCCGCGCGGTCCGCGACATACTCAACCAGATACTCCTCGGGGATCGCGCCGCCCTCAAAATTGATCATGTGATTGCGATTGAAGCCGCTCGCGATCTTCCCTTCCACACCGGCGTTTGGCACAAGGTCACCGGCCAGTTGCAGCGTCGTGAACTTGTCGAACGGCATGTTGCTGTTGAACGCTTTGATCAACCAGTCGCGCCACGGCCACATGTCGCGATGACTGTCGATGTGGTAACCATGCGTATCGGCATAGCGAGCGACATCCAGCCAGTCCATCGCCATCCGTTCGCCATGACGCGGTGACGCAAGCAGACGGTCCACCTGCTTTTCGTAAGCATCAGACGACTTATCCTGAACGAACGCCTCGACATCTTTCAGGCTCGGCGGAAGTCCCGTAAGATCGAAGCTCAGACGTCGCAGCAGCGTTCGACGATCCGCCTCGGAAGCAGGGGTCACATTCTCGCGTTCGAGCCGCGCCTGGATAAAATTGTCAATCGGATTGCGAACGGCTCCCGTGTTCTTGACCGCTGGTAGTTCCGGACGCTTCGCGGCATTGAAGGCCCAATGCGTTTCCCACTTCGCTCCCTCTTGAATCCACCGTCGAACTGCATCGATCTGTTTCTCGCTGACCTCCCTCCCGGCCATCGGTGGAGGCATCCGGCGCGCCTTCTCCGCGTGAGCCATTCGCTGCAACAGGAGACTCTTGGCCGGATCTCCCGGAACGATCAACTGGCCATTCTTAGTCTGCGCAAAGGCGCCTTCCTTGGTATCCAGCCGCAGCCCCGCCATGCGGTGCTTTTCATCCGGGCCATGACACTGAAAGCAGTTATCCGACAAGACCGGTCGGATATCGCGGTTGAAATCCACTGCCGCAGTGGCAACGGATGCCGCGGCGGAGCCAAGCAGAAAAAAGACGTGTAAACGGTGAAACTGCAGCATTTCGTTAGGAACTTCGCCGGCGTTTCGGCTGATGCTTCTATTATCGAACAGAAACGCCGGAGTTGCTGTGACCCCTAGGCATCCGGAAATGGCTTGGATTCAGACCTTCCACCTTGGGGATCCACGAGCACGACTTGCAACTTTTTTCCGACTGTGTGCTTCGTTGAGTCCAACTCAGCCTCTATGCGTGTTGAATCTATGAACTTGCTAGCCACTTTCTCCGAATCTATGAAGACTGCTGTCTCATCCACAAAACCGCTGCCGGTGATCACTAGATTACCGTCTCTATTGATTGTTAGCGGACCGATTTTGCCGGCAAACTTCGCCGTCGTGGTCGTTGTCACAACATTCGCAGTCTTAACACCCGCATTCGATCCGGGCATCTTGTCCGGCCTGGTATCAGTGAATGCGATCAAGTGATCAAGAGCCTGTTTCATCCTCTCGAGCACGCTGTCGGAAAACAAGCCCACCATCCCGGAAAAGAAGGCTACAACGTAAGGATTGTCCGATCCACTCCCGAGGAATCCACCCCGGTGAGCAGCGTGAACAAAGAGCGCAAGAGCAACTGCGAATCCCGGCCGGGACAAATAATAAGGTCCCCAGGTTCCCGAGAACTTTTGCGAGCCAACAAACGCGACATATGACCGGCTCGACCCAACGATTCCTCCGAGCAAGCCGAACAGCAGCGCAAGCCAGAATAACGGCTGGCCATCGCTTTGCGCGTCCGGTTCCAGAAAGGCCCGCATGCTGGCAAACCCAATCGCAGGAGCATGCGCCGTAATCACCACGGTGCGCGAGTCGGAAATCTTGGCCGGCGCCTTGTATTTCAAGGCTGCTGGCTTCTTGTCGGCAAAGGAACCGTCGGCGCCCGTTACTTCGGTCCACGCAACCGTGTCCGCGCCTGATGCGGACAAGTCGACTTCCTCGTTTGCACGCAAGGTTGTCACGGCTCGCGATAATACCAGCGATCCATCCTTGCGGACGAAAATAGTAGCTTCGCCCGTCTTCCCTGTGTCGGCGTGCTTGGCCGTCACCTTCACCATGACGGGATCTTTTTCGATCGCGGGGGCCACATAGTCGCCTGCCGCCGTGATCGTTCCAGCGGAGGCGGTCCAGGTCACATTTTCGGTCCCGGTAGAGCCGAGAGTCGCGTAAAACCGCAGAGTCTGTCCGCCCCGCAGCGTCGCGGCCGGCGGGTTGACGGTTAACGTGCATGCCGTTACCGATGTCGAGCAAGCAACCCCGCTGCGTGGCCACGTGCGCGTAATCTCAAACAACGTGACGATGGAAAGAATCCCGAAATACCACCCGATTACCCGGATCCAGAAGGGATTCGAGGGATGGTCGATTTTGTCAGTGCTGCCAACTCTCAGTACTTCGTCGGTCTTGACGGCAACTGTCTCTGTCGTACTTGGCATTTAGGCAGCCTCTTAACCGTGTTAGGAAATGTTAGCGAAATCAATGTTAACAAAGGGACGACCCGGAGAAAAGACGCGCCAAATCTATTGACATGGCATGCGACTCCAAATAACATTAAAGTCTAGTAACGTTTTTTGCGGACTGTAGTAGCTGCTCCTGCCGCGACTCGCTCTGGAACAGCCCCTCGTCCGCGCTGGCGGGCCAAAACCCCTTGCTGTAGTACAACTAGGGTTTTCCCTTATTGAAGATTGCCAACCGGCACGCCGATAGTATTTGTGAATCCAAATGATCGTGGCATTTCGTTTGGACGTATACTGTTGGTAAAGCTACACTTGAGCTTGCAGGGTATCGCTACCATACCCACGAAGTTCGGTAAGATTTAAAGAACAGGAGGACGAACCGGTCATGCAGCCCCATCCAGATCGTGGCGAGCTTAAGCTGTATTTGCGCGGATACGCGCCAGCGCCGATCGCCAACGTTATCAAACAGCATCTGATGGTCTGCGACCAATGTGTCAGCGACGCCTTAGTCGAGTACGACCACCTTGACAGGACGCGATCAACAGTCACCACATCCTCCGACAGCCGCGAAACCGAAGTAACTGGCCTGATCCCCGCCGCGAACGCCACCATTGTGATTAATGGACCCAAGCCCCGTTTGAGGTATGCTTGGGCAGCCTTGCTTCCGATTGCTACTGCTATTGGTCTCATCTGGAACGTCTCTGGCCGCGCGGAGAAGTCACAACTTTTGGCGAACGTGCAAATGGTTCCCGTAGTGGACCAGTCGCAGTTCGGAGGTCCGGTCCCACCTGCTCTTCCTCCTGCAGCGACGCCGCAACAAGCCGTGAAAGCTGGCGGAGGAGTCCCCGAAACAGGCGCGCGCATTCGCAGACAGTTGGAAAACGATGCCACTCAGCCGACTGCCCAGAAGACCCTAGTAGCGAGATTTTATGTAGTCTCGGCCAAGTCCTCTGCCAGTCAACCTCTGCTCTTACAACCGGTTGAAGTGCACCCCCCGGCAGTTCAAACCGCGACCCTTCATAGTTCGGCTGCGCTGTCGCTGGTGGCAAGGGTACCGTCAATTGCGCCACCCCCTCAACCGCGGGGAATCAAGAAAGTGTTCTCCGTCCTTGCGGCGCCTTTTCGCAAGTCGTAAAGACTAGCGTGCCCGACGTGTCCGCTGGTTTCTAGACCTTCCTTTAGCCTTTCGCGATGATTTTGCCTTGGTGGTGGGCTTTGTTGCAGCAACTTCTTCCGGAGGCGGAGGCGCCGGCGTGGGATTGATTGGAGTGCTCGGCGGAATCGGGGCAGCAACAGTCGGTAGAACCGGCGGAGGCGATGGAGTGCGAGGCGCCCATATCGCCGCAGCAATTGCAGCCGCTAGAGCAGCGACACCCGCGTAGATCCACTTCCTTCTCGAAACCAGGATCCCTTGCGGTGCAGGTCCCGGAGTTCTCCATTGCTCGACTGGAAACTCCACCCTGCCAACGGGCAAGGTTACGGGAACAGGCTCCGCAACACTGACAGGCGCAGGAATGACAGGTACCGCTGCATGCCGCTGTGGAATGACCGGTTCCGTCTCGATCATCGGGGCAGGCTCGATCGGAGCAGCCTCCTCCACGATGAGGGAATATCCGGCCGATGTCGTTTCTAAGATCGATCCGTCCTCGTCCCTGATGTAAACGGCCGTCCTCGTAACGTTCTCTTTTTCGGGCTTCTGAACGATGCAGATTTTTAGCGGAGCGGGAAAGTGACCGTCGTAGGTTTCCAGATCCGCCTCGGCAAGCGAAATATCCCTCCGCGTATGGGATTCGTAAAACCCAACCACTTCCAGCCCGCTGCGAGCCACTTGACTCGTCGTCTCCTCTATGAGGCGGTCAAGCGAGTCATGCTCGGCATCAGACAACAGGAAGAACGGGCCTCTTCCATACTCGATCGTCATCGGGAGGGCATCAACAACGCGGACTCCCGATCCATGCGTCGACCCGACTAGTATTCCCCCGACCTCCATTCCGCCATGGCGGAATTGTCTGAATCCGTGACGTACAGCCGTCGTGATCGTGTGGAGTACCGTGTCCGGGCAGTCAACCTGGAGGGAACTCCCTTCCGCTACCCACGACTGAGTTCTGTTGTCGGACATTCGTTTCTGGGACGCCTGCCGACCCTCTCTGGTAACACTTTCTGCTCTGGAGGTAAAAATCTGACGTCCGGAAGCGCGTCGATAATAACCATGAGCGGCGTCGAAATAACATCCCTCGCAACGCCCGTGAACAACACTCTCGTGCCGGGCTCGAGCGTCTGCGAAACCGGAGTTTCCAGCCGAAGTGTCAGGTCCGGCACGGCGCGATCTAACATCCCGAGAACAAGTTCATTTCCCCTTTGCGAGATGAGAGTCCCACACGATTCCGGCATCACTGCGGACTTCATCGTTTCCGAGAAATGTTGAAAGCCGTCCGGCTGCGACAAGCGCTTCATGATCTGCGTCCACTTCTCACGTTGTGGCCGGCATGCTTCCTCGATCAGACCTTCAATGCCTTTCAGGCGAAGTGTCCTCGTTAACCGCTCAGACTCGGATGTGCGATCTTGCGCAACGAAGTCATTAGGAAGCAAGGCGACGGCAAGAAGCACTGCAACACGCATCGTTCTCCTCCTGCCGCAAGTTTACGACTTATCGCGATGTCGTACTGGCCTTCACGTATGGCGGCTTATTTCTGCTCCCTGTGCGGCATTCGACAGCGAACGTGGCATAGGAATCTGCGTTGTGAAGCCTTTGGTCGGCGCTGAGGTTCTTGATGGGGTCGTCATCGAACCAGCCGCGGCCGTTGTCACCAATCAGTTGGCCTCCAGGCAGACCGACAAAGTGCGCCATCTCGTGAAGCATGATGAACGCGCACAATTCACTATCGGTCAGCGCGAAGAAGGCGCGTCGTCCCAAAAAAATCCGGTCGAGCGGGATGTTGCGTGTCGGATGAACCTGACCTTTCAGAAAGAAGCCATTCCCGAAAGTGAACGCAATGCGCGGATCGCCCGTCGGATCCATCTCGAATGCTCCGGCGCCGAGCGCTCCCGGCATGACCAAGACATTCAAGTACATTGTGAAGACTTCTTGTATTTTGCGGATCGACTGGTCTCGGGCCGTAGGGGAAAGTTTCCCAAGAGCAAAATGCCGGTCGAGCCTATCGTTCGCCGATGTCCGCCCGAGATCCAATCCTCCCGGAGGAGCCATCGCCGCCATCAGGTTAGCCTGCGCCGCGTGAGTCGAACGAGTCACAAGGTTCATATGCGAAACCATCTTGATCTTGATGTCCGCATGAACAGTTGGATCCACCGGAAGGTTTGAGAACAAGAGCTGATTGATGCGTTCGATAGTTTGTTTGCCGGGTTCTATGACTCCATCAGCGCCTTTGAAGCCAAACTGCTTGAACTGGAAATCATGAATCGCCTTCTTCGTCTTCGGGCCGCACTTTCCATCTAGATCGAGCTTCTCAACGGGTCCTCCCTGTTGAGGTTTGATCTTATTCAGTGACTCCTGAATCGTCCGTACATCTTTTTCAAGATTCTTAGCCTTGAATCCTTGTCCAACCGGCAGGTCGATGCTGATGACCTGATCCGTCGGTGGAATGCCGTTGCCGGGTTGAGAGGACCGGCAAAGAAAGTCAAGATGCATGATCAGAGGTTCGAGCATAGGTCTGAGACTATGGGCGCAATCTCTGCGTGAAACAAGTCACGAACTGAGGTTAGTGGCCATCGAGATAACGTTCGGCAAACGTGAGGAATGTGAGCCAGTTCGAACCTGACGTAAGCCTTCCCGAGAAACCGGTTGCGCCGCTGAGCAAAAAGGAATAGACATACGCCCCACTAGGAAACGCATGGTCAATAGTATCCATTCCCTTTCAGACGCGGTTAATCGAATCGCAGCGCATCGGTTGGGTTGACCTTGGACGCGCGGTGGGCGGGAATGAGCGCGGCGCCCAGCGCCATTGAGCATAAGATCAATGCCGCAACGGCGATTGTAGCTGGGTCTGTCGGCTTCACGTCGTATAGCTGCGACTCAATCAGGCGACCCAACGCCCAGGCGCATGGCAAGGCGATAGCGATTCCAGCAGTGATCATCACCAGCGCATCACGGAGCACCAGCCAGACTGTCGCCAAGGGAGTGGACCCCAGAGCTAGCCGTATACCGATTTCGCGCGTGCGCTGCGTTACCGCGAAAGACATTACGCCATACAGGCCGACAAGCGAGAGGAGCAACGCCAGTGCGCCGAAAGTGGTGGAGAGCGTGGCCGACATGCGTTCTGTGTTCAATGACCGGCTCACCTGTTCATCCAGCGTCCGGAAGTTTGGTGATCGGCAATGTCCGATCAGCGTTCTGAACGATCCTTCGAATCGATTGAAAGGCTCCTACGGACGTTCCCTGAACCCTTACGTAGAAGTTCGCGCTAGTTTCTTGCCCTCTGACGATAGGAAAATAGGCTTGCTCCCACTCCTCGCGAACGCCACGATAGCTGATATTCGCCATGACGCCGATGACTTCAATATCGGGCCTGACATCTGGTCCCGACCCCTGAGCGATGTAAGCGCCGAGAGGGTTGCGCCCTCCGAAATATCGTTTCACAAAGGCCTCGTTGACAACGGCCACGCGCCGTCCGCCCTCGTTCGCAGGAAGCGTGTCACGTTCGTCGAAATCGCGCCCGGCGACGATTCTGGCTCCGAGGGTCGCGAAGAACCGGGGGTGACCGAATTGACATGGACCTCTCGATCCGTGGCGATTCGCTCACCGGCCTGGATAATCATGCGGTTATTCCTTGTTCCACCGGTCAGTAGCGGGGTGCCTGCAATTGCCGACATACGCGTGCCGCCGGGAGCACGGATTTCGTCGTGAATGCGGCGAATGAGCTGGGCTGCTTCGGACCGAGAGTAGCCGTTTCGAACGGGATCGATACTGAGCGAGATCAGGCTGGATGTGTCAAACCCCGGCCCTTTTGCCATCAAGCCGGCAAGGGTTCGAACAAACAAAGCCGCTCCGATAACAAGGATGAGCGTGAATGCAATTTGGGCCGTCACAATCGCCTTTCGCATTCGTAGGCCGCCGAATGCAGTGCCGCCGCGCTCCCTGAGCGACGAGATGAGCGATCCATGCCCGGCTTGCAGAGCTGGCGCAAAGCCGGTCAGAACACCGGTGACCACGCTTACCAACGACGCAAAAAGCAACAGGCGCGTATCGACTGTGGATTGCAGGGCGTTTCCCGCGGCGTTATGAGGTAAGAATGCGATGAGAGCCCGCATTGCCAGCGGGGCCAGCATCACCCCAAGCGAACCGCCAGCCAGCGCGATCAGAAAACTGTCGGCAAGAAGCTGCCGTCCGATTCGCCAGCGTGAAGCGCCTAGCGCCAATCGCGTGCTGATCTCCCTATCGCGAGCCGATCCTCGCGCCAGAAACAGACCCGCGACATTCAGGCAGGCCAAACTCAACAGCACGGCCGTGGCAGCCAACAAAACCCAGAGTGGCTGAGACAGGCGGCGCCGGAGAACGGAATGACCCTGAGAAGCCGGACTGAGTTCGAGTGTCGAGCCGAGAAACCGCTTCCGCCGTTCGGCCGTGATTCGGGGGAATCCCGCGCGGCGTGTGTCCTCATCCAGCATTGCCTTAAACCAGGGTTGGAGCCCTGCTTGAGCAAGAGCCAGCGTGACGTCTGGCCTGAGCCGGCCCAGCACCTGCAGCCAAAACGTGCGGCGGTCGAGCATATCGTCGAAGCCAGGAATGGCCTGCGCTGACATCGCTGCAGGAATCCAAAGCGATGGAACTTCACCAACATCGATGCCATGGAATTCCGGGGCTGCCACGCCGACGACTGTCATCGGGTACCGGTTTACCTGCACCTTGCGGCCGACCACATCCGCTGCGCTCCCTAGTTGCGTCTTCCAGAAGTCAAACGAGAGCACAACCACCGGACTTGTGCCGGGCGTTTGATCATCCTCAATCGTTAATAACCTGCCCAGCGCCGGCCGGATTCCGAGGACCGGGAAGTAAGTGCCGGAGACGATTTCGGCGCCAGCCGGTTTGTGCTCTCCGCCCGTTGAGAGGTTTACCGTCGTGGCAGCACGGCAGAGTACACCTTCGAAGAATTGCTCCTGCAGATGAAGGTCGCGGCAGAACGGGTACGGCATCAGGTTATAGCTGCCGAACGCGTTTACACCTGCCCCATCCCCTTTCCAGTCGACGAGAACAAGGCGTTCGGGGTCGCGTATCGGAAGCGCGTGCAGGATCACCTGATCGACCAGGGAGTAGATGGCGGTCGTCGCTCCAATTCCGAGTGCGAGCGAAAGCACTGCCGTTGCCGTAAACGACGGACTTCGGAGAAAGGACCGTGCCGAAAAGCGCAAGTCGTATACGAAGTCCCGCAGCCATTGCGTCAGCCAAATGTCGCGGACTTCCTCCCGAACCTGTGTGACGCCGCCGAGTTCCAAGTTCGCCTGCCTTCGGGCTCCTGCTCCGACAAACCGGACAACATCAGGTCGCTTACACGGCGGTCGATGTGGTACCGCAATTCGCGGTCCAGGCTGCTCTCAAGATTTCCGCGCCGGAACCAGTTGAGTAGCTGCTTCATAGTCGGTGGCCCTCATCAAAACTCGGCTCCAGTCTCTGCACGATCCCATAGCAGAGAAATAATACCTCAAGCTTCTACCATTCAGCATAAGGCATGATAGGTCGAAGATCAAGGTATCGTGGCGATAGATTCTCTCCGATCGCCATGAGGCGGTAATCATGTGGAGGTAATCGTGACAGTGGGGTCGTCCTACAGAACTGTGGCCCATCGGCAAACGCTACGTCGTCAGACATGATTCATGCGCGTCGGTACCGGTTATTGCAGAAGAACTCCATTAGTATCTCGTCGTTTTCGAAGCCGTCAATGATCACCTGACGGGTCAGACGACCGCATTCATGAAAACCCAGGCGCTGATAAAACGCCTGCGCGGCAGTGTTCGATGCCCGAACCTGGATGGCTAGTTTCAGATAACCCGCCTGACGAGCAAACGATTCGGTGACGCTCCACAACTGATGCCCGACACCTTGTCCTCGCCATTCTGTTAACGCAAACGTCCCAACCTGGCCAACGTGTGCTATCGAAGTGAGCAGTCGCGACCACAAGTCAATGCTCTGAAAGCCGACGATGCCTTCGGCGATATCGACAGCGACGTGGAACGTCACTCTGGCCCGCCTGATCTGTCGGGCATCATTTCCGGTATTTTAGCCCGTTGTACCGCGCGGAAGCGACCTTTAGGAACGAGAACGCCGTTCCGTCGACCATTATTACGGACTTTCGCCGATGCTGAGATTGGCCAAAACGGTGTTGAAGGAAATTACTCTCTCCTGGTCGCCTTACCGATATCCGATCGGGGCTTGACAGCTGCGCTATTACGTGTCACGATACTACGCGTCACGTAATAACAATGTCTGATCCAGCCCTACTGATACTCGCAAGCCTGGCCGAGGGCGACAAGCACGGCTACGCCATCATGGAAGACGTTCTGGCATTTGCCGGCGAACGTCTTGGTCCCGGCACCCTGTATGGCGCCATCACACGCCTCGAGGAGCGGGGTTGGATCCGTCCTGTGGGAACTGAGGAACGCCGCCAGCCGTATCGCCTCACTGCCGAAGGCCAGAAACACCTTCAAGCTCAACTGGCCAGCCTGAACCAAATCGTAAAAGTGGGGCAGCGCCGTCTGAAACACACATGAGAAGGGTCACAACGTTCCTGCCAAGACTCTATCCGGCAGCTTGGCGCCGGCGGTATGAAGTCGAGTTCGGCGCATTGCTCGAAGACATCACGCCTTCTTGGAAAGATGTCTTCGATGTTTTGAAAGGAGCTTTACAAATGCATTTCGCCAACTCGCGCACGCTCAGATTCGCGACGGCTTTCGGCCTATTAGGAACCATCGTTGCTGGTATCACCGCCTTCGCGCTGCCGGACCGATTCGTGGCTACAGGGACTATGACAGTTCAGTACCACGACTCACCCGGCGCTTCGAAAGCCGATGCGACCCTAGATCTGGCGAAATCTGTTTTCAGTCGGCCTGCTCTGACGCAGATCATTGATAAGCATGACCTTTACCGGAGCGAACGTGCGGACCAGCCCTTGGAAGACGTGGTCGATCAGATGCGGCGGGATATCAGAGTGCAAGTCAAACCGGCCAACTCCATTGAAATATCCTTTATCCACAGCGATCGTCAGAAAGCACAATTGGTTACCGCAGACATTCTGGACCGCTTCGTCAAAGAAAACCTGATTCGAAAAGTAACTTCCACTTTGCAGGTAATCGAGACACCTTCCCTGCCACAAGATCCAATCAGCCCCAATCGCACGACCATCGCCGTGATAGGGCTCTGCGGAGGAGCGGTGTTGGGAATCGCAATCGCATTGATTCGCCGACGCCCGGCCAACGCCTCCGCGTAAAGCCATTGACGATTTCGCTCGAATGAAGTAACCTCCTATAGAAGTTCTGTAGGAGGTATGGCTTGCCTGAATCCAAACCGGATTTGCTGAAGGGCACGCTCGATCTTCTAATCTTGAGAGCGCTGACTTTGAATCCGGACCACGGGCTCGGCATCGCTAACCGGATCTGGCAGATCACGAACAACACATTCGAAGTGAAGCCCGGCTCTCTTTTCCCGGCGCTCTACCGGCTGGAACAAAAGGGCTGGCTCACTTCAGAGTGGGGCGAATCTGAAAACCGCCGCAAAGCGAAGTTCTACAAACTGACTGCTGCGGGCAGACGCCAGATCGACAAAGAAATGGCTGAGTGGAAACGTGTCTCAGCGGCAATCAACTTTGCGATCGAAGCCACCTCGCGCAGTTAGAGAGGACTAAGGCATGCCACGCATCCTCGTCCTCCTCCGGAACCTTCTTCGCAGGCGTCGAGAAGAGAAAGGTCTCGATGAAGAGCTTCGCTCATACATCGACATGCTGGTCGATCAAAAGATGGCCGAGGGCTTGAGCGAGCAGGAAGCGAAACGTATCGCTCGATTGCACTTGGGATGCGTCGATCAGGTGAAAGAGGCAGTGCGCGATGTGCGGTTG
Organism: Bryobacteraceae bacterium; assembly: GCA_963844855.1. Classification (GTDB taxonomy): domain Bacteria; phylum Acidobacteriota; class Terriglobia; order Bryobacterales; family Bryobacteraceae; genus DASQDN01. Next base: position 181,035 of record CAWJQP010000073.1, read on the forward strand.
GGGACTACTCTGCAACAGGTCGTCCAGGACATTCGATATGCTACCCGCGGTCTGCGCCGGCACTCAGGCTTCACGTTTGTCGCGGTTCTCACCTTCGCTTTCGGAATTGGGGCAAACACGGCAATGTTCGCGCTGTTCGACGCCGTCCTCCTCAGAGTTCTTCCTCTCGCCGAGCCGCAGCAGTTGTTCCTGCTGAACGAGATCAATCCACGCGAACAAGGGCCTGCCAGTCTGTCGTGGCCGGGTTTCGAGCGCCTCCGGAAGGCTGCCCCTGCAGGTGCGCAGCTAATTGCCCTATCTGAGACCGCTCGTTTCAACATGACGTCGATCAACGGTGAACTCGAACCCGTTTCTGAACAGTTGATATCGGGTGATTACTTCCGTGTTCTGGGTGTTCGTGCCGCAATCGGCCGGGTTCTCAACGAAGATGACAATCGAAATCCCGGAGCAAGCCCCGTAGCGGTTCTCAGCCACTCGGCGTGGGTGAAACGTTTCGGAGCCGATGATCAGGTTATCGGTCGCGACCTTGTAATAAATGGAGCGGTCGTAAAAATTGTCGGAGTTGCCGAACCGGGATTCTATGGCGTCGCATTGGGTGAGTCGCCGGACCTATGGCTCCCTTTAATGATGCAGCACGAAGTCCGCTATGTTCACAATGTAGCGTCGCACAACGGGGACCCAAGCAAGCCTTGGCCGCCACAGGAGAATCTTTACTGGTTGCGAGCCTTGGCTCGCGTCGCTTCTCCTGCGACCGAAGCGAGTGTCGTGGCCGCGCTGAACGTATCATTCGAGCATGAGCAGGACCTGGGAGCGAAACAGATTGGGCTCCCCCGTGATCGGCGGCTCGCGCTCGAATCCGGGGCAAGAGGATTCAATCATCTTCGTTCCGGATTTGCCGAGCCATTGAAAGTTCTCCTGACCATGGTGGCGCTTCTGCTTGTAGTAGCCTGCGCCAACATCGCGAGTCTCGTCGTGGCGAGAGGAACCGCGCGCCGCCGGGAGTTTGCGGTTCGACTTTCACTCGGCGCCTCTCGCTCCCGGTTGTTGCGTCAACTTCTCACAGAGAACCTGCTGCTCAGCGCGATCGGCGGTCTGTTCGGCGTGCTGCTGGCTGTTTGGGCAATGCCGCTGCTGCCGCGTATTTTATCGATTCCTGTAACTCTTGATCTCGACTTGCGGATACTCGGTTTTGCCGCCGCTCTATCGTTCACAACGGGCTTGGCGTTCGGCGCCATTCCCGCCTTCCAAGGTACAGGCGTCGATTTGAATTCCGCCTTAAAATCCGGGCCATCCGGTTCTTCGCCCGGAAAACCTCGGATCTTCGGAGGCGCCCTGATTGTCTCCCAAATCGCCCTCTCGTTCGTCCTGGTAACAGGAGCTACGCTGCTGGGACAGAGTCTGTTGAATCTTATGCGGGCGGACCTCGGTTTCGATCGAGAACACGTCATCACCGCTGTACTCGATCCGCAGTCGGCCGGGCTGTCTCCTCGGAATCTGCCCGCGATGTATGCTCAGTTGGTCGAACGAGTCGCATCGGAGCCGGGTGTTCGCGCCGCCGCCATCTCCGTTTCAAGTCTTGTCGGCGGCGGCGAGCAAAGCAGTGGAATCCATGTGCCCGGCTATGTCCCCGTGAAGTCAGAGCGGCCAGGGACCAAGGAGAACTTCATTTCGCCGGGATACTTCACGATCATGGGAATGCGGCTGCTTCGTGGCCGGGACTTCAACGAACGGGATAGCGCCGGAGGCGCTCCTGTGGCGATTATCAACGAATCGTTCGCGCGCCGCTACTTCGCAGAACGCAACCCAATAGGCATGCGCTACGGTTACAGTTCGGGGCATTCCGGATTTGAAATCGTAGGCGTGGTCGCCGACGCAAAAACAGTTAACCCCAAACAACCAGCCCAGCCTGCGGCTTACCGGCCGCTCAGCCAGGACATGCAATTTGCCCGCAGTCTCGAGGTGCGCACCGAAGGCGATCCTCGCGCGTTCGTTCTCCGGATACGCAAACTCATAGCGGAAGTTGCGCCTGGTTTGCCCGTAATTGAGGTAGCCACTTTGTCCGATCGAGTCGAACGAACCATCAGACGGGATCGTCTGCTCAGTCATGTAACGACTTTCTTCGCTTGCCTCGCTTTGCTTCTTGCCTGCATAGGGGTGTATGGGTTGGTCTCCTATCGCGTCGTGCGCCGAACCGTTGAATTCGGGATTCGTATGGCGCTGGGCGCACGCAGAAGAGACGTCGTTTGGACCGCCCTCGCAGAATCCTTGTTGCTTCTAGTCATCGGAATCGCCGTGGGAGTTGTCCTGTCTTTGGCAGGAACCAAGCTCATGCAAGGCTTGGTTTTCGGCTTGCGTCCGAATGACCCGCTGATTTTTGTTTTGGCCGGTATTTTCACTGCCGCAGTCGCATTGCTCTCTGCGGGATGGCCCGCCGGTCGGGCGACACGGATTGATCCGAACATCACGCTTCGCCACGAGTAACGCCTCTATAGCTGGAATACGTCGCATTCGCCGGTTCTCCGATATTCATACGAGAAGCAACACATTTTTCGAGGACGGGATTCTTCGGAGAGCGTCAGCGATTACCAGCCAGTGCGTCCGACGTTGGAATCGCAACGGATCCATTAGCCAACTGGAACAACATCGCAGCCGTAACAGCGGAAGCTTGCTTCAGATCTTCCGGCTGGAGACGATCGAACACATCCATGCTAGTGTGCCAAGTTCTCAATGCATAATCTAAAGGGTCCTGAATGAAGCTGAGGACAGGAATCCCGACATCGGAAAATGCCGAGTGATCGCTTCCGGCGAGTCTTCGTGCACTGACCGCGGTAGCGCCTAGTTTGTGCCAGGGTTCAAGCCATTTGCGAAACAGCGGAATTGCGACGCGATTGCCATACGTATATACTCCCCGAATTCGCCCGGCGCCCGAATCAAGATTCATGTACACTGCGATGCCATGCGTTTCCTTTGGGAGTGCGTTGACAAAAGCTTTTGATCCAAGCTCACCCTGTTCCTCACCGCTCCACAACGCCAATCGTACGGTGCGTCGTAACGGTACGTTAAGTGCATTCAGGATCCGCAGTGCTTCAATTGCGATAGCTGCGCCCGCGGCATTGTCAGTCGCCCCAGTTCCTCCATGCCATGAATCGACATGTGCGCCTATCATCACGATCTCTTCCGGATGAGTACCGGGCAATTCTGCGATAAGGTTTTCGATAGCCACACCGGGCTGAGTCTGAACGGTGACTTCAAACTCGACCTGAGCAGGGATTCCGTGTTCCGAAAGACGTTGCAGGCGATTGTAATGTTCAATAGCAAGGGCGACTGACGGCGGCGCCGGATGATCGGCCTCTATTCCGCCTCCCCACTGTGCGGCGATAGTACCACTTTCCGAGAAGGTGCTGGGATAAATTGCAAGAGCTACTCCCGAAGAACTGAGACACGCGTTTAGCATTCGACGCGCTTCCGCCAGTGCTGCGAAATCAGATGATTGCGTTCGAGGCTTCGTTCCGGGCGGGGGCGGACGACGTAGATACACTCCGAATCCGGCGTCTCTTCACCGGTAGCGGCTTCCTCGGTGGCGAGTTCTTCTGGCGTCAATCGGCGGAACAGGGGCGCATCTGCTGGTTGAAGATTACGTGGCGGCCGCATAAGGACGATTTTGCCGTTGAGATTGGCTGTTTGTGCCCGGCAATCAGCCGTAGTTTGCACCGGCAGGTATATCGGTGTTCCTGAAATCTTTCCCTTCGTTGCAGGAGCCCAGGCCAGTGGTACTCCGATCAATGTCGAATACCGGGGCTGTAGAAGTTGTCCTTCGAACCGGGTTACCTGCCAACCCCAAGGAAGCCGCCCGGCGTTAGAGCGTCTCACCTTAAGCCCCAACCCTTGCAACTCAGACTCAGCCCATGTCGTTGCCGCCTGAAGTCCGGGTGAGCCCGTAAGCCGCGGACCGTGAACGTCCGTGAGATACCAGGCGTAGTGCATGACTCGCGATCGCTCAAACGCCTGTCGCCGAATTGACTCGATTGCAGAGACCTGAACAACATCCTCCTGAGCAATCGAAGGAGATAAGAAGAAAGCGATGCAGCCAATGATCCGCTTACACATGTTGTGCCTGGGCATGACGAGTGTGAGAGTTGATTCTAACGCGCCTCGAGATGAGACCGATTCTCCGCGAACGCGATCCGATATAGTCCCTGCGCCCGCACAGGACATGGCTCTGAGCATCGAGCAGAACGCGCACGCACTCTCGAAAGCCCCCGATGGCGGCTCACTTCTTCATTTCTCGTTCAAGCTTTGTGTAGGTATAGCCAAACGGAATCTCGAACAGCGAGGAGTCGGGCTCACGGAGTCGAAGATCCACAACTTCGACCTGACGGATGAGTCGCCCAGCTTTGAAGGACTTCCCACCGAGAACCACACAACCGAGGGACGGGGCCAGAAACGTTTCACTTCGCATCTGCACTTCAGGAGTTTCGAAGATGATGCGGTCAACAGTGACTCCAGCGATGCGCGCGGCGCCGGGCTCGAAACGCATGCCTGGTGTCACAATATACCGGTCGATGCAGGACGCGGACGACTGCTCGCGACCTGCCAGCGGTCCAGTTACTGCAGATCTTCGGTGGGATCGACGATCGTTTGAAGACCGTTGTTTATGATCTGGCGCGCGCCTCCGGCGCCCGGGGAAACATCCTGCGTAACGGAGGCTCCCGCCGAGTTCACGGCATGGACCATCTGGTACTCGGGCTTTGGCTGGCCAGCGTCATCAAACTGTGTCGCTACCTCTGTGAAACTGTACGGCTGGATTGATGCCGTTTGCGCGAGTAGCATTGCGCTCGTGATCGCGAAGAGCAGCCAGATCAGCCCGCCAACGAGTTTCATATCATGATCAGCTTACTAGTTTTTCAAGAGAGCCAGAGAACCGCCGGGTAACCGTCTTAGCGGATGTCCTAAGCGAAGATCTACAAACAGGTCCGCTATCCTGGCGTCCCATGCGCCAGCATCAAGCCTTTGTGCGAGATCGCCCAGCTGGGTTCAGCCACTGATTTAAACCTGCGATCCAATTGTTTCCTTGTCTGGGACGATATCGAATTGAAGCGGATGACCCTAATCCCGCTCTCCCGGACGGCAACATCGTGTATCTTCTCACGAGAGCTTATTACAGGCTCCGACCGTTCGCCATTTATCAAACATAAGCCGTCTACCACCCGGATTTCGAGCCGAAGGGTTACCTGGAAGAACTGAAACGGCGTGAGCTCGAGATCCTCTTCGACGCTGCAAAAAGTGCGACTTCAGTGGTTTCCGGCAACGGAACTCGACGCGCCTGTGGCAGCGCGCTTTAGGTTCGTGGCTTGCGTCCAGGAATTACGGGTGGGATACGCTGCGTTGTGGCGGGCCGCATCGTCTATGAGATGGATGCACCAGCGGTTGGGCTTGGAAACATGTGGCGAGCCTGCTGCGAGTGCGGGCCAGGAAGTCTTCACTCCTACACCTTCCGGTGTTGGAGAGCGGATTCATCTCGCTGGTCCTGAAGTTGATCTGGACACGCATATCGCAGACATCGTTAATGTCATTCTGCACGAGGATCTTGAACGGGTAGTGCTCGTCGGCTGGAGTTACGGCGGAAAGGTGGTCAGCGGAGCCTCGACCGTCTGCCTGAGCGGATTGCCCGGGTCATCTATTTAGACGCCGAAGTGCCACGCGACGGCGAGTCTGAGTTCGACGTTGCGGGCGCGGAATTCCGCGCAGAAATGGAACAGAGCGCGCGGTCGTCGACCGAAGGTTGGAAGACATCACTGGGCAGCGCTGAAGAAATAGCAGCATTCCTTGGAAGCTGGATTCGCGACGCCGCTGCGAGGCAGTGGTTCGTGACCAAACTGGCAGCGAAGCCACAACCAATCAAGACTTTCAGTCAGCCAATTCGACTGGAGAACCCCGGCGGGGATGCTGTCCCACGGACCTTTATTCACTGTCCCGCAGATGGTTCAGTGTGGGCGCGTATATACGATCCCATCGTGGAACGGCTTCGCGCCGACAAGCGGTCGGACATCCGAGAGCTTGCTTCGAACCATTGTGCTCCGATAGCGGATCCGGAGCTTGTTGCCGAGGCGCTGCTGAGCAGCGCGCTGACGCCCGTGCGGTCCGGCGAGCTTGATCGAAGATCTCCCCGCTAAGTGATTGTCGGCGCCGGAGAACGGACTTCAAGGAAGTCTGCGTGTTCCCGCGCTGCTGGCAATCGTAGACAATAGCGGATTTTGCGATCACGGCCGCCAGGGATTTGTGCTCACTAAAAACTGCTGACACTCGGTTGACTTGCCGGTATGTCGGTCAGCTCTTTTTGGCACACGCGCACATCGGGAGGACAGCCATCAACGCGACCGATGGGGCTCCCTGGAATTTCACCCTAACGCCTTGAACCATTGCCAACGCGTTCTTTCACGAAAGAATGACTCTCGGCATCGTGACTTTGTGCTCACACTCCTGACGCTATTCGAAGTTGTACTCTCGCAAGAGCAAGACAATCGTGTCGCGATTGTCGCCGAAGGCAGTCCACACGGATCGACACCAGTCGTCGATTGCGTTGTCACGCTCGGGACCGGCGGGTGCCGCGAGCACATGGGCAACCGTAACGCTGCCCCGATCCTCAGGCAGGTACACGCTCGGCCAGTCTCGTTTCCTACGCCCAAGTTTCATATGTAATTTCTGCACCTCATGACCCGAAAGGTGCTTCTCGACATGGAGGTAAAGGCCCACTAAACCGAACACAACTGCAATCGGCTTGGTGTTGTGGTCTGCGTTCTGGACGGCGAACGCGTCCGCTACATGTTGCAGAATAAAGCCGGGCCGGCCCATCGAGTAGACGTAAACCTCATCGTAAGCAGTGCGCATTTCATCCATATCGAGAACATTGTATTGAGAAGTCCGTGTGGCCCCGGTGGGCGAATGCGCACAATGCCCCCAGCATCTCACATCCGAGTTGCGCGAAAACGCTGAGTTGGAAAGGAAAAAAAAGCAGCCACCTTGTCGGATTTCTATCCGCCATGTTGGCCTGTCCTAATTCCAGAATAGCAATTTAAATGATCAAAAAGTAGACTAGATTTCAATTCCGCATTCAGTTAGCATCGACATAAAGAAACACCAATTCCCATTCAAGAAGCATTGATAGCCCTGCCCGGCGCAGGGCACCCGGAGAAGCACGCCTGTGCGGGGAAACTCTGCAACTGGAACTGCAGTTTCTACGCAGCCCCTTAATTCCATTCCCAAGGGAGGACTTCATGATTCCGGAAGAAAAGAGCGAGGCCGTGAGACGTGGTCTACGCGAGGTTTTCCAAGTAACCGAGTTCGAAGACATCTCCAGGATTACGAGTGGTCATACCTCGTCACTCGTCTATCGCATCATCGTGCGCGGATCGCCATACTTACTCAAGATCATCACGCGGACCGAAGATCCGACGCGCCACTACACAAGCATGAAGGCGGCTGCTGAAGCAGGCGTAGCGCCACGAGTGTTGTACACCAACGAGGGAGACACAATCTCCGTCACGAATTTTGTGAAAACCGAACCCCGTCAGCCATCAGGGGCGCTGGTCCGGTTACCCGCTTTGTTGCGGAAACTACATACCTTACCGCCGTTCGCAAGAGCTTCTTTCAACACCTCATGCACGTTCCTGATCAATAAAGGGCCTGCACGGGACAACTGGCTCCAGAAGTTTCGTGCCGCGAACATACTCCCCAAAGCCGAAAGCGAGGAGTTCTTTGCCCGGTTTGCGGAAGTGGCCGGAGTTTACCCGCATGACGATGCGGAGATGGTGTCAAGTCACAATGACTTGTTCAAGCCGGACAATATTCTCTTCGACGAACAACGCGTCTGGCTAGTGGACTGGGAAGCAGCTTTCCTGAACGATCGCTATGCCGACCTCGCGGTGGTTGCCAATCACGTCGTCACGAACGACGAAGAGGAATCGATTTATCGTCAGCAATATTTTGGAGCCGCGCCCAATCAGTACCAACTCGCCCGATTCCATCTCATGCAGCAGATCGCCCACTTGTTCTACACAATGGCTTTTCTTTCCTGGGTTCCGCAGGCAAGCCAATCGATTGGAGTGCGAGCGTGCCCGAATTCACGGACTGTCACCGGCGCATGTGGGCGGGGGAAGTCGACCTGGCGAACAATGACGTGAAAATCGTCTACGGCAGAGTTCACTGGGAACGTCTCTAACGCAATGTGCGGCGGGCACGATACAACGAAGCCCTCAGAATTGTTTCTAACGACGCCCAGTGCGTGTCTCCGGAGTCGGCATGACGGAACATGCGGTCGTGATTGCGGGAGGAGGTCCAACCGGGCTGATGCTGGCGGGCGAGCTGGCATTAGCGGGGGTTGACGTCGCCATCGTCGAGCGGCGCGCCAGCCCGGAGCTCGTCGGCTCACGCGCTGGCGGTCTGCACTCACGCACCATCGAGGTGCTCGATCAGCGTGGAATCGCCGACCGGTTCCTCTCGCAGGGACAGTTGCATAAGGTCGTGCACTTCCACGTCCCTCTGGACATCAGCGACTTTCCCACCCGGCACAACTACGTGCTCGGGCTGTGGCAGAAGCACATCGAGCGCATCCTGGCCGACTGGGTCGGCGAGCTGGCGGTGCCGATCCATCGCGAACGTGAAGTGACGGGCTTCGCGCAGGACGACACCGGCGTCAACGTCGAGCTTTCCGACGGCGCCTCTCTGCGGGCGGATTATCTCGTCGGGTGCGACGGAGGACGCAGTGTGATCCGTAAAGCAGCCGGTATCGAGTTCGCCGGGTGGGATCCGACGACGAGCTGGTTAATCGCCGAGGCGGAGACGTCCGAGGAGCCGGCATGGGGTTTCCGCCACGACGCCCTTGGCACGCATGCGGTCGGAAAGTTGGAGGATGGAAAGCGGGTGCGCATGGTGCTGACCGAACAGCGAGTGGGACCTGGCGCCGAACCGACCCTGCGCGATGTCAGCGAGGCGCTCATCGCCGTCTATGGAACCGATTACGGGATCCACAGTCCCACCTGGATCTCCAGGTTCACTGACATGACTCGCCAAGCCGCCGCTTACCGCGACAGACGGGTCCTGCTGGCCGGCGACGCCGCGCACGTGCATCCCCTGGTGGGTGGACAGGGCCTTAACATCGGTGTGCAGGATGCGGTGAATTTGGGATGGAAGCTGGCCCAGGTGGTCAAGCGGACATCACCAGAAAGCCTCCTCGATACCTATCACGCCGAGCGCCACCCTGTCGGCGCCCGCGCATTGCGCAACACGATGGCACAGGTTACGCTTCGTCGTCCGGACGATCGCGCCAAGGCCCTGGCGGACATCGTTTCCGAGATTCTGAGCATGGACGAGCCCCGCAAACGACTCGCCGCGGAGATGTCCGGTCTGGATATTCATTACGACCTCGGCGCGGGGCACTCGCTGCTCGGACGCCGCATGCCCGATCTGGACCTGGTCACCGCCAACGGCCCACTTCGGGCTTTCACGCTGCTGCGCGATGCCCGGCCCGTGCTTCTCAACCTCGGCGAGCCCGGCGGCTTTGATGTCACTCCATGGACAGATCGGGTTCAGTGGATCGACGCCAAATATGTTGGCGCCTGGGAGCTTCCGGTAATCGGGGCGGTCACTGCTCCCACCGCCGTGTTGATTCGGCCCGACGGATATGTGGCCTGGGTGGGAGACCTAACCCAGCCGGGGCTCGCTGACGCGCTAACCACTTGGTTCGGACCGCCTCGTCGGGCCTAGCGCACTTCCAAGATCGTTTTGTTAGGAGTCTGAGGCGACATGTCCTAGAAGCCACCTTACGATCACACCGGGGAGGGCTCGCACGAACTACCGCGTGAATCAACCTTTTCTCGAGCATTCGCAACGTTTGCCGTCAGCGAACTGCCACAGAAACTGCACGAGGCGCTGATTCTGGCCACGCAGAAAGCTCGGTTAATCGGACATATCTCTCGGGATTCGACTGCGGTAGTGGGACGAGAACGATCTCCGCTTACCGTGATTCTTACCAGCGCCAATGTGCACGCGCGTCACTTTGCTCTACGATTGGATGGACACGGACTATGATGCCGCCGCAATTTTTGAAGCAGGCGTAAAGTCTGGACACGTGCCCATCGTCCACAACGCGCGGGGAAATCGAAGTCGCTGCTGGCAAAGTGTTCCACAAAGATTCAGTGCGTGAACTCAGTGGGCGCTACAGGGTGCGCGATACCAAAAGTGAAGAATGCGCGTCCCGCTTTAGAGTAGGGTGGGCTTCCAGCGCGCCTCCGGGATCGTTTCGGCCAACGGCCAATCCTCCGCCCGGCAAACTAAGCCCGCCTTCACAGTTCGGAACTATCCCGCACATCACGACCCGAGCCCTCAAAACGTAAAGCTCGAAGCTCGGTTTCCCGTATCGAAGCGAGGAGACGATCAGGTCCGCCAAACGAAAGGTTTTTAGCCACAAGGGTCCGGCCCCGACGTAGCCAAGCCACCTAGCGACTTGTCTTCCCGTTGTATCGATTTTGTCCACTGGCTCGTCTGCACTGGCGCTACCACCTCTGTCAGCCGGCAGAGAACCATGCAATCGCCAATTAGTAAAGAGGGCGGCCTCGCACGCTGCACAGAAATCAACCCCAGTTTGGCCGATCCTGCAAGTCGTTAACACAACTCGCGCGACTCTATTCACCCGGAAATCAGTACTTTAGAATTTTTCCTTGGCTGAAACCCCGAGTCATCGTGGTACAACCGAATCAAAGGCGCTCTTCCCCGCAAGGGAGAGCGCCTTTGCATTTTTAAACACCAAGGACCATCATGTCGTCAGCCCGAAAGATCGCCGCCAATCGCGCGAATGCGCAACGCTCCACCGGACCACAAACAATCGAAGGAAAGCAGCAATCTCGGTATAACGCCACCCGCCACGGCCTTTCCGGAAAGCAGGTTGTTGTCGATGGCGAAGATCCCAAGCGATATGAGGCGCTTCTCCGCGACCTGATCGACGCTTACCAGCCCGCCAATGCCGCCGAGGCCATTCTCGTCGAAGAGATCGCTCAAAATTTCTGGCGGCTGCAAAGAGCCCGCGCCATCGAAGCCGAAAACTTCAACATGTGGGGCTCCGAGCCTGCCACAGCAATGAATAACGAACCTGCCGCGTTCGATCGCATTAGCCGCTACATGACGACCATTGAACGCGCCTATCATCGCGCAATCGATCAGCTTCAGGAAACGCAAAAGCAACGCGCAAAACTGGAAGCGACTCGACCTGCAGCCGAGCTTGGCTCCGTTTCGCAGAAGGTCGAAACCAAGCAGCCTCTCAAGTCCATAGCGGTCGGCCAATCACCTGTTTCCAAACCTCACCACGTCGAACTGACCGCAAATTAGACGATTCGACCGAGTGCAGCACAGCCCGGGCATATCCAGTGTTATATGAGAAGACTGCGTAACGGCCACGTGACAACTCACTTCGCTGACGCTACAACCTCGACTTCAATCTGCGCGCCTTTGTCCAATCGCGAGATCTCGACTGTCGTCTTGGCGGGCCGGTGCGGGAAGTACTTCGGATAGACTTCGTTCATCTCTCGCAGCAGTGAAAAATTCGTGATGTAGATGTTCACTTTGGCCACCAGGGAGAGTGACGAACCGGCTGCTTCCAGGACTACCGCTACATTGTCCAAAGCCTGTCGAACCTGGTCGCGAAAGGTATCCGGGACAGTACCGTCCGGCCGGACGCCGAGTTGGCCGGAGAGATAGATCAAGTCGCCCATCCGCACGGCCTGCGAATAGGTGTCGTTCTGGGGAGGAGCCGCCGTGACGGCAATCGGTTGGGGAGTCATCGCCATAGAAACGAGTGTCCCACCGATAATTTCTGAACCGCGACCGCAGGAAGCGGTTTTGTGACTAATGTGAGTAAGATTAAGAAGTCCATCTGGAGGATCTAATGACATCACGCCGCCACTTCCTTGCCGCGGGAACCGCCGCCATGTTGACTGCGACCAAAGGCAGGGCCGCAAAAACGTCAACATCATTTCCCTATCCCGAGTTTGAGAGCCGCATCACAAAGCGGGATTTTCGTGACATCACCAAAGACGTTCTTCCGACGCCTTCCATGATCGTCGACCTTGACCTTTTCGAACAGAACGTCAAGAAACTTGCCGATCACTCGAAGACGACCGGCATAAATCTTCGTCCTCACGTAAAGGTGCACAAGAGTGTCGAAGTTGGCAAACGCCAGATCGCGCTGGGCGCAATCGGATTGACCACAGCGACCATCGCCGAATCCGAATTGATGTCCGAGGCTGGCTTGAAGGGCGTTCTTTGGACCAAGCAGCCCGCCAGCCGTAATAATCTGGTCCGAACGATCGCGCTCACGAAACGCGATCCAACGTTCATGTTCGTCGCCGATGACCCGCTCGTACTCGACATGGTCGAGCAGGCTGCAGCGGAAGCCAAGAGTCAAATGCCGCATCGCGGTCGCCGTCTATGCCGGTATCGGTGCGTCAGGGAATCGCGAACGGTAAGCCTGCGGTCGAACTCGCCCAGAAAATCGCGTCGTCAAAGAACATGAAGTTCGAAGGCTACATGGCGTATTCAGGAGCCGCTTCCCATACCTCCGGTTGGGAAGCGCGCAAGAAAAAGTCTGCCGAGGACCTCAGCGGTCTTCAGGAAACGCTTGAGATGTCTCGGAAGGCCGGCCTTCCCTTCAACATCGTCAGCGGCGGATCCACAGGTACGTATGACATGGACAAAGCGAACGGACTCACTGAGCTCGAGTGCGGTTCCTACATCTTCATGGATACGTCCTACCTCGCCATCGGCGGCAAGAGCGACCCCAATACGTACACTGATTTCCCTGCCGCCCTGACAGTACTGACGACCGTCGACAGTAAGCAGCATCCCAACGTCGCCACAATCGATTACGGCAACAAGGCGATGGCTCGCCCGACCGACAAAGTGAAGGGCATGGAATGGCTGGAGGTCGTAAACCAGGGCGCCGAATACGGCGGCTTGAAGTGGAAAAACGGCGACAAAGAAGTCAAGCTCGGAGATCGTGTCGAGATCTATTGCACCAAGCTCGATATGAGCACCGCCGTTTACGATCGCTACTATGTGGCTCGCGGAAACCAGATCGTCGACGTGTGGCCCATCATGGGTCGCGGCGGCGCTCAACAGAGATAATCTAAGCCAGCTTGAACAACCGAGCGGCGTTACCGTAAAGCATCTTTCGCGTCGCATCGGCGTTCGGAGATAAGCGCCGAACCGCGGCAAGTTGCTGTGTGCCGGAACAGGGCTTGCCTTCTCCTGTCCGGTCATTGCAATCGCTGCCGTACAACATCCGGTCTTGATGCCGCTTCAGGAATTCCCGCGCATGCGCCTCGTCGCGCAATAACGCGTTCAAACCCGAACCGGCTGAGAGGTCTCCGAAGATGTTCGGATAGTTGGTAAGAAGCCGGTCCGTAATACCGCCGGGCGTGACTGGACCCTTCGGATACATAACGGGCTGACTGTGGTTCTTGTCGATGTTTCCCCACCATGTCTGCGCATGACCGATGAAGTTGACGGTAGGGTAAGCTTCCAGCATCTTGTGGAATCGCTCGATACCGAAGTTGTAGGTCTCGTGCTGAAAGTGCATCAACACCGGGACTTTGTAGTCCTTGGCGATGTCGGCGATGAGCCGCATATGCTTTGAGTCGCAATCGACCGCGAACTTCTGTTCTCCGATGCCGATCGCTCCGAGCTTGAGATACTTCTCAATCACCTTGCGTGTTTCGGGAATGTCGGGGAGTTCGTTCGCAAAGAACACATACTCTTTCGGGTATTCACGAGCCAGCGCCAGGACGGTATCATTGCCGCCGGCGTCCGCGGCGAGCCCGTACTTCGATCCGGCGGGAAGCAGCACCGACTTCGCGATGCCCATCGCGCGCTGATGCGTGACAAGCTGCGCGTTGGTTCGGCCGCTATAGTTCGTATGCTGATGGATGTCGATAACGCTTTCGTTCGCTGCTCTGCCTGCCATGGCAGCACAGGTCATGCCAAGAAGGGTTCGTCTGGATAGCTGGCGCATAGTCAGTTCGAGTTTACTTCAGAAGCTGTTGGGCAGCCGTTTCTCCGGTCACGACGGCGCCTTCCATGAAGCCCTGCCAGTCGGCGAGATGTTCTCCGGCGAAGAGCACCCTGCCGTGTGGCCTCTGAAGAATTGGCCGCAGCGTGAACCATTGCCCTGGACGGTAGAGCGCATAAGCGCCGCGCGTGTAGGAGTCGCGCTGCCAGGCGTAGGAAGCAATCCGCTGCACTGTCGCCGGAGCTTGCGGACTGAACGGAGCGAGGTCGCGAGCAATCGTTTCCATGCGCCGGACATCTTCTCGTGATGCGAGAACATCGGCCTTATCGCCGACCGCATAGCTGCAGAGGACGCCGCTCGGCCCGGTCTGCTTCTGCGTGCTGTGAAAGTAGTAATGGGACGTCGCGTCCGAAACGAGCGAGAAGTTTTCGTCTCTCCAGAATCGCTCCGAAAAGAGCACCGAGTTCTTGATGATGCGACAGTATTGCAGTGTGGCAGCCGCGCTGCTCTGCTTCATCGGCAATGGAGGATCGAACTGGATGCTACCGAGGACGGACGCCGCCGCCGTGCAGATACAAGCGTCAGCCGTGAAACTGCCGCCATCGGTAGTGACGGTGACTTTACCGTCCTTCTGGCGAACCGCGCGAACTGCCGAACTGAGGTGAATAGCATCAGCCCCGATATCGGCCGCAAGGCTCTTCACGATTCTTGAGTTTCCACCTTCGATCTTGAAGTCCATCTCGTTCTCGGCGCTGGACTCGAAAAACTCGCCGGCGGCGGCAAAGGCAGAGATGTGTCGAATGGATTCTCCGAAGTCGGTGCTATCGACGAGATCGCGAAGGCGAAGATCTTCCTCGCTATAACCGAGCTTGTACAGCCAGGTCCACCAGTCGTAGCTGTCGAGTCGAATCTTATCCTGCTTGGAGTAGTTCTTGAACTCCTGCTTGAAGGCCTCATATGCCTCTTCAGCCTTCGGCGAGAAGTGCCACTCCCCAGGTCTTGAGACGGCACTGTCGCGTAGTAGGCCGGCAGCGAAAGTATGAGGCTGCAGTTTCAGCCCGAAGCTGCGACAGAGCGCTTGCATCCGCTCGTGACTGGCTCCGACCCACTCGGCGCCGAGTTCACAAACAAGGTTGGGCGCTTCCGGAAACGAAAAGGAAAGGACACGACCTCCGATGCGATTGCGAGCCTCGAGTATGGTCACGTTCCAGCCGGCGCGTTTAAGCATCGATCCGGCAGCCAAGCCGGAAAGCCCGGCCCCAATGATGATGCACGAATGTGTTGGCCGCGCCAGAGCCAACGAACCGGATGCGATGGTACCGAGGAACTGCCGTCTTGAAATGGAAATTCTACACGATGAGTTTGATGGAGGCATTAGTCTTCAATGACTTAGAAATGGCATCAAGCGTGCTCTAAAGCCAAGCAGGAGGAAGTGAACATGTATATCGGAATCGGTGGCCTTATCCTGATCATCGTCCTGCTTGCGATCTTGTTCTAACCTCTGCGATCTCCACGATCGTCCGAGAGCCGAACATCTCAGGCAATTCGTAGCTATCAACAATATCGGCTCGAAGCCGCCACTTTTGTAGGACACAAGCGGCGGCTTCGATTTCGATCACGACATCCGGTCCTTTGTAGAGAATGGCCTTCGCGCCGTTCTTCAGAGCAGCTCCGAAAAGGTCAACGGCCCGTAGAATAGGGGCCATAGCTCTGGCGGTAATGATATCTACGCCCTTAATCTCTTCCGCCCGTTGAGCGGCCACACGCGCATTTGTTATTCCCAACGCTTGAACCGTTCCCTCGACAAAGCGCGCCTTCTTACCGATCGACTCGCTCAGTATGAAATTCACCGACGGCAGTACCAGCGCCAGAGGTATTCCCGGAAATCCGGCCCCCGTTCCCGCGTCCAACACAGTACTAGGTCCTTCAAAGTATCGCCATGGTATTACCGAATCGAGCACGTGTTTGATGGCCGCTTCACGAGGATTGAGGATGCGGGTTAAATTGAAGTGTTGATTAGCTTCAACGATGAGTTCAAGGTGTTTGGCCGCCTTTGTTACTACGATCTCTCGGTTTGGAAGATCGCTCGGAAGCACGTCCTCAAGTTCTTGCTCGAATGACACGATCCATAATGACACTGCTCCGATTGGTCGATGTCACAAAGGAGTACAGCAGCGATGGTGTGCCAGTCCGCGCGCTCGACGGCGTCTCACTCGACGTTGAAGCGGGACAAATCGTTGCGCTGGTAGGACGCAGCGGGTGCGGTAAATCGACACTTCTGAACCTTGCAGGAGCAATGGACCAACCGACATCTGGCCAAGTGTGGATCGATGGCCTGCTAACCTCCGATCTCAAAGATGCGCAGCTCACGGCGTTGCGCCGAGAACGTATCGGTTTCATCTTCCAGTCATTCCAACTGCTGCCGACGTTATCGGTAGTGGAAAATGTCGAACTTCCGTTGATGCTGGCCGGCAAGTCGAATGCGAGATCAACCGCGATACAGCAACTTCGCGCCGTGGAGATGGAAGGCTATGACGCTCGCATGCCTTACCAACTTTCAGGCGGGCAGATGCAGCGTGTGGCAATCGCCCGCGCCTTGACCCACTCCCCGTCGTTGCTTCTAGCAGACGAGCCCACTGGCAATCTCGACAGCGCGACAGGAGATCATATTCTCGCGCTTCTCAGCCGCATCGCAAGAGAACAGAAGACAACGATTCTGATAGCAACCCACAGCGCCGAAGCAGCATCGATGGCAGACACAGTTGTGAGGCTGCGCGACGGCCGATGCATTATCTAGTTTTGTTCCAGCGCCTGATTCTGCGCCCTCTGCGCGCAGAGCCGGTTCGCACTTTACTGACGCTTCTCGCGGTAGCGCTTGGAGTCGCTGTCGTGCTTGCCATCGAGATGGCAGGCGAAGCGGCCGCAGGGTCGTTCCAATCTTCGGTCGAGAGTCTCGTAGGAGATGCTGACTTCGAAGTAACCGCCACCGGAGGAGTCCCCCCGGAAGCTCTGACAACTCTCGCGATGCTTCCCTTCCCGCTCACGATACGGCCACGCATCGAAGATTATGCTGTCATCGTCGCGACGGGGAAAACCGTCCCTTTAATCGGCATCGACGCACTGTCGTACGCCGTCGATAAGAGAGATGCCATCTGGGCGGGCCCCGAACTTGGCTGGAAAGTGGGCCAGCAAATCGATGTCCTGCTTAACGACAGGCCCATTACACTCACGGTGCACGGCCTACTACCTGAGAAAGCGGGAGCAGTGATCGGGATGGATCTTGCAGCCGCAACATCGGCGCTCCGGCGCAACGGGACACTCGACCGCTTACTAGTTGAGGCACAGGATTCAGACGTAGAAACGGAGCTTCGAAAGGCCCTCGGACCTGGATACACGGTTGCGCCGTTCGGCTCACGGACCGGCGAAAACCGACGGATGCTCGCGGCGTTTCGCTGGAATCTGCGAGTGCTGAGCTACATCGCGTTGGTTGTCGGCGCATTCCTTATCTACAACACGATCTCTGTCTCTGTCGTTCGAAGGCGTACTGAAATTGGCATTCTTCGATCTCTGGGCACGACTCGCGGCGGAGTCCTGTTGGCATTCCTCGGGGAAGCCGCGTGCTTCGGACTCCTCGGAGCCGCGCTTGGCTTGGCATTCGGCCGCATTCTTGCCGAGAGCGCGGTTCAACTTGTGTCCATCACCGTCGAATCGCTGTATGTCAGCAGCCGGCCAGGCGCCATTGAGCTCACGTGGCCTGTCGCTCTGATTGGCTTGACCATCGGGCTCGTTGTCGCATTGCTCTCGGCGTTCCTGCCGGCCTGGAAGCTTCGCGCGTGTCGCCGGTTGAGGCGATGTCGCGAAGCCGCCGAGAGCATACAACTCGTCTCCATTCCGGCCGGAATCTGATCGCTGCGCTCTTACTTGGCGCGTTGGCAGCAGCCGCATCGCAGATGGGACCCGTCGATGGCCGACCGATTTTCGGCTACCTCGCCGCACTGTTCCTGATCGGAGCCTTGGCCGCGAGCGTAGCGCCTTTGGTAGCCGGGTTCTCTTCGCTCACGGCCGGCGCGATGCGAAGGTTGTTCGGCGCGGAGGGTTTGCTCGCAACGCGTAGCCTCGCCGGATCGTTGCGAAGAACATCGGTACTTGTGGGCGCGTTTAGCGACCGCGATCGCGATGACGGCCGCTGTCGGCATCATGGTCGGCAGCTTTCGACAGACGGTGCTGCTCTGGATGCATGACCGCTTGCAGGCCGATCTGTACATCCGTCCCGCCGGGCCCGTCAGCGCCGATCGTCATCCGACGATGAGCGCCGATAGCGCCGACCTTCTGCGCGCGCTGCCGGAAGTCGAGGCGGTCGATGCGTTTCGAGCTTACGAGATCAGCTACAACGGCAAGCCTGCGACTCTTGGCGGCGGCAACGCTCCGCGTAGCCGCCGATCACAGCGCTCATCGCGAAGTCTTCCGACGCCTGAGCGTCGGAAGGGCAATGCAGTGATGGTGAGCGAGCCTTTTGCGAACAAGCACAACGTCAAAGCGGGCGACAAGCTGACGCTGCAGTTGGGCGGAAAGTCCGCGCAGTTCCGGATACTCGACGTCTACTATGACTATGCGAGCGAGCGGGGCTACATCATCATGGATCGCAGCACGATGCTTCGCTATCTGCCCGATCCTGCTCCTTCGAATGTCGCTGTCTATCTGAAAAAGGGGGTAGATATCGAACAGGGACGCCGCGCGGTGGAAGAGGCACTCGCCGGGCGCAAGCTGCTCATCCTGACGAATCGCAGCCTGCGCGAAGAAGCCATCCGAACCTTCGACCGGACCTTCGCCATCACCTACGCGCTCGAAGCAGTAGCAGTGTTTGTCGCCATCATGGGCGTCGCCGGAGCACTGCTCGCGCTGGTCATCGATCGCCGGCGTGAGTTTGGCTTGCTTCGCTTTCTCGGCGGCTCCAAAGAACAACTCCGACGGCTGATTCTGTTTGAAGCGGGCCTGCTCGGATTACTTGCAAACATTGCAGGTGTGATTGCGGGCGTGTTTCTATCGCTTCTACTCATCTTCGTAATCAATAAGCAATCGTTTGGCTGGACGATCCAGTTTCATTGGCCGGTTGCAGTGCTCTTAGGCGCTTTATCACTGGTCTTTCTCGCAACCGTCGCATCTGCTCTATATCCGGCGCGTGTGGCGACACGATTGAACCCGATCGAGGTCATCCATGAGGATTAGTGTCGGCTTGCTCCTATGTGTGGCATTGCTTTCCGCCCCGTACAGGCAAGCCCTCCCGGGATATCAGTTCTCCTTTCCCCGCGATCACTTCGATCATCCCGAGTTTCAGACGGAATGGTGGTATTACACCGGCAATCTTCGCGACAAAGCCGGAAAGCGATTCGGCTTCGAGCTCACCTTCTTCCGTCATGCCGTCCAGCCGCAGCTTCCAACGACCGCCAACGTCTGGGATGTTCGCGATGTCTGGATGGCCCACTATGCGTTGAGTGATATTGATGGAAAACAGTTCTTCAAGACAGAGCGGCTGAATCGCTCAGGCGCCGGTCTGGCTGGTGTTGACGCAGAACAAGGTCGCATCTGGAATGGCAACTGGAGTGTGCAATGGAGCGGCGACACGCAGCGACTCAAACGCGATCGCCGATCGATTCCAAATCGACTTGACCATGCGCTCGGCCAAGCCGCCAGTGACTCACGGCGTGAATGGCGTCAGCCAGAAGGCTTCTGGAGTCGGGCGCGCATCGCATTACGTTTCGCTGACTCGTCTGACGAACGTCCGGGTCCATCACGCTCGACGGAAAGAAATATGATGTCGACGGCCTGTCGTGGATGGACCACGAGTTCTTCTCGAACTCGCTCGAATCGAACCAGATCGGCTGGGATTGGTTCAGCCTTCAATTCGAAGACGGTTCCGAGTTGATGCTCTATCGCATCCGTCGCAAGGATGGAACGGTGGAACCCTACTCCTCCGGAACGTATGTCTACCCGTCCGGACGAACGAAGGCTTTTCATCTCCAAGACTTCCAACTCGAGCCCGGAAACACATGGACGAGCCCCGATACCGGCGCCAAATACCCGATCGAATGGACCATCCGAGTGCCATCGCTGTCGCTCTCTATTGCGCTGAGCACGCGTCTCCCGCAACAAGAGCTTGCAAGCAATGCAGCCGGGCTCAATTCATATTGGGAAGGGGCGATCGAAGTCAAAGGTACGCATTCCGGCTCAGGCTACTTGGAAATGACCGGCTACGCAGGCGCCGTGCGCATGGGCCAGTAGACTATCCGACTTCTTCATTGGCGCGGCGCAACAAGCCCTTCATACTGGCGATGATGTATGCCGTTCCGGCGCGCCGTATGCCAGTATCGCCGATCAGTCCTGGCACGTGATCCGGTTCCGCAGGCCCGTCGAACTTCACTTGGCGGAGAGCCTTCATCACCTGATACATGTCCATGTAGCCGTCGTCCGGAAACGTCTCTTCAAAGCGCGGCAGTGGCGAGCTTACATTGCGAAAGTGCACTTCAAAGATCTTTCCGCGTCCGCCGAAATCCTTGATCATTTGGAAGACGTCTTTGCCCATTTTGGTGCCGCCTTCCGACCACGTTCCGACGCAGAATGTAAGCCCCCAGTTCTTGCTACCGCCAGAGATCTTCTCGGCGCGCGCATACCCGTCATAGTGAGTAAAGAGTTTGGCTACGCCATTCATCTTCTCGATGGGAGGATCGTCGGGATGCAACGCGAGTTTGACACCGGCTTCTTCGGCTACCGGCAGCACCGCTTTCACGAAGTATGTGTAGTTGGCCCAAATGTCATCCGCAGAATACTCCCGCTCGAACGCTTGCTTCTCGACGCGGTTCCGAAAGTCATCGAGATCGAAGACACGAGTCTTATATCCGCGACGTTCCACCTCTGATGTCGTGTAGGTGTTCGCTGGATGGAAATCGTACGAAGCAATTGGGATACCGAGCTTGCCGCAATCACGCAGGAATCTCTGGTACGTCTCGATATCTTTGTCGCGACCAGATTGACCAAGCTGTACCTTGAGCGACCGGTAAGCATAGTGAACACCGGAGAGAATCTTGATGTCGTACTTTCCAAATCGCTCCTGGGTAGCCTTCAGATAATCAAACGACGTTTCTCCTGTTCCAAATTCAAGACGTCCGTACCGCAGCCCAATCTGCTTGAGAAACAACAGATCGTCATCCGAAATCTGGCGAGCGTTGATGCGGTGACAGATCTTGGTGTTCTTCGGATCATCTTCGCGGATGACCGATCCGGGAGCGAAAGCGACTGCCGCCGAGGGCAACAAGTGAAGGAAGTTACGCCGATTCATTCGTGCTTCCATGATATGGCCGATAATTGTCGAATGGAAGGTCGCGCGGGACTCGTGGCGGCATTCGCTATATTGGTCGCGTTAGCTGGGGCGTGGAGTCAAGTTCCCGAGAAGCCCGAGGCTCTACTTCCGACATCGGAGTATCACTTCGTCCGCCTCGAGTATGTCGATCGCGCGGGGGCGCGCCGAGGCTGGGGCGGCCAAGGCTTTGGCCGACCGGGATGGTGGCGTCAAGATTGGCCGGAAGCCGAGATTCACTTTGCGCAGGGAGTCCGGCGGCTCACCCGCATCGACACGGGAGACGGAGTTCATTTACCGCTGACTGACGATCGCATCTTCGATTACCCGTGGTTGTACGCGACTCAAGTCGGCTATTGGGACCTCTCGGATGTAGAAGTCAATCGCTTGCGAGACTATCTGCTGCGTGGGGGTTTTCTTGTCGTCGACGACTTCTACGGACTCGAAGATTGGGCGGTCTTCCGCGAGACGATGGAGCGCGTGCTTCCCGGCCGAGCAATTCTGGATGTAGAAGATTCACACGAGCTGACCAACGTTTTGTATACGATTCGTGATCGGACCTTCATTCCCGGACTGCGTCATCTCCGGGCCGGGGCGGGAGGAATGGTCGTTATCCAACCGCAGGCGATGCCTCCGTCGTGGCGCGCCATATACGACGATGAGGGGCATGTTCTGGTAGCGATCAACTACAACATGGACGTCGGCGACGCGTGGGAACACGCCGATATGCCCGAATATCCGGAGCAGATGACGACGCTTGCCTATCGCTTCGGAATCAACTATCTCGTGTATTCGATGACCCATTGATCACGCCGGCGCGGCGGTCTCCGGTATCATCGGGGGATGCCCGTTTCTTTGAAGGACCAGGTTGTACTTGTTGTTGGAGCATCCAGCGGCATTGGCCGTGACACTGCTGTTCTGTTTGCCCGCGAAGGAGCCCGCGTGTTCGCCTCCGCGCGTCGCGAGGATCGCCTCCAGGATCTCAAGAAGCAATTGCAGGGTGAAGGCTTCACGATTGAGGTCGCCGCTGCAGACGCGTCAGACGCAAGCCAGATGGAGAAGCTGGTCGCGCAGGTAAACACGAAATTCGGCGTCGTAGACATCCTTGCATTTGCGACCGGCACGAACACACCCGACCGCGCGCTCACCCGCCTGAAGGTGGATATCTGGGACGAGTTGATCAATGTCAATTTGAACGCTGCGTACTATGTGACGCGAGCTGTCTTGCCTGCCATGCGGGAAAAGAAATCGGGACATCTGATCTATGTGTCTTCGATTTCCGGAATGGTACCGGATGTGTCCGGCACGGCATATCAGGCGTCAAAGCGCGGACTGCTCGGCCTGGCCCACGGAATTCGCGTCGAGGAGAAAGAGAACGGTATCCGCACATGTGTCGTCTGTCCCGGCCTGGTTGAGACAGAGATCCTGGAGAAGCGGCCCGTCAAACCGGCGGCGGATGTGCTCGCCAAGGCTTTGCAACCAGAGGATGTAGCGGAAGTGGTGATTTCGGTGGCGAAGCTTCCGCCTCGCGCTGTGGTTCCCGAACTGCAGCTTATGCCGACCTATCTTTAACAGGCGCCTGATGAGCCGGGGTTCCGCATACCGCAGCCCCGGCGGAGCTGTAAGCTAAACTCACGCTTATGCCCCTTTCCCTCAGCGTGCGGCTGAGCATCATGATGTTCCTCAACTATGTCGTCTGGGGAGCCTGGTACGTGACGCTGGGAACCTATCTAACCCAAACGCTGAAGTTCACAGGAACGGAATCGGGGGCGATATTCGGCACGGCGGCTCTGTCGTGTATGATTTCGCCGTTTTTCGTCGGGTTGGTTGCCGACCGATTCTTTGCTACCGAGAAGATTCTCTCGGCTTTGCACCTAGTCGGAGCCGTCCTGCTTTATTTCCTCTCGCAGGCGACCACTTTCGGCTCGGTGTATTTTTTGCTGCTCGCCTACTGCCTGTGTTACTTCCCGACAATCGCATTGACAAATTCTCTGACGTTGCGCAATATCACCAATGCAGCCACTCAGTTTCCATTGATTCGGGTGTTGGGCACGCTCGGCTGGATCGTGATCGGTCTTGCGGTCGGATTCATGAAGATCGAAGCTTCATCGACTCCGTTTCTGCTCGCTGCCGGATTCTCTGTGGTGATGGGTTTGTTCAGCTTGATGCTGCCGCACACGCCGCCTGCAGCTAAGGGTCAGCCGGCATCCTGGCGTTCGATTCTCGGCCTTGATGCTTTGGTCATGTTGAAGGATCGATCCTATTTGATCTTCGTCGTTGCTTCGGTACTGGCTTGTATTCCGTTGACGTTCTACTTCTCATTCACAAACGCGTACCTGAACGAAGCCGGTTTTGAGAACGCCGCAGGCAAGATGACGCTGGGGCAGATGTCGGAAGTTGGAATGATGCTCCTGATGCCTTTCCTCTACAAACGCATCAGCCTCAAAGCGATCCTCTTGTACGGGCTCCTCGCATGGTCGGTTCGCTATCTGTTTCTGGCGTTCGGCAATGCCGGCGAGCTATCGATTCTCTTCTATTCGGCGATCCTGCTGCACGGGATTTGCTATGACTTCTTCTTCATGACTGGACAGCTCTATACAGATCAGGAAGCACCTCCGCATCTCCGCGGCGCGGCGCAAGGATTCATTCTGTTCCTTACGTACGGTGTCGGCATGTTCCTCGGTTCCATGCTGTCCGGAGTAACTGTCGACGTGTTTACGACTTACCAAGGCGACAATGCCATCCGGGACTGGAAGGCTTTTTGGATCACGTCCGCGTCGGGCGCCTTTGTAATTTTCCTGCTGGTGGCCACTGTGTTCAAATCGAAGGGCAAGATTCGAGCACAGCAGGAAGTCGCCGTCGCCGGAGATTAGATCAGCGGCTGGCGAATGTGTCACAGGCGCTGACGTCGCCGGATTCAAATCCTCTCATGAACCACTGCTGGCGCTGGGCCGAACTTCCATGTGTGAAGGTTTCGGGATTGACGCGGCCTCTTGCCTGGCGTTGAATTCTGTCATCGCCAACGGCCGCGGCCGCAGCCAGGCCTTCTTTGACCTCGCCAGGTTCGAGAATATTCCGCTGGTTCGTGCTGTTGCCCCAAACCCCCGAAAAGCAATCGGCCTGCAATTCCATTCGCACCGAAAGATCGTTCACTGCCGACGGATTTCTGGACTGCGCCGCACGCACCTTCTCAGATATTCCGAGCTGGGTCTGGACGTGGTGACCAATTTCATGCGCGAGCACGTAGGCTTGCGCAAAGTCACCGGGGGCTCCAAACTTCGTCTCGAGCTCATCGAAGAAGGAAAGGTCAATGTAGACCTTCTGGTCAGCCGGGCAATAGAAAGGCCCCGTTTCGGCTCCGGCAGCGCCACACCCGGATTCAACGCCTTCGCGAAACAGAACGAGTTTGGCATCCTGATAGCGAGGACCGAGAATCTTTCTCCAGGTTTGCTGCGCGTCGTCGAGCACGAACGAGACGAACTTGACCATCGGCTCTTCAGCCCTGTCGCGCGCTTCGTCGACACGTGGTGAAGTGGCGACGCGGCCTCCACTCTCCATCAGCATAGGAGTAATAAAGTCGCGACCGAAGACAAGCGTCAAAATTCCTGCGATCAGGAGTCCTCCCAAACCTAGGCCTCTGCCACCGCCGAAGCCGCCGCTCGACCGCTGATCCTCGATGTTCCCGCTGACCCCGCCCGGTGTCCATCTCATGAGTAGTGTTCTCCCAGGGGTAAGACTGCACAAACGGGCTCCAAGTTTCTAAACCTTCAGGTCTGATCCATCCGCCGCACGTTTTGCGCATATTTAGTTGACTGCTATGGCGATACTTTATGGTGTTCTCAAAGGTACGGTGACCGGTCATCTTCGTAATGCGGATGACGATCACTATCAGATTCTCGTGACCGCGGGAAGCACGATGTTTCGAATCGCGGTCAACGTTAAATCTACACTGAAACCGCCTGACTTGCGGTTCCAGAGCACGACTTCCCTTCCCGCGGCGATGACAAAGGAGATGACAGCGCTGCCGGCAGGCTTCAAAAAGGTTCCTAGCAAGCCCGGAGGAATGGCGCAGGACTTCGTGCGAGGCGGAATCGTTAAATTGGATAAGTTCAAGGTTGTTCCGGGAGACGCTCCAGGTAAGGATAACGATCTTAAGGACATGATGGAAGGAGCAGTTCTTAAGGCGATCGATGAGCCTGGCTCCATCGTCTACGCCTTCGGCGCTCGTTGGGGTCCCGAGGCAAACAAGAAGGACAAATACTTTAAGTTCCTTCCCGGTAACGGCATTCATGATATTCACATGAATCAGGGGAACGATAAGCGCTTTGCCAAAGACGACGGCGTCTATCATGACGGATGCCTAATCTTTGAATACCCTGGGGCAAAGTACCGGGCGTTCTATCTGGCGTTTCAGTCGCAGTCATTCGATACCGATGACAAGACCGGTCACGCCAAGCCGAAGGGAGCGCCGCCCACACCTCCAAAGCCGAAGAAGCCCAAGAAGCCGAAGAAGAAGTAGCTGCGGCTCTTCTTTGTCGCTTTGGCCGCGGTTCTCGAGGCCGCTCAAGTGAGCGGCCTCGGGAGGCTTTCACGAAATGCCATCATCGTCGTCCTTCGGATGCTCTTCCCGCACAACGCGATCGAGCTCGAGAATGGAGTGGACGCGGCATTCGAAAATCTTCCTGGTCAAGCCCTCCTTTCGTATTCACGGCTCCGCAGTTCGCCTTTGACGTGCACCTGAGCGCCTCTGGTCAGGGTGGCCGCGAACACAGCGATCTTCCATGATGTCTCTGTTGCTATCTGCCCCGGACTTAAAGACTCCCGAAGCTGATACATGAGGTCTGTCGGCAAATCGGAGAGTGCAACTGCCAATACGGCCCGAAAAACAGTTGGGCTTTTTGTTATGAACGGCGCGCTGCCGGGACTACCTTAAACGAGTGGGCAGCGAAGATCGCATCCAAGTTTACATACCCGCGCTGCGGCGGCTTGCTCTCGCGTACACCCGCAACCGGCACGAAAGCGAGGACCTGTTTCAGGAGATCGCCGTAGCGCTATGGAAAGCGCTGCCCAACTACCGGGGCGACTCCTCGGAGCGGACCTTCGTGTACCGCGTCGCGCATAACACCGCGATCCGGTTTGTCACCCTGCAGAATCGCCGGACGGCTCGGGAACGTGCAGTTTCTGAAAGCACACACGAACCGGCCAGCCTCAGTGACCCGGAGCGCGATGCGATTCGCAATCAGCAGTGGCAAAACCTCTGGCGCGCGGTACGCAACCTCCCCGTGATCGATCGGCAAATTGTGATGCTGCGCCTCGAAGGGCTGTCAATGGCGGAGATCGCGGAGGTAACCGGTTTCAGCGAAGCGGCGGTCGCAATGCGATTCTCACGCCTACGTCGGCGGCTTACCGAAGAAATCACTGAGGCGCAAAAGGAAAAGTGATGACCGAAGAACTGGATGAAGACAAACTCCTGATGGGAGTCTGGCAAGAGGGAGGCGGTAATGAACCGGCGGAAAGAGTCGACATGAAATCGCAAATCGAGAAATGGACACATGCCTTCGACCGGCGCATTTTTTGGCGAAATCTCATCGAGTATGCGGCGGGAGTGATCGTCCTGGTTCGGTCGGGCCTGGAGTACGCCTCGGGCGAGAGGCATTGGGCCGTCCCGTTGACCAGCGTCGTCATTACCATTTTCATCCTGTGCTACCTCTGGCAGAAGCAGCGCAGGGGGCGCCCTGTCGACCCGAATGCCAATGCAGCAGAGTACCGTGCTGCGCTGCTCGCTCGTATAGATGACCAGATTGCGCTCGCGGCCAGCGCCCGTTATTGGTATGTTCTCCCAGCGTGGATCTTCTTCATAGTCGTGTTCGTCACAGGCGCCGTTCGCACTCCGAATGCGACGCGAATAACGCAATTCGGCGCCGAGTTTCTCTTGGCCACATCGGTTGCCGTGCTGATTATCTGGCTGAACGAGCGCTATGGAATCCGCGGTTTGCGAAAAGCCAGACAACGCGTGGAGAGCTTAGATAAGGAGGCTTTGAACCGGTGACGAGAATCGTGAGCATAGCATTTGCGTTGACAAGCGCGGTAAGCCTGGCGCAAACGACCCAAGAGGAGAACCTCCGCACGGCCATGGTGAACCGCGTGGACGTAGCGAGAAACGGAATCGGTTTGATCGCCGGCATTCCAACACCGGAGGGAAGGCGCTATGTCGCCTACGGCAACGCTTCGAAGAAGGGTGACGCCCCCGGTCCGGACACGATGTTCGAGATCGGATCGATCACGAAGGTATTTACGTCACTGCTCCTGGCTGACATGGTGGAGCGCGGTGAAGTGAAGCTGGAAGATCCAGTGGCCATGTACTTACCAAAAGGTGCGGTCGTGCCGAGCCGCAACGACAAACCGATCACCCTGGCGGACCTTGCAACTCATACTTCCGGGCTCCCGCGCGATGCGGACAATCGCGATCTGATGCAAGTGAATCCGTTCGCGACCTACGGCCCCGCCATGCTTTACGAGTTTCTGGCGCGCTACAAGCTTTCGAGTGATCCAGGAGAGAAGTTCGGCTATTCGAACGTGGGCGCCAGCCTGTTAGGCCACGCGTTGACGTTACGCACCGGTAAGAGCTACGAAGAACTGCTGCGGACGCGTATCCTAAAGCCTTTGGGAATGAAGGATACAACGATCACGTTGTCCGATGTCCATCTTCAGCGGATGGCAGACGGTCACGATGGCGCACTCGATCGATTACCGCTTTGGGATGTGGATGCGTTGATCGGCGCTGGATCGATCCGCTCCACCGCGGCGGACATGCTGACGTTCGCCGAGGCGTGGCTGGGCACAAAGGAGCATCCACTCAAAGGAGCGATGCAAATGATGCTCGCGGTCGAGCGACCGGGTAGTGCACCTTCCATGAAGATGCGCCTCGGCTGGGCCAGCACGAATAACGGCGTCCTTTTTCATAGCGGTCGACGCGGCGGTTTTACATCGGCGATGACGATCCGACCCGCAACACGAACCGCGGCGATTGTTTTCTCGAACACAGTGGAAGGAGTTGACGATCTGGCGTTTCATGCTGTCAATCCGGCGCGGCACACACGGCAGTTTCCGCCGGCCCGGCAGCATGTCACGCTGCCCGAGAGCGTGCTTGACACTTATACAGGCGTTTATGAGTTCACGCCGCAGGTATCGCTATCTGTGACGCGCGAGGGACGGAGCATGTTTGGGCAAGTAACAGGACAGCCGCGATTCGAAATCTTCGCTGAGCGCGAGGGCCGGTTTTTTGTGAAGGCCGCTGCTGCGCAGATCACGTTTGAACAAGACGGGAATACGGCAGTGACGGCTCTAGTGCTGCATCAGAATGGAGCGGACCAGAAGGCGCGGAAAGTTCGGTGACGGTCGCGGTACGCTGGATCAAAGCATTGTGCGATCTATCCTGCTTTTCAATCGCGGTCATTCGACACCGATGCCAAGACCGACCAAGCCAAGCCAAAGCCCAAGAAACAGTAGCTTGCGGATCTTCTTCCTTGTAGCTTTGACTGCGGTTCTTTCCGGGCAGCCGAAACAACCGGCGATCACATCGCCGGAGATCAGGCCGGACCGCAGTGTCGTGTTTCGGCTCTGGGCTGCGAACGCTACCGACGTTCAGCTTTCCGGTGATTGGATGGGACCAACACTGCCGCAGCCTCTGACAAAGGACGAAAATGGTGTGTGGACGGTGACCTCCGGACCATTCGAGCCAAACATCTACACGTATGGCTTTCTAATCAATGGCGTGCGTACGAGCGATCCCGCATGTCGCTGCACGTTCGCCTGGGCGGGCAGGTCCGCTTCGAGCAAGTTTGTAATCTCATCATCTACCCCTGAACCGTGGGAGGAAAGGCGCGTCCCCAACGGTACGCTCCATTCGGAAACGTATTTTTCCGAACAGCAGAAGAGATCACGCGGTTTCGTTGTGTACACGCCTCCTGGGTACAAGGAGTCAGCATCGCAACGGTATCCGGCGCTTATCCTTCTTCCGGGAACTCCCGGCGACGCGAATGATTGGACGACAGGGGGCGCCTTCGCCGATATCGTATTCGACAACCTGATCGCCGAGCAAAGAATGAAGCCGATGATCATCGTGATGCATTCGGCTGACGTTCTTCTGCGCAACGGAACTCGCGCCGACAATTTGAAAGAATTCGAGCCCCTTCTGGTGAACGAGCTTGTCCCGGAAATCAGAAAGCGTTTTCGCGTTGAGGCGAAGCCGCAATCGTGGGCGCTTGCTGGTTTATCGCTCGGTGGTGAAATCGCGATGACGGTGGGGCTGCGGCATCCGGAGCTGTTTCGCTCGGTTGCTTCCATCAGTGGATCGCTTGTGGAAAGGGACTTTGAAGATCGATTCGGAAAAGCAATTGCACGTGATGGGTAAGCCGTCAATACAATCTCATCTGGGTCGGTTGCGGATCGAAGGACATCTTTTTTGGTGGCGCCCAGGCGTTCGCGGCGAAGTTAAAAGCGGCAGGAATACCTCATGACTTTCGCGAGTTCGTCGGACCTCACGTGATGCCGGTGTTCCGGAGGGAACTCGTCGAACTGCTACCGAAGCTTTTCCGATAGCGATCAGTACAATAACGCTGATGCCTTTATCGCCAAATACCCGGCTCGGACCGTATCTGATTACGCGGATGTTGGGCGCTGGTGGCATGGGAGAAGTGTATGAGGCTCGCGATACAAGGCTGGATCGAGACGTGGCCATCAAGGTCCTTCCGGCGCAGTTCGCGGACCGCGTAGATCTGAAACAGCGAATCGAACGCGAAGCACGGGCAATCTCGAGCCTTCATCATCCTCATATCTGCTCGTTGTATGACATCGGCGAGCAGAACGGCACGGCGTACCTGGTGATGGAGTTGCTGAAGGGTGAGCCGCTCGACAAACGGATCGAGAAAGGTTCTCTGCCCCTTGGGGAAGCGCTGAAGATCGCGATTCAGGTTGCCGATGCTCTCGATGCCGCGCATCAAAGGGGCGTTGTTCATCGCGATCTTAAACCCGCTAATGTCATCCTGACTGCCACTGGAGCGAAGCTGCTCGATTTTGGTCTTGCGAAATCACAGCAGCGCGAGCAGACCGCGTCGGCGGGGCTGACGGGCCTGACAACGAAGACGCAGAATCTGACAACCGACGGAATGATCATCGGCACCGTTGCCTACATGGCGCCGGAGCAGCTTGAAGGCAAGGAAGCCGACACGCGCACGGACATCTTCGCTTGCGGAGAATTGATTTACGAGATGCTGACCGGAGATCGGCCATTCTCGGGCGACAGTCACGCCAGTTTGATTACTTCCATCATGGCGAGCGAGCCGAAGCCGGTGTCGGCCGTGCAATCGATGGCGACACCTGCGCTCGACCGCGCCGTGCGCAAATGTCTCGCAAAGTCGCCGGAACATCGATGGCAGAGTGTTCGCGATTTGAAGAGTGAACTCGAATGGATTGCGGAAGCGGGGGCAGATAGGCATACGCCAACCGTGGTTCCACGGCGTTTTCCGTGGTTGATCGCTGCGGTAGCCGCGTCGCTGCTGATTCCGCTCGCCATTATTGCTGCGCGGCATTTTCGAGAGCAGGCTCCGGCGCAAACAGCAGTCGGTTTCGATTTTCCGCTTCCCGATAAGACCGCTATGCGGTCGATTGATATTCCAACGCCATCTCCCGATGGGCAGCGCATCGTATTCAGCGCCATAGGCGCAGATCAGCAATCTCGACTCTGGATACGGACGCTGAACGAAACCGGATTGCAGGCCATTGCGGGGTCCGAAGGCGGCGTGTTGCCATTCTGGGCTCCGGACGGGCGGCAGATCGGTTTTGCGATGGGAAGCAAGCTGAAGAGAGTAGACCTCACTGGCGGGTCGCCTGAGACTATTTGCGACATAGGCGGCAACTTCGGGGCCGCGACGTGGGGCGCATCCGACGTAATACTTTTCGGCAATCAGGGAGCTCTGGTTCGAGTGCCGGCGCAAGGCGGTGAACCACAGCCAGTCGGGGAGAGAGCGAAAGGTGAACAGGTTCAGTACTGGCCGCACTTTCTCGAAGACGGCGACCACTTCCTGTACACATCTCTGCATGAGAATGCGGCCGTTGGCGGAGTCTATGTCGGCTCACTAAGTGGGACTGAGCGGAAGAAGATTCTACCAGCGGACACGAAGGCGATTCCCGGCGGATTCGGCAACCTTTTGTACAACACCGGAAACAGATTGTATGTACGGCCTTTCGATAGCAAGCGATTGGAATTCACCGGCGAAGCAGTCCCGCTCCTTCAAGGTTTGCTCACTTTCGGGACATCGGCCGGTGTGAACGTGGCCGCGTCCATGAACGGAGTGCTGGCCTATCGCACGGGGGCCAGCGGCGACGAGTTCGCGATGACTTGGTTCGATCGCGCGGGCAATTTCCTTTCGGAAATTGGATCGCCCGGGCGGTTCACCAATCCTGCGTTATCGCCCGACGAGAAATGGCTCGCGGTTGGAGTACGGGAACCGAAGTCGACAGCGCGGGATCTCTGGCTTTTCGATCTGGTCCGCCGCACGAACACGAGGCTGACGTTTGATTCCGCTGACGATTTGAATCCCGTATGGTCGCCCGATGGGCGGCGAATTGCGTTTAGCTCCGATCGAAAAGGTCAACGGGATATTTATGTCGTGGATGCCAGCGGCACACGCGAACCGGAGCTAGTGTTCCAAAATACAAATCCGAAGAACCTGGAGCAGTGGACGCCGGACGGGAAATATCTGCTTCTTAACACGGCGACCGAAAAGACTCCCTCGGATGTCTATGTACTTCGTATGGATGGCGAACCGAAACCCGAAGCGTATCTGAACTTGCCTTTCCTCGAAGACATGGCGCGTGTGTCGCCAAACGGCAAGTGGATCGCCTACCGTTCAAACGAGTCGGGGAACAGCGAAGTCTACGTACAAACGTTTAAGCCAAGTGAGACGAGTCCGAGAAGGAAATGGAGAATTTCTACGGATGGAGGCTTGGAGCCGCAGTGGCGAACCGACAGTAAAGAGCTTTACTATCTTCGAGGCAGCACGCTCATGGCGGTGGACATCAAGTCAGACGGGGACGAACTGATCGCAGGATTGCCGAAGCCGCTATTCGACAAACTCCTGCCGGGACCTACGCGCAATCGCTACGTGGTTTCGAAAGACGGTCAGCGAATCCTGATGATCACGCCACCTGATGACCATAGAAAATCCAATATCCACGTGGTCGTGAACTGGCCGAGCTCCCTTCGGAAATGACGCGGTCTTAATCCGCCTTCGGCTTTCGAACTTCTGCCGCAATCGATCTTAGGTGCGGCAGTATGTCGCCGAGTGGGACCGCCTTTGCATCCTTCTCGCCTAACGCAAAATACGCTCTGCTGAAGATTTCGTACAGACGCCCAGCTGTTTTCGTCGGTAGTGGATCGGGCTCGAAGGTCCGGCACTGCGGACATAGCGCATCCTGCGCCTCTTCGATGCGCTGGAATGTTCCAGCGGCCAGGAATGCAAAGATCGCCGAACCTAGGCTTGTCGTATCCGACGCCGGAACCAATATGGGTTTGCCGAGCACATTCGCATAGACGCGGTTCAATGCATCGCTCTTTTGAGGAATGCCTCCCGAGTTGATTACGCGGCGGACTGGAACACCGTACTTTTCCATGCGTTCGAAGATGACTCGCGAATGAAGCGCAACGCTTTCGACCGCAGCGAACAATTCGTCTTGCGCCGTGTGGCCCAGGTTCCATCCGAACGTGACACCGCCCAAGTCGGGATTGACCAGCACCGTTCGATCGCCGTTGTCCCAGGTCAATCGCATGAGTCCGGTCTCGCCGATGCGATAGCGATCCATGCCGGTCGCGAGTTGCACGACGGTTGTGTTTGCGCGTCGCGCAATGGCATCGAAGACGTCGCCGGTAGCGGACAATCCCGCCTCAATGCCTGTGTACTTCGGATGGATGGACCCTCGCACCATTCCACACACGCCAGGGATTAAGTCTTCCTTGTCGCTGATCGCCATGATGCAGGTGGACGTTCCGATGACATTCACGACGTCGCCAAGACGCACACCTGCGCCGATTGCATCCCAGTGAGCATCGATGCCGCCAACGGGGATAGGGATGCCTTCCGCGAGGCCAAGTTTGCCGGCCCACTCTGAGGAGAGGTGCCCGGCTATAGCCTCGGATGTGGCGTAGCGGCCAAGAAGCTTCGAGTGAGTTTCGGCGAGCAAGGGATCCACTTGTTCGAGAAATTCCTTGGATGGCAGGCCGCCGAGCGCTTCGTTCCACATCCACTTATGACCCATCGCGCAGATGCTGCGGTGGACGTCGGCAGGGGTCGAAATTCCGGAAAGAGCGGCCGCGACCATGTCGCAATGTTCGAGCGCCGTGACCATGTTGCTGCGTTTAGCCGGGTTGTTGCGCAGCCAGTGAAGGAGTTTCGCGAATCCCCATTCGGAAGAGTAGGTTCCACCACACCAATCGATGGCGCGGAGACCGCTATTGCGAGCAACTTTCGTAATCTCGGCCGCTTCCTGCGCAGCGCGATGGTCGCACCAAAGGTAATAATCATCGAGTGGCTCCAACCCTTCGCCTACCGGAACAACACTCGAACCGGTTGTGTCGACAGCGATTGCGGCGATGTCGCGGCCATTGACGCCAGCCGACGCGAGCGCCTGCTTCATCGCAACGACCAGAGCGCTCATGTGGCTGCTATGGCTTTGCGTGGCGAGGTCGGGATCGTCTTTACTGCGATGAAGGGGGTAGTCTCCGGATCCGGCGCCGAGCCTGCCCTTTTCCGAATCGAAGATGGATACGCGCACGCTCAGCGTTCCGAAGTCGATACCCGCAACTATACTCATCCGCGCCAGTATACTTCTGCCGGTCGGGGCGATTGCGCGATCTCGCCGCGGAGTGTGATAGAGTTCCCAATCGTACACCCAAGTTATGAATCGCCGACAGCTTTTATCCATGACGGCCGCAGGAGCGGCTTTTCAACTTCCCTCGCTTGAAACAAAGGCGGCCGCGGCCAGTTCGAAACGCGCGCTGATGAAGCTCGGCTGCCAAAGTGGTCCGACCAGCGACCAACGGCTGTCGTTCTTCAAGCGCCATAGCGTTAACAACATATGCGGTTATCCCGAGGATTCGGCCAAACAAGGCTTCTATTCGGTGGAGGATCTCACGAAGGTCAAAGAGCGGTGCGAGAAGCATGGCATCGCGCTTGACTGCATTGCGCCGCCGTTTCTCGCCTCGAGCCACATCGATCGCACGGAACGACCGGCGATCATGCTGGGACAGAGTCCCGAACGCGACAAAGATATCGAAGCGATCCAAAACATCATCCGCAACTGCGCGAAGGTCGGCATCCCGTCGATCAAGTACAACATGAGCTTGCTCGGCGTGTTGCGCACGGAACGCACGCAGGGACGTGGTGGATCCAGTCTGTCGACGTGGCGGTTGGAAGAGGCGAAAACCTCAGGGAAATTTCCGCCCGTGACGAAGGCCGGACCCGTGAATGCGGACCAATATTGGGAGCGCATCACTTACTTTTTAGAGCGCGTCATTCCCGTTGCGAACGAGAACAAGATCCGTATGGCCTGTCACCCGCACGATCCTGGCGTGCCTCCAGGAGAGGGATTCCAGAAGATCG
Organism: Bryobacteraceae bacterium; assembly: GCA_963844855.1. Classification (GTDB taxonomy): domain Bacteria; phylum Acidobacteriota; class Terriglobia; order Bryobacterales; family Bryobacteraceae; genus DASQDN01. The sequence continues at coordinate 216,100 of CAWJQP010000073.1, forward strand.
ACGCGGTTCTCGGGACCGTCGATGGACTGAAGAAATTCCTCTCGATCAAAGAGAGTCCTTATCACGGTTTGAATTTCTGTCAGGGCACCGTTTCGGAGATGCTTCAGGATCCGGGCAAAGAGATTCTCGAAGTGATCCGCTACTTCGGATCGCGGAAGAAGATCTTCAACGTGCATTTCCGCAACATTCGCGGCAAGCGGAACAGCTTTTCGGAGACTTATCCGGATGAAGGCGATGTCGATTTCGTGAAAGCGATGCTGGTCTATAAGGAGGTGGGCTATCCGTATTTGATGATGCCAGATCACGTTCCGCAGCATCCTGACGATCGCGGTGGCTTACAGGCTTTCGCCTTTGCGTATGGTCACATTCGCGCGCTGATTCAGGCTGTCGATCAACTGGGCTAAGTTCAGCGGGGATTTAAGGGGGCGCTCTTTCAAGAGAGTGCCCCTTTACGTGTGCAGTCTAATTCGCGAGGGTGAATTTTATTTCGATCTCTACTGCTACCGGTACCGGCTCGCCTGCTTTCTGCGCGGGTTCGAAACGCCAAGTCTGAATAGCCGCAACAGCGCTTGCATCTATACTGTCGTCGACTCCTTCCACTACCTTGATGTCATACGCTTTACCGTCGACGTCGATAACCGCCGACAGTTTTACCCGGCCTTGAATTTTCGCCTCCTTGGCTTCCTGCGGGTACTTTGGCGCCGGCTTCTCGATCACGCGAGGAGCTACAACACCTTCATCGGTGACTTTATAAATCTTGCGCCCGGCTTGCATTGACGCAACCGGAAGCGCGATGGCCAGCAGCGCTACGATGCCGGCGAGAATCATCTTTCGACTGATCATGGCTCGATTTCTCCTTTGATCGAGGATTGCTTGAATACGGACAGCTAAGTCAGATGTCCCAAAAGCGCCGGCAGCTAGCATCGGGGCGCGCACTGTTCTTGCGATCGCAACCAAATGCCCGGCGTACGCAGTGGCCTCGACGCCGCCGTTGAGGACTTCGTCGTCGGCAGCGTGTTCCTGTTCTCGTCGTAATTGCGCGGCGGCGAACCAGACGAGCGGATTGAGCCAATACAGCGCTCGGATCGTTTCGGAAATCAAAAGCGCCCAGCAGTCATGGCGTCGGAGATGGCCGGTCTCGTGTAGCAGCACGACGCGCAGTCTCTCAGCATCCCAGGCCGTGGCAGTGCCGGGCAAAAGCATTCGCCTGCCGCCAATTCCCCATGCCACCGGACCGGCGAGCGCATCGGTGATCGCCACATCATAAGCGCCATGCGACTCAGCGGGTTTCGCGTCACGAATTACCCGTTTGACGCGAAGGAAGTCGATAGCAAGTCTTGCCAGCATTACAACGGCGCCACCGAGCCAGAGCGTGAAAAAGAGCGTGCCAAAAGCGGGAATTGTCCGCGTCGGTGTGGCGGTGGATTCAACGAATGAGACAGCGATCTGTGGAACCGTGACAATGGATGTCGGCAGCAGTGTCCCAAGCGGCAGGATCAGCAAAGCGACAAGGGAACACAGCCAGACGAGATGCCTCGCGGCCGCGGATCGTCGTCGCATGAGGATCGTCGCTAGGGTCGCGGCGACCAGGATGAGACTGGATTTGACGAACAGGATCTCAATCATTTGCTTTCTTGTCCTTCTTCGCGCGGCGGATCAACTGCTCAAGTTCCGTAAGTTCCTCATCGGTGATCTTTGCGGTGGAGCCTTCGAGCAGTGTCGCCATCACGCGCGACGGTGAGCCCTCAAAAAACGTGGAGACGACATTGGCCAACGCGGATCGCTTCGCCTTTTCCGCCGGGACAACGGGCAGATAGATGTAACGAAGACCTTGCTCTTCGTGGCGTATGTGCCCTTTCCCTTCGAGCGTGCGGATGATTGCGCGGGTGGCGGAAAAAGTTGGAGCGTCGGGAAGCGCTTCATGAATCTCCGCGGCTGTCGCTTGGCCACGGGAGTAGACGATGTTCATGACCTGGCGTTCGCGGCGGCTTAAGGGATCGTTGGCGGTCGTCATGTTGGAAAAGCAGCAGCCTGTTGGAAAAATAGCATTGCTCGATGCAGGCTGTCAATACCCTTGCCAAGTTTAAGAACTTTTTTGCATTCGGTTCGTATACCTAAGTGGAGGATGTGTGTTCACTTTCCTGCTATGGCTGTTGCTGTTCTGCATATCGTGGCCACTGGCGCTGCTGGCGCTGGTTCTGTATCCGATTGTGTGGCTGCTGCTTCTGCCGTTTCGGATCGTGGGGATTGCGGTCGGCGGAGTGATGGAGCTGCTGTGGGCGGTTCTGACCCTGCCTGCGAGAATTCTGCGTCCTAGAGGGTCGCCTCGAGCCACATAAGCATGGTGGATTGCGCGGCCGTCGCGCCGAGAGCGGCTTCAATGTTCACGTAGCGAATACCGCGCGCGGCGCAGAGACGTGAGAGCGAGCCATCGTCATCTGGTGGCGTCTTGCTTTGTAGCAGCACGTTGTACGGCCCTTTTGCGAGCTTTTCGTAATCCTGCCGCATCGTACAAAGCATGAACTCGTCCGGATGCTGGCGATCGTTCAAGGCGACCTCGTCGCTAATTTTTATCTCGTCGTTAACGGAGTAGTTAGGACCATTGTTATGCAGAGCGACGATGAGTGCCCCGGGTTTTTGGGGCAAGACCCGTTGCAGGAATTTTTGACGACCATCGTCGAGCTGATCGAGCGCCGATTCAAGTTGAGGCTTATCCCACGCAGGGTTCAGCGTCCGAAGATTGCGTTCGGCTCCCTCGCGCGAGAACATTCGGTTGGGATCGAGTTGCCCACCGTTGAGACGAACGTTGCGTACGTCGTTGTCGATGAGGAAAGCCCGACCGTCGTAACGCCTTATGTGATCGCGGAGAACAGCGCGAGCCGTATGTTCGTTGCCGTGAATCCAGATGTAGCGCCGGCGATCGTCTCCACGCCGGATTTCTTCGAAGGATGCGCCCCCCAAGCGGACGCGGCGGCGGAACCAGTTCGGCGGCCAAAGCCATCCGAATCCGGCTGCGAAGAGAAGATCCCGGCGGCTGAGGTTCTCGCGCATAGGTTCATTATCCAGGTCGAATGGCATAATGTAGCGGGATGGACACGGAATGATCGCGGAAGCAGACCAGGCGATGGAGCAGGAGCTGAATCCATGGCTGTCGGGGGAAGCCAGATTCAATGAAGCGGCCGAGCGGCTGGGCCTCGATGAGGGGCTTCAGAAAGTGTTGCGCACTCCCGCGCGCGAGATCACTGTTGCGATCCCTGTGCAGCTCGACGATGGTCGGCTGGAGGTATTTACCGGCTATCGCGTGCAGCATTCCATTGCGCGTGGTCCTGGAAAGGGCGGCATTCGTTATGCCCCCGATGTCACACTCGATGAAGTGCGCGCGCTCGCATCGTGGATGACCTGGAAGTGCGCTGTCGTCAACATCCCCCTCGGCGGCGCGAAGGGCGGAGTGATCTGCGATCCGAAGATTTTGTCGCAGTTCGAGCTGGAACGCATTACACGACGCTACACGGCGGAGATTTTTGAGTTTCTCGGACCTGACAAAGATGTCCCGGCGCCGGACATGAACACAAATGAGCAGACGATGGCGTGGATCATGGACACGTTTTCGATGCACAGCCGGCACACCGTGACTGCCGTGGTAACGGGCAAGCCGATGAGTCTTGGCGGATCGCGAGGGCCGTCCCGAGGCGACCGGTCGAGGCTGCATGATCGTGACAATGGAGGCATTAAAGCTGCTCGGCAAGGCGCCATCTGAAACGTCAGTCGTCATTCAGGGATTCGGCAATGTCGGCGGCATGGCGGCGCGGCTGATGTCGCGCATGGGCTTCAAGATCATCGCTATCGTCGAGTGGGATGGGGCGGTTTACAACGCCAGCGGGCTGGACATCGAAAAGTTGTTCGCTCACCGCCGGGAGACGGGATCGATTGTGGATTTCCCGGAAGGCGAGAACATGGATCGGGAAGCAGCTCTGTTTCTCGAATGCGATGTCTTGCTGCCGGCCGCGAAAGAGAACGTGATTACTTCGCGCAATGCGCATAAAGTCCGCGCACGCATTCTTTGCGAAGGCGCCAATGGACCGACGACAGCCGTTGCCGATGCGATTCTGGCAGAAAAGAAAATCTTCGTCATTCCGGACATCCTGGCGAACGCCGGCGGCGTGACTGTCTCTTATTTTGAATGGGTGCAGGATCGCCAAGGGCTTCTTCTGGAATGAAGACATGGTGAACCAGCGGCTTGAAGAAATCATGGTCAACAGCTTTAACGACGTGGTGGCCTACGCGCAAAAGCACAAGGTCCATAACCGCATCGCAGCATACATGGTGGCGCTCGATCGCGTGGCCTTCTGCGATCAAGCTGCGCGGCATTTACGCTTGATGCAGAGTGAGCGCGTCGACGCCGCTGATGCGGCAGTATCATGCGCTGAAACAGCAAGTACCCCAGGCTTTGCTGATGTTCCGGCTCGGGGACTTTTATGAGCTGTTCTATGACGACGCGGTCACGGCCGCGCGCGAGCTCGAGATCACGCTGACATCGCGAAATAAGGAGAAAGGACAAGCCATTCCGATGTGCGGCGTGCCGCATCATTCCGTCGGAAGGCTACATTGCCAGGCTGATTCAACGCGGTTATCGAGTCGCGGTGTGCGAGCAGATGGAAGATCCCCGGCTCACAAAAAAGCTCGTTAAGCGCGAGATCGCTCGCATCATTACGCCAGGCACCGCGACCGAATCCCATCTGCTCCGATCGCACGAGAACAACTATCTCGCGGCCGTCTCCGTCAAGGCGGGCCGCGCAGCCGTGGCGCATGTGGACGTCTCGACCGGTGAGTTTCGGGTAACCGAAATGCAACCTGAGGACGTCGGACCGGTGCTCGAGACGCTCAACGTGCGCGAAGTACTGCATGAGGAGAATGCTGCCGTCGAAACGGATTGCTTGCGCACGAAACTCGAGAGCTGGATCTTCGATACCGACTATAGCGAACGAGCCTTGCGCGAACACTTCAAGCTGCTTAGCCTCGACGGCTGCGGCTTAGCGGGGCGATCGCTTGCGGTGGGAGCAGCGGGCGCGATCCTGCATTACCTTCGTGACACCCAGAGAAGCGCGCTCGATCATCTCGACCGGCCGGCGTACTACGACCGCTCGGACGCGATGGTCCTCGATGCCGTGTCGGTTCGCAATCTGGAACTGATTGAGCCGTTGTTCGCAGGCGAGAGCAAGGAATCGACACTGGTCCATGTGCTTGATCAAACCTGCACTGGAATGGGCGGTCGATTGCTGCGCTCGAGATTATTGCGGCCCTCCACCGACGTTGCGGAGATCGAGGCGCGGCTGGATGCGGTTGCGCAGCTGGTCACAGAGACGATTGAGCGCACAGAAGTGCGCAAGACGCTTGGGTCGATTCTAGATCTCGAGCGACTGCTCGCCAAAGTCACGATCGGGACAGCAAATCCTCGCGATGTCCTTGCGCTAGGCCGGTCTCTCGCGCTGATCCCCACGCTGCGATTTACGGTCGGCGGCTCGTCGCGGTTGAAAGAGATCACTGAGCGACTCGACCCCGTAGAGGAAGTGAGCTCCCGCATTCTCACATCGATCTCCGACGAGCCTCCGGTGAATCTGGTCGATGGCGGTACGATTCGCAGCGGCTGCAATTCCGAACTCGATGAGCTGCGCGACATTAGCCTGCATAGCAAAAGCTACATCGCGCAAATCGAAGCGCGGGAGCGGACGCGGACCGGCATCGCTTCGTTGAAGGTACGCTTCAATAACGTCTTCGGCTATTACATCGAGATCTCGAAAGCGAATCTCCAACACGCGCCCTCGGATTACGAGCGCAAGCAGACACTGGTGAACGCGGAGCGGTTTACGACGCCGGAACTGAAGGAGCTCGAAGTCAAGGTCCTGTCCGCCGAAGAGAAGATTCTCGAACTCGAACGGCAGATCTTTGCAGAACTGAGAACCTTCGCCGCATCTCATGCATTGCGCATTCGCGCGACGGCGGCGGCGGTAGCGGAATTGGACCTGACCGCAACACTCGCGCAGATCGCAGTAGAGAGTCGCTATGTTCGGCCGAAGTTCTCTGAAGAAGGCGAGATGCGTGTGGCCGGAGGACGTCACCCGGTCATCGAGAAGCTGACTGAGAAGCAGGCCGCGCGATTCATTCCGAACGATCTCTATCTGGACGACAAGCAGTTTCTCGCGGTCATCACAGGGCCGAATATGGGCGGCAAGTCGACGTATCTGCGCCAGGCGGCGTTGATGAGCATACTCGCCCAGACAGGGTCGTTTGTCCCGGCCGATGAAGCTCTGTTGCCGGTCATCGATCGCGTATTTACACGCATCGGAGCCGCGGATAATCTTGCGCGCGGCAGATCGACCTTCATGGTTGAGATGACGGAAACGGCTGCGATTCTCAACACAGCGACGGCGCGTAGTCTGATCGTGCTCGATGAGATCGGACGCGGCACGTCGACGTACGATGGGCTCGCGCTGGCATGGGCAGTGCTCGAGCACATCCACGATCATCTACGCGCCAAGACACTCTTTGCCACGCATTATCACGAGTTGACTGAGCTCGAGCAACAGTTTGAAGGCATTCGGAATCTGCATGTGTCGGTGAAGGAAGCCGGCGATCAGATCTTGTTCCTTCGAAAAGTGGAACCCGGAGCAGCGGATCGAAGTTATGGAATTGAAGTTGCGAGGCTGGCCGCGCTCCCGATGAGCGTGATCACCAGGGCACAGCAGATTCTCGCGCTCCATGAGCGCACGGAACATACATTGACGGAAGAGTTGACGCCTCGTTCCAGCGGTCCCGTGCAGATCCAGATGTTCGAGCCGGTGAATTACGAAATTGCAGATCGCATCCGGCGTATCAACGTCGACGAGCTGCGTCCAATCGAAGCATTGAAGCTGCTCGCGGAGTTGCAGCAGGAGCTAAGACGGCAATGAGAGTGGCAGGCATCATGAGTGGCACGTCGCTGGACGGCATCGACGTCGCGGTAGTCGATATTCAGGGTCCCAAAATCGATGTGGTGGCGCATCGAACCGCTCCGTACCCGGATAAGGTGCGCGACCAGATCCTCGCGGTGTCGAATACGAACACACATACCGCCGAGATCTCGCGGCTGAATTTTCTGCTGCCCGATCTCTACGCAAAGGCCGTCCGCAAGTGTGGAGTTCCACTCAAGACCATCGAGCTGGTTGGATGCCACGGACAGACTGTCTTTCACGAACCGGGCAGCACGCTGCAGCTCGGAGATGGTTCCGTGCTGGCGGAGAAGCTCGGCATTCCCGTAGTATCAGACTTTCGCACGCGCGACATGGCCGCCGGGGGTAAAGGCGCTCCTTTGGTGCCGTTTGTCGATTATCTACTCTATGCCGACAGTCAAGCCAACCGAGTCTCGCTGAATATCGGAGGGATCGCCAACATTACTTCGATCCCCGCAGGCGCAGGTTCCGAACGCGTAATCGCGTTCGATACCGGTCCGGGAAATATGGTGATCGACCAGCTTGTCGCTATTCACACGCGCAAGCGGCGCAAGTATGATTCCGGCGGTGAGCTTGCGGCCAAAGGCAAACTCAACCAAAAGCTGCTCGGGAGCTTGTTACGACGTTCTTATTACCGTCAGCCGCCGCCCAAAACAGCAGGTCGCGAACAGTATGGCGCCGAGTTTGTGAATGAGCTCATTCGCACCGAACTTCCAATGCTCGATCTGATCACGACCGCAACAGTATTTACCGCAGCGACGGTTTCGGTAGGAGTCGAGCGGTTCGTCAAGCAAGGCGTCGACGAATTGATCGTGTCGGGAGGCGGCGTTCATAACCGCACGATGATGGGATATCTACAGGCTTTCTTCCCAAAAGCGCGGCTGCGGACATCCGCGGAATTTGGCATCGATAGCGACGCCAAAGAGGCAATCGCTTTTGCCATTCTGGCGCATGAAACCTGGCGCAAGCGGCCATCGAACCTGCCGTCGGCTACCGGAGCGCGCCGCCCAGTCATATTGGGGAAGGTGAGCTACTAATCGTTGATGCCTTCGAGAATGGCTTTGATGGTCATCGGCGCATTTCCTTCCAGACGGTTATTGATAAACAGATAAGCCGGCTCTTTCTTCCGCCGCGCACGGTTGATCACAGCCTTGATCGCATCTCGAGCTTGCGGGTTCGGATCCTGGATATGGTCATACGGTCGGAACGCCTCGACAGCCTGCTCGTACGACCGCCCGGCCCGCAGTAGCGCGCGCACAACTGTGAAGCTCGTCGTGAACGCTTCAGCGATCTGGATCTGCTTGTGCAGCGGCGGCATACGATTCCATGAGTTGAACACGTGCGCAACACCGTGCTTTCGCAGAACATCGAAGTATGCGACGTCGAGGTAATCGTCATTTCGGATCTCGACGGAATAGCGCCAGCCCTTCGGCAGCCGACCAAGAAACTCATCGAGATCAGCAAAGAAGTCACGCGGTTGCTCGTAATTCTTCTTTGAGAACGTGCCGAATTCGAAGATCAGCACAGCAATGCGATCGCGGTACTTTGTGAGCGGCTGGAGAAACGCTTCCTCAAACATTTCTGCCGACAGGAAGCTCGGATTCACCATGCCAGACCGGGGACCATATCGAGGATGCGACGGAAATGTTTTGCAGGTAATCTCCTCGGGAACCTTGAAGGCAAATTGCATGCGCGGGGAAGCGGCGTCGAACAGCTTGGTCCAAAACTCTTCTGAGGGGAATTGATAGAAGGAGAAATCCCCGCAGACGATCGGGAAAGTATCGCCGTACTCGGCCAGGCAACGCTGCTCAAACATTTTCTGAGAAAACTTGCCGCGCGAGTAATAGCGCTGCGGGTTGTAGATCTGCCCTAACCAGCCTTCGTACTTCCAGGAACTGCCGCCAAGATAGATCTGCTCCTGGGCGAGCTTCCGCAAATCTTCGGCCAGGCGCTCACGGTCGAAGGATGGCGGTTCATCAAACAGAGGCAGCATCGTCGACATTCTTCAATCATAGTTACCTTCGACAAACCACTCATTCGGAGGTTGACGCCGAAGCCGGTAAACACCACCGTTCTCGAGAGCCACATCCCATTCGTCATAAGACCAGGGTTGGGGCGTCATCCAATCGCCGGAGGTTCTCCACGGTCCGGCGTACACAGCGACTGAACCACTCACACCACGAGCGTTTACCTTTTGCGGACGTCCCTCCAGAGCCAGCACCTTTGCCGGCAATGGAGGCCTGTAGATGCGAATCGCAAGCCGCGGCTCGGCGCATGTGACCGATTGCGGACTCTTTACTTCCGGCGCCGAAAAACGTGTCAATTGAAATGCGCCCGGGCGGTGTGTGTCGATCAGCTCCGGTGATCCTGCATTCCCTTCCCCGACAAGCGCTGTGATCCGAGCGAGTGTCAATTCCAGCTTTTCCGGCTGTGGGGCAAGCGGGACAAACAGACCGCCCTGCACCACGCGCGGTTGTACCGGAATCGCTCGCAAATAAACGGCGGTGATTGGCGCGTTCGGGGGATGCGCAGCCAGATCGTACTGCAACAACTTGAGAAATGTCTGGGCATCCCGCGTCGCAAACGGAAGGCGAATTGTCCGCGTAAATTCACGCCCGTTTTCCAAATTAAGAAGCAATTCCAACTCATTTGCAGCCAGGGATTGTGCCGTAAGACCGCCGCAAATATCATTCAAAAGACGCGACAGCACGAACAATAACGGCTCCAGAAGCTCGACGCGATGGTCTAGCTGCGTGCCCGCTTCAAAGACGAGCTCGTCCTTTTCGCGAATCAGCGGACGCTGTTCGACTCCGCAGGCCATCCGACGCAAGCGTACGCCGGCCGTCCCCAGTCGCTCGGCGATCCCCGTTTCCGGAAGAGCGGCAAGGTCGGCAAAAGTTCGAATTCCCCAACTTTCGAGGGTTTCCTGCATTTCCTGCTCAGGCGCAAGCAAATCGAGCGGCAAAGTGGAAAGCGCCGAGCCTTCTTCCCCTGGAGGAATAACAGTTAATCCTAAGAATCCACGAGCCGCAGCTACAGCCGCATGTGGATTCGCCGCGACTCCGACACGCGCGCCCATTTCTGCGACGCGCTGCGCGATGGCCTTCCCGATCGATTCCGGCGGCCCATAGAGTTTGCGCAGTCCCCGAATATCGATGACTGCCCATTCTTCGCTGTATTCGACATTCGGCGAAAACGCTTCAGCGCATTCTCTTAACGCCGGAATCTGAGCATCAGCAAGCCCGGGAATGTAAATGCACGCGTACATGCGACCGGACCGGCTTTCTGGGAATTACGTCGAGATCCATGCCTCGTAACAGTTGAAAATCATGATGCGCTCCAGACCAAACCGCTTTTCCGGCCTGTAGTTCCAAGGACATGGCGGCGCAATTCTTCGCGTAGGGCTCACGCGCCAAAACTAAAAAGGTAGCGGGACTATTTTCCACTGCGCGCTTAAATCGATACCAGTACGACATCGGCACTTTTCGCATCATTTCGGGATTTAAATCGCTTAAATCAAGCACAATCAATCCCCATCCACCGCTATGGACAAGAAGATCTGCCGATCGAATCGCTTCCTCTGCGCGTGAGCATCGGACCCACAGTAACCGTCGAAGATCCGTCCCGGCAGCGGCTGCCGATACCGGGTCGAACGAATCCGTAGCATCCACGACGGCGCAAAACTCGCCTTTTGCGCATAAATTCGCCATAAGCGCGTGCAAAAATGTCGTTTTACCCGAACTCGCCGGGCCGCAGATCTCCGTAATCGCGCCCCGTGGAACTCCGCCTGTCTGGGAATCGAAGCTGAGGATGCCAGTAGGCGCATAGTCGTAGTCAAGTCGTTGTTGTAGTTGTACTTTTGTCAGTAGATGAGCAGCGAGAGCAGTCCGATACATGGCGTAGTTTCGCCCTTTCTTCGCCTTCCATTTTGCTCTTGTTCGGCAATCGATGTCAAGGTTCGAATCACGTCGCGTCTACTGAGCATGGCTGCTCGAAAAGCCCTCCTCAGCACGGCTGCCGCGCTCATCCCTCCCTCGTCATCTTTGACGCAAATCCGCGCGATCGCCCAAGGCTGCCAAGCGTGCGATCTCTGGCGAAAAGGCACGCAAACCGTTTTTGGCAAAGGCAAAGCGAAAGCCCGCGTAATGTTTGTCGGCGAGCAACCCGGCAATGACGAAGATCTCGAAGGCGAGCCCTTTGTCGGACCGGCAGGAAAGCTCCTCGACAAAGCGCTTGAAGAAGCTGGCATCGATCGCGGTCTCGCCTACGTGACGAATGTCGTGAAGCACTTCAAGTGGGAGCCGAGAGGCAAGCGGCGCATCCATGCCAAGCCCAATTCCCAGGAGATCACCGCCTGTCTTCCCTGGCTTCAGGCTGAGATCCGGCTTGTAAAACCGGAACTCGTCGTCTGCCTTGGAGCCACCGCAGCGCAGGCTCTATTCGGTCGCGCATTTCGAGTAACGCAACAAAGAGGCGTGTTAATGGATGCTCCTTTTGCCAAAAAAGCGATGGCTACCGTACATCCTTCTTCCATCCTTCGAGCGCCGGATGAAGACGCTCGACGACTGGAAATGCAAAAATTCATCGAAGATCTTCAAAATGCCGCGAACTATTTGAAACACGAGATGGATCGAAGCGTCTCCCAGGTATCACTATAGATATCCACATAGATATCCACCCAGGAGGGTAAACCTTGAGTCGCTCGCACGGATATCCCCGCCCAATGTTGGAACGTCCGGAATGGACCAATCTGAATGGTCCATGGGATTTTGCAATCGATACAGACGCTAAGTGGAACAATCCCCACGATGTCGAATGGAAAGCGACGATTCTTGTACCTTTCACTGTGGAGACGCCCGCCAGCGGAATCGGCGATACCGGATTCTTTCGCGCGGTCTGGTACCGGCGAACCTTCGATACACCGAAACTCGGAAATAATAAGCGGCTTATTCTGCATTTTGGCGCGGTCGACTACAGCGCCAATGTTTGGGTGAACGGCCGGATGGCGGTTCAGCATGAAGGCGGCTACACACCCTTCTCTGCCGATATCACGGACCTGCTCGAACCTCATGGCCTGCAGACGATCATCGTGCGCGCTTACGACGATCCAGCCGACTTGGCCAAGCCGCGCGGCAAACAGGACTGGCAGCTTGAGCCCCACTCGATCTGGTATCCCCGGACAACCGGCATCTGGCAAACGGTTTGGATGGAAACCGTGCCTTCCACTTACATCGGCTACGTACGGTTTACCCCGGTCGTAGAGCGTTGGGAGATCGGATACGAAGCCCGGCTTTTCGGGGAGCGCCGCGAGGGACTGCGGATGACCGTAAAGCTCAATTTTCGCGACCAGCTTATCGCCGACGATACCTATACCGTGGTCGCAGGGGAAGTCCATCGCCGCATCGCACTCTCCGATCCTGGCATCGACGACTACCGCAATACGATTCTATGGACCCCCTCGACACCCAATCTGATCGATGTCGAGATGAAGCTCTGGAGCGGCCGTGGGGAGTTACTCGATCAGGCGATCGGCTACACAGCCTTGCGATCCATTGGCGTGCAAGGGGATCGCTTCGTCTTGAACGGCCGGCCTTACCCGCTGCGCATGATTCTCGATCAAGGCTACTGGCCGGATACGGGTTTGACTGCGCCGGATGACGACGCGATGCGTCGCGACGTCGAACTGACCAAAGATATGGGCTTCAACGGAGCCCGCAAGCACCAGAAGATCGAAGATCCCCGTTATCTCTACTGGGCCGACGCGCTGGGCCTTCTGGTATGGGAAGAGATGCCGAGCGCCTACCGGTTCAAGCTCGAATCCGTCGAGCGGCTGACGCGAGAGTGGCTCGCGGTGATAGAGAGGGACATCAGTCATCCGTGCATCGTTGCCTGGGTTCCTTTCAATGAATCCTGGGGCGTTCCCGACCTACCCGATAGCCCGGCACAACGCCACTGGGTCCAGTCCTTGTATCACCTGACGAAGACAGTCGACCCGACCCGCCCGGTGATCGGAAACGATGGATGGGAGAGTGTCGCGACCGACATTATCGGCATCCATGATTACGAAGCGGATCCGGAACGCATTGCGCGCCGGTATGGGACCGAAGAAGGACTGCCACGGCTCTTCAAGCGCGAACGTCCGGGCGGACGCATCCTGCTGCTCGATGAAGAGGCGCACACCGGCCAACCGATCATGCTTTCCGAGTTCGGCGGCATCGCCTATTCTCAGAATCCGGATCAAACGTGGGGTTATTCCCGCTCCGACTCGGCGGAATCGTTCGCCGATCAGGTGATGGAATTGGTCAGCGTTGTTCAGTCGCTTCAAGTCTTGGCAGGATTCTGCTACACGCAATTTGCCGATACGTATCAGGAAGCTAACGGCCTCCTATACGCGGATCGCACTCCGAAATTCCCAACCGCCGATATTTCTCTGGCGGTCCAGGGGCCTCGGACAACACGCGATGTGACGGTCGAGTGGGCATGGCGCGAACGCCTGATGAATCATCAGCGAACGCGCTACATGATCCCGCAGGAAGATTATCAAACGCACAAATAGCTTGGCAGTCAGCGTGCTCGGGCATAGACAAGGAACACGCGTTCAGGGACTTACACGCGCTTGTCACTGTAAAATATGCCGCTCGCTACGCAATCCCGACTGGGACCCTATGAAGTTATCTCCCTGTTGGGCGCCGGCGCGATGGGAGAAGTGTATCGAGCCCGCGATACGCGGCTGCACCGCGACGTAGCTATAAAGATCCTTGACGACCGTAGCGTCCAGGATGAAACTTCGTTACGGCGCTTCGAACAGGAAGCGCGCGCGGCCAGCGCTCTCAATCATCCCAATGTAGTCACGATCCACGATGTAGGTCGGGAAGAGCAGGTTTCCTACATCGTCACCGAACTGGTGGAAGGGGAACCGCTGCGCAGCCATATTGCGCGAAACGTTCATTTGCCCCTTCGACAGGTGCTGGATATTGGCATCCAGATCGCAGAAGGTCTTGCCGGCGCGCACGAACATGGAATTGTCCATCGCGATCTGAAGCCTGACAACATCATGATTACGCGGGATGGCCGCGTGAAGATTCTGGATTTCGGGCTTGCAAAGCCGGCTGACGAACAGAATTTTTCAAGTAACGCTACTCCGGAATGGACTGAGACAGCCCCCGGAGTCATCTTCGGCACCGCTGCCTACATGAGCCCGGAGCAGGCCAAAGGCGGCCGCATTCGCTTCTACGCCGATCAGTTCGCGCTCGGCTTGATTCTCTATGAAATGACATCCGGAGTGCATCCGTTCAAGCGCGACTTTCCGCTGCAGATACTCTCGGCCATCTTGACCGAAGATCCGGAGCCGCTTCCTCGCGGGTCGGCTGCGTTTCAGTGGCTGGTTCGACGGTGCCTTCATCGCGAACCGGAGCACAGATACGCCTCAACTGCAGACATCGCACGCGAACTGCAGAATATTCGCGATAACTTGACGGAAAGCCAAGGTCTTCCTGCGTTTGCCTCCGCCGGGATCGAGATGCGCCCGCCCAGCGTAGAGTCTCAGCCTGTTATACAAATACGAGAGCGGCGATGGCTTCGACCTGGTCTTTGGCTCACTGCCGTCGCGCTGGCAAGTGTGGTTGGCTATCTTATTTCCGATTGGATTCACGCCCAAGACAATCTATGGAACCGGGCGCGATTTGCTCCGTTCGCCACCAGCAGCGCCTTAGAAGTGTTCCCTGCCTGGGCTCCCAATTCCCGCAGTGTTGCCTACGCGGCTGATGTCGATGGCATTTTTCAAATATTCATGCGCAGTAATGGCACTTCGACAGCTGCGCAGCTTACCCGATCGACACAGGATTGTTTCTTTCCGTTTTGGTCACCCGATGGCATTCGCATTTATTTCATCTCGGAACAGACACTGTGGTCGATCGGCGCAACGGGCGGCACGCCCGAGAAGATCCTGGATAATGTCGCGCAAGCTACTGTTGCGAACGACGGTCAGACGCTCGCGGCTCTCCGCGGCGCCCAAAATGCTTACGCAATCTGGACTGGCGATATCACCGGCAAGAAGTTAACAAAATACGCCAAGGGTCCTTTCTCGAAGCTGCGCGCGCTGCCCTGGAGCTATCTCCGGTTCGTGCCGGACGGCAAGAGACTTGCGGCATGGCTTACGTTGACCCATGGACGTTCAGAGTTCTGGATGATTCCGTTTCCCGATGGAGAACCGCATAAAGAACTTTCAATGCTCGAAGGTCCTCTGCTGGCGAGGGAGTTCGCATGGATGCCCGGAGGAAAGGAAATCGTCTACTCGAATCGGTCGGAACATTCCTTCGGATCACATCTGTGGCGAGCGGATTTGCAATTCAATCGAACCTTGCCGATGACTACGGGACCGGGTTCAGAGTTATCGCCATCGATCGCTCCTAATGGGCGTGAGCTTGCTTTCACGACTACGCGCATCGACTATGACGTCGTGCGTTTCTTCCTCGATGGCAGGACAGAAGATGTCCTTGCCAGCCCTGAATTCGACACCGCTCCGACAGTTTCAGCGCAAGGCCATTTTGCCTACGTCACAGATCGTTCCGGTGAACCTGGCATTTGGTTGAAAGAAAGCAGGGCCGCGTGGGAAAGGCCACTCGTTACGCCGGCATCTTTTGGAGAAGACGTAACAACCTCGCTCTCTGATACCGCCTTCTCTCCCGACGGCCGCAGAATTGCCTATCGCCGCTCAGGAGCAAACGACGAATCGATCTGGATTTCCACGATCACAGGCGATTCGCCGGTTCGACTGGCGAAACTACGCGGGAACCCAATCCAACGCGCCCCATCGTGGTCGCCTGACGGCAACTCGATTGTTTACTTCTCACTTCGCAATGGATCGCAAGTGTTAATGAAAGCACATGTCGGAGCAATAGGGCAGCCCGCCATGCTAGCCGAGAATGCCGGGACCTATCCGAAGTGGTCGCCACGCGGAGATTGGATCGCGACCATTGGAAATGTAATTGGCCTAACAGTGGTTTCGACTGATGGAACGCTCCGCAAGGACCTCGGATCGGGCACGTGGCTTGCCCACGGATGGACGAACGATGGCACCGCAATCCTGGGAATTCGCGGGACCTCACAACGGCGGCTCGAGTTGGTTCAACTTGACGCTGACTCCGGCTCCGAGCGCGTGATCGCGGATCTTGGGAGAGTTCCTGCAGCTTACAACTACGGCGCTACTGTCGGCGCGCCGCCGCTACGAGGGTTCGTTTTAGCTGCCGATGGAAAGAGCTTTCTTACGTCTGTCATCCGGCCTACAAGCGACTTGTGGGTCATGGATCGGCGTCGATAGCACTAATACGAACCGGTTAATTTCCGCAACCAAATCGACACCTCACCGATCAACCCGCCTCCAACCTCGAAATTGCTTCGAAGATTTTGATTCCGCTCCCCTTTCTGAGCGTCTTACGGCCCGATTAACAAGAATCTCAATCGAAGCCTTTGGCTTTGTAGGACGAGGTAAGAAAGGTGCAAATCGAAGGGACCGAAACGCTGGCCGACGCTCAACTCGTCGCGCTGGCCAAGTGTGGCGAACGATCCGCTTTTGGCGAGTTAGCCCGGCGACACTATAGGAGATTCGTCGCCGTCGCGTTGTCGCTGCTAAGAAACCGGGAAGACGCGGAGGACGAAGTTCAGACCGCATTACGCAAGGGTTTGGAGCATATCGGCGACCTGCAGACTAACGAACATTTCGGAACATGGCAGGCGCGTATCGTCATCAATGAATGCTACATGCGCATGCGTGACCGGAAGCATTACCACATCGTGGATCGCGCTGAAGCGCTTCCGGAAGATCACTTATTGCTGTACAAAACGGCGGGTCCCACCGCCGAAGCCACGTTGCTTTACGACGAAGCGTTGGAAATCGTACGCTTAGAAGTTCAGCGTGTACCTCCATTTTTAAGAATCGCATTGATCCTCTCAGACATCGATCACAAGCCCATGTCGGAAATTGCTGCTCAACTTGGCATTTCTGTGGGCGCGGCAAAGTCTCGACTGCATCGAGCGCGACGCGAATTGCGCGATCGGCTCAAGCGTCGAGGCATTGAATGTATGCCTCGCCTGGCTGCCTAAGCCGTGGGGAAAGCGGCGCCCGAAACGATCCCGGATTGCGGGAGCGGACAACTCCGTTCGCTCCCGCAAAGGAGTATGGTGAGCAGCAAGGCAATCGACTCGAGATCAGAGGAGTTCGACCGTCAATGCGTTCTGATCGTTTCTCGGAACGCAAGTCTGACCTGGCGGCTCAGGTCACTGCTGCCGGGCTTCGATCACTACACGGTTGATACCCGTGAGGCGGCCATCGACGAACTCCGCGGATACGAACCCTCCCTGGCCGTCATTGATATGAAGACGATCTGGGACGCACCCGAACTCGTCGGCAACATTCGCGGACAAGCGAATGGCGCAGTGTGCCGCATTATGCTGCTGTCCAATACGTTACAGGAATCACTCTGTATCAAGGCCTTGCTGAGCGGAGCAGATGATTATCTCCACCAACCATTTGCTGACAAGGAGTTTGTCGAGCGCAGCAAGCTACTTCTACGCTTAGGCGAGACACTGGCACGGTTGGCCCAAGCGGGTTCGGCCCCATCGGTCGCTGCTCCGGCTTGGAATCTCGAGACAGTGATCGATGTCAGGACTGCCGCAGTACAGACAATAACCGAGATTACAGAACTTTTATCGGTAAGAGCAGACGAGGCTGCTGATCAAGACACAAAGCGTCTTCTTTGTCACGTCATAGACCGCGCGCAGAAACTGGCCAACCTCCTTGAGAGTAATCTTTAGAACTTTCTCACTCGACTGACATCTCTGATGTGCCTGTTGGGCGGCGCCTGTCCAGCCCAGGGGTGGGTCGTGTCTTCCTGTGATTCCGACTAAGAATCCACGCGATGCGTGGACACACTTCCTCACTGCCTACCAGGCCGAGGCAAATTCGGTCGCTGATGTCATTGCCGGCGCCTGGAAAACGATCGAAGACCAGACGGCATCCGTCGATGCGGCCGCTCGGAAATTACAGACTGCGCCAGTACCGGCCGACCTTTCCGAGCTATCCAGGCAGTTAGATAGCGTCGGCGAAGAGCTGGTACTGACTCCCGCCACCAGTTGGCTAAGACAATCACCACCGCAAGCGTGCGTTATCGCGTTACAACAGTTCGCTGCGGCAGCGCGCATGGGTGTCCGCGACCTCCCCGCGATCTTATCTGCCGGTGAAGCTCTGGAAGCCATGAGTGGCGGGGAGGAACTAAAATCATCCCAACGCCGGCCGGAGAGTCCTTACGATTTGCGGGCAGCCGTCAGAGCAGCCATTATTAGACAGCATCTGGATTACTCACGTTCTTTTGAGCAACTTCATTCGGAACTCGTCTTGTCGGGCCTCCGTTTGCTTCGACCACGGAAAGTATGGACACAGGCTTTGTCTGGTCCCCGCTCGATGAATGACCTAGCCATATTGGAAGCATTGAACGCATGGCGCCAGGAATCCAGATCTGCTGCTCAATCAACGAAGACTTTGGCGCAGCAATTTTGCGCGCGCTTGCAATTTTCAGCGGATCGACTTCGCCAGGATTTGCTAAGGCTGCTTGCAATCCCCCCTGATCGCCAAATTTCCGAAGACGAAGATCGCTTGCAGAAGGCTCGATTGAGACTTGCCGCCGAGCAGCAAACAGCCGGCGAGTTCTTTCACGGCGTCATACAGGGACTGGCCGTAGCGAAAGACGCGACGGCTCTCACCGGCGAGTGGCTGCAGAACGCCCTTGAGGAGAATCGCAAGCTCAAGGAAGAGCTGGAGTCCGACTTAGCATGGGCGCGCGAGACTCGCAGTGGTGAAATTAGCGATCCTCCTCTGAACGTCACCGGCTCGGTGACTCCAGCCGAGCAACGAGCCGAAAGTTGGTCGGCCCAAATGGCAGCAATTGCAAAAGCGAGGCTGGGAACGAGTGACGCGTCGATACCGGGTAATCTGCGCGAATCCACCCTCCGGGGAAGAAAAACGATATACACCCTCTTTGTCGATGCTTTGCAGGAAATTAAGCCTGACGTAGCGAACGCCTTTCGTGATCTGGCATCGATCAATTCCGAAATCGCTCAGGATCTGGAGATTGCCTCTGGGGCGATTTCGTATGCGCGTGAAACTTGTACCGAAGACGACCCCCAGTCACAACAAATAATAGCGGAGGCCTATTCAAACTCGATCACACTGCTGGAGAAACGTCAGGCCGCGTCAAGCGTTGACGCCAGCATGCTGGAGGCCCGTCTCCTTTTTCTTTTGACGCAGCTCCTGGCCGAAGTTCAGTCACGTAGGGAACGCGGGCAGTTGGGCTCGCTGGCACGCTCGGCTGCGTGGGGTTCACACTACGTTGCCGGTGAGTTGCGCCGGTCGGCAAGGAGGGTCGTGCGCGCTACCGCCCGGTCGGCCGTCGCGTCCTTCCAGCAGATACGCGCCGCACTATATCGAAAAATCGGGCTGCTACCGCCCTATTTGGAACCCACACGCGCGGTCGATGTGCGTTCGAACCTCGGTGACGTTCTCGAACTCAAACTCGAATCGACTGATCTGCCGGCTCTCTATCGACGGATCTTCCGCCTCGCTCCAGTGTCGGATCCGAAATTCCTGATCGGGCGTGAGGAGGAACTGGCTGCGATCCAAATGGCGCATTCCAGGTGGATGTCCGGACATCAGGCGATCGTTCTTCTTGTGGGCACCCGTGGGTCGGGCAAGACAAGCCTGTTGAACTGCGCCCTGAACCCCTCTCTAACCAACGCTCCCGTGTACCGGCTCTCGTTCACCGAGAGGATGCGTTCATGGGATCAGGTGCAAGCGTTTCTCTCCACAAATCTCTCGTTGACGAGCAAGGACCTTCAACGTGAGCTCCGTTCTGAACGCCGCATTGTCGTCCTTGAAGAGTTCGAACGGACGTACCTCAGAGTTATCGGTGGATTCGATTCCGCTCGCCGTCTTCTCGATCTGATCGAAGCGACCGCGAAAACAACCATGTGGATTTTGGTTGTCAGCCGGGCCGCCTTATCGCTGCTAGAAGGGTCACTCAACCTGAGGAAACGGGCTTCCGTCCAAGTCAATGCGATGGCGTTGAAAGAAGAGACCCTGCGGAAAGCCATCCTTCAACGGCACAACCTCTCCGGACTTCGACTGAAGTTCGCAGTGGCGCCGTCAATCCGCAAGGGCGCCGCTCGGCTGGAGAGATTGTTCGGTATTGCTCGGGACCCATCCGACCATTTCTTTGAGTGGCTTTACGTGGAATCCCAGGGAATCTTTCGTAGCGCATTCGAACTATGGCAGCAGTCAATTGAAAAGATTGAAGCAGGAACGGTCGTAATCAAACACCCACAGCGGCCCGACTACGAACCCTTGCGATCTGAAATCGATTTGGAGGATACGTTCGCAATCCATGCGCTGACGCAGCATGGAAGCTTGACGCCAGAGGAGTTGGCTGAGGTTCTGGAGATGAGCGTGGATCGCAGCGCCGCTCTCTTGGATCGCCTCTGGGATATGGATCTGATTGAACTCGAACGTGAGCGGCCCGGCTTGCGGCTACACCCGGAGGCGCTGCGGTTCATCGTTGGGATTCTTCGGAATCGGAACCTCATATAGGAGAGTCGTGTGAAACCACAGTTTTATGCCTTGCTGTTGCCGGAGTTTCCCGCGTCGGGTTCGGTACTGCGCCAAATTACTCTTCAAAGTATTCTTGGCTCCCTGTTGATCATTGCCGCGGCAATCCTCGCAATCCGCTACATCGCCAGGCTGGCGGAAGCCTGGAGTAACCGCAGTCCGGGATCACGTTTTGTTCTCAAATGGACCGAGCAAGTAGTTCGACTGGTTATTTCCTTCGTAACCATATTCACGGTCCTGCTGATCCTTGCTCCGAACTCTGATACCTTCCTTGCGGCGCTTGGCTCTGCCGCGATTGCGATAGCGCTCGGAGCCCAGGATCTCATCAAGAACTTCGTCGGCGGTTTGGTCATCCTTACCGATCGGCCGTACCAACTTGGCGATCGCGTGACAATCGGGGATTCGGTAGGCGAAGTAATGCATATTGGACTTCGCAGTACGAAACTTCGAACGCCCGACGATTCCTGGGTAACGGTTTCGAACGCCGATCTACTGAACGGACAGGTCATCAACGACAACTACGGTGTTCCCGAGTGCCAGGTTGTGACGACCCTCTATGTTCCAACCGACATCGATCCTAAAATGCTTCTCCAACTCGGTCGTGAGGCGGCATTGTGCTCTCCTTACCTGAGGAGCCAACGGCCGGTAACCGTCCTGTTATCAGATGAATATTCCGAGACGCCATTTATGAAAATCCGCATCAAAGCCTATGTTTGTGACCATCGGTATGTCCTCAGAATGCAAACCGACATCACGGCTCGCATGAAGATGCAGTTTGCACGCGCTGGCGTACTCGACAAATGGAAGGCTGAGTGATCGCGACGAACATGAGGTTTTGAACTTCGCCGACCTCCCAGCGTCGCTGGGTTTTGCCCCCGGACGCCGCTGATGAAAATCAGCAGCGTCATCGCCACACTACCCGTGTTTCCCGCAAGGCCCTGCGCCTGGCTAGAAATTGTAGCCCACGATCAGGCGCAGCGTCGGGGCCGGTTCTGAATAGACGCTAGCCTTCAGCTCCACAAACATACCGCTGCGGTTGTGCAGGCCGCCGAAGAGATTGAGTCCGATGGCGGAGTGGAAGTCGCTGAACCTGTCCTCCCCCGACTCAAAGCTCTGGTTCACGAAGTTGAAACCTGGTCCGAAACCAACATAGGAATTCCATTTCCCGGCGCGGGCAGTGACGGGGAGCCGATAGATGACCTCGGGATTGATCGAGAACATTGTTGACACCTCGCCCCAAGCGAATTCAATGTTCGGGCGGAAGAAGACGTCGGAGCTGAAGATCGGACCCATTTGCATATGAGCGCCGATCATGATGAGTTCGGGGTCGAGCGTGACGCCGGTCCGAAAACCGGCCCTGAACTTACGAAATTGGCGCTTGATGTCGCTCTCCATCTTTTTCACTTCGGCCGGGACGGCGGCTGCATCCTCCGTCGTCTGCTTGGCCGCATCCGGGGTCGCTGGCGTCTCGATCACGACGCTGCGGGCGACGCGCGTTCCCGGAGTCTCGCCGGGCACCGTAGTGACCCGTATGACCGAGCCGACTGCAAGGGCGCTCGGCTTGGCCGTATCCTTGGTGAAAACGACCAACAAAAAGTTGCCCGCTGCCGTTTTGATCACCGCCGTAGTGGGGGACACGGACACGACGCTGCCGGTTAAGACGCTCGTCGCTTCCTGCTGGGTCTGTGGTGGAGCGTCTTGCGACCACGCGGGGATCACGAACAGGCTGGAGAGAATCACAGACCAGAGGAGCGCTCGGCTCCAGCTCAGTCTATGACCCCTTTTGGAACCGGGATTGGTCTGAATACGCATGTTTCCCTCCTTGGGAAGCATCATGTGGTTGAAGTTGACTTACCAACGCAAGCGGGGGAGCGCCACACTGTAAGCACATGATCCTGGGCCCCCGCCGATTGCGCCAACATCAGTACCACCATGACCATCGCCAAAAAATCTGCGCTACGCTGTGGCGCTTAAGAATGCACCGGGCGATTCATTTCACCCAAGGCGACCTGCACACTTGCAGTGCCATCTAGATGCTTAGAATCCGTCTCAGGTACAAAATTAATTAAAAGCGCTCCCGGACTAACTGGAACTGACAGACTGCTGCGCGAGATATTTTATAAGCACCACTTCATTTCCCTGCTGGTTATAGATGACTTCGTCAACCAGTTTGGAAGTGATCAGCATCCCGAAGCCGCCGGGTCGAATCCCCGCTTCCTCTCGACTCGCGACGTGGGCCGTCGGGTCGTCCGGGTGGCCGACTGCCGCGTGATCCAGTTGGTCCCGCGAAAACCCCTTTCCCGGATCCAATATGTGGTAGACAAGCGTTCGATTGGTGCGAATGCGTGACACCCGGACCCACTCGTCCGGATTGAGTTTTCCGCCGTGCTCGATCCCATTGAGGAGCATTTCACGGAACGCCATGGCTACTTCGTTCCGCTCTTCCTCCGACAAATCGATTGGAATTTCCTTCATGAATTGCACGAGACGATCCACCGTAAAAAGCGAGCAGCGTATCTGCAGACTCAGGTAATTTACACTACCTGACATTAGCTCGATCGCGTCGGGCGGCTCGTCCACGGCAGCAGCGGTGAGGATCATGTCGCGAAGCGCCGCATGATCGATAGGCTCACTGAAGTAGGAGAACGCGTGTGCTCGAATGGCATCGATAACGTGCTGAGGAGTTGAGTCCTCAACCAGCACAATCACATCGACGTCTGGGCGAATATTTCTAAGTTCTTCTATGACGCCGATTTCATCCAGATTGCGCTCCGACAAGTCGACCAGGACGACTTGGTACGCCGCCGCGCGCAGTTTCTCGGCCGCTATGGAAATGTTTGAAGCAAGATCGTACGTAATACTATATTTGCTCTTATCGAGTTCCGACAACTGCGCGGCAGATCGGTCACCGAGTCCCAGTACTTTAACTTCAGGTTTTGTCGAACACCTTTGCATTTCTCTCCCGGGTCTACCACTCACACAGTTGCTATGACGTCGCGCGACGAGTCCGCGCTGCAGAACTTTTTCGACGGGCCACAAAGAAATACGTCCCTTGACCCGCGCGAGCATCTTAAGTCCAATGCATCTGGCATGGAGGAATCAACAATGACACTAAGTCGTCGCGTCACGGCCGAGTTCATAGGCACATTCTGGCTTGTCTTCGGCGGGTGCGGAAGCGCGGTTATCGCTGCCGGCTTCCCACAAGTTGGAATTGGCTTGCTAGGCGTATCCCTGGCTTTTGGACTCACCGTCCTGACTATGGCGTATGCCATCGGTCATATTTCGGGCTGCCATCTCAATCCCGCAGTTTCCTTGGGCCTCGTAATTGCCCGGCGCTTTCCGGCATCGGAACTCCCGGCGTACATCATCGCTCAGCTACTCGGCGCGGTTGCCGGTTCGGGCATGTTGTATTTCATCGCCAGTGGAACGTCGACGTTCAATCTGGCGGGTGGATTCGCTTCTAACGGATACGCGGAGCACTCACCTGGAGCCTATAACATGACGTCTGCGTTCAGCGCAGAACTCGTGCTCACGTTCATGTTTCTGATGATCATCCTTGGCGCTACGGACAAACGGGCTCCTGCCGGGTTTGCTCCGATCGCGATCGGCCTCGGATTGACACTGATTCATCTCATTGGCATTCCGGTAACGAATCTTTCGGTCAACCCGGCGCGCAGCACCGGCCCCGCATTATTCGTCGGTGGTTGGGCATTGCAGCAATTGTGGTTGTTCTGGCTGGCCCCCTTGGCTGGCGCCCTGCTGGCCGGTTTAGCCTACGATGCAGTCGCAGGCGAACTGCCCCATGCCGAGGAGGTCATACCTCCTAGAGGAGCAGCGGCGCACAAGTCGTAATCCCAGTCAGAATCACGTCCTATGGAGCTTGACGATCTTGTACGACCACTAATTGTTCCTCCTGGTAAGAACATCTCCCTTGGGAAGGACTATGATCCCGGGAGAACCTTGAAGGGTGTCAACAAGCAGCGCGCGGAAAACTTACTCACCCTGGGTGTCAGCATGCTAGCCGGCTACCAGGACAGACTCTACGCGCAAGACAAGCACGCCTTGTTGATGATCTTTCAAGCCATCGACGCCGCTGGTAAGGACGGAGCCATCAAGCACGTTCTCAGCGGCGTAAATCCGCAGGGTTGCCAGGTTTTCAATTTCAAGGCCCCGTCGTCTGAGGATCTTGACCACGATTACCTTTGGCGATGCTTTAAGGCGCTTCCCGAGCGCGGCCGGATCGGTATATTCAATCGTTCCTATTACGAGGAAGTTGTCGTCGTCCGTGTGCACCCTGAGCTACTCGAACGTCAACGAATGCCGAAACCTCGGAATTTTCAGGACATCTGGCCGCGCCGTTACGAAGAGATCAATAACTTCGAAAAGTACCTCACAAACAACGGCATCCATGTTCTAAAGATCTTTCTTCACCTTTCGAAGGAAGAACAACGACAGCGATTCCTCAAGCGGTTGAATGACCCGGATAAGAACTGGAAGTTCTCGCTCGCCGATGTCCGAGAAAGGGACTGTTGGGACGATTACCATTCGGCATACGAGGACATGCTAAATGAGACGAGCACCAAATGGGCGCCCTGGCATGTGGTTCCGGCGGATCACAAGTGGTTCTCAAGGCTCTGCGTTTCCGGACTCGCCTGCCACAAGCTCCGATCGCTTGATTTGCATTATCCGGAGGTAGATGACAGCCAGAAGCAGCAACTTGACGCTGCCCGCAAGCTGCTGGAGGACGAAGGGGAACGAGGCGGACAGCGAAAGCGAAAGGGCAAAGGCCGCTAGACGCTGTCGCAACTCATCGGAGGGGATTGAACCACCGGCCCAGATTGCGCGGCAGCGCCCATTCCGGGCTTGCGAGCTCCGCAAACACTCCGACTGTGTAGCGCATATACGTTCTCGTGCTGATGACAACTCTCACCTCCGGACGCAAACCCCAGTTCTCCCTGATGTAGTAGCGCACTCCGCCTCCAGTCGCAAAGGCGAAGTTATCTGTGCTGTTCCGGACCCACACCACGTTCGGTTCTACGCCTTCAAGGTTTTCGAAGGTAGCGTGCTGGAAACCGATTGACAACAATCCGTAGGGCTGAACGCTCGCGGACTTCGGCGGGATACGGATGTGCCCGGTCAGGTTGAAATCGTACAGCCGCGAGCTCCGAAGCGCAAACGTATCGGGATAGGGGCGCAACGTCCGGTCTCCCGTCGACATGTAAGTCGCTTCGACACCCATCAAAACATATTGACCCAGGTCGAGGAAGCTTCCGCCTCCCACAGCCACATTCGAACCAATCGAACCGGACGTCGTTCCGACATAGGCGCCGAACTCGCCAACGTCGGAGCCCATCTGTGCTTGCGCAGAAACACAGAGGAATAGGAAAAAGAGCGATCGGAGAATGGTCATATTTAATCGTTCCTGCGTTTTGATGAAGAGCATATGGACCGGACGCATTATTTTGGGTTGCCTCCGTTGTCTAATGAAGTGTCGGATGAAGCGGGTAACCTCAATCTTGTTCCTTTCCGTAACGGCCTCCGCGGCCACGGTGCATACGCCCGCTCCGGCGGAAGCCAGGTCGTTTCTCGACAAGAACTGCGCTGGTTGTCACCAGGGCGCGAAGGCTCCCGCCGGCCTCGATTTGCGAGAGCTGAACTTTCATCTTAGCGACCCTCACACCTATCGCTGGTGGGTGAGGATACATGACGCCGTAGATAAAGGCCAGATGCCGCCTGGCGGCAAAGGAGTGGAGAAAACCGCGGCCAGCGCGTTTCTAAGAACCATTCGTGAGCCCATGCTAGCTCAAGAGCGCCAGCATTCGTTAAAACAGGGACGCTCATTGTTACGCCGCCTCAACCGCTACGAGTACGAAAATACGGTTCGCGATCTTCTTTCTGCTCCCTGGCTGCAGTTGCGCGACTCCTTGCCGGAAGATGGCGTGATCGACCGTTTTAATAAGATCGGCCAGGGACTGGACGTGTCGCATGTCCAAATGTCCCGGTACATGGAGACGGCAGAGCAGGCGCTGCGATCGGTCCTCGATTCGTATGGAGCGCCGAAGCTTAAACAGCGCTTCTACGCGCGCGACCAGAAGCGCTTCATCAACCGGATGAAATATTCCCCGTTCAACAATCATCCGGAGCGGGCGACGATACCGCTTCTGGGGTTCGATGCTCAGCCGGAAGTGATCGCAGAGAAGGCTCCGATGACGGTCGGAGACAAGGACCCGAAGACCCGTGAGCTCGAAGGCTTCGCAACCACTGCCAGTACGTATACGGGGAACGAGATGCACTTCGACCAATTCGCTGCGCCGGTCGGTGGCCGTTATCGTCTGCGCTTGAACGCGTTCTCAATCTGGGCCCATACCATCCACGCGCCGGCGGCGGGGGACAAGAAGATCAAGGCTTGGCGTCCAAGCCGCGAGAAGACCTCGAGAGGTAGGACGACAGAGCCCGTAACGCTCTATGCCTTGAGCCGGGGTGGAGAGAAACGTCTGCTCGGCTCGTTCGACGTCACTCCCGAGCCCGAGCTTCACGAACTGGTGGTCGACCTCTTGCCAGGCGAGCACATTCTGCCCGATGCGGCGCGTCTGTTCCGTTCGCGCCCGGGCTTCACTGGCAACCCTGACGCGACTGAGGAAGGTACCCCGGGCGTCGCCTATCGTTGG
This sequence comes from Bryobacteraceae bacterium, assembly GCA_963844855.1. Lineage (GTDB taxonomy): Bacteria > Acidobacteriota > Terriglobia > Bryobacterales > Bryobacteraceae > DASQDN01. Next base: position 243,408 of record CAWJQP010000073.1, read on the forward strand.
ATGGATGTGGAAGGGCCTCTGCAAACGCCGGCTGCTCGCGAGAACTACCTTCGCGACATAAAGAAGGGCGGCACGGTCGCCGATGCGGAGCGCCTGTTGCGAAGTTTCGTTCGGAATGCCTACCGCCGGCCGGCACGGGAGGCTGAAGTTCGGCGATATCTCAAGATTATTAAGGATCAGCTTGGAAGCGGCGGCGACAAAGCATTCATGGAAGCAATGATCGCGGGATATACCGCGGTGTTGTGCTCGCCAGGTTTCCTTTATCTCGAAGAGCAGCCGGGACCATTGAACTCGTATGCGCTGGCGAGCCGGCTATCGTACTTTCTCTGGAACGCTCCTCCGGACAAGGAACTGCGCGGCCTTGCCGCCACGGGCGCCTTGCGACGGCCGGGCGTTTTCAAAGCCCAGGCGAAGCGCCTCCTCGATGATGAGCGATCACGCGACTTTGTCGACGCGTTCCTCGACTATTGGTTGGACTTGCGCAAGATCGGAGACACGACTCCGGATCAGACGCTGTATCCCGAAGCGTATCTTGACGATCTGCTCACTGAGTCGGCGCTGAAGGCGACACAACTGTTCTTCGATGATCTTCTGAGAAAGAACCTGCCGGCAGCGAACATCATAGATTCGAAGTTCACGGTCGTGAACTCGCACCTTGCCCGTCACTATGGGTTGCCGCCGGTGGAAGGAGTAGCGATGCGAACTATCGAGCTTCCTCAAGGAAGTGTACGAGGCGGATTGCTGACCCAGGCGAGCGTACTGAAGGTGACGGCGAATGGAACTACGACATCGCCGGTTCTTCGTGGCGTATGGATTATGGAGCGCATTCTCGGTGATCCGCCGTCGCCACCGCCGCCCGGAACTCCGGCGGTGGAGCCGGATACACGCGGCGCTACCACGATACGGCAGCAGCTTGACAAACATCGCGCCGACGCATCCTGCGCGGCATGTCACGCCAAGATCGATCCTCCGGGATTCGCGCTGGAGAGCTTCGACGTAGTCGGCGCTTGGCGCGATCGATATCGATCCACCGAACAGGGCGAGCCTGTGAAGGGGTTCGGCAAGAACGGGCTTGCGTTTGCGTTTCGACTATCGCAACCGGTGGATTCCAGCGGGAAGCTGGCGAACGGAGATAATTTCGAGGACGTGATTGGACTCAAAAAGCTCCTGCTCGAGGACGAGCGCCAGATCGCGCGCAATATGGTGAAGCAATTCATCGCGTATGCGACCGGCGCTCCGTGAGTTTTGCGGATCGCGACGAAGTGGAACGCATTCTCGACGCGGCGCGAGCAGGACGCGTTATGGCATGCGAACGCTTGGTTCAACAGGTGATCGGAAGCAGATTGTTCACCAGCAAATGAGGCAATCGCATGAGCCAGCCTTCGCTGAACCGATGCCGCGCCGCCAATTTCTGCGTGGCGCAGGGGTCGCGCTCGGCTGCCGCTTCTCGATGCTATGCGGCCGGCATTCGCGGCGGAACGAAGACGCCGCGGCGGATGCTCGCGATCTGCAATAACCTCGGCGTGTTGGGACGGCAACTTCTTCCCGAAGGGCACGGGAAAGGACTACGAGCTGTCGCCGTATCTCGAGCATCCTGGAGGAATTCCGCGACGACTTCACGGTCTTCAGCGGCGTTTCGCACCCGGACGTGGACGGCAGCCATGCGTCGGAAGTTTGCTTTCTGACGGCGGCTCCGCATCCCGGCCAACGGCGGATTCCGCAATTCGATTTCGCTCGATCAGCACATGGCCGATCACATCGGCGTGAAGACGCGGTTCCCGTCGCTTACGCTCGGCGTGAATGTGAACAAGGGACAGCGAAGTCTGACATGGACCGGGTCAGGTGTCATGATCCCGTGCGAGGACAGCGCGGCGAGTGTCTACCGGCGGCTGTTTCTGCAGGGCAGCGAAGAAGAGATCGAGCGGCAGATCGCCCGGCTGAAGCTGGGCGAGAGCATCATGGACTCGGTCGCCGAACATGCGGGCGGGCTGAAGCGTGGGCTCGGGTCGCAGCGATCAGGACGGCTGGATCAGTACGTGACCGGTGTTCGGGAACTGGAGCGCCGCATGGTGGTCTCGAGGGAATGGGAGACGCAAGCCGAAGCCTGTGGCAAAGGCCCCAGAACCGAAGGATCCCGGACAGCAGCCGCGCGTACATGGAAAAGGTGCGCCTGATGTACGACATGGCTCGCGCTGGCATTCGAGAGCGATTCAACGCGGCTGATCACGCTGTTCCTCGACAGCTCGAATTCACCGGCTATCGATGTCGGAGGCATGAAGATCACCGACGGTTATCACAACCTGTCGCATCACGGGAGGAACGAGAGCAAGCTGGCGCAACTGGACGCGATCGACAAGTGGCACATGAAGCTTCTCGGCGGAATGCTGGGCAAATTGAAGGGCGCGATCGAGAAGGCGGTGAATCGCTGCTCGACCGCACATGGTGCTGTATGGCAGCAACTTCGGCGATGCCAACAAGCACACGACCAACGAATCATGCCGGTCATTCTTGCCGGCGGCGGATTCCGGCACGGACAGCATCTCGCGTTCGACACCGAGCGGAACTATCCGCTGCCGAATCTGTTCGTGAGCATGCTGCAGCGAATGGGCATTGAGTCTGACAAGTTCGCGTCGTCGACCGGTACAATGCGTGGTCTCGAACTCAGTCGGGCTTGATTTGAATGGTGAAGCTCGGACATGTACACGAATTGCTGCCGTTTATGGTGATGTTGACCGGTTGTGGTCTAGTCTCGTCTGATGAGATCGCGCGTGTTGCCTCTCCACGACGCCCGTCGATGCAGTCCTTATCGAGACCAATGGTGGCGCGACGACGTCGTTCGGTTATGAAGTATATGTAGTACCGCATGAGGCTGCGGTGCGACGAGGCGACCTAGTGGCAGATCTTTACGCTGCTCTCCGTAACAAAGGAGCTTACGGCGTGAATCTTCGTTGGGAGTCGGATGATCGCCTTTTGATCGAGTACCTCGATGCCCGACAGCAAAGCCTAATCAAAGACTCAGCGGTTGTAAACGGGCGGACGATTCGACTGTCGCTTAAGTCTGGCGTACTTGATCCCGCTGCTCCTGCGGGCGGGATGCTGTACAACTTGCAAAAGCAATTGCCTGGAAGCGGTTGATTTGAATGGTGAGCGCGGAAGGAATCGAACCTTCAACCTACTGATTAAGAGTCTCTTCGGAGTGCTTCTCCGGTTCGTCTATTAAGTCCACACGGTCTCGGAGATTCCGTAGAATCAGGTACTTATACGTGGGTTGAAGATTCCGGTCTGGCTGAGTTCTACCGAGTCGAACCGAGTTGGCACACAATTGGCACACATAATGAAGGGCTCCGGGTCTTTCGCTCCGGAGGCAAACGGCGCGGCTCTTTCAGCTCCATAGTTTCCGTGGCTTGTTGAGGCTTTTCAGCAACTTGGGGAATCTGCTCTTCGCTCGAGAGATAACCAATGTAGCTGGTTCAGATGGGGTTTTGATACGGTTTTGATACGGCTCGGTCCGAGCCTGTATACAAGGCCATCCGGATTCGCCGTACGTCGTCAAGCTTGACACTTCCACTTCTACACAAGATGAATCCGATGAATCGCGTACAACCTGAATCGTGGTTCCGGGGTTGTCACCGTCAGTGCAATTTTCATTTGGCGTATTCCAACGAATGACCTCACACTCAAACTAAGCCAAGCCTAATGTAAACGAGCGTGATTCGGTGGTGCGCCCGGGTAAGATTCGAACTTCCGACCTTCTGGTTCGTAGTTAGCAGTTTATATCCATCGGATAGAGACTTCTCTGTTCACGGCGGTTTATTTTCAACGATTTCGTCGGCTGCTTTGTTCACTGAGTTCATAGAAAAACATCCTGGTTGCTGTCAGCGTTGCTGACCTAGACACTCTATGGCTTGCTACATACCTCGGTAACGTGTATTACGCTCGGCTGTCGGTACTAAGAATGTTCTCTTGAACTGCTGTCGGCGGCCGAAGAGATCAGAGCATGATCTGTGTGATTGAAATTCCGAACATCTATGGTGATCCTGCTGTAGGGTGATTCTCTCTCAGGAAGCGGTATTCCTGACGACTCAAGGGAATCCGATGTCGGGTGTTGCTTTGACTCCTGAACGAGCCCGGTATCTAGCAGATGAACTCATTGAGATTGCTCGGAAGGTCGAAGCAAAAAGTAAATCTACCCGAGATCGCGCCGTCCGGACTTTTTGCCACCAGTCCGGCGATCTAGGGGAGCCCGTTGAACCGATCCACAACACTCAATCGCTTCGAAGTCCGACCGTGATTTACTACGACCAACATCCGTTCTGGTTTTGACAAACATCTTTCGGACGACGGTCGCTCCAAAATATTCGGATCGATCTGTAATCATTGAGGTTGATCGACTTTCATTTACGTCTTAAGGCGGCGCGGCAAGTCTTGCTCACCGTGGTCGACACCCTTGTCTCGATTTTGAAGACTTCGGCTGAGCTACGACTGGAGAACCTCGCCTTGCGGCAACAACTCGGCGTCTTGCGCAGGTCGGCTCCCAAACGGCTCAAACTGACGCCAGCCGACCGTCTCTTCTGGGTCTGGTTGCGGAGCCTGTGGAGCGAGTGGAAATCGGTCCTGATGATTGTAAAGGCCGACACAGTTGTCGCTTGGCATCGTATAGGCTTCCGTTTGTTTTGGACATGGAAAATCCACCGTGGCAAGCGAGGTCGGCCCAGTGTGCCGCAAGAGGTTCGAAATCTGATCCGGCTGATGAGCCGCAACAACCCGCGCTGGGGTGCACCACGCATTCACGGCGAGTTGCTCAAGCTAGGCATTGAGATTACTGAACCAACGGTCGCCAAATACATGGTTCGACTTCGAAGACCGCCTTCGCAGACTTGGCGGACGTTCCTCGAGAACCATGCCAAGAGCATGGCGTCGGTAGACTTCTTCACCGTACCTACGATCCGATTCCAGATACTGTATGTCTTCCTGGTACTTGCTCACGATCGGCGGCGCATTCTCCACTTCGGCGTGACTGCTCATCCGACCGCAGAATGGACGGCCCAGCAATTACGGGAGGCAGTTCCGTGGGACAGCGCGCCTCGGTATCTGCTTCGCGATCGTGATCAAATCTTCGGCAAGGACTTCGTCGATCAGGTGAAGGCAATGGGTATCAAACAAGTGCTATCGGCACCGCGATCTCCGTGGCAACGGGCCTATATCGAACGGCTCATTGGGTCGATTCGCCGCGAGTGTCTGGATCATGTCATTGTCTTCGGCGAAAGCTCTCTGCATCGTACGCTCACGACCTATTTTGCTTATTACGATGAGTGGCGAACTCACTTGTCGCTCGCCAAGGACGCCCCGCAGGCCCGGAGAGTACAGCCTCCCCAAGAAGGAGAGGTGGTCGAAATTCGCGAAGTCGGTGGCCTGCACCATCACTACGAGCGCCGCGCCGCCTAACGCACGATTTAGACGCACCGGACCGAGCTCTGATGGAACCCGAGCCGCGAAGTAATCAGCGGCTGCGCGCCTACTTCCGGCCGGTGCGGATTTAAAACTTTTTTGATCGGATGGATCACGTCTCGCTCCAGCATTCGGCAGCTTGGTTTGGATTTATTTGTAGGCACAGTTGAAAGCCTGCATAGCCATCGGCCTGCAGCGTCCCCGTAAAGCCACTTAAATGTTGTTGCGGATGCTCTCCTTTGCGGTCCGGAGAATAGGCAAACCACACCCCCGGCGCGGTCGTATCTCCCCCCGGGCGATCATCACGGACATAGGTCCACAACCGTCCCGTCTTGGTCTTCCCGTTACCCGGCGCCAGCACCGGCACAGGAATGTCATCGCCATGCAGTTTTGCTGCTTGCAGTACATAGCGCCGCATCGCCTCCACTATGGGCGCAAGCACTCGGCTCGCTCCACCTACCCAGTCGGCTAGCGTCGAACGGTCCAACTCCACTCCTTCGCGCTCGTAGATCTCTGATTGACGATACAGAGGAAGATGGTCCGAATACCTCGATACCAGAACATGGGCCAGCAGCGCCGGTCCAGCCAAGCCGCGATCGATCGGACGACTCGGTGCAGGCTCCTGTACCATGCGTTCACAGCCGCTGCAACTCAGCTTCGGACGCACGTGCCGGATCACTTTGAATCGCGCCGGAACGTACTCCAGTATCTCGGAGACATCTTCACCCAGCAGTCGCAGTTTCCCACCGCAATCCGGACAGCATTCCTGTCGGGGATGATGGGGTTCGACCTGGCGCGGCAGATTGCTCGGGTAATGGCTTCCGCACAGGCTTGCTTGCTAGTGCTGGATGCGTGGCCGTGGATGAGGAAAGCGGGCGTGCCGACTGGCTGGCTTCCAGATCTTCCAGGCGCAGTTCTAACTGCTCGATCTGCTTATCCAGCTTCTCCGATTTCCGCCCGAACTGCATCCTCCTTAACTTCAGGACCAGCAACTTCAGATTCTCGATTTCGGTGTCGCGAGAGGCTAGTTCTTCTTGCTGCAACAGGATCAACGTCCGCAATGCATCGGCATCCAGACCGCTCAGATCGGGCAGCGTTCGGCGTGCCACAGCCATGAACCAATTATGCCATCGTTCGATGCATAACCAATCTATATTCAAACATTTATTTATACTTTTTGTTCGACTCTTAAACCGCTACTTGCGGAGCGCTGGTTCGCACAGGCCGTCTCCAGTCGATCCCTTCCAGCAGCATCGATAACTGTGCTCGCGTCAGCGACACGGTTCCATTTTCAGCATGAGGCCAGATGAACCGTCCACGCTCCAGTCGCTTGGCAAATAGACATAGTCCGTCACCATCCCACCAAAGCACTTTGATCAGATCGCCTCGCCGGCCTCGGAACACAAACACATGCCCTCCGAAGGGATCCTGTTCCAGTTTCAGCTGCACGATCGCGCTCAATCCGGTGAAGCCACGCCGCAGATCTGTAAGACCTGCCGCTATCCAGATCTGCGTTCCGAGTCTTCCCTGCGACAATGCAAGGGAGAAGTGGCTTTGAACTTTCATCAGCGGAATCTTTTGAGCTGCGACGATAGCCGCATTGGAACTGCTTGGACCGGCGTTCTATTTCTTACGGTCATGCTCTTAATTGGCATGCCAGGCCGGGTGAAAGCACAGGACGAAAATAATCCAACTTTTAGCACTGGCACTCGGCTCGTGGTTCTTCACGCCACCGTTGTCGATGCGAAAGGGACACCTCGTCACAAATCTTCCTCGGGCGGCGTTCACCGTCATAGAAAACCACACCGTACAGCCAATAAAGACCTTCCAACGTGAAGATGTTCCAGTGTCCTTGGCTCTTGTCGTGGATAACAGTGGCAGCATGCGGAATAAGCGTAAGGAGATCGAGGCCGCCGCTCTCGCTATGATCAACGCCTCCAATCGGCAGGATGAAGTCACTATCGTCAACTTCAACGATGAGATTTTTCACGATGTCGCGTTTACTAGCGATATCAAAAAGTTAGAGGCAGGCCTATCGCACCTTGACGCGCGAGGCGGTACCGCCATGCGCGACGCGGTCAGCCTGGCTATCGATCTGGTCAAGAACCAGGGCAAGCACGATAAGAAAGTCGTTGCAATTATCACGGACGGAAACGACACTTCCCATGAGGACGGCCGGAATGCCCTGCATCGGAAACGACGCGGATAGATTCAACGCAAGAGTGCGACTTCGAACCTGGACGGACTTGCCGAGCAGACTCGTCCCAGTGTCCGAAAATCCCTCAAGCGGGCGTTCGAAGCCAATGGCATATTCATGCTGTTCTCCGACGTAGATCATCGGTGACTTCAATATTGCCGCTCCCGGCCAGATCTCGTCAGCTAGAGCTGTCCAGAGATTGTATGCCTCCAGGATCAACGTCTTCTCTCGTGAAGGTAGGCTTGGTGCGGAATCCGGAGGTGCGCCGTCAAGGATCGATATAGCCGAGAACAAGCACAAAAAAACCGCCGCGAGTGTCTGCACACTAGGGTTCACACGTACAGTATATGTACGGTCTTTAAAGGTTGATTCCGCAAGCCGCTTGTGATGTCCGATTTATCGTCCATTGACGTTCAGCCGAGCCGGGCCACAACAGCGATAGGGAGTCATTTCGACGTTACGCTGTTCTCCGGAAACTGAGCTTTGTGCGGAAGCCAACAATGACACTTCCGCGCATAGCCGACAACTCGGACGCTGATGCACTCGGATGGCGGACTCCAGCCGTGCGAGACGACGTCCTCACACTTCTTTTTGAACGGGTTGGATCCGGCCGATCCTGGCGGACTAAACAACTCCATCTCGCGCTTCGCGCATCTTCGTATAAACTCGGTCGCGGCACAGTTCCGGAGGCAAACTCGAGTACGTTATCGAGGATTTTGGTCCGACATACAGAACGGCGTCGAACTGCTCTTCCATGCGAAGGAGGCGAGTTGGCTTTCGGGCTGTGTAAAGAGCGTTGTTTGAGGAGGAGCGTCGACTGTAAACTGCACGGTTGGCAACTCCGGCGTTCGGTTCTGAAATGCCAGCCATGCGCCGACCAATCCAGCGAGGCAGAGGCAAGTTAGTCCCAGCCAGGCGAATATTCTGCCCGGTAATATCGACTTTTGAACTGCTGGTTGAAGCTGTATCAGAGCCATAGCACGCCGCAGATCGCGCGCGGTTTGCCACCATTCCTCACGGTCTTTCGCAAAGACAACTCTGAAGCAGCGATTCCAGGGCCGGCGGCGTGTGGGGCTCCAGTTGCCGCAATGGCGGCGGCTCCGCGGAAAGAATCTGTGCCGCAATGCCCGCGTGGCTTTTGCCGTCGAAGGCACGATTGCCCGTCAGCATTTCATAGAGCAGACATCCGAAGGCGAAGATATCCGAACGCGCATCCGCTTCACGCCCCTCCAACTGTTCCGGAGCCACGTATTGCGGTGTGCCGATTATCGTGCCGGTTTGTGTGATACTGAGAGTTTTTGTGCTTCCACTTCCGGCGCTGTTTTCAACCTTCGCTGACCTTTGCGATGCCGAAATCCAATAACTTGATGCCGCTTCGCGTTAAGAGAACGTTGGCGGGTTTGAGATCGCGATGAACAATGCCCTTCCGATGCGCGGCATCCAGGGCGCCGTCGATTTGGGAGCCATAGTCTAGCGCGCGCTCAAGCGGAATCGCCCGGATAGGGGTTCCCCCTCGATGTATTCCATTACGAGAAACGGCAACCCTTCGTGGACGCCGATGTCGTAAAGGGCGCAGATATGCGGATGGTTCAATGCTGCGATCGCGCGCGCTTCGCGTTCGAATCGATCGGTGTGCGGGATTTTTAGCAACTTGATGGCGACGAGTCGCTTCAGACGCGTGTCGACCGCTTTCTTCACGTCGCCCATACCTCCGGCGCCGAGATTGCCGGTTACTTCGTAGGGACCGATTCTGTCTCCGACAGAGACCGCCATTCCCGAAGATTTTATCGCGCCAAGGCACTGTTTATTCGAACATGTTTGTACTCACTAAGACTCAAGGCGCCAATACCAAATCTTCCCGGCGCTAGAAGACGAGGGCCGTACTCGCCTCTACCGGGGTCCTTGCGGTTTCACTTTCCTATCGATCGGCTTGAACTTGCTTCCGAGTGGAGGGACACTGATCCTCATGCGAAATTACTTTATGGTTGCTCTTTGTTTGATCACCGTCCTAATAGTTGCCGTGGATATTTTTCTACTGCGACCGCAAACGGCGAAGGCTCAAGATAACAGCGCTGCAATGCTGAAGATCCTGAGGGTCACTCCAGGTCAGGAGTTGCGGATCGGCGGGCGGGTGGTCGGCTTCAGTTGTACATCGCAGGAATGCTTCGTAGCGGTCCAGTAGGGATCATTCACGGTGTCTTCGGCTCTCTCGCCCGTAGGAGACAGCAATCGTGTCCGGAAGAAATAAAGGTTCCTGTCGTCAAAATCCCCCCGTTTCGGGTCTTAAGTAGTGAATGGCGGTTGCTCCTCAGCAGCCGATCTAACACACACCAAAGGAGAAAAACAGCCATATGCGTCTTATTTATACTGTCTTCAGTCTTGCCATTCTTGCTACGGCATCGGTAGCGGCCCAGACCACAGCAATAGCGTTGCCGCAGGTTCATACCTCGGGCTCGATAGGGCTCAGCAGCACGGAGTCGGTCAGGTGGAACGTGTTGAATCCGCCCATGCCAGCTCCGATCGTGGCGCCAACCTGCAACGCGACTCTTTCCTTCTTAAATGGGCCAGGAAATGTCCTCAAAACAGAAACAGTGACACTGAAGGCCGGGGAAAGCCGTTCATTGACGTTGAGTGCACTAGATTTCCCGTCCACCGGCAACCCCACTGGAATCTATGCGCTCGCTGTGATTCCCGTGACGGGCCCTACGGATCAGCCCACGCCTACCGGAACGTGCACCATCGTAACGACCACCGAGATATTTGAGACCGCGACCGGTAAACCCTTAACGGTGTCGAACGGTACGCACGTCCGCCCTGGGGGTCTCCAGCCTGCGGATCCTCCGGTAATCCTTCCCGCGCCCCGCTAGTCCGGCTTGCGCTTTGCGAGCCGGGCGGGCTCGCAAAGCGCGCATTTTTATTCACGCACGCATATCGTTCAACCGCCCGAAGGATATGCGTTACCTTCGAAGTGTCGATGAATAAGAATGCTTTGATCGATCATGTGGCCGAGGCAACGCAAGTCGCGAAGAAAGACGCCGAACGCTTAGTCGACGCAGTCTTGACGGGCATCATTGATGCCTTGGTGAAAGGTGAGAAAGTTGATCTTCGGGGCTTCGGCAGTTTTCAGGTGAGCGGAAAGAAGGAACGTCAGGGCCGGAATCCCCGAACCGGAGAGACCATGACGATCGCTGCCCGGAACGTGGCAGTGTTCAAACCCAGCAAAGAATTATCCGGTCGCCTCAATGGAATGTCTGAGAACCGTGAGGTAACTGGTGGCGTTAACGCCGATGAAGTCGCCGAACCTCAGGAAGGTTCTTTGAAGGTACACGGCGACAAGCTCGACGCTTAGCCGGCCGATGACGTGCTTTGAAGGCTTGCTTTCTTTGCTTCCTTATCTTTTGTCAGCTCCTCAAGTTCTGGCAAAGTCATCCTTCTACGTTCGCCTTTCTCCGGTTACTTCGGCGCAGATCGACCCGCGCTCAAAATGAAGTTTGTCGTCGCAGACAGGCGTAGTGGTCCGGCCCGCCATTAGATAATCTGCCCTTCTTCCGTCATGTACTCGCGCCTAGCGCTGAGCGCTTGCTCGATCGCGCGAAGCGAGCGGTAAAACAACGCGCACATCTCGTCGCGTTCGCCGCTTACGAACTCCCCAACGAGTTGCCGGCAATCCGGCGAGTTGGCTTCGCGTGAGGCGAGAGTGTGACCGATGCTTTCGGCTTCGGCGATCTCGGTCACTGTGGAGTCTGAGGAGAGTGCCTGCGCGATTCGGTTAGCCGGCTTTCGCGGGCGGAGTTCGGCTGTAGCTTTCGGTTGGGCTTCTTTGGGTTCCTCATGCATTCCAGATGGGATGAGCCGCCGCGAATCGGCCGCTACACCGCCTGAGAGGATACATCTATGCGACAAAAGAACACAATGGTCAAGTCACAATCCGGTCAGCTCACTGTAGGTATTGATTTGGGGGATAAGTTCAGCCACTATTGCATTCTCGACCGAGCCGGCGAGGTACTGGAGGAGGGACGGATACGTACGACGACGGATGCACTGCGGACGCATTTCGACAATCGTGGTCCAATGCGCCTGGCCATTGAGACTGGCACGCACTCAACATGGGTCAATGAACTACTCGTTGGGTTTGGTCACGAAGTGTTCGTTGCGAACACGCGCGATATCCCATCTATCTCTGAAAGCAATAGCAAGAGCGATCCGAACGACGCTGAGCAGCTTGCACGGCTCGCTCGAGTCGATCCTAAGCTGCTACACCCGATTCAACATCGCAGTCTTGAGGCTCAGGCAGATTTGACTTTGATCAGAGCTCGCGCAAAGCTGGTCGACGTTCGAACAACATTGATTGATACCGTCCGAAGCACAGTAAAATGCCTGGGACATCGCTTACCGAAATGCGTTGCCGACGGCTTTCATAATCGATGCAAAGCCGTCATTCCAACATGCGTCGCGGAGATTCTTAGGCCGTTGATCGAGCTCATCGAACGCATCAGCAAGCAAATTAGTGCATACGACAAGGCCGTCGAGGACCTCGCTCGCACAAAGTACCCACAGACCGCGATCTTGCGATCCGTTCACGGTGTCGACCCCATCGCGTCCCTCACGTTTGTGCTAACCATTTCGGACAAAGATCGTTTCCCTCGAAGCCGCGATGTGGGTTCATACCTTGGGTTGCGTCCGAAGCGCTCGCAATCCGGTGATCGCGATCCGCAACTTCGGATCACCAAGGCTGGAGACGCATATATGCGCAAGATCCTCATCCAGTGTGCTCAATATATTCTCGGCCCGTGGTGCGCAGATTCAGCCCTGAGGCGGTGGGGGTTGACGCTTGCATCACGTGGCGGAAGCAGTGCCAAGCGCCGGGCTATCGTGGCCGTGGCACGCAAGCTCGCCGTGCTGCTACACAGAATCTGGGTAACCGGACAACGCTTCCGGCCGTTCCCCGAGCTGCCTGTTGCTGCGGGCACCAACGCATAGACCATTTAAGTTAAGTCTGAACGAGATCGCGTCCCGGTGACTGCGAGTGCCGATTAGGCCTTTCAAGGCCGATGGCCGGTTGGCAGCACCGACTTACGTCATCGGACCCCATGGTGCATCAGGCCAGCCAAGGCCAGTTTGAATGCGTATGGAAGTCGGGTCGTATGTGACGTTAAATGACAACCACAGCCGCGCGCTGCGCGGAAAAAACAACTTGACAGCCGTAAGCGGCTCATGGAAATCGGCACGAGGATTTCGCGTTCTGCGTCATTCCGCAATCGCCGTTCTCCATTCCCAAGGTCCAGATTGCCGACGACACACTCAGATCGTGGTTCGACATTGAGCGAGCACGGGGGAGAGCTGTTCTCGCCGAAGTTCGAGTGACTCTTGACCGCCACACCTACGCGAATGCCAGAGCGCCGCCCCTTTCGATCATCCTGAGGACGGTTTGAGCCTCCGCCAGCACAAGAATCATGCGACCGTTCTCGTCTTTTTCCATGTGAGCACCGACGCCACCTCCCGGGCCGCCGTGATGAACGAAGTTTGTGCGCAAAAGTCCGTTGATCAGTTCTTGGTCATCACAAAGAACCCGTACCTTGAGGGTTTGCTGGCCAGCGTTGCTCGACCTGATGAGAAACGCAAGGGTTGATGTGTCGTCTGACCTCCGAATCGTGACTGTTGTTGGGCTGTCGGAAATATCGATTCCGTGACCCCGCAGCTCCACCTTCACCGGAGTAGCGTCGTTGCTGAACCTCCCACCAACTGCGCTAAAAAACATCCTGAATGCGTTGCTTCGGACTTCACGGCCGTGGAGGCTGTATGAACGTAATGGTCGAGCTTCGTCCGCTCTGAGCACTTCTGCAAGGCCCGGCGATTCAGGCCTGCGAATCATCGCGAGAACCTCGCGCGATTCTCCCACAGGTATCTCAGCGCCAACAGCATAGTCGAGTACACATTCCTGCTCGGAAACCTTCGGACTGGTTGTGTGCTGCCGGTCTGAATCCTGACGCGACATTTCTATTACTGTGCGACGGATCCCTTGAGCAATGTTCGACAACGCGAGGTCCTGATTAGCCCACTCAGTTACAGGCAGCCCGTCTTTCGGAAGGCGGAGGAGGTGCTCGAATGGTACGCCGCCGAGGTCAACGGGCCGAAGGATTATCGGGATCACACGCGCTTCGCCTTTGTCATGGCGCTCCATGGCATATTTCACTTCAACATCCCAAATGTATGAAGAAGCAAGGAAATCTGAGCTCACCAAAAAGAGAATGACATCCGCAAGGCGGAGCTGATCGTTTATCCTTCCGTCGAAATCGTCTCCTGGAAGGATCTTCCGATCATGCCAATCAGAAATCACGCCAGTTCGTTTCAACGCAGACAGGTGCTTGTCAAGCCTGTCTCGCAAGGGTTCGTCTACATGTGAATAACTATAAAATAGACGCATTTGGGAGGATCCTCAAGAGCGTGATGATATCACTCTGGCGCTGGGTCTGGTACGCCACTATCGACTCTCTCGATTCTGTCGATAACGCGGCTCACACAAAATGTGGTGTTACCGCGCTCTAATGGCATACGTTAAGTATTCTTGCCGTGGCGATGTACGAATCGTTGGGCGCTCACCATACTGATTGCATAAACAGCGAGCAGCACGAATGCAGTTTCCGTCGAATACCGCGAATGCCCCAGTTCTTCGAATGAGAATCGCGGAATGCGTTCTACGTCTGCTGCCGTGAAGCGTCGTGGATAAATCGGGTAGAGAAACTCGAGCCAGCGTGTTCGGAACCGTTCCGTAGCTTCCACAAATTCCCGGTAGCGCGCGCCATCTGTGCCTGCGATCTGCGTTAAGGCTAACTGCGTCATGATCGCCGGCGAAACCCAGCGCCAGCGCCTGACCTGTTCCTGCTGCTTTTCGAGTTGCTCATCGAACCGGCGCAGAACCGGACGAACTTCCGTCTCCGCATCCATTATCTGAATCAACGAACTTCGTGCGCGCTCGTCCATGTCTATCGGACCGCTGATACTCGAACGTTGACCGATCCGCGTCAACGCGCGACTCTGCGCATCACGCGCCGCTTCTACAAGGGCGATGCGGGACGGCAGTGGATGGATCGTTGAGATGACCACGTTTAGAACGGATGGAACGATGGCCACCAGTACCAGCCATATTCCCGCAAGCGTGATGGCGTTGGCTGACGAACTCCAGCCTCGGGAGTTGATCATCGTGGCCAGTCCCAGCCAGACGAGTCCGTACGCCATAACAGTAAGGGTCCAAGTAAACGCCGCCGATGCTGCTCCTGGAATGCCCAAGTGGACACCGGCTGCGAGAAAACCAGCCACAGAAATTGTTATCGATATCAAAGCCACATATGCAACACGAAGGAACGACTTCGCCAGAAGAAGCGACGTCAGGGTTGCCGGCTGCGCCAGCACCAGGCTCAGTGTGCCGTTTTCCCGCTCTTCGGAAAGCATGTTGTAGCTGAAAGCAAACACCAGCAGCGGAAGCAGGTAGACCGCCACAAAGGCGAGGTCAAAGCGGCCCGCCAGCAACTGTAGCGGATTCTGCAGTTCTTCAAGCTGCTCTGACGTGTGGCGCGACGATGCAGTCACTGCGGTGTAATACGGATACAGGTCGCTTTGGCCAATAGCCAGCGATGCAAAAGGCGCAGGCGGAAGCACGGCCCACTGAAAGCCGTATACGCTGTTCACAGCCCGTGGATTGCGCGGATCGCGGAAGTAGTTCGGGTCGAAATCAGCATTTGATGATTCCAGCGCAATCAACCGTTCTTTTGCGCTCTTGAGCCGGGCTTCCTGCTCGGCTTTGGCGGCGCCAATGGTTTGCTTCTGGAAGTCAACCCACGCGAGTCCGTTCCAGATACCGTATGCGATCAGAAGCGCGGCGAGAGCTGACAGAACCCACACCGAACGTTCAGCCTGCATCAGGCGCCACTCATGACGGATCATGTGACGAAAATTCATTCAGAATCTCGACCTTATACAGGTTTAACTCTGCCCGCCCGCCACACGGCCAAAGCGAAGCATCCACCGAACCAGGCGATCAGAACCGCAACGCTGAGCTTTTGGTTGGATACAACCCACGCCACATCCGGCATTGTGTAGTCGAAGTCCGGCAGCGTTTCCCAGAGATCTCGTCCGGCAATCGCCTGGCGATCGCCATAACGCACGTGATTCATGATGTAGCCATTCATATCGAGAGCCATTCGAGCGCGATAAGTCTCCGCCGCTTCCGCAAAGTGGCGCTGTTGCTGGAAATCCGTGCCTGCTAATCCCATCGATAGCGACTGAATGGCAAGCATCGGAGCCGCCAGGCCACCGAGCCCGTAGACTCGATCCTGCTGGTCGTATAAAGCCCAGATTTCCTGATAGTGACGGCGGTAAACTTCGGTCGAGTATTTCTCGGCCTCTACGGCAACGAGGCCGTCGAAGTTGAACGGCAACGCCGAGACACTCGAAACGTTGTACTGCTTGAAGAGTTCCTGTTTCCGGCTCTTCCAATATGGATCATCCGGATTGTGTCCGTCCGGTCCTTCTCGCGCTTCACGCGTAACTTTGAGGCGCCGCTCAAGAGCGGAACCGCCGGGATGCAGGCGGCCGGCGACATCAGCCATTGCTCGCGGGGCGACCAGGCAATTCCCGATCCAGAATCCCAGAAGGATCACAAGCGCCAGGCGGGAACTATGAACCCAGGCGGAAACACTCAGACAAAGCAGCGCCCAGCCTCCCAAATAAAGAAGGAAGCCAGCGCTCAGTATTGCCGCCCGTGCAAGGCCATCCCATGAACCCGAGGCGATCGTGACTGGCGACATGGCGATTACGCCCAATGCCGTCGCAGGGATAAGCAGCAGCGCCAAGGCTGCGGCAACACCGAGTAGTTTTCCCCACGCCAACCGTCTGGGCAGCACTCCTGCGCTGAGAATCTGGCGCAACGTGCCAGATTCTTTTTCACCCGCGAACGAGGAGAAGGTCAGCATGATGATGACCAGCGGCAGCAGGATTTCGAGAGTGACCGATGCGGTCATCTGACCGAATCGCTCCAGCACCGTAGCGTCCTGCGCAGGTCGGAAGCGTAGGTCATTTTGACGATGCGGTTCGAGGAACAACGCGACTCCAGTGAATCTATTGATTCCGGAGTCCGCCAGAGAGAGCGGATTGCGTGGTTTGAAAGCATATGTGCCATAGTGCGCCGCCTGATGAGGATTCTTCGGCGACTGAGACAGCCATTGTCCCCGGACGGTTCGCTTCGCGGCTTCTACCTCCGTCTGCACATCGCGGAACTCTTTCCAGCCCATAAGCAGCGCCGCAACCAGCATCGCCAGCACCGCCGCCGATGCGACGCGCGCGCGGCCATCTCGCACTATCTCGAGGAATTCTTTCCGAGCAATCGTGGCGATCACAATGCCGCTTTCTCCGCTTTCATATGCCCCAGGTACCACTGTTCCAAATCGCTGTGGCTGATCTCACTGGTCCGCAACGTTTGTAACAAACGGCCTTCGCGCATAATGCCCACTCTGGTCCCGGACTCTTTGGCGCGGAACAAATCATGAGTGGCCATCAGGATGGCCACTCCCTGGCTGCTCATCCGCGCAAGCAATTCGGAAAATTCGTTGCTGGCTTTGGGATCAAGCCCCGAAGTAGGTTCATCCAGCAACAAAGCGCGCGCATCCTTTGCTGCCGCAATCGCTATGCCCACTTTCTGGCGCATCCCTTTCGAGTATTCGCGGACACGCCGTTCGGACACCTCCCGGGGTAAGCCTACATCCGCGAGTATCCCGAGAAGTTCCGGCTTCGAGCGCTTCGCCCCGTTCAGCGCGACGAAGTAGTCGAGGTTTTCAAGGCCGGTCAGGTTGCGATAAAGCATCACTTGTTCCGGAATGTAGGCAAGGAACCTTTTGGTCTCCAGCGGCTGAGAGGTGACGTCGATTCCGTTCACGAAGGCCGAGCCCGAGGTTGGTTCGACGAAGTTCAGAAACAGGTTGATTGTCGTTGTCTTGCCTGCGCCATTCGCCCCGAGAAGACAAAAGACTTCTCCTGGTGTGACATGAAGATCGAGCGCGTGCAGAGCAGTGTTTCCGTTGTAGACCTTGGTGAGCTTTCTAGCTTCCAGCATTCCGTTACCTCGATTTAGAACTGCAGCTTTGCGCCAAAGGCGAACTGGCGCGCAGGGTCGACATTAGCGACTCCTCCGACGGGCCGCAGAAACGTTGCGGCCGCAGTGGCGACGTTGCCGTATACCGTGTTGAAGGTGTAATAGTTCTGGTTGTTCAGCAGATTAAAACCGTCGGCGCGAAGTTCCACGCGAAGACGCTCGGTTAACGCTATCTGGCGAGAGAGGGAAAGGTCTAGCTGACGCTGCGGAGTTCCCTTGAAGGCGTTACGGCCAAAACCAGCGGGGCGATCCCGAACCAGACTGTCGCCGTTGTTGTCCACGCCGGTCAGAGCGTTCACCGGAAGCCCTGAAGCAGCGATAAAGACTCCAGACAACTGAACCGCCCAAGGCAGGCGCACGCCGCCGTTGAAAACGAAACGATGTCGCTGCAGAAAATCGCTGGCGGCGCGCTCTCCGCGTTGCACATCGCTCCATTCCTGCGGATTGGCGCCGAGGTGATCGTCGGTGATGCTATTCATTGCCGACGCCCAGTTATAACTCACTCCCGCGAAATAGCGGCCTCCGAATCGGCGCGACAAATTTACCGTGAGGGCATGATAGTTCGCTGTGTTTCCGTTCGTTGTCATTCTCAATTCGCGAATGGCCACGCCCTGGTAGATTGAAACGCCTCTCACGGGATCGTACAAGGGACGGGTCCGATCGGCCTGCGCGACAGTGCGCATCTGTCCCGGTTCCGTCCGGACGAAAGGAGACGGCGCATTGAGGTCGTAATGCAGGAATTGCTTCACAGTCAGCGTACGAGTAACATCCGCGGATAGAACCCAATTGTCCGGCAACTGGCGCTGGAAGCCGAGCGTAAATTGACTCGTATAGGGACTGAGCAACTTATCTCCCCTCAAGACGACGTTGCGAGGCGCAAGCGTCAGACCGGGCGGCGGCGCAGTGGAAGGATAGCTCAACGGGTATTGCGGGAACGCCGGACTGCCTGGAGCGATCGAATAGGTCGAGAACGGCGCATTCAATGCGTTTAACAAGAATCGCTGCGTTAACCCGTGGAAGAATGGCTGATCGTAGAAGAGGCCAAAACCGCCACGAATCACTGTCGAACCATCGCCCTTCGGGTCCCAAACGAATGACGCTCTGGGTCCGAGGTTGTTGTAGTCGTCGAGAAGAGATTGGTAGTCATAGCGCAGGCCGAGATTCAATGTGAGTCTTGGATGCGCTCGCCAGGTGTCCTGAACGAAACCCGCCCATTGGGTCTGACCATAACTTAGGTCAGCTACACCGAATCGCTGTGTGTATAGAGTAGGTTGGCTATCGGGAACTGGCGCTCCGCCCGGAAACGTATATGCGCCGAACAGATCGAATTGCTTGTCACGCACTTTTCTACGGATGAAATCACCGCCGGCCTTCAGCGTGTGCGTCCCGTGCTGCCATGAGATCTGATCCGCTGCCTGATACACTTCAGTCCGGTTTGTAGAGTAAGTCGCGGAGCCTTCTATCGAATAGCCAGGGCGGGTCACGACAAGGCCGGCCGCTTGCGGAGACGAACTGGAGGGAACAGCATTTACATAACCAGCGCGAAACTCATTCACCACCGAGCCCCATGTTTTGGTATCGGTGACTTGGACGCCAATCGCCTGAGTTGCGCTGAGGTTGGCCGCACTGGGCTGAACGAGGCCGCCGACACGATCGTTCGTATTCGTGTTGGTGTCGCGGTGGCCGTTGATACGCAGCGAAAGCCAATGGCTATCGTTCCACCGGTGATCGATCTTCGCCATGGCAAGGTTGTCCGTGTACTTACCCAGATAAAAGCCACTCTGCCCGGATGAGATAAATGACCCGCGCTCCTGGTCCGTACGCTCGTAGCTTCCGAAAAAGTACGTTCGCCCTTCTACAATGGGTCCGCCCACGGACGCGCCTTCCTGAACAAGCTGATTGGGAATCCGGATATTGGCCAAAGGCGGACGGGCTTGAATTCCGCTGGGGCGAACGAGGAAGAACATTTCCCCGTGGAGATCGTCGGTGCCGGTCTTCGTTGTGGTAATTGTGAGCCCGGACGAGGTGGAGCCATGCTCGGCGGTGAATTGGTTTGTCAGAACACGGAACTCCTGAACCGCGGAAAGGGGCACTCGCTGGAGGGGGATATTGTTGAATAGCGTGTCGTAATTTGAGTTGCCGTCTAACCTATGTTGGGAGTCCCGGAAAGTATTTGCATTGATCGAGAGGCGGTACTGATTCGAACCATCGCCTCCGAGCGCGTTTGCATTGCGCACTCGGGAGTCGAGCAGGGCAAACCGTGTGATGACGCGTCCGTTTGTGGGAAGCGTGTTCAGGGCGCGGCTGTTGATAGGTGTTGCCAGTTCGGCCGAATCGGTGGAGATTCCGGGTAAAACTGCCTCGATGTTTACACTTTCGGACTGCTTGCCCAGGCGCAGTACGATATTGAGAGAAGAAACCTCTCCGGAGGGGACGGATACGCTGGCGGTGCGCCAGGGTTCGAAGCCTGTGGAGGTCGCGGTCAGATGATAGTCGGAACCGGGAACCAGCCTGAGGAAGCGAAACGACCCTGTAGTGTCGGTGATTTGTGTGCTTGCGTAGCCGCCGGATTCGCCGAGCTCAATGGTCACGTTCGGAATTGTGCCGCCTTGTTCATCGGTCACAGTTCCTTGAATAGCTCCGGTCAGCGCGGTTTGTGCCGTTAATTGCAGAGTCACAACGATCAACAGCAGGGTGAAGCGCAGCAACATGAATCCTCCAGTAGCACGATTAGAAAATTCGTAATACCTAACGTAGCACAGGTGTTACTTACGTGCTACGACTCGTTTCTTAGTACGAATCGGAAGAGCGATTGGATTTCCCGGCAACGGCGATAGGCGATTTTGTTTACGGCTCCACTGGTCCGCTGTTTGGAACCGAGTGCTGCCATTCCCGGAGACTCTTGGAATAGTGGTTCTGGCATTTCGCGATGTGTCGCCAGGAAGGATGCCAGGTATGCGTTCGAGGCTGTGCTGTTGAACTTGGGCATTCACGCGGGTAAGTCGACGGTGGCAATCAAGGCGGCCATCGCGCGTACATTGTCCCAAAGAGTCAGCTGCCGGTATTCGGGTCGTCGGAACGTCAGGACGGAGAGTTGGTGGCCCAGGATCGGAAGTTTCTACGGATCGTGGGTGTAAAGCTCATTGACGCCAACCAATGCGTAGAGCAAGCGGTTGTCCGTGGTTTCATTGAGCTTTTTAGCAGATCGAAGCGCATCGGTTCGGTGTATCACTGAAAGATGCAAGATGACGTACGCCGCGAACGCGAGGAGTTCCTGGAGCAACTTGACGACTGGCTGGAAACGCCGATGGTCGTGCTCGGGTTTGCCTGGCTGGGGTTAATGCTGTACGAGTTGCTTTACGGCCTGAGCCCATTCCTCGAATCTGCGGGAACGGC
Source organism: Bryobacteraceae bacterium (assembly GCA_963844855.1). GTDB lineage: Bacteria > Acidobacteriota > Terriglobia > Bryobacterales > Bryobacteraceae > DASQDN01. The sequence continues at coordinate 264,593 of CAWJQP010000073.1, forward strand.
GATTTGGGTCGTCTTCATCGTCGAGTTTGCGGTGAAGTTCGCGGTATCCACTGACAAGCCTTCTTACCTGCGGCGGAACTGGCTCACGGCCATCTCGCTCCTGCTCCCCGCCGTGCGCATCTTCCGCGCCTTCCGCTTCGCCCGAGCACTGCGGGCGGTACGCGGCGCGCGTCTGATTGGTTTGTTCACGTCACTGAACAGTGGCATGCGAGCGCTCCGGGCAGCGATGGGCCGGAGGGGCTTCGGGTACGTACTTGCCCTCACCATCGCCGTAATACTAGCGGGCGCTGCGGGCATGTTCGCCTTCGAGAACGCCGAGCAGGGAGGCCCTACATCCTATGGCGCCGCTTTGTGGTGGACGGCGATGCTCATCACAACCATGGGCTCGGACTACTGGCCAAGGACGGATGAAGGACGCCTGCTCTGCCTTCTTTTGGCAGTGTATGGATTCGCGGTGTTTGGCTATGTCACTGCTGTCCTCTCGACATTTTTCATCGGACGGGATGCCGAGAATCCCGGCGGCGAAGTGGCAGGCTCGAGGGAGGTTCTGGAGTTGCGGGCCGAGATCGCAGCGCTCCGCTCCGAACTGCGAGGGCGCTGGCCGGATACCAGCGAGCCGAGACGCTAGTAGAGGATACAGCTGTCATACCAGTCTGGGATCTACTCGGGCACGTTCCGTCGAGATCATCCAACACATCCGCCGCCAGACTCGGATTGTCACAATCGACCGAAGTAGGCCGTCAGCTTCGCAACTGCGGGCGTCACGAATTGCGGACGGTTGAACATGTCGATGTGAGTTGCGCCTTCGACGATGTAGAGTTCCTTCGGCTCCTTGGCCTTCTTATACGCGTCCTCGCTCCAGAAGAGAGTGTCAGCCTTGGAGCCAGCGATGACGAGCAGCGGCCGGGGCGAGATCGTGTCGAGTTGGTCGAAGGGAAAGTAGGCCATCTGCAGCGGGAGAATGGACAACATGTACCTGTTCGACGAGTTCGGATGCTGAGCCCGAGGCGTGCGTTAATACTCGTATCCTTCGCGGTAGAGCTGCGGCGTGCTTTCGGTGAAACCGGCCGGACTGTCCGGTCCCACCGCCACCAGTTGCGCAGCCTCACCACGTGCCTCGCGTGTACGCGCCTCGGACGCTGCCTTGACGCGCTTCATCCTGTGCCGGAAACTTCTGCTGGGCCAGATGTTGGGCAAACCACCGCCGAAGTGATGGGTTACGACAATTGCCGCATACTTTCGGGTTGTGTCGAAACCGTCAGGCTTGAAGAGATTGCCGTCGATTTCGCTGACCCCATTGAAGCGCCTGCGACTACGGCCGAAACAAGCAGCCCGGACGGCGTTATCAGAGGGGATCAGTCCAGCTTCTTCTCTGAAAGGAACTTTGATAGCTGATCCGCGACTTGAAGGCTGTTCCTATCCGACATCGGGAAGTGGGTGTTACCGCGGATTCCTCTTCCCGGTAGATGCACGAGAGTGACATTGCCGCCGCGGCGGTTCACAAGGTCCCGCCACTTCCTCGCCATGTCGAGAAAAATGCGCCATTGCTCCTGGCCCGGATTCGTGCTCGGCTTCTCGGGGATGTTGTCGCCGTAGTAGATGGCGATAGGTATCTTCGTGAGCATCATGAAGTCCGACTCAGATACGGTGATGGCGCTGAGTGCTCTGCCGCCGAGTGTCATAGGCGGAGGGGCCTCTCCCTCGGGGAAAGGGAAGTCGAAGCTTGGTTCGTAGGAGACGATGGCGCGAACATTTCTGTTCTTGATGGCCGTGCGCCAGCCCAGCCCGCCGCTCTGTGAGTGGGTAACAAGAATTCCCGGTCCGATCTTAGTGAATAGCGACGACACAGCTTCCGTATTCACTTGCACGTCATATGGGCCGGTGTTGGGGACCATCTGCCGGAAGAATTGGTTCAGCGCCTCCGGCTCGCGCGAAAACTGCACGCCCTCATAGAAATTCGGCCAGGCTCCCAGACGGAAGATACCGAACCAGAGCTGCTCGTCGGGCGCGGCTGTAATGGCGGTGGGCTGCGCTCCGCGCGCCGCTCGGCCACGCCGTGGCTGGTCGATCAGATAGACCGGAAATCGGCGGCGCACGAAGATGTTTTGAAATCCCTCACGTCCATCCGGCGTGGTCTCCCATGTCTTAGCCGACTGCCCGTGGCCGTGCCAAAAGACGAGTGGAAGCCTTCGGGCATTTGCGGGGATCTGATAGAGACGTAAGCGTGGTCGGCATGCAGAGTCTGCCCCGCAGGATCGACGCTGGCGGGATTAAACGCGCCCTGCTTGACGGGGTCGAACGTGCCGGGCGTGGTGGTGACCGTTCCGCCGACAGCGAAGCTACCTTGTTCCTGGATCATCAGCGGCTCAGGTTTGTCCGCCTTACGTTGTTGCGCGCTTGCTGAAGTGAATAGGGTAACTACGATCAACCAGAGCGGGATGAACTGTTTTTGCATGATCTCTCTTGCTATTTGCACCTGGTAACTTATTTGTTCTCGAAAACTTCCCTGGCAACAGCGATCGCGGACACCGCGTTAGGCCAGCCGGCGTAAAACGCCAGGTGTGTGATGGTTTCGATCAACTCCTCCTGGGTCATGCCATTTGTCACGCGCTCTGCCGAAGCGGGATCGAAGCTGGTCGGGACGGTTCATCGCGATCAGCGCAGCTACTGTGGCTAAGCTGCGGTCGCGCTTCGACAACCCCGGGCGTTCCCATACGTCGCCGTATAGCACGTTGTCAGTCAACTCCGCCAGCTTGGGGGCAAAGTCGCCGATAGCTTTCTGTGACGGTCGAGACTGCGCGCCGGCGTTGGCGCCTGCTCGCTCGGCGGGAAGCGGCGCGCCGTACTGCGCATCGCTGACCTTCTCCATCCAGTCCGTCGACTTGCCGTTGAGCATTTCCAGGATTGCGATATGCGCAATACCGGTATTCGGCGCCGCTCCATGCCAGTGTTTTTGACCCGGCGGTATCCACACCACATCCCCCGGCCGGATTTCGTCTACGGGGTCACCCCAGCGCTGAACGCGGCCAATTCCTGTGGTCACCATTAGAATTTGCCCGAGGGGATGCGTGTGCCACGCCGTTCTCGCGCCCGGCTCAAACGCCACTCGAGCGCCGTACATTCGCGCCGGCGCGTTCGCTTGGAACGGAGAATCGATCTGCGCAGTACCGGTGAAGTTTTCAGCCGGCCCTTGCCGGGCCGGCTGCGAACCACTCCTCGTGATTCTAATCGCTTCCAGATCCTTAGCTGTCTGGCTCTGCGCAACTAAAGCGGGTAGGGAAACCGAGAAAGCAATCGCTGCAAGGATTTTCATTGTGTTTCCTGGTATGGGCTTAGTAGCCTGGTGAACGAGAGCGAGGCTAACTTCCAAGTGACGCTTGCACACTCATGGATTTCGCCGTCTAGCGATCAATCATTCGCTGCGCGGCCTCGGAGTACCGGGCTCCTTCAACCGTGATTTCGGATGTAGCGTTCTCGATGTCGCGAAGATCTTCCTGGCTTAGCTGGATTGAAGCGGCTCGAACGTTCTCGTCGAGGCGATGTATCTTCGTTGTTCCGGGAATCGGCGCCATCCAAGGTTTCTGACCGAGAACCCAGGCAAGCGCAATTTGCGCCGGTGTCGCGTTTTTGCGCTGAGCGATTGTTTCGATCAGGTCGACAAGCGCCTGTTGGCCTTCCGCGCCTCCGGGGAAAAACGAGGCACGGTATTGCGAAAATCTGTGCTGTCAAACGTCGTGCTCTCGTCGATCTTTCCCGTGAGATAGCCCTTCCCGAGCGGGCTAAAGGGAACAAAGCCGATTCCCAGCTCTTCGAGCGTTGGAAGGATCTCAGTCTCCGGTTCCCTCCACCACAGTGAGTACTCGCTCTGAAGCGCGGCAACGGGCTGAACCTTGTGCGCCCGGCGAATCGTCTGGACGCCTGCTTCTGACAGACCGAAGTGCCTGACCTTCCCTTCTTGAATGAGATCCTTTACTGCTCCCGCGACGTCTTCAATCGGCACATTCGGGTCAACGCGATGCTGATAGAAGAGATCGATGACATCGGTTTTGAGACGCCTTAGTGAGGCGTTAGCGACCTCTCTGATGTGCTCGGGCCGGCTGTCGAGTCCAGCCTGTTTACCGGTTTCACGATCGAGATTGAACCCGAACTTGGTTGCTATGACCACTTTGTCGCGAAACGGGGCGAGGGCTTCGCCCACTAGCTCTTCATTCGTGAATGGGCCGTAGACTTCGGCAGTATCGAAGAAGGTGACGCCGCGTTCCACGGCGGCGCGGATGACTCCGATCATCTCCTGCTTGTCTTTCGGGGGACCATATCCGAAGCTCATTCCCATGCAGCCCAAGCCGATGGCCGAGACTTCGAGATTGCTTTTTCCAAGAATTCGTTTTTGCATCATGGTTACATCTGTCCCATCTCCAGAGTAGGCTTGATCCCACCAGAAGCGTTATCCCGATCCTCTGCATCTTTTGCCTAATCCTGTCGAATGCTGATATTTCTCTATTCTTCGAGGGAGTCGCAGCGCTACGATAAGGAAGGCAAACAGCTATGCAAGGCCGCAAGACAGACACATCGCCGTTGCCGGAACGAGTAAATGAACTCCGCTCGGAGCTAGCAAAGAAGATTGCCCTCCGTTTGGGATCGGCAGAGAAAATGATAACGGCCGTTCCCGGGCTGTCGCTCCACCAGCGGACCGGACCGACCGCCCCATGCGCGGCCGCCTACCAGCCCGGCTTGATTGTGATGGCTCAAGGCCGAAAGCGGGCCGAACTCGGACCAAATACGTTCATCTATGATGAGTCGCGCTACCTTCTGACATCGTTGGATTTGCCGACCGTCAGCCAGGTGATCGAGGCCAGTAGAGAGCGACCTGCTCTCGCTTTTTCGCTGACTCTTCAACTGCCGATGGTTCGTGAACTCCTCACGAGAGAGGACGTTCCGATTCCGGAGGCTCCACCTGACCGGCCGGCCATGACGACCGGCGAGGTTACTGAGGAATTGTTGAGCGCTTGCTGCCGCCTGATGGACCTTCTCGGCACGCCGGAGGATATTCCCTTTCTTGGCGGCTTAATTCAACGAGAGATCATCTACCGCATCCTCCAAGGCGCGGAGGGAGCACGGCTCAGAGCCATAGCCACACTCGGTGAGCAGAGCCATCGCGCTGCCAAAGCGATCGCCTGGCTTAAGTCGAACTATGAAAAGCCACTGCGGGTCGAGGAACTTGCGCAAATGGCGCGCATGGGTGTTTCCACGTTCCATCATCACTTTCGCGAGATGACCGCCATGAGCCCTGTGCAATACCAGAAGCAACTCCGGCTTCAGGCTGCACGGACGCGAATGCTCACAGATGATCTCGATGCCAGCAGTGCGGCTATACAGGTCGGATACGAGAGTGTCAGCCAGTTTAATCGCGAGTACAGCCGCTTGTTCGGTCACCCGCCCATGCGGGACATTCGGGTTCTTCGTTCGTCAGGCACATCCCTCGATTCGGTCAGGAACTAGAGTCACGCAAGTCACACGCCAAAAGACTCGTGCTTAGGCGCTTTACCGTCTTTAGTGAACCTTGCCCTTCTGAATTGGCAAATTTAGGCTCTTTCAGTTTGCCGCACCGCACGCGCAGAACATTCTGACGTCGCATCCGAGCGAGAACGGCCTACAGGATCGCAAGCGAGTTTCGGCAGCTATGCGTACGGGTTGGAAATGTCGGATGCGGCCCACTCCTTCAACGCGTCTCGGAATGAGCACCGGTTGGCGGAATTTACAACAGTTAACAATCCAGTTGCCCGCACCGCGCGTCCGATAGCTATTCACAGAAAAAGCGCCCGGGCGCCTGCAGGGGCCGGCCGGGTTTTATCAAGAACACAAACTCACGCGATGTCATTAAACAAATCTATTGTCTTCTCACTCGTCACGGGATGTGTTGTCATCCCTATGATGCTGTTTGGAAACTCTTCGGGAGCTGATCCACGGCTCACCGGTGCTCCGGGAGAGAATACCTGCACATCGTGCCACAATGGCACGCCGCTTAACGGAGGGGCTGCAGTGTCAGGATTATCCTTCCGAATAGCACAACCAACTACACGCCAGGCGTTACGCAGCGCGTTCAAGTGCAGGTGAGCGACCCTTCCCAGCGACGCTGGGGATTCGAACTCTCAACCCGTCTTTCGTCAAACGCAGCGCAGGCGGGAACCATCGCTTCGGTGGACGGGAACACTCGCGTGCAAACGGCCGGGGGAGTCCAGTACGTAACCCACTCCCTCAACGGGACGAGAAACGGAACTATTGGAGGCGTTACGTTTGAATTGGACTGGACTTCTCCTGCGACAGACATGGGCCCCGTGACCCTCTACGCCGCGGCAAATGCCGCCAACGGGAACAATCAGGATAGCGGCGACCGTATCTATACAACTAGCGCTTCCATCACGCCAGCGGCTGCCGGCACATCAGACAAACCGGCAATCATCTCCAGCCGTGGTGTCGTGAATGGCGCAAGTTTTGAGGCCGGTATCGCGCCAGACTCGTGGATTACGATTGCCGGCACTAATCTGGCAAAAACCACGCGCGAGTGGACGGCATCCGACTTCACGGATGGGAAGCTTCCGACATCGCTCGACGGCGTCAGCGTGACTGTCAATGGAAAACCGGCCTACATACGCTATATCAGTTCCGGGCAAATCAACGCCCTCGCCCCCGCCGACGCCTCACAAGGGAACGCTGACGTCCGAGTTATCGTTGACGGTCAAACGAGTGACCCTGTAACTGCTGCCCTTCAGACGTTCTCACCTGCGTTCTTTACGTTCGATGGAAAGTATCTTTCCGCCACGCACGCAGACAATAGTCTCCTAGGTCGACCGGGACTCTTCGATTCGGCGCCGACGGCAACAACGCCAGCGCGACCCGGCGAGACAATCATTTTGTACGGAACGGGCTTTGGACCGACAAGCCCGGCGATATCTTCCGGCGCGTTCACTGACCGTCTCGCACAAATTACGACGTCTTTTGCCATTACGATCGGCGGTCTTCCCGCGAATGTCTCGTTTGGCGGGCTTGTCCCTCCATACGCCCAGCTCTATCAGTTCAACGTCGAAGTGCCCACCGGTGTCGGAGAGGGAGACCAGCCGGTCGTCGCTCAAATCGGTGGCGTAACATCTGTAAACACAGCGCAGTGCTGCTTCATCACTGTACAGCGATAAGCCGCGCAACTTTAAACATAATGAAAGTCGAATCCGCATTAATGAACAATTCACAACTAACAAAGCCAACGCGTCGTCAATTGCTCGGAGTACTCGGCGGCGCAGCCGTTGGAGCGCCGATGCTTACGCACACACCACTGTGGGGGCAAGCGGCGTGTACGGTCGTCTCCTCGCCATCCCTGACAGAGGGTCCGTACTTCGTTGATGAAGACCTGAACCGGAGAGATATCCGCTTCGATGCGGACGGGTCACTGCAGCCCGGGCTTCCACTATCGCTGGCAATCAACGTGATGCAGCTCGTAGACTGTAATCGCGTGCCGGTACCCGGAGCATACGTTGACATCTGGCACTGCAACGCAGCCGGCGTATACTCCGACGTGGCCGCACAGACGTCAACCGGCCGTACGTTTCTTCGCGGCTATCAACCGACGGACCGCCATGGAAACGTATACTTCCTCACGATCTATCCGGGGTGGTATCAGGGCCGGTCAGTCCACATCCATGTGAAAGTTCGAACCTTCAATGGTGTGTCCCAAACGTATGAGTTTACGAGCCAGTTCTTCATGGACGAAGCGTTCAACGATGCGGTGTATCAGCAGAGCCCTTACAACACACGCGGTTCCCGTGATACACGCAACTCGAACGACGGCATCTATAACGGGGGGTCGAGTCTTCCCGGTATGACGTCCAACAGCGGCTCGGAGCTCATGCTGACCCTGCGGAGCAAGGGATCGTGGGTCGAAGCGGACGCACGCCTACTGCTCGACTTCAGCCTCGGGAGTTCTTCTGACCAGCTGCCTGGCGGCGGCGGTGGTCCCGGTGGCCCCGGAATGCCGGGTGGTCCTGGCGGTCCTGGTGGTCCTCCTCCTGGTGGTCCCCCGCCAGGTGGCACGCCGCCGGTTGGTTAAAAAGGCCTCGATGAGTGGTGTCCGTTGCTGTCAAGCGGACACCACGCCGTTCTACGGAGACCGATATGGGAAAATGAAAGTTTCCCCCATGACAGGTCACGAGATACGCCAGAAATTCCTTGATTACTTTGCCGAACGCGGCCACCGCCCGGTGCGCAGTTCGTCTTTGGTTCCCCACAACGATCCGACGCTTCTGTTCACGAACGCGGGCATGAACCAATTCAAGGACGTGTTCCTCGGTGTCGAGAAGCGCGATTACACGCGTGCTGCGACGTCGCAAAAATGCGTTCGCGCCGGCGGGAAGCACAATGATCTCGAAAATGTCGGCTACACGCGCCGGCATCATACGTTCTTCGAGATGCTGGGCAACTTCAGCTTCGGCGACTATTTCAAGAAAGAGGCGATCGCCTTCGCATGGGAATTGCTGACAAAGGAATACGGTCTTCCAAAGGACAAGCTGTACGTCACCGTCTTTCGCGAAGACGATGAAGCCGAGGAGTTGTGGCAGAAAGTCGCAGGCGTTCCGAAAGACCGCATTTTCCGCCTCGACGAGAAGGACAACTTCTGGCAGATGGGCGAGACGGGGCCGTGCGGTCCGTGCTCGGAGATCCACTACGATTACGGTCCGGAAGCGGCAGAGCCGGGGCGCGAACACGAACAGTTCCCCGATGACGGCGGCGGGCGCTTCGTCGAGATCTGGAATAACGTGTTCATGCAGTTCGACCGCTCGGCCGAAGGGGTTCTGACGCCTCTTCCCCGCCCCTCGATCGATACAGGCATGGGACTCGAGCGTATCGCTGCGGTAATGCAGGGTAAGCTCAGCAACTATGAAACGGATCTGCTCTGGCCCATCATCCAGCATGCTGCCGACCTGTTCCGCGTCGAATATGACGAGAGCGAACGTATCGCGACTACGCTACGCATCTGCGCGGATCACGCAAGAGCTGCGGCGTTCCTGATTAACGACGGAGTGGTGCCTTCGAATGAAGGTCGTGGCTATGTGCTGCGTAAGATCATGCGGCGAGCAATGCGCAACGCTCGTATGGTGGGTGTGCAGGATCCCTTTCTCCACAAGATGACGAGCTTTGTGGCGGACTACATGAAGCCTGCGTATCCGGAAATGCTCGAGAGTATGGATCGCGTCGCTCGCATCGTTCGCGAAGAAGAACTTCGTTACGCGACAACGTTCCAGGTAGCCGAGCGCGTATTTCATGATGAGGCCAAGGGCGCTGAGAGCGGAGTACTGGGCGGGGCGGCTGCCTTCAAGCTATACGATACCTTCGGTCTCGCCTTCGATGAGCAGGAAGAGATGGCGCGTGAATTCGGCCTTCAAATCGATCGCGAAGGCTTCAACGTCGAGATGGATCGTCAGCGCGAACGCGCTCGCGCGAGTTGGAAAGGCGGCGACAAGACGTCGGTTGCTCCGGTTTATCAGGAGCTACATGCCGCTCATCCCACGAAATTCTATGGTTACGACACGCTGCAGCAGAAGGCCAGCGTTGTTGCGTTGCTTCAGAATCAGCAGGTTGTTGATGAGTTGCCAGCCGGAGTCGAAGGCGAGGTCGTGCTGGACGGCACTCCGTTCTATGCGGAAGCCGGAGGGCAGGTCGGTGATCAAGGAGCGCTATACGACGAAGCGGGCGCCAAGCTGGCGGACGTCTATGGGACCTATGCGCCTGTCAAGGGATTGAACGTTCATCGTGTGCGGACGGTCACATCGATCGCCGGCAAGAGCGCTGTATCGGCGGTGGTCGACGCTGAGAAGCGTAATCCGACGATGCGGAATCACACCGCGACACATCTGCTCCACGCGGCGCTTCGGGATGTGCTCGGAAAGCACGTCAAGCAGGCAGGAAGCGTTGTGGAGCCCTCTCGCTTACGGTTCGATTTCACGCATTACGCCGCGGTGGATCGCGATCAATTGAAGGACATCGAACGCCTTGTCTCCGAGGCGATCCTGCGGAATGACGAAGTGCGCACGGATGTCATGAGCATCGACGAAGCGTTAAAGACGGGCGCGATGGCGTTGTTCGGCGAGAAATATGGCGACAAGGTGCGCGTCGTTTCTGTTGGCGACGGCCAGTTCAGCCGCGAACTCTGCGGGGGCACGCACGTCCGGCGTACGGGCGACATCGGGGTGTGCAAAGTTGTCTACGAAAGCAGTATCTCGGCAGGTGTCCGGCGCATTGAGGCTTTAACGGGCGCCGCCGTAGTGGAGCGTCTCGAGGAAGAAAAGGCCGGCATGGCCGAGCAGATCGACAAGCTGGCGGCGCAAGCCAAGGCTCTTGAAAAGCAGATCGATCAACTCAAGTCGAAAGTAGCGCACTCGCAGGCGGCAGAGCTCGAAAGTTCAGTGCGCGTGCTGAAGGGTGTGAAGGTACTGTCGGCTCGTGTGGATGGTTTGGACCGGGCTCAGTTACGCGAACTAGCCGACTCCCTTCGGAACAAGTGGAAGACCGGGATCGTCGTCCTGGCTACGACAGCGGATTCCAATGTTTCGATCATCTCAGCCGTCACTAAGGATCTGACTGCGAAGGTCCACGCCGGTAAGCTCGTTGGCTCAGTCGCGAGTGCCGTCGGAGGAAAGGGCGGTGGACGCCCGGATATGGCGGAAGCGGGCGGATCGAAACCGGAAGCTTTGACAGCGGCGCTCGAAGGTGTTTACACATCTGTCGAGGGCATGCTGTGAATGCGATCGATGTCGTAGTGATCGGGGCCGGACCAACCGGCCTCGCTTGTGGCATCGAACTTAAAAAGCGCGGCATTAATACAGTTCTTATCGAAAAAGGCTGCGTCGTCAACTCGCTCTATAACTATCCGACCAACATGGTGTTTTTCACCACGCCGGAGTTATTGGAGATCGGTGATATTCCGATGACGAGCTTGAACGATAAGCCCAACCGGACCGAGGCGTTGAAGTATTACCGGCGGGTTGCCGACCATTACCGGCTCAACGTGCATCAGTATGAAACGGTTCTGTCGGTCACCGGGCGGGATGGCGCATTCCTGATATCCACGCGGAACAAGCTGGATCAGCTGCAACAGTACACGGCGAAGAAGGTAGTCGTCGCAACGGGTTACTACGACGTTCCCAGGCACCTTACGTGTCCCGGGGCGCACTTGCCGAAGGTCATTCACTACTACAAAGAACCCCATCCCTTCTACGATCACGACGTCGCGATTGTAGGCGCGAAGAACTCAGCCGCCATCGCTGCGCTGGAACTCTGGTGGACCGGCGCTCGTGCCACGCTGATTCATCGAGGCCCGGGCATTCACGATAACGTGAAGTACTGGATCAAGCCAAATATCGAGAATCGCATCAAAAACGGGGAAATCCCAGGATACTTCCGCTCCGAGATTACGGAAATTCGGCCTGACAGCATCACAGTGCGGAAGCCGGAAGGCGAAGTGGTTCTGAAGAACGACTTCGTTCTTGCGATGATCGGATATCAACCCGACCTCGAATTTCTGGCATCGATGGGCATCACCCTCCAAGCCGAGACGCAACGACCTTGCACGCACCCGGACACACTTGAGAGCGAACGCAGCGGGATTTTCTTGGCGGGTGTTATCGTTGCAGGGATGCATACGAACGAGATCTTTATCGAGAACGGCCGCTTCCACGGCAAGAAGATCGCGGATGCTATCGCATCAGGAATCTCCTAACCCGATGACCCTCGCATGAAATTCGCGCTGCCCCCAGAACGACAAGCATAAAATCGCTAGTCATTATCGGTACTTATTGCCGATATCAGGAAGTAGACTTTAGCTCCACCCCTATTGCCTTAGAGATGTGTAAGTATTATTAGTACGTCCAGTAGGAACTCCTAGCATTGTATGGACGGTGGTGAGTCTCTAGAATTTTGACAGTATGAATCCAGGTGAGTCTTTGCAAACAGCAATTAGCAGTAACGAGGCCGAAAATAAACCGCAGCGGATTCGAGTCGTGTTGGCAGACGACCATCCGATCGTGCGCGACGGTCTTCGCAAGCTTTTAATGCTCGAGGAAGACATCGAGGTCGTCGGCGAAGCATCGGACGGGCGTGAAGTCGTGCAGGTGGTGCAGGATTCAGGGCCGGACGTGCTTATTCTCGACCTGCGGATGCCGTACATGGACGGACTGGCAACTCTCCAGGCGCTGCAGCAGGTCGAGAAGAAAACGAAGGTCATCGTACTTACGGCTTCGGAAGACAAGAACGAGTTCGTTCAGGCGATGAAGCTCGGTTGTTCCGGAATCGTCCTGAAGCAGACTGCGCCGGAGTTGATCGTCAAGAGCATCCGGAAAGTACACGGTGGGGAGATTTGGCTAGATTCCCACACGACCGCCGCGGTAATGCGCCAGTTCGCTTCACCGGCAGACGTGATTGGCGGCGCGCCGGCAAAGGGCCGGGAACGGTCTCCGCTGAGCCAGCGAGAGCGTGAAATCGTCGGGCTGGTGGCTCAGGGCTACAAGAACCGGGAAATGGCTGAAAAGATGTTTATCAGCGAACAGACGGTCAAGAACCATCTCCACAACATCTTCGACAAACTCGGAGTGTCCGATCGCCTGGAATTGGCGCTTTACGCGATTCACAAGGGTTTACACCTGGTAGACCGCTAACTGGCAGATCATAACGACAAGTTCGCTACCATAAGGCTTCATGCCTAAGTTCGATTTCGACCTGATCGTAATCGGTTCGGGGCCGGCCGGTCAAAGGGCTGCGATTCAGGCCGCCAAACTCGACAAGCGCGTCGCGATCATCGAACGGAAAACGGTACTCGGCGGAGTTAGCGTAAATACCGGCACAATCCCCAGCAAAACGTTCCGTGAAGCAGTTCTGGACCTCTCCGGATTCCGGGAGCGGGCATTCTACGGAATGTCTTACACCGTTAAACAGAACATCACAATCGAGGATCTGCTCCTAAGAACCGATCAGGTTATCCGTCATGAGATCGACCTTATTCGTCATCAACTTACCCGCAATCGGGTGGAGTTAATCGGCGCAACTGCGTCATTTCACGATGCCCACACTTTGAAGCTGAATTATGTGGATGGCCGTGGGGAACGCCTCGTTACTACAGACGTAGTTGTGATCGCGACCGGAACGGAAGCGACGATGGATCCTCACATCGCCTTCGACGGGAAGCGCATTATCACGAGCGACGATATCCTGAGCCTGGACCGTCTTCCGAGAACGCTGGCTGTTGTCGGCGCGGGCGTCATCGGGTGCGAGTATGCGAGCATGTTCGCCGCCCTGGGCGTTCGGGTCACACTAATCGATCGGCGGCCCCGTCTGTTGCCATTCGTCGATTGCGAACTCGTCGATATCTTGACGTACCACCTTCGGGAAAACCGCGTTACGATGCGGCTGAACGAAGAAGTCAGCACAATCGAGCCGATCCGAGACGAGCATGGGGATCGTGTGAAAATTCACCTCGCCAGCGGCAAACAAATTGTCGCTGAAAAGGCTCTCTACAGCATCGGCCGTACCGGAAATACATCGAAGCTGAATGTCGAGGCGGCAGGGATCCCGGCCGACGACCGGGGCCGTCTGGTTGTGAACGAGAACTATCAGACACAGGTTCCGAACATCTACGCTGTCGGAGATGTCATCGGGTTCCCCAGCCTCGCATCCACTTCGATGGAGCAGGGACGTCTTGCCGTGTGCCACGCCTTCAAAATTCCGGCGAAGGCGGTTCCGGAGCTGTTTCCATACGGCATCTACACGATTCCCGAGATCTCCATGGTCGGTAAGACCGAAGAGGAACTGACGCTTGCCGAAGTCCCGTATGAGATCGGGAAGGCTCTTTATCGCGAGATCGCCCGAGGTCAGATTCTCGGCGACATTACGGGGCTTCTCAAGATTATTTTCAGGACCGATACCCGCGAGATTCTCGGAGTTCACATCATCGGCGAGGGAGCAACGGAACTGGTGCACATCGGGCAGGCGGTTCTGAGTTTCGGCGGCAAAATCGACTACTTCGTCAACAACGTTTTCAACTATCCGACGCTCGCGGAGTGCTACAAGACCGCCGCGTTCGATGGGATCAACCGAATGGGTCTGCATCCGGAGGAGACTGACCCACTTACCTTCCCGGTAAACCCAGCGAACGCGTAGTTCGGAATTCTTACGATCGCAGAGCGGTAACCGCAATCACTACGGCCAGCAGAGTGTCGAGAACACAGCAGAATTCCGCCATCGAGCGCGTGACGACCTTATTGACCCGGTGATGATAAACGTCCCACGCTGCATGGCCGAGAAGCCCGGCCGCGACCAGATAGGCGCCGAGGTCGTTGCCGGCAATCAGAGCGATCGCGGCGGTTGTCCCGAACGCGATCATCGCTATGGTTTGGAGCGGCAGACCCGCCATCGGACGCGCTGTTCCGCGCAATAAGCCGTATGCGACGAACAAGGCCGCGAAGCCGAGAAAGATCCAAGTCGCGTCGATGGTGATGAGGCTGAACTTAGTCGCTGTGATAACGAGGAACGTTCCGAAGAAGAGCGGCCACGCGGATGAGGGTTTACCAAGGGCAGCGGCGCCTAAGTAGACCAATCCGGACGCCGCAAGTACCGCGGACAACTCGCTGCCGCTCGGCATGTCGAGGGCGATGAAGCCGGCAAGGGCGATGCCGACCAGGCTCGGCCACCATTCAGGCTCGGCCACCATTTCAGAGCCATTTCTATTCACTCACCTGCTTCTTGGCGCCTGGATCGTGAGAGAACCGTCGGATCGCCAGATAGAACAATAATCCCGCCGGCCCAAAGAGGAATGTCAGGACCAGCGCAGGCACGACGAGCAGGTGTGAGACGCCGCGGCGTTGCGCGTCGCGCACCTCCCACCCGCCGATAAACAGGTCGAATGCCAGGTAGTGCGTCCACCCTGCCAGCAGCACCCAGCGATTGTCGAACAACGTGCTCACGCCCTGTAGGGATGAGAATCCGCCTTCGCTCCCGGGCATCTTCGCAGCCACCAGGGCGATATAGACCACTGCGAGCAGGGCCGGCATCGCCACTGCGAGCGTGGATGTCCATCGCGCCCGTGGCACGAACACCAGGGGTAGCCACGATGCCATAGTCACGAAATTCAGGATCGTAAATAGCTGTTCGGCTGTCATACGGCCATCCGATCCAGGCTTTGGTGTACGGAGCCGCGGGAGCTAAGCGCAATCCAGCCCAGGGCGAGGAGGGTGACCACGGCCCAGATTGCGACCGAAGTGATGGCATCGGGCTCGATGACGCTTTGCCCACGCAGCGCCGCCCAGACCAGCAGGACGAACAGCGACGCATAGCTTGCCGCTGCTGCCAGCATTGCCTTCACGCGAACGTTCTCTGGCCGGCGCCAACGTCGGAGGACGATCGCAATGAGCGCCATCGCCTGGACCGCGTGAAGACCGATAAAGTGCGGAACGCGCAGATCACCGTGTTCCGTGCTCCAGCCTGTCACCGGCACTCCGGGACCGCCGTCTAGGCCACCGACCGTGTGCGCGCCAACAATCTTCATCGGCGCGCCGGCGCGAGCGTCCGCAAGCTGCGCCGACGTGGGGCGAGTCATCAGCGGACCAGTCATCGCGCCAATGATCGTCAGAGTCATGCCCAATCGTAAAGCCCAGCCGAGAGTCCGGTCACTGAACCGATGCCGCCACAGCGCAACTGCAGTCGCTACGCTGACTACCGTCTGTAGGAAGATGGCGGAACCCATAACGGTGAACAGCACCGCATTGAGCGGCGTGGATATGTTGAAGTGGCTGGTGGTTCCGCGCCAGGCCTGAGTGTCAATAATCGCTACCTCCAGCACGAATACGATTGCGGTGGTCCAACCGACAGCGCGGCGAACGCGCGGCCACTCCATAAGCCAAGTGAAAATCCACGCGACAGTGAGGCTGTAGATCGCCGTAGAGATCGCGAACTTGAACGGCTTTAGCCAAGCGGGCGCGCCGGTAATCACACGTGGATCGACGAGCATGGCCACGAGCGAAGCGGCGGCCACGACGAGCATTAGCGTGCCGACTACTACCAGGGGTGGGCTCGCGCGCCACATGTTTTTTATTAGTGAATTCATCGGTCGCTCCTTTCGATATTGACAGTGTCAACATCAGACTAGCGCGATATGTTGACACTGTCAACACTTTTCACATACGATGAATGTTACATGCCCCGCAAGCCCGTCCGCCCTTATCATCACGGCAACCTGCGCCGGGCGCTTCTCGACGAGGCTCTCGTCACCATCCGGGCGGAGGGCGTTACTGCGCTGACTTTACGGGAGATTGGCGCCCGTGTAGGCGTCTCGCGGACCGCGCTTTATCGACACTTCGCCGATAAGCGCGCATTGCTGACGGCCGTCGCCACGGAAGGCTTCCGACTGCTGCGCGAGCAGCTTGTCGGGGCGTGGGAAGAAGGTGGCCGCGGACGCGCCGGGTTCGAATTGATGGGCCTCGCCTATGTACGGTTCGCTGTCGCCAACCCGTCGCACTATAGCGTGATGTTTGGCGGCTTCGTCGACGCGAACGCGTGCGAACCCGAGTTGGCCGCCGAAGCGAGCGGCGCTTTCCACGCGCTTGTCGATGCTCTCGCCGCGCTGCAGAAGGACGGGTTCGTGCGCGGCGACGACACGGTGCTGATGGCTAAATTCGTATGGGCCATCGTGCATGGTGTCGCCATGCTTGGCATCGACAATCAACTCCACGGACCGGGCGGTGTCGAAGAGCTGATGCGATACGCGATCGAGCGACTCCGGACAGGAATCGAAGCGGACGCGATATCGTATTAATTCACCCATGCTTCGCTTCATTGTTCTCTCTTTTGTTGCCATCTGCCTGTTCGCCCAGGACCAGATCGGCTCCGTTCAGGTTCGCGTCTCCACGGACAGACCGGATTGGCGTTATACACCCGGTCAGCCTGTGCGCTTCAAGATCACCGCCACACGCGATGGCCACGTCCTGAGCGGGGCTACGGTGTCGATCAAAATCGGTCCCGAGATGATGCCGCCTAAGATCGATAAGACCGCGACGCTTGCCGCGGACGGTATCACCGTGGATGGCGGCACGATGAAAGAACCTGGATTTCTGCGATGCATCGTTACCGATCGAGCAAAACGGAAGAACCTACCGCGGACTTGCTACGGCTGCGTTTAACCCGGAAGCCATCAAACCCACGCAGCAGGATCCTGCCGACTTCGATCAATTTTGGGCAGCCGGCAAAGCAGCGCTCGCCAAGATCCCGATTGACGCGAAGGTCACACCGTTACCTGAATACGGGAACGCTGCGGCCGACTGCTATCACGTCAATCTGCAGAACGTCGGTATGGGAAATGCTCCCTCGCGCTTCTATGGCGTGATGTGTGAGCCCAAAGCGCCCGGCAAGTACCCTGCCCTTCTCAGCGTCCCGGGCGCCGGTGTTCGTCCATATCGTGGTCTTGCCGCGATGGCCGCGCGCGGCATCATCACACTGCAAGTCGGAATTCACGGAGTCCCGGTCACCATGGATCAGTCCGTCTATGACTCGCTTGGCGCCGGCGCACTCTCGAACTACAACACGTTCGGACTCGACAACAAAGACCGCTATTATTACCGCCGCGTCTATCTTGGATGCGTCCGCGCAAACGACTTTTTGACTAGCCATCCGAAATGGGACGGCGCAAACCTCGCCGTGACTGGAGGCAGCCAGGGAGGAGCCCTGTCGATCGTGACAGCCGCGCTGGACTCCCGGGTCCGAGGCCTAGCCGCGTACTACCCGGCACTTTCCGACGTCACAGGGTATTTACAGAATCGCGCAGGAGGTTGGCCGCACATGTTTCGCGCGACTGATGGGCCGCTTGCGCATCGATCGGCGGACAAGATCGAGACCTCGCGCTATTACGACGTCGTCAACTTCGCTCGACGCATCAAAGTGCCCGGCCTCTATACGTGGGGTTTTAACGATGAGACGTGTCCGCCAACGTCCATGTACTCGGCATACAACGTCATTCCCGGGCAAAAGAAATTGCTGCTGGCGCTCGAAACGGGCCACAACAACGTCCCCGAGCAGGTCGCGGAGGTCGACGCGTGGCTAGTGGCGTTCCTGAAGGTGGGTTCTTCATCGAACTAGGAATGAACCGCAAGCTCCAAGGGCCGGGCCGAAGCCAGACACTCGTTCACGGCACGGATATTCTCCGTGCCCTCATTCGACAGCCAGCGATTCAGCGCCTGAAGACCTTCCTGCGCATAGACGACGACGCCATCTTGCCACGTCGCCCGGCCACATAACACTCCATTGAACCGGGCCCGAGCTTCGGTTGCGAGTTTAAGCGACTCCCGGAAGTGCGGCGCGCTCACGCCCGCGCTGAGATAGATGTACGGCTTTCCCGCGGCCGCATCGACACGCCTATACCAATTCAGCGCCTCGGACCGCGAATAGGCGGTCTGTCCCTGATGCATTGCGCTGTCTTCGACAAACGAGGCATTTACCGGGAACTCTACCTTCAGGACATCGACCTTGTAGCGATCTTTCGAAAGTTCTTCCATCGTTCGCAAAACGATCTCGGGCTTGCGCTTGGCATACTCGAACCCTTTTACGTCGAGGCCATCGACGTCATACCCGACGGGCTCCAGAAAGAACGGCATATCGAGCGCCTCGCATTCTGCGCCGATTCGTTCGATCATCGCGAGCTTGTGATCGTTCCATTGGGCGTCATCGTGCGGTGTGTACGAAAGCAGGATCTTTACGCCATCGGACCCCATGTCTCGCAACCGTTGTACCGACAATTCCGGCATCAACGCCAACATGCGATGCGGACGCGGATTCTCATAGCCGTCCATCTCATAGGTCGTCAGCAGTCCGCAGGTTGAGGCCCGCTCTTGAAAGGCTCCCGCTCCATACTCGGGATCGATCAAGACTGCGCTCGCATTCGGACTCAAGACGCGTGTGACGGCGGACTTGAACTCCAGCAATTGCGCATCGGAAACGGAATCGGTCGGAATGCCTGCCGCCTGGGCGATCATCATGCGCAAGCTCTTGCGCTGGTCCATCGCCAGAGCCGCGATCACGCCGTCCTTGGTCGATACCTTTCGCAGCCGGGCAGCCTTCTGTTCCGAGATCTTCATTGGTGTAAAGGTCAGGGTATCAGGCAGACTGATAAAATCGCTGCTTAACTCGCAGATCCATGCTCAGCCGTCGACAACTCATCACCAGCGGCATTACCGCGCTCTCCTGCCTGGGAGCGCCGGCCCCGTTAAAGATAACTCGGTTTGACATCCATAAGGTCACGCTTCGCTGGCGCGACATGGTGTTTCTCGAGATCCACACCGATTCCGGTCTTACCGGCCTTGGGGAAGCCACTCTCGAGACGCGCGCCGACATGGTAGAAGCGGGCATACGCTGGCTCGAGTCGTCCTTCATCGGACAAGATCCGTCGGGCATCGAGGATCACTGGAAGCACTCCTACTATGGACTGTCGCGATGGCGGAATGGTCCCGTTGCGCTCACAGCGCTCTCGGCTGTCGACATTGCGCTGTGGGATCTGGAAGCTAAACGGCTTGGAGTCAGCGTTCACCGACTGCTGGGAGCGGGCGCGACACCGAATCTGCGAGCTTACTTCACGCACTGGAGCGCGTCCCTCAAAGGACGGACACCGACAGAGTTTCACAACCTCGCTCTGCAAACCCGACAAGCGGGATGGACGGCCGTTAAGTGGACGCTGCCTCTGAAGGGGACCGAGCCGGAACGCATTCGTGCTTCTGTCGCCGAGGTGGAGGCAGTGCGCAAAGCCGTCGGTTTCGATATCGACATTGGACTCGAGGCCGCCGAAACATTCAGCCTGCGCTCTGCGCTCCAGTTCGCGAAAGCATTGGAGCCATATCGGGTGCTCTTCCTCGAGGAGCCAACCCTGCGCGAGAATCCAGTTGGCCTTGGAGAACTCGCCGCAAAAAGTCCCGTACCGATCGCGTCTGGCGAAGGTCTGCTTTCCCGGTGGGAGTTCCGTCAGTTACTCGACGCCAAGGGCGCAGCCATTATTCAGCCGGACGTGCTTCATGTCGGCGGCATTACTGAGTTGAAGAAGATCGCCGCGCACTCGGAGCCTTATGGGGCCGAGGTCGCTCCGCACCAGTGCAGCGGACCAATCGCGCACGTCGCATCTTTGGCGGCGATGTCGGTGTGTCGCAATTTCCTCATACAGGAGTGGGAAGCCGCCGATGACGAAGTCTACACGGAACTCACCAAGGGCACATATCCCATCCAGAAAAACGGAACCATTCAATTATCCGAGCGCCCCGGTCTTGGCCTTACCGTAGATTTCAACGAGTTCAAGCGACGATTCCCATACAAGGGCATCCCGCGACGCGCGATGATAGGGAATTAAGCCTCATGTCTCAACCTCAATCTCACCGTCATAGCTGAAATCATTGCCAAGCCAGGCAAGGAAGAAGAAGTGCGCAAGCATCTCCTCGGGTTCATCGAGCCGACTCGAAAGGAAGAGGGCTGCGTTCAGTATGACCTTCACGTGTCAACCGAACAGCCCGGTCACTTCCTCTTTTACGAGAACTGGACGTCGCGCGAGATGCTCGAAAAGCATTCCCAATCGGCTCATATCCAGGCCTTCCGCCCATTGAAAGACGAGCTACTTGCGCAGCCGACACGCATCATCACCGCGACACGGATCGCGTAGATGATTGAACTGAGTTGGTGGCAGTGGTCGATTGGCGCTTTTTGCGCGTTTCTGGTTGGCGTCGCGAAAACGGGCGTGCCTGGACTCGGAATCCTGGTCGTTCCACTCATGGCGCTGATGGTGGGAAACGCCAAGAATGCCGCGGGATGGCTGCTGCCGGTGCTCTGTATCGCCGACGTCTTCGCCGTCATTTACTGGCGACGGCAAACTGCGATGTGGAGATTGTTCAAGCTTGCCCCATGGGTGCTAGTGGGTATGGCCCTGGGAACTGCGGCCCTCAGCCTCGACGAAAGAGCATTGCGTCCCATCATCGGCGCGATTGTCTTCGCCATGATGACGATCTATTTGATTCGTCGCTGGCGAAGCGCAGACACCGAAACACCTAGCCATGCTCCAACCTATGGTGTGACCACGGGTTTCGCGAGCACGGTTGCCAATGCCGCCGGACCTGTGATGAGTCTCTATCTACTCAGCAAGCGTTTGCCAAAGGAAGAGTTCGTCGCTACAGGAGCAGTATTTTTCTTTATTTTGAACTTGAGTAAAGTGCCCATCTACGTCTGGCACAACATGATTTCGATTAGATCGCTCGCCTTCGCGGCATTCATGATTCCCGCCGTAATTGTCGGAGCAGTCAGTGGCCGTTGGGTGATCCACAGGATCCCGCAGCGCATTTTCGAAGCTTGTGTCATCGGCCTGACTGCAATCTCTACTCTAATGCTGTTCCGCTAAACGATCATGAACGAGATTGTCTCCAAACTCGACCTGCGGCGTCAGACCGATCGAAGTCCGGCGCTACGGGAATACGGTTGGTATCACAGCTTCGAGTTTCCCGATGGAACATACATTCGCGGCGTGCAAAGCCTGGAGCAACTGCGCGAACGATGGGCTCGCTTTCCGATACCGGCCGATCTGACCAGCAAGCGAGTGCTCGATATTGGCGCATGGGATGGCTGGTTCAGCTTTGAAGCCGAACGTCATGGCGCGGATGTTGTTTCGGTCGATTGTGTCGAAATCGACAATTTACTGAACGCAAAGCAGAAGCTCAATTCACGGGTTGACTATCGCGTTTCCGATCTTTATAAGCTGCCGGCTCTCCAACTCGGTACGTTCGACTACGTATTCTTTTTGGGCGTTCTCTATCACGTGAAGCACCCGCTGCTCGCATTGCAGATCGTGTGCGCCTTCACGCGCGACGTGGCGATCGTGGAATCGGCTGTGATCGATGGTCCGCAGTATGAGGCGGGCAAACGAGAGGAGATCCCAACTCTCGAATTCTTCGAAACGGATGAGCTCGGAGGTCATTTCGACAACTGGTTCGGACCGTCGGTTTCCTGTTTGATGGCAATGTGCCGGTCGGTCGGGTTCGCTTATGTGGAACTCCTCAGCGTCACCGCAACGACTGCCAGTGTCGCCTGCTTCCGCCGGTGGCCCGAGCCGAAGGGGCCGTTCCTCGAAAGTCCACCGTCTCTACTGGCTGTCGTGAATAATGCGAATCTCGGGATCAACGTGTCGACAGACGCGGACGACTATTTGTCCTGGTGGTTCAAGAGCGATCTTAATTTGAATCGCGAGGATTTGCAGTTCGAGGTAGACGGATTTGGCTGTCACACAGTCTCGCTGACGAGAAGAGACGAGAACGGATGGTCCGCCAACACCATTGTTCCTCCGGGCATCGATAAAGGATGGGTGAACGCTCGTATGAGGACGTTGCAGAGCTCTTACGGTTCCAGCCATCGAATTGCGGTCGATATCGTACCCGAGCCTGTGGGAGATCTCATCCTCGACGCCGTGCAGGATGGATCGACATGGACGACTGGCAGGGTTTCTCCCAACTCTACGCACATCGTCTTATGGATTAGAGGATTGGGCGAAGCGGCCGATCGCGCCAACATCGCGGTTCTATGGAATGGCGTTCGATTGAGAATCGATTTCGTCGGAGTCCCTGACACGAACAACGTATGGCAAGTGAATGCGGTATTGCCGACACCGCGGACGGGAAACGAGGCTGAAGTTACGATCCGTTACGGAGGCGCCACGTCCAATTCTCTACGTGTCGACTATTGAAACGTATAGTCGGGCTTCAACTCACAACGATACAGTTTCGTACGGTCCGGCTCCACTTCCATGCTGCAATTTGCCCAGGACAATTTAAGGCTCGGACCGAGAGGATAGACAATACCGGCTCCGCCCACTTCTGCCTCGATCGCTGGCCCCTGAGCCGTCGCGGGTAATGTGAAACTCATTGAACGATCGAAAATCGCCGGGAAGCTGTGCCGGATCATTTCACTCAGCATCGTGCGAGTCACCTCGGCCTGCACCAAAAATGTAACCGTATCGGACCAGTTACGAACCGTCAGATTGAAGATACGACCGTTGCGGGCATACTCGTTGGAGTCGATACGAGTGAACGGACAGGGTCCGGCGATGCAGGCGATCCTGGCGTTCTTGAATTGCTTTTCATCACCTGCATCGATCGACAGCGAACCGACCTCAGCTTTCCACTTACCATCCGGTGAACAGGGCGATTTGCGGTCGCACGGAACGTTGCCGGCGTTGATCACTTCGAAAGTCTTAACCGTGCTTCCCACGTTTACAGTCGCCGTATCTTTGACGGCGTATCTCACACGGATATTGGCGACCTTTGCGGGGGGCTTCGGCAGCCCGTCCTGAGCTTCACGAACCTTCGGCTTCAAGCGAATAATGTGAATTCGGTTAGCGGCGGGCGTTGTGGTTTCGAAAGGTTCGTAATCATGATGCCGGAAAACGAGCCGTATCGACTCACCGATGAATAGCGTTGGGCGCAGGGGAAGACGAAAAAGGCCGGAGGCATCGGATTTCGACTCACTGACAATCTCGCCTGACTGGGCGGTAATCGTTACAGCGCTAATCGGCTGTTGCTTCCTGGGATCCGTATCGGCTTCGAGCACCGCTCCCGTGACAAGCGCCACCTGACCGATTCGCAGGACTCTCAGAATGAACACAGTCACAAAAATGGCAACACTCGCGCCAACAGCGGTCCATATAATGAGCTTTCGCTTCTTCCCTACTTTCTGATCCACTTGGTCCCGGTCCACTTGCTGAAATTCTATGCTGCTCCCTGTAATCGTATACATTCAGACTAGGTGGGTCGGAAAAGTGTTCCACGGAAGAAGTTATCGCGCCGCAGTGTACTGCGGCAGGTTGCGGGCGCCAGTCTGACTTTCGCCGCCGTCGGATCCGAGCCGAACCTGGCGCTTACTCCTGAAGACGATGCCTTTCTGGAGGAGCTCGAGAGAGCGACATTTCGTTTTTTTCTCGAGCAGTCCGATCCTGACACAGGGCTTGTCAAGGACCGGCACAACGTTCGCGCCACCGGCAAGAACACCGTTTCGAGCATTGCCGCGACAGGATTCGGATTAACTGCATTCTGTATCGGCGCCGAACGGGGCTACATCCCAAATGCCGAAGCGGCGAGCCGCATATTGAACACGCTCGATTTCCTGTATAGCAATATGCCGGTCCATCGCGGCTTCTTTTATCACTGGGCAGACTTGAAGACCGGTGAACGCGTTTGGGACTCCGAAATATCCTCCATCGACACTGCGATTCTCCTTTGCGGCATCCTGACGTGCCGCCAGTACTTTCGATCGCGCGACATCAGCCGACTGGCAACGCTGATCTTCAATCGTGTCGACTGGACGTGGCTTTCCGCGGATACGTCTCTGCTACCGCACGGATGGACTCCCGAACTCGGCTTTCTCTCGTACCGGTGGGACTATTACAGCGAGCTCATGATGATGTACCTGCTGGGCCTCGGATCGTCTTCCTATCCGTTGCCCGTCGAGGCGTGGCATGCCTGGAAGCGGACGACGTTTGAGTACGACGGCCTACGTTACATCGGATCCTACGCGCCATTGTTCGTGCACCAATATTCACAGGCGTGGTTCGATTTTCGCGGCAAACGGGACCGGTATGCCGACTACTATCAGAACTCAGTCACGGCGACCGAGGTACACAGACGTTTTTGTCTGGAACTTGCAAAACAGTACCCCCATTTCAGCAATGACCTCTGGGGGATAACAGCATCCGATTCCAAACGAGGATACGTCGTCTGGGGCGGGCCGCCGGAGATGGGGCCAATCGATGGCACGGTGGTTCCGAGCGCCGCTGGAGGGTCGCTCCCATTCCTTCCCAAGGAAACGCTGCGCGTCTTGAAAAATATGAAAAACCGGTACGGGACGCGCGCGTGGAGCCGCTACGGATTCGTGAACGCCTTCAACCCAATGACGGAGTGGTATGACACGGATGTCGTTGCCATCGATACCGGGATTACCATGTTGATGGCCGAGAATCTCCGCACCGGCTCGTCTGGAATACGTTCATGAAGAACCCCGAAATCCCCCGGGGTCTACAACGGGCGGGTTTCGCAAATTATTCGCCTGCCTGAGCGGTTAACGCATCATTCATTTTTCCTGAACGGGTCCATAAAAATGTTCGATGGAGAAACTCCCGGCAATCGTTGATAATCGATATTAGTCAGCGAATCACTCTGGAAGTGCATCGTCAGCACCGTCTCGAAATACGTGTGTTCGCGACGAGACTTTAGTCACGCCCAGCTCAAGGAGATGAATGAATAGCCAACTACAGGACCGTTTGAGCCTTCCCTACGGGAAACTGGAGGACCTCAATCTCCATGCCAAGGAGCAACGTAAAAACCGTGTTCCTGTGGAGAAGATTCAGGAAGAGCGGCTGAAGTACCTTACCGATGAAAAAGCGAGTGAAGGCCGTAACGCTCCTGTTCAGCGACCTCGAAGGCCGTCTGCACATGCTCGATTACGACAAGAAGTTCCTCGTAAAGAGCTGGGACAACCTCACTTTCGACGGCTCCTCGATCCGCGGCTTTACCGCTCAGCGCGAGAGCGATCTCCGGCTCGGTATCGATTGGAGCGCCTTCTACTGGGCTCCCTCCGACATCTTCGGTACGGGCAAGGTGCTGGTATTCGGTGAAGTTATCGACAAAGATGGCAGCGCCTACAGCGGCGACATCCGCGGAGTTCTGAAGGGTTTCGCGAACGATCAGTTCACCAAGAATGGCTACACCTTGAACGCAGCCAACGAAATTGAAGGGTTCCTTTTCAAAGGCGCTGACGCCGAGCGTACCTATCACGAGACCGGCAAGTTCGAGTACGTCAACACGGGCGGCTACTATCATTCGTTGCCAGGTGACCCCCTCCGTGAGTTCATCGACGCGACCGCCGAAGTGCAGCGCGCCATGGGCTTTGAGAACGAGAAGGACCACCCGGAAGTCGCGCCTTCTCAGTTCGAAATCAACTATAGCTATGCAGACGTCGTAACGGCTGCCGATCAGATCCAGCTCTACAAGCTGATCTGTCGTCAGGTCGCTACCAAGATGGGTTTCACAGCGTGCTTCCTGCCGAAGCCGGTCGTCGGCGTGAACGGCAACGGTATGCACACGAATGTCTCCATCACCAAGGGCGGCAAGAACATGTTCTGGGATCCGAAGGGTGAAGAGAAGATGAGCGGCTGCGCATGGGAGTTCGTGGACGCATTCTGACCCACGGCAACGATATCTGTCTGCTGCTGAACTCGAGCGTTAACTCCTATCGTCGCCTCGATCCGCACTTTGAAGCGCCGAATCAGCTCAAGGCATCGGCTGTCGATCGCGGCTCGATGGTCCGCATCCCGATCGGAAATGAGCGAAGTGCTCGCGTTGAAGTTCGCTCGGTTGCTCCCGACGCGAATCCGTACATGGTTCTGTATTCGGTCTTCCGACCGGCATCGAAGGTGACAGCCCGAACGGTGGCGAGAACATCCGGACCGCCGAGCGCTATCTGCCGGACAACATCTACGACGCGCTCGAGAACTTCCGGAAAGCCGAATGGGTCAACAAACTGCTCGCGGAAGACGTGAAAAACCGGTTCGCGGATCTCAAGCAGGCTTCCGCCGACCGTTGCGCGCGCCTACTTGGAACGGTTGTTAAGGTACCCGAGGTGCAATACCACCACGAAGTCTACAATCAGTTCCTTTGGAACCAGTTCTAAAGCAACAAATCCTCATCCTCGAAGGCGCCGCAAACATGCGGCGCCTTTTTCTTTCAACATCGAGCGAACTTGTGAGGCAAAATTTCGTCTATGCCTCCAGTGACTCCTGTCGCGCTCGCGTTTTTTCAAAATCGTAAAGATGATCTGCGCTTCGCCTTTCGTACGATGCGTAAGAGCCTCGGTTTCACGGCTGTGGCAGTTTTCTCTTTGGCCCTCGGGATCGGCGCTAACACTGCGATCTTCACCCTGATTGACGCCATCCTTTTGAAGAGCCTTCCCGTCGAGAATCCCGGTCAGCTCTACGTCGTGACCACCTCTCAGTCGGGCCGAACGAACGCGCACTGGAACTATCCCGATTACGTGGCGGTCCGCGACCGCAATCAGGGATTCTCCGGAACCATCTCCTATAGTTCCGTTCAACCTTCGGGATTCACTGCCGGCTCCGGCGGAGACACGCGCGCCGAATTGGCCGCCGGCGCTTTCGTCTCCGGCAACTACTTCGATGTCCTTGGTGTGAAGGCCGCCGCCGGCACGCTCTTCAACGCCGAACACGATCGCAAAGAAGGCGCCGCTCCGTACATCGTTCTCAGCCACTCTTTCTGGCAGCGGCGGTTCGCTTCGGATCCGCGAATCATCGGCAACAAGGTTCGTGTCAACGGCTTTCCCTTGACGATTCTCGGGATAACACGCGCCGGATTTACCGGCGTTGAAGTAGGTGTAGCGCCGGACTTCTTCACACCGATCATGATGCGGACCGAGATTACCGGTCGAGGCAATTGGAACAACCGGAATAACACGTGGTTGCTGATTCTGGGGCGAATTAAGCCGGACGCCACTATTGCCCAACTCGAAACGGAGTTGACCGTTGTCAGTAAGGATCAGGAACTACAGGAGCGAAAAACTAGCGCGAATCCGCGCTTCGTGAACGAGGGTCGTCCCGTCAAACTCATTCCCGGAGCGCAGGGATATTCTTCACTGCGGAATCGATTGTCCGAACCGCTCGTGCTGCTGATGGTCATCGTCGGCGTCGTTCTGTTGATCGCGTGCGCGAACGTCGCAAATCTGCTCTTGGCCAAAGCCGCTTCTCGCCGTCATGAAATCGCGGTCAGGCTGGCTGTGGGCGCAAGCCGGGGTCGTATCATCACGCAACTGCTGACGGAAAGTGTCTTCCTTGGAATCCTCGGCGGCGCAGCCGGACTTCTCTTTGCGTACTTCGGTGTTCAAGTTCTTCTGAACTTGATGCCGCAAAGCGGATGGGTGTCACTCAGTCTGGATGTTAATCCGGATATCCGCATGCTTCTCTTCACGTTTGCGATCTCATTCATTACTGGCGTTGTCTTCGGACTGGCGCCGGCTGTCCAGGCTACTCGGGCGGCGGTCTTCCCTGCTCTGAAGGATGAGAAAGGCGCAACGTTGAGCAGGTCGAAATTCCGACTGCGCAAAGCTCTGGTAGTCGCGCAGGTAGCGCTCTCGTTGCTCTTGCTAATCGGCGCAGGCTTGTTCGTTCGGAGCCTTCGAAATTTGAAGAACCTTAATGCCGGTTTTCGGCCTGACAACACGCTCGTCGCTGATATCGATCCAAGCCGTAACGGCTATAAAGGTCAGCGTCTGCGCGATTTCTATGAGCGTCTGCGCGAGCGAATTGAAGCGGTTCCTGGCGTACGATCGGTATCCCTTGCATCCATCACGCCTCTTGGCGGTTCGCGCTCAAACTTGTTTGTGAGTATCGACGGTTATAACTACAAGCAGGGCGAACGCCGTGTCATCGACATTAACGGGATCGGTCCCCGCTTTTTTGAAACGATGGGAATCCCTATGCTGCTTGGGCGTGACTTCCGGAATATCGATAGTCCGGCGTTTACTCCGGAACCGGCCGCTGGACCGCCTCCGGCCAACGGAGCCGTGCCGCCTGAAGATCTCGCCGGACCTCACGTTGCGATCGTCAACGAAGCGCTGGTCAAGAAGTATTTGCAGGGGCGAAATCCAATCGGCGCGAGACTCTCGCTAACGGAGAACTATCAGTCGGAAGGCTCTTTCGAAATCGTCGGAGTTGTTAGCGACGCTCGGTACTTCGGGCTGCGGACTGACATCGAACCGATGGTCTACACCCCGGTTTGGCGGCGAGGGACGGGCCCACGATCACTCTGTATCCGTACCATCAATGATCCGGAGCGATTCACCGAGATCGTTCGCCGCGAAGCAAGCGCTATCGATGGCGCAATCCCCCTGCTTCGCGTGCGGACGATGGAGCAGCAGATCGACAATAACATCCTCCAGGAGAAATTGGTCGCCACACTGGCTACTTTCTTCGGCGTTGTTGCTCTGCTGCTTGCATCTATCGGGTTGTACGGAATGATGGCGTATGCGGTGACACATCGGACGCGTGAGATCGGCATCCGTATGGCTCTTGGAGCCAGGCATTCCACCGTCCGATGGTTGGTCTTGCGCGACGCCTTGGCAATGGTAATTGTGGGCGCTGCGATTGGCTTGCCGGCCGCCTTGGCTGTAACACGGTACGCTTCTTCCCTGCTCTATGGCATCACCCCACGCGACCCTTTAAGCGCCGTCGCGGCGACGATGACGCTGCTGACAGTAGCGCTGATCGCAAGCTATATTCCGGCGCGCCGCGCTAGCCGGGTTGAGCCTACAATCGCGCTTCGGTCAGAATAGGGATGTGGCGCCTCCTGTAAAAGCGCGGGAATTCGGCCCGTTAAAGCGGAACGTTTCTGTCATCGGACAAGGAACCTGGTACATCGACGAGAGCCACAAACACGCAGATGCCATCGCTGCCTTGCGGCGTGGCCTCGATCTCGGGATGACCCATATCGATACCGCCGAATACTACGGATGGGGCGCAGCCGAGAAGATGGTTGGCAAGGCCATCGAAGGGCGGCGCGATGAAGTCTTTCTCGTCTCAAAGGTTGTTCCAGAGAATGCGTCTAAGAAAGGCACGATAGAAGCCTGCGAGCGTTCACTCAAAAGCTTGCAATCCGGGCATCTCGATTGCTACCTGCTGCATTGGCGCGGCAAATACCCGTTGGAAGAGACATTCTCCGCCTTTGAGGACCTCCGCCAAGCGGGCAAGATTCTCTCCTGGGGAGTCAGCAACTTCGACGAGAACGATCTCGAAGAAGCGCTATCGATCGCCGGCGAAGGCAAAATCGCTTGCAATCAGGTTCTCTATCATCTGCGCGAGCGTGCGATCGAGCATGCTGTCCTGCCATGGTGCGCAAAGCACAAAGTCGCCTTAGTAGCCTACAGTCCCTTCGGTCATGACCAGTTTCCCGACCCCACAACGCCGCAGGGTCGAGCGCTGCAGTCGATCGCGGACGCTCACGACGCAACACCGCGTCAGGTTGCGCTACGATTTCTTGCGCGGGAATCGAATGTATTCGTGATTCCCAAGGCGTCGCGGCTTCCCCATGTTGAGGAGAACGCCAAGGCTTCGGAACTTGAGTTGACGGAGGCGGAACTCGAACTCATCGATACGGTCTTCCCGCGCGGTCGCAAGCCCCGATCCTTGCCCATGATTTAGCCGCCAACATATCGACATAAGATAGATCTCGATGTCTCTCAGCGCCGGAATGAAACTGGGCCCTTACGAAATCGTAAGCTCGCTCGGGTCGGGCGGCATGGGTGAGGTGTACAAAGCGCGTGACACACGTCTTGGGCGTCTCGTTGCGCTGAAAGTGTTGCCGGCCGGTTTCGCTTCTGACCCCGACCGCAGGCATCGGTTTGAGCAGGAGGCTCGTGCCGTAGCGGCGCTCAACCACCCGAATATCGTTAGCGTCTACGATGTCGGCGCCGATTACTTCGTCAGCGAGCTTGTCGAAGGCGACTCTTTGCGAGGAGGCGAGCTTCCCGCTTCGCAAAAGCATAGACATCGCGGTGCAGATTGCGGACGGATTGGCCGCCGCGCATGCTGCCGGCATCACGCATCGGGACTTGAAGCCAGACAACGTTCTGCTCACGCGTGATGGACGAGTTAAACTCCTGGATTTTGGCTTGGCGAAGATGGATCCAGGATTGGGTCGGGAAACGACCGAGACGTTGACTGATCCAGGAACAATCGTGGGCACGGTCGGTTACATGTCCCCGGAACAGGTGAACGGACAAACCATCGATCATCGCGGAGACATCTTCAGCTTCGGGATTGTCCTTTATGAACTGATCTCGGGCAAGCGCGCCTTCGAGCGAAACACATGGGCTGAGACGGTTCATGCGATTGTCCGAGACGAACCTCCAGCGCTGCCGGCCGCAATACCAGCTGGGTTGCGCCAAATCATCGCACGGTGTCTTGAGAAAGAGCCGGCAAACCGATTCCAGAGCGCCAAAGATCTCGGCTTTGCGTTGAGAACTTTTTCAGGCGTTGAGGGCTCAGGTCTGGAAGCGATGCCGGACATCACGACGGAGCCTCACGGACAGCATCAATGGAAGTTTGCGGCGCTACTTGCGGCTTTGGCTCTTGGTTGGGTTGTTTGGGCCGGATCGCGCAGCAAGCCAGCCATCGACGCTCAGGAGGTCCACCTGTCGCTGAATCCGCCTCGCGGTAACACTTTCAGCGACAACGGCGCCGCCGTCTCACCGGACGGCCGCCAGATTGCCTTTGTCGCTACCGGACAAGGTAAGCAATTGCTTTGGGTCCGCTCGCTTGATTCGACACAGGCTCGAGAATTGGCTGGGACGAACGCGGCTATGTATCCGTTTTGGTCGCCGGATTCGAAGTCGATCGCGTTCTTCAGTGATGGAAAGCTGAAGCGAGTGAAGACATCAGGTGGGGCGGTGGACGAACTGTGCAGCGCGCCCAACGGCCGGGGCGGAGCATGGAGCAGCGAAGGCGTCATTGTCTTCGCGCCGTCTGCTGGGAGCGGATTACAACGCGTATCGGCGTCCGGCGGTGAGGCGATAGTGCTGACCGAGATGGATTCCACGCGAAACGAAACGGAACACCGGTGGCCGCAGTTCCTGCCAGACGGTCAAAGATTTCTTTATTGGGTCCTGAGCTCGAAGTCCGAATATCTCGGTGTTCACGTGGCATCTTTGTCGTCACCCAAAGAGCGGATTCGAATAGTTGAATCGAACTTCTTTGCCCGGTATGCTGGCCGCCCGAATGGAAGCATGGGCGACCTCCTCTGGCTGCGAGGAGACACATTGGTCGCACAGAAGTTCGATCTGGCGAAGCTGCGGGTCGAGGGCGATGCAACTGTGATCGCCGAGAGCGTGGGTAGAACCAATCTAGGTTCCGCTTACTACTCCGCTTCCGATACTGGTGTGCTTGTTTATGCGATCGGGTCACTCGGAAAACGCGCGATCGAGTTGTGGGACCGGCAGGGCAAAGTTTTGGAAAGAGAGCAGACGGAAGGCGTGTACTATGCGCCTCGTATTTCGCCGGACGGTTCGCGTGTGGCCATGGCTCGCGTAGACCATCCGAATTCCGATATCTGGCTTTATGAGCGCAGCCGCAGAGTCATGACGCGATTGACGATCGCTCCCGGGTTCGATAACTTTCCAGCCTGGTCACCGGACGGCGCCCGGTTGGCATTCAGCGCGTCGCGAAGCGGTCCACGCAACCTCTATGCTCGATCCTCCAGCAGCAGTGAGCATGAGGAGAGGCTGACTCAGTCGCCTTATCCGCATTTTCCATCAGACTGGGCGCCGGATGGCCGCCATATCTTGTATGCGGAGGTCCATCCCTCAACATTGAGCGATTTGTGGGTGCTTCCTGTTCAGGTAAGCGGAGTCCATGCTAAGCCGGAGCCTTTTCTAGTGACTCAGTTCGATGAAAGGAACGCTCGTTTCTCGCCGAATGGAAAGTGGATTGTGTATTCCTCCAATGAAAGCGGAGCTTATGAAGTCTATGTACAACCATTCCCCGCAACCGGCAAGAAATATCAGGTATCGAACCGTAACGGGAGCTTGCCGGTCTGGTCAAACAAGGGGCGCGAACTGTTGTACCTGGCTCCGGATGGACGATTGATTTCAGTAGAGGTGACGGCGGGATCGGACGGGTTGTCGTTTTCGCATCCTCGCGAGGTTGTTCATCTTCCGGTGCGGCTAGGCGTGCCTTATTACGATTACGACGTGACTGCGGATGGACAGCGTCTTCTTGTGCTGGCTCCAGCCTCGGGTAGTGTTCCAGAACCGCTGAATGTGCTCATTAACTGGAACGCGGCTTTGCGGCATTGATCGCTATCCGCGAGACCCCCTAAACCGGAAAAGACCGGCCCCTCCTTACGGAGAAAGCCGGTCTGACTTCCAGAACATATCAGAACAGTAACTTCATCCCAAGCTGAATGTTACGCGGATCACGGGTGCTGGTTACCTGCCCTGCATTGCCGCGCGTTGCCTGCGTCAGAGTAGCGCCTGGGTTGGGAGCGTTGATCGTGGTATTGATCGCGTCCCACTGCGTGTGGTTGAAGGTATTAAACGTCTCGAACCGGAACTGAACATTTACACGCTCAGCGATACGAGTGTTTTTGAACAACGAGATATCCCAGTTATTTACCCCTGGGCCTCTTACGGTATTGCGACCCACATTTCCGAGCGTACCTTCCGCAGGCCGCGCAAAAGCGAAAATATTGAAGTAGTTAAATCGGTCCTTCTCCTCTAAGTCGATAGCTCCACCGATGTAATCGGGACGAACACCGGTACCCAGAGTGCCGGGATTGGCGTTTGACGTCAAAGTGAACGGACGACCGCCCCACATGCGGGTGATGCCTGAAATCTGCCAGCCATTGAGCACGGTCTTGACGAAGCCATTGCCGTTGGCCAGCTGCGGGAATTCATAGACGTAATCAAAAGTCATTACGTGCGTGCGGTCGAATCCAGCGGGAGCATATTCACGGCGGCGATCGTATGCGTAGCCGATGGTGTCGCCATCGCCGTCCGTCTCGTCCATGGCCTTAGACCATGTGTAGTTGACGTTGGCAGTGAAACTTCTGGCGAACCGGCGGCTCAGGCGAGTCTGGAGCGAATGGTAGTTGCTGATCGCGCCGAACTCGTTGAACGTGATGCCGGTGTAGCCCTTGTAGGGACGCAGAGCATCGTTGCGGTTGTTCACGCTTGCCAAGACTCCGGGCGTGGTGGTTGTGCCAAGCGGGAGGGTATTGATATCACGGCGATACATCAGGTGTCTGCCCGCGTTGCCAACATAGGCGATGTCGAACGATGTTCTCCCGCCCAATTCCCGTTGAATACCGAGAGACCAGGTGTTGATCGTAGGAATCTGGCCTTGCGCATCCCACGCCGTTAGTCCAACCGGGAATCGAACACCGCTCGCTACGAGAGCTGGAGAGACGCTGTCGATGTTTCCAGCAGCGACGCGTGGATTGTACGTAAGCGGCGGATTGCCCTGCACTCCAAAGTTCGTGTTGTTCTGACGGATGCGCTCGTAGAAAATTCCGGCGCCGCCGCGAATGGAGGTTTTGCCATCGCCAAACGGATCCCATGCGAAACCAAGGCGCGGTGACCAATTGTTGTAACGGTGCTTGGAGAAGCCCTTCGGCACTCCAGGTTGCCCTTCTTCGATGATGCCGTTGAAGGGGTTGCCGGAATTCGGAACGATGCTTCCGAGACGGAGACCTGTCGACGTGGTGTCGATCTGAACCGCTTGGGCTTGCGAATACAATCCCGGATCGAAGTACGGCGCCAGGAACTCACCCAGCGTATAAGTGGGTCCGAGGAAGCTCCAGCGAAGGCCGAACTCAAGGGTGAAGTTCTTCTTCACGCGCCAAGTATCCTGCCCATAAAACTCGTAGCCGTAGAACCGGTAGTCGGAATAAAAGACACCGTTATTCTGATTCACGCTGGTGTAGTTTCCGAGCAGCATGTTCGCGAAGGTGTTTCCCGTATCGCCAGGATTATCAACGCTGGAACCGAAATCGACGTTGGTCGAATCGGGACCGTTCGGCTGCTGGCGATTATCATTGCGGTTCCAGAGTCCCCCGAACTTGAAGGTGTGAGAGCCGCGATTGATCGTGAAATTATCGGTAATCGCATACGTTTTGCCTTCACTCAGCCAAGGAGCAGCAAACCCGCTAAACGTGCAGCTTCCAACCCCGCAATTGAAGCGTGGGAACTTGTTGAGCTGGTTCGTCGTCGGGATAGAGATCCTCGAAAGAGAAACCAAGCGCAGTCCGGTCGTACAGATTCTTGTCCGCATCGGGCAGAACATCCACGATCTGCGTGAGGTGGTTGTAGGTGAAGATAAACTCGTTGGTTGTGGTCGGCGAGAGGACATTGACCAGGTTCCAGGACCAGCTTGACCCAGGCTTCTCACGATATTGCGGAAGGACGGGGTACGGAGTGTTGTTGAAGATACCGAGATCTTCTTCTTCGTGTTGCGCGTCATCGGCCCAGCGGAAGAAGAAATTCGCGTTGGTGCTGATGTTGTAGTCAACGCGCGCTACCTTGCCCAACTTGTCCAACGAATACGTTTCCTGGAACGGGTATCGAATCTGTTCCGGATTTGTCGGATGCGGCGCAGCTTTCGAGCGATCGACGGCGCTCAAGATCTTCAAGAACCCCGGGGCGTTTCGGCTCCATTCCGCCCGCGGAATGATGTTGTTCAGATACGGGTCACCACCAATGACACGTCCGCCTGCATCTCGAACTAGAGTGCCGGGCCGGAAGACCTGGCCGTTCTGAT
This sequence comes from Bryobacteraceae bacterium, assembly GCA_963844855.1. GTDB lineage: Bacteria > Acidobacteriota > Terriglobia > Bryobacterales > Bryobacteraceae > DASQDN01. The sequence goes on from CAWJQP010000073.1 coordinate 300,000, forward strand.
ATTGGTTGTTCGAACCGGCAATGAACCCTGGCCGATACAAACGGCTCAAGTCGCCATTGAGCAGATCACCGTGCGGGATATCAACGAAGTTGCTGCCCAATGGACGGGATCCCAATGTCTTCTCGAGATTAAAAAAGAAGAACAGCTTCTTGTCGTCTCCACTCGAGAAGCCCGGGATCACAATCGGGTCCGCTCAGGTTACCGCCGAACTGATTAAAACGAATCTTCGGAGGTTTACCTGTCGTGTCGAAGGGTTGGCGCGCATCGAATTTATCGTTGCGCAGGAACTCATAGAGTGTTCCGTGGAATTTCGTGCCCCCGCTCTTCGTATTGATGTTGATGAGCACGCCCGGATTGCGACCGTACTCGGCATTGAAGGTGCTGGTCTGAACTTTGAATTCGCCTACTGCATCGAGGCTGACTTGGGTGTACTGGCCGTCGTTGGCTCCAACATCCGTATTGATCGAGCCGTCGAGGTAGACGTTGTTCATGCTTCCGCGCAGTCCATTCACATTGAACTGGTCGGTATTGTTGAAGGCGAGCCGGAAATCGGAACCGCTGTTGGATACGACACCCGGAAGCGTACGCATCAAGGACTGGAAATCGCGGCCGTTCAAAGCGAGTTCTGTCACCTGCCGGGAACTGATGACGAATGATTTTTGCGAAGTCGACGTCTCCACGAGCGGAACTTCCGCTTCGACAGTGATCGATTCATTTGCCTGACCGACCTGGAGAGAGATCGAACCGAGATCCATGATCTGGTTTGCGTCAAGCTTCAATTCTGTGCGTTCGAGAGATTTGAATCCAGTGAGTTCCGCCCGAACCGTATAAGTTCCCGGAAGCAAGTTGCGTAGATAAAATGTGCCATCGCGTCCTGTCGTCGTCTCTCGCGCGACGATTTGCCGCGCCTGGTCCAGCGCTTCAACTTTGGCGTTTGGGATTGACGCCCCACCGGCGTCGAGAAGCGTACCTTGAATGGTTCCGGTCTGCTGCGCAAACGAGACCGCTGACAGTGCAGCCGCGAGAACAAGACTCTTCATCAAACTTTGATGATTCATGTGACCTTCTTTGTGGTTGCCCCTGAGGAGAGCTATAGCTTAAACCGCGTAGTAGAAATATAGTATCTCAACTCAAGTAGAATCCCAAGATGGCTGCGGAAGCATTTGAGTTCATTTTTGAGCGTCGGGGCAAAAACCTCGCTGTGACAGGACTAAAGCCGAATGAAGGAATTATCCTCGACGGCGAGACGAGCGCATGGCCACTTGGCGTGGCACTCCAGCTCTCCCCAATTTCGCCAGGGACGCGCGTGCGTTGGGAAAACATTCAACGCCAGCAGGGATGGATCGGCGCACGGACATTCGGCCTCTCAATGAGCGTTCGCAATGGCCGGCTTCGATTCGAAGGACTCAAGCCGAAGCTGCTTCCCGAAGGGACTTATCAGGTCAGCATTTTTCTAGGTGGCTACCGATTTCACACAAAAGTTTACGAATTTACGATTCCCAAAGACGATACAGCCGTAATCGTCGTTCAGGACAAACCGGATAAACGGCGCGTGCAACTTGATCGCGCTGTCAGCGATTTCGATGACTCGACGCGAGCCATCGTAGAGGCGTCGGTGATTGACGGCATCGGACTCTCCGATTGGCTTCGCCAGGATGAGCGCCGCGATGCCCGCAAGGCATGTATTCTGAACGTCCTTGCAAAGTTGCGTACTCCGATTGCGGGAAAGGCTCCCTTGAGCGATGGCGTCAAGCGACTTATTTTCGCGGATGTGGATCGTGTTTACGCTGAGCTGGAACCGAAGTTCGTCAACCGCATCATGCTGCCGGATGGTGGATTCGATGAAGATGCGGTCATTCACTCCACCCATCTTCGATTACTGCAGTTTGTGCCAAATGGATTGGCGAGTCATCTTCACAGCGTCCGAGAACGTGTGCCTCTGTTTTCCATGCAACTTACGCTGGCGATCCCTGACGACGGTGAGGCGCCGCAATACGCCGATGTCGACATTGACCTGGGGAACCCATTCATAACTCCTCTGGGGTTCGTTATCCATATCGGCGAGCTCATCGATCCCGGCAAGACAGATCATCTTGGTCTTCGAGGGAAGCTGCAGGGTACCGATTCTAGCGAGTTTTTGTATTACCGGATCGTCGAGGACTAGCGTGTCACGAGCGCAATTGAAGGTTTTGCGTCGGCAGTTGAGCTGCGTTGCCCGGGTAACGGCATCATCATGGCTGCGTCGAGTCTCCGCTTGAGGAAGTCGTCGCTGGGTTCGTTTTGTAATTCGCCTTCTTCGTCGATTTTGCGGTCCGCCTGAATGAGTTGGATCTCTTTCCAGGCCTTCTCGTAGGCTCGGCGGAGTTGGGCTGCGTGACGAACGAGCATGCGGTAGGACTTCGATTCGGTGACTTCGGCATAGGCGACGTCGAGGGCGTCGGGTGTGCCGGCTTCTTCGTGCTGTTTGATGACCTTCTTGAAGAGTGCAGCTTCCATGGCTTCGATGCGGCGGAGACGCCAGCGGGCAGCAGCCATTTCCTGGACGAGTTCATTTTCGAGATCGTCGGCGGGCTTGAAGCGGTTGATCAGTGAGGCTTCAAGCTTGTCGTAGGCTTCCTGCGATTCGTGCGGAAGGACGACCCGGCTACTGGTGAGTCCGTGAAGCTGTGAACGATTTGATGATGGTTTGATCTGTAAAGTACTTTGCATTGTAACGTTATAGTGGTCGGTTTGCGCCCTGTAGTTAATGTCAGAAATGGGTAAATCCAAGCCGGCGCCGAGGCCGCGTTTGCGCTCAGTCGACCGAGATCAGTTCGTGCTTCGGGCGATGGATATCGAGCAGTTCATCCCCGACGATCATGCGGCTCGAGCTCTCTGGGAGTTTACCGGCCGCCTCGACCTGGCTAAGTTCTACGAGCCGATGAAGGCGGTGGAAGGCCATCCCGGACAACCAGGGAACAATCCGCAATTGTTGATTGCTCTGTGGCTGTACGCTTACAGCCGAGGCATCGGGAGCGCTCGTGAGATCGAGCGGCAATGTGAATACGAACCCGGCTTTGAGTGGCTCTGTGCATTGGAACCAATCAATCATCATTCCCTTTCCGACTTTCGTGTCGAATACGACGAGGCGCTCACCGAACTGTTTACGCAAGTGCTGGGCGTGCTCAGCGCAGAGGGACTCATCACACTGGAGCGCATGATGCATGATGGAACCCGGATTCGTGCTTCGGCCAGCGGCAATACCTTCCGGTCGGAGAAGACGTTGCGTGAACATCTGGACCAAGCGCGAGAGCAGGTCCGCGCTATGGGCGATCCTAAACAGGACGCGGGCAATGCTCGCAAAGCCGCAGCCCAGCGCCGCGCCAAACGGGAGCGCGAAAGCAAACTCGAGGCCGCTTTGCAGCAACTGGAGCAAGTTCGCCAGGAGCGCGGCCGCAACCGGAACGAAGCGCGGGCCAGTGAGACCGATCCAGAGGCACGCGTGATGAAGCGGAACGGGGGTGGATTCGAACCCAGCTACAACGTTCAGATTTCAACGGATGCAGCGGCTGGCATCATTATCGGGCTGGATGTGACCCAAAGCGGCGCCGATGCGCCGCACCTGCAGGCTGCGGTGGAACGGGTCAAGGAAACGTTCGGAAAGGCGCCCGATCAATTACTGGCCGATGCCGGCTACATCAGCAGTGAAAACATCATCGCCCTTAACGGCAAAACCGATCTTATTGGTCCCCTGCAAGTAGCCAATCCGGCGCGTTTAGAAGGCCAGCGCAAACGATATGGTGTGGCACAAGAATTTGCCTCTGACAAATTCACCTTCGTGGCCGAACTGAATAGCGTCCGTTGTCCCGCTGACCAACTGCTGCCCTACTATCGAATTGCTAATGCCGCCAGCGGCGTCGTGCGCGAGTACAAGGCCAAAGCAGACGTATGCGCGGCCTGCCCGTTTAAGCCGCAGTGTTGCCCGCAGACTGCGACCCGCACCATCCGAGTGTTGGAAGATGACCCGAAGATTACGGCATTCCGCACCAAGATGGAAACACCGGAGAGCGCCGAAATCTATAAGCAAAGATCGCAGGTTGCTGAGTTTGCCAACGCTTGGTTGAAAGAAAAGATCGGTCTGCGTCGTTTCCGAGTTCGGGGTCTTCGTAAAGTCAGGCTGGAATCAGTCTGGGCCGCTCTCACTTACAACATTCAGCAGTGGATCCGCCTGCGATGGCGGAAGCAATTAAACGCAGTCGCCTAAAGCTTGATCGTCATCCTCTGAAACCGCTCAATGAGGCTAAAAACGAGGCTCTACGCAGGTTTCACGGCGGTATCGCCCTCTCTCTCGTGAAATCAATTCGCAGCAAACTAAAATCATTTGTCGTTATCTCGCTTTCCCAAAACCACCATTCGTTCACACCTTCCGTGCTTCAAACTGTTCTGCGCGGATCTGGCCTTTCCCTCGGCGGTGATGGGTCCGTTTGAATTGGCTCCGTTGGCTCGTGCTGTGGCGGCTTGTGACATGCGTGTCTCCTACTTTTATCGTGGCATGCGCTTGGTAGGATCTGGACCGATTTTAGGGAGGTTTTGTTGCAAATACAGGTAAATATATATTTTTGAGAGCCGAACTGACGTGGAGATTTTGGGTGTTTTGAGTCCTGGATTTCCTGCGGTACAGCTCGTTGTTGGTGCAGCGGTCGGCTTGCTCGCGAAGATCGCGGTTGTGAGAGCCCATCCGGGCTTAGCAGTACTGATCCGCGCTGCAGCGTCAGCGCCGGCCGTTCTCCGATAGTGGGGTATCTCGGGGTTGGATGGGCACCGAGAACTGAACCACCCTGTTACCACGAGTAGGGGAGAATAACAGAGTCCTTAAAGCCGCCTGATCCGCTTATTTTTCAGCGTCGTATTCTTACTTCGCCTTCCGTGTTGCGTAAGTCTGCCTTCGTGTTAGTCAGCACTAGTCCATTCCCGTCAACAGAGCTTCTTAGCTGAAAAAGGCCTCCAAATATTTTGTGGCTCACCATTTTTCATTACGGTATCCGTCATCAGGGAATAAGCACTCGGCGGGTAATATGACCATTGTTTTCCCAGAACGTTGTTCTGTTAGCGATGAAAGGATCATTGGGCGCCGGCTGGATGTTCCCATCAACGTCGATCGCCCGCGACGTGACCCGGTGCTCGCCTGTCGCCGGTGTTCCCCAGTCGAACGTCCAGAACCTCCAGGCGAAGCCTTGGTTCCTTCGGAATTCGGGACCATCCAGGTTGGCGGTCCTCCAAGGTCCGGAGTCGATTTGGACCTGCACGGCCTCAATCGGGGCGCCCCAAGCGGCTCCCATGATCGTGTAACGGTTCTGCCGGCGCGTGACTTTGGCGGGCGCCGACTTGAGCCTACCGCTCCTGACCGTGTTGAAGGTCCAGACTGTCTGGCCCTCACGCGGCTGTTCGCGGATGGTGACGTAATCGCGGGCCATGTAATTATTCGCGAACCGTTGGTTCATAACCTCGATGCGAGTTAACCACTTTACGTTGGCGACTCCGTACCAGCCAGGGGCGATCAGGCGAACCGGGAAACCGTGCTCGGAAGGCAGAGACTCGTCGTTCATTCGGTAGCAAAGCAGAATGTCATTCTGAAGCGCGTCCCGCACAGACATGCTGCGCGCAAACTGCTCCGTAATTGTCAGATCTAGTCCGCCGCTGGTATCAGTTTGGACAGTTCCCGTTTGGCCGCCGCGAAAAATTCCCGTGTTGTCGCGGATTGTCTGTGTGCCCTTATCGACTCCCCAAAAGACTACTTCTATGCCATCGTCGCGAATGCCCGCTCGCTCCAACAAAGGTGCTAAACGCGCGCCTCCCCACCTGGCATTACCGATGCCGCCGGTAAAGAATGCCAAGCCATCGCCATTATTCCCCGAACACTCCAAAGTGAATTCCACCTCATGCAGTCCACGGTTCTTGAGGTCGTCAAGCGTCAGGGATTGCGGACGGGCGACCAAGCCGCTGAGTGCTACGCGCCATGTGGATTCATTGAGTCCCGTAGGTACGCCATAGTGAGCGACGAAGAAGAAGTTGTGGGCGGGGGTGAAGCGGGTAAGCTCTTCCCACTTCAGATTCTTGCCGACGTTATTGGGAAAGGGGCTTGGCGGTGGCTGGTCTAGCCAAGGGACCACCTGCTCGCCCACCGAGCCAAACAGCTTTGTTGGGCCCGCCACCTGAGTCACCGTCAGTCCAGCCAAGGCGCCGCCACCCTTCAACAAGGCGCGACGGGAAATGTCACGAGTTTTCATCGATTGGCCTCCGTTGCTACGTCGGGTACATGATCGCCTTCTTTCCGGGCGGAAATCCTCAAGGGATATCAAATCCGTCTCAAAAGTTCTAAAATGACAGCACTCTAGTTGGCCGGTTAATTGACGGGTATGGGTATTCATTATTTTGGCCCTTTCCAACTCGACGAGGATGCGCGTCGGCTCTCACACCTGGGCGAGCCCGTGGCGCTGACCGCAAAGGTGTTCGATACCTTGTCGGTGCTCGTCCGAAACCGCGGGCGGGTGCTCGCCAAGGAAGAATTGCTTTCGGCGGTTTGGCCCGGCGCCGCCGTGGAAGAGGCCAATCTGACGCAAAACGTCTTCACGCTTAGGAAGGTCCTCGGTGACAATGCGAAGGATGGCCGCTACATAGCGACGATTCCCGGCCAGGGATACTCGTTCGTGGCGCCTGTGAGCAATCTCCCAGGACAAGAATTTCAAGCGTCCGAAGCTGCTGGAACTAAACGCAGGCCTAGAATAACCTCTGTCTTGTCGTGGTTAACGTTATTGCTCTCTATCTCGGCGCTGGCGATTTGGGTGGGACCTCGGCTGGCATCACGGAACATGAGTTCTCCCGACCGTATTGACTCGCTAGCGGTACTCCCACTCTCGAACCTTTCAAACGATCCTGGCCATGAGTTCTTCGCCGCAGGAATCACCGACCAATTGATTACAGATCTCTCGAAAATTCGGACCATACGGGTGATCTCCCGGACATCCGCAATGCAATACCGGGCGCCAAGCAAGAAAACCCCAGCGGAGATTGGGCGTGAATTAGGCGTTGACGCAATAGTAGAAGGCTCCGTGTTGCGGTCAGGCGAAAAGGTAAGAATCACCGCTCGATTGATCCAGGCGCGAGGGGATCACTATCTTTGGGGAGAGACCTATTCACGCGAAGTGGGTGACATTTTGGATCTGCAGCGCGACGTGGCGCAAGCGATTGCTAACCAGATTCGCGCGACGGTGGTACAACCGGCACACGGTCACCCTGCCGTCCGCCGTACGGTCGATCCTGCCGTCATTGACTTGGTGCTCAAAGGAAAATATCACGCTGATCAACTCTCACAAGCAACTCTGAAACAGGCGATTGGTTACTTTGAACAGGCGATCGCCATCGACCCGAATTACGCACCGGCTCACGGGGGATTGGCGTGCGTTTATAGGTCCAGCGCCTTCTTAGGCATGCCTCCTCGGGAAATGATGCCGAAACTCAAACTGGAGGCAGGGAAAGCACTGAAACTGGATGAGACGCTGGATTCTGTTCATGTCTGCTTGGCATATGCGCTGATTTACTACGATTGGGACTGGCCCGAAGCAGAAAAACATCTGAGGCGGGCTCTGGAATTGAACCCCTCGTCGGCTGATGCTCATTTGGTTTACTCCAGTTACCTCAATTCCCTTGGGCGCACGCAGGAGGCCTTATCGGAAATTAGAGTTGCGCAAGCACTCGATCCGCTGTCGCTGCCCGTGCAGAACATGCTTCTGTTCTGCTTAGTCAGTGCGCGCCAATATGATCAGGCAATTGCGCAGTTTCACAGGACTATCGAACGGGAGCCGAACTTTGCAGGCGGGTACCTGATCGCCGCTCTGGCGTATGCCGAGAAAGGCCAGATGGAGCAGGCGCTTGCGGCGGCCAAAAAGGCTGACCAGATCGCAAGTAATGCGACAACGAAGGCGATTGTCGCTCATGTCCACGCCGCAAAAGGCGACCGTGAGAGCGCGGGGAAGTTACTAGACGAATTGAGCGCCCGAAGCGGCCGACAATATGTTTGCGCCTACGAGTTGGCCCACGGTTACGTCAAACTGGGTGACAAAAAGCGAGCTTACGAGTGGCTGGAAAAAGGCAAGCGGGAGCGTGCCGATTGCATGGTCAACCTGCTAGTGGAACCTTGGATGGATCCGCTGCGAGAGGACGGACAATACCAGAAATTGATCAATCACATCGGCCTGGCTACAGGTAAATCGGGCCCGAAACCGTAGGAAGGGACTCCGGAAGCTCTGAACTGAAAAGTCCGTTTCGGTAAACTGGCATCACTCTCACCTTATCTACACTACTCGCCGACGGTAGTTTCGCTGCACGCGATTGTGTGCTGGTTCAGCGTGAAATGGAAAGAGGACGCTCTCCGTTAATGAGTATAACGTCATTTTTCGGCAAGCTAGAACCCATCTCATAAACCCCGTTCAGCAGGGAGCCTCTGATCAACTGGCGGTCAGGGAATTTTTTCCAAGGATCTGCCTTCTTGTCCGCATCCCGGCTCAATCCGCGACTAGCGCAGCCAAGGGGCCGGGCACATCAACTTTCGGTTGGCCCATTGAAGCGGCTAACCTTGCTGGTCTTCCCATCGGCGGTACTCTCGCGTAATGCGACCGCTTCGGTATTCCACCAACGTCACATTGGACGGGTGCTGCGATCATCGTGCAATACCCGCGGACGAAGAGTTGCATCGTCACGCGGTCGAGAACCTTGACCAGGCCGATGCCCTCCTCTTTTGGCCGGGTGACTTACGAAATGATGGAGGCAGCGTTTGGGCCGCCGGCGCTGGTCAGGAACCCGGGGTAGCCGTCCGCCGTCTCCGCGGCGAGCAATTCGCGGTACATCCGGATGCCGCCCAGGAAGAACATGACGGTCTGCTTCTTCCCGGGGATGTTGGCGCCGAAGAGCCATGAGGGGACCTTCGGGAAGAGCGTTTGATTCGCGATGCCCAGGCACGTGTTGGTCCAGGCGGTCTCCGTCTCCGGCTTGACGTCTATCCAGTCGGGGCCGGTGGCTGAGACGTTCTCGATCGTCTGGGCGATCCACTCGCACCTGGGTCTCGATCGACGGCGGCATGTTCGCGAACGGTCCGTTCGGGCCGAAGATCATGAACAGGTTCGGGAAGCCGCTCGTGGCCATGCCGAGGTAGCTCGTCGGGCCGTCTCGCCAGTGCTCTTTGAGGCTCTCCCCATCGCGGCCCTGGATGTTGACGCGGACGTAACTTCCGTCGACTGCGTCGAAGCCCGTGGCGCACACGAGCACGTCGATTTCGTGCAGAGCGCCGTCCGCGGTCACGATGCCCTTCCCGGTCAGATGGCTAATGGGGTTCTCATCGGTCCGAACCAGGCTCACGTTGGAACGGTTAAAGGTCTCGTAATAGCCGGAGTCGCACAGCGGCCGCCGCGCATACAGGTCGGTTGGTGTGAGCTTGCGAGCGGTCTCGGGATCGCTGACGATCGCTGAGATCTGGCGGCGGATAAACTTGGCCGCTTCCTCGTTCGCTGCCGCGTCGGTCGCAATGTCGCAGAACGTCTCAAACATGAAGCGGAAGCCGCCACCCTCGTCCCATGCGCGCTGGTAGACCTGCTCCCGCTCCTCTGCAGAGACGCTGAATGTCGTGACGGTGCTCTCCTCGAAGCCCAAGGCGAGGCTGGAGCTCCGCACCTGCTCCCAGGTGGCTTCGAAGTCATCCCTGTTAGCCCGAAGCTCCTCTGGAGTCAGCTCTCTGTTCCCGTGCCGGCACGCTGTACTGCGGGGTGCGCTGGAACGAGGTCAGGTAGCGGGCGATGGGGGCGGTGACGGTGATCACCTGGTTTCCAGTCGAGCCGTTGCCGATGACCCCGACGCGCTTGCCGGTCAGATCCAGATCCTCGGGCCATGCGCCGGTATGCACCAGGCGGCCCTCGAACGTCTCCATTCCGGACAGCACGGGGAGGTTTGTCGCAGACAGGGGCCCCAGACCCGTAACGAGGAACCTGCATACGAAGGTGACGCCCCGGTCGGTGCGAACAGTCCAAGTCCCTGAATTCTCGTCCCAGTCGGCGGCGGTCATGCCGGTCTCGAGTTGGATGTGTTCGCGCAGGCCGAAGCGGTCGACGACACCGTTGAGATACTCGAGGATCTCGGGCTGGCGCGCGAACTTGGTCGTCCACGGGGTCTGCTCGTAGAGCTCCCGGTCGAATGAGTACTGGTAGACGAAGCTCTCGGAGTCGGACAGGGCACCCGGATATTTGTTCCAGTACCAGGTTCCGCCCACCCCGGCGGCCTTGTCGATTGCCACCGCATCGAGGCCGAGGTCATTGTGCAGCTTGTGCAGCATGTAGATCCCGCCGAAGCCTGTGCCGACGACGAGAACGTCAAGCTCGCGGATCTGGTAGAGCAGTGTCGTTCATCGCGGATTCTCCCTTGGTCCTTCGACCTTCGTGTGTCCCATTTCAGTTGTGGAACCATTGTGAGCGGCCGAGCGGGAGTGGTGTGTCCGATCTAGAACAGCCTCAGGTGAGGCGTAGATTGGGCTCGGCGTTAACTCCCGGCGCGACCCGGAGTCGCGCTTCCCGCCAACCTCGTGTGCTAACCCGTTTGCCGATGCCGTAGCGTCCACGCTACCAGAAAGCGAGGAGGTTACGTCGGACCGATGATTGGCGATGAACACTGGCTCAAACCACGCAGGTGCGTCGGAATCCAGTAATCTACCTCAACGACAACGTCGGCCAGTGACGGTTAGACGCTGAAGCGCTGTTAATATTCGTTCTTCACGCGGCCCTCTGCCGCTGTTTTCGCGCCTCCTCCAACTTCCGATCCCGCTCGGCATGGATCTTTCGCTGACGCCCGGCGAGCATGTCCTTCCGCGTGATGTAGCCGATGGCACTGTTCAGGCGGACGTTGTTGTAATGCTCGACGTAGCCCTCCACCAGACGCCGCGCATCGTCCAGCAACAATGGCGTTCCCGGCCGGATGCACTCTCCTTTGAGCGATTTGTGCCATCGTTCGATTTTTCCGTTCGATTGGGGATAGTAGGGTGAAGTTCGGACGTGCGTCATGCCCGAGATCCGAATGAATTCCTTGAAGTCTTTGGCAATGACTGCGGCCGGTTGTCGGAGATGATCCGGGGCTTCGCCTGTGGGTGAAGTTCCTTGGCGCGCTCCAAGATGACCTCGATGTCCGACTCGGTCATCGACTCCCGCCTTGCGAATCATTTTCCGATTAACAATGCCCGTTACTACTCGGACTTCGTTAGCGGGTTCGGCGCCCCAATGTGCAGCGGGCTATCGACACTGTGTTCGCATGGGCCGTTCTCAACAATCATTTCGAGGTCGCCGACTTTCTTCTCGCGCACGGCGCGGATATCAATACGAACTGGTGTTCGCATGCGCCGGCCACAGCCTGAACGAGTTGGTGGGTACAAAAATTACCAAGCCATGCAATTCCTCATCAGTCGCGACATCGACATGACGATCCGGGATTATCGGTGGGGCGTCACCGCCGAGGGTTGGGCACGTGTCGCCGCGAAAGACGAGAAGCTCGGGCAGTTCCTGCAGGATGCGCAACAACGCGGGAGCAGGCATCGCGCTGAAAGCCACCAGGAATCAATGACAGCCGCGCCCCGGCAAGTGGTACCTTTCATTGCGAGACCGGCACCCGGCTACAGCAGATACTTGAAGTGGCTCATGGCCTGTATCGGGACCGATAAGTCGCCACCGGCGCCGGGAAATATGCTGGTCCGGCACGGTGGCGCGTTTTCCTATTCATCTGCGACTGGCTTGATCAGTGATGGCTTGAAGCGGAGGTGCGACCGGTCATTTCAATTGAGGCGTGCCGTCTGTGTGAGTTCGGCGGCCGCAGCATGACAAGTGCTTCGGAGATCATGATGTGCGAGCCATGGGCGCTATCCGGGCGTACTCGCAGACCGTGCCAGACTGCCTCTTTTGCCAGGCGTCAGGGAGTCAGCCCATCTTCACTTTCCGGGGGAATTGCGCATTGTCCTCAAGGAAAGTTTTCTTGCTCCTGAGATCGGCCGCGGTCGGTTGAACCACGCCGTTCACATCTGTCACTCGTGAAACCAGTGTGTGCTCTCCGGGCGAAGCATCCTGCCATTTATACGTAAATAGTTTCCATGAGTATCTGCTGCCGGAAGGATCGATCGAGGCCGCACGCCACGGTCCGCCATCGATCTGAACTTCTACCGAGCGGAGCGGCGTTCCGTCATTCAACACGAATCCGAAGACCTGATGCTGACCGCCTGCTTGTCTGACACGCGCAATGACCGACTTCAGTCGCATACGGGTAATTTCAGTTTCCAGCCACTGCACCTGCCGGTCACCCTCGTCTCCTGTTCCACCCTCGCCGCGTAACGTGCGGTACCACCTCGCCTGATAATTTCCGAGATACCGGTCTTCCTGAAGACGAACTTCAACGAGCCATTTCACATTTGCCACACCGAACCACCCTGGCACGATGAGCCGCACCGGAAATCCCTGCTCACGTGTCAACGGCTCCCCGTTCAGCGCATAGGCAAGCAGCGGATCCGGTTTCATCGCATTCTCGATCGACATGCTGCGCCCAAACTGCTGCTCCAGCTTAAACGTCTGCTGGCGGAACACCACTTCCTCCAACCCACGATCAACCCCGAGGAAGATGACTTCCCTCGCCTGGGATTGAGCGCCTGCGCGTTTCAGGACACTACTCAGCCGAACACCGGTCCAGCGGCCGTTTGAGCACAATCCCTGCACAGAACGTCCGCTGTTGCCGGAGCATTCGAACCCGGCAGTCAGCTCCACAGGCTGCATGGCACGGAGTTCCGACAGTGATAAGGCAGCCGGCTGTTTAACCATCCCCGAGATCTTCAGTCGATACGACCCCGGATCGACCTCGGGACGACCGAAGTGCTGAACTGCGAAGAACTGGTCTTTTGGCGTGATCAGCCCGTCGATTTTCCGGATATCAAGCAGTCGGCTCCGAGCGTTGATATCGCCGGGCTTGAAGTTTGCCGGAATATCCGTGAACGGGATGTCTGCTTCATTCTGGCCGAGCGCCGGTATTGCCCACTCGGGAACTGTTGCGAGCAAGCCGGCTGCGAACCCCTTTTTCAGAGTTTCACGACGCGTGCTGCGTTCCGCCATACGCCACCTCCATTCCACAAGCGCCGCGCATGCCCGAATAGCGTGCCGGGCTCATCGCGACGGTTCATAATGACCGAGAATACACCCTCTATTGCATTCGTTCGTAGCGGCCCTAAGGTGCCCGCTTCAGCGCGGGTTGCGCGAATGTCTCTGGATGCTAGCTCAGATCAACCCGGCCTTTCGGCGACTTCAGCCTGGCGGTGATCCCGGCGTTGTCGCGCGAAGCGACGTTGGCATCGAGTCCCAGGACTTCGAAGATCAAGTTGAGTCTCACCGGGTCAGGATGTTCGAATTCGAGCGATTCGAGCATGCAGCCTTGCGGTGAGTCGGAAGAGGGGTGAGGAGAACCGGCCGACCACTGAATGAAGAAGGGTACCGGTTGTATCATGTCCTCCCCAAGGTCATTTTGAACAGTAAGCGTTTGCCACTGAAGCAACGCCCCTGACGGCAGCCGCCGGGAACCGGCACGAGGTCCGGAGACCTCCAATCGCGCTTTTTTTGCCTTCGCCGCTATCGAATCGATGTCGTTTGTGGTCACCGCAAACGTGATCAGACGGGGGCCCGGAAGCTTGCGTAGATGACGCTGATCGTTCGCGGCCGGTTGGGCCGGATCAGGCGCGATGATCTCAAGGTAATGACCGTTGCCGAGGGACAGCAGCGCGTTGCGCGTTCCAGCGCCCGGATGGACTCCGCCGATTGCGGCTTGGACGCCCAAACGCTGGTTGACCCATTCGATGCCGCGATCGAGATCGGGGACTCCCAGCAAGAGGTGATCGACGGCAGAAAGCACCGGTTTGAGACCCTGAGCCATGGCGATGAGTGATCCACTACCGAACAGCAGGGAGCGTCGAGTGAGGGCAGGGATCACGGAGTTATTCTAGAACGCGCCGAGGCATTCGATCATCTCCTTGGAGTTCAACCGCAACGTGTTATGCCGAAGGGTACTCCCACGGCTTGCGGTAGGCGCGGCGAAGCAGTCGATTCGCTTCAGCGTCACCGGGACATTGCTTTCCGTCCCATTTGACGCTGCGACCGGCGCGCCAGCTCACCATTCCGAGCAGCGCGGCGTTGGTTGCGCGATAGCCAATTTCGATATCGCGCACGGCCCGACGCTTGGCGGCGATCGCTTCCATAAAATCGGCCCAGAGCTCCTTGATGTTCTGACCGTCGGGGTCGTTGAGCTGTGGCTCGACGTGAATGATTTTCTCGCTTTTCTTCGCCGGATAGAATGTCCAGCCGTCGCGCCAACCCATATGGAACGTTCCCTCGGTCCCATAGAAATATGCGCCTATGAGGTGTTGCTCTGCGTAGTTGCCGCCGTAGTGACGCTGCTCCCACGTACAGCGGAACGTTTCAAACTCGTAGGTCACGATCTGCGTATCGGGAGCGTCGGTCGAGTCCTGCCGTACAAATCTGCCGGCTGTCGAGTACACGGCCTTGGGATGCGTCTCCTCCGTCCACCACAAAACCTGATCCATCCAATGAACGCCCCAATCGCCTAGGGTGCCGTTGGCGTAATCGAGGAACTGGCGGAATCCGCGCGGATGAATCGCCTTGTTAAAGGCGCGCTTGGGCGCTGGTCCTAGCCACAGATCCCAATCCATTCCAGCGGGCGGGTCGCTATCTTCCGTCTTCATACCGTCTAAGCCGGCAGCATGCGCGAACGTACGAACCATGCCAATCTTGCCAACCTTACCGGACTTGAGGAATGCCATTCCCGAAATGGGATGCGGCGACACTCGTCGATGGAGACCTACCTGGACAACGCGATCTGCTTCTCGGGAGGCCTTGACCATACCTTTGCCTTCATCGATCGTGTGACTGATTGGCTTCTCCACATAGACGTGAGCACCCGACTTCACGGCGTCGATCGTGGGCAACGCGTGCCAGTGGTCGGGCGTCGCTACGATCGCGATATCCGGCCGCTCCTTTTTGAGCATCTCGCGATAGTCTTTGTAACGGCGAGGCTGATCCGCAGTGAGCTTTGTGATCTCAAGACCTGCCTTGTCCATTTGGGCGGGATCGGGGTCGGCGAGCGCTACCACGGAACACTGTCCGGAAGCGAGCGCTTCACGAAGGATATTCATCCCCCACCATCCGGAACCGATCAAAGCGGTCTTGTACTTCTTCCCCTGCGCGTGCAGAAGCGGCGCGGCGCAGAGTGCGGATTGAAAGAAAGTACGGCGATTCATATGCTGTCCAATATATAAGTGTTCGCGACACTTCGAAAGTCGGATACGTCGCCGCCGACGACAATAATGTCCCACGGCTTACTTCTACCGCCGATGCGGGATAGCATTTCAGACTGCGTCATATGTGAAACCGTTAATCACAATGCGTATTTCCGCCCGCTTGGCGCCTAATGACCGAAATCGAGCACCAAATGCGCCGTTCTATACAGAACCTTAAACAAACATGAATATCGTATGGGCAGCGCTCGGCGGTCTGGCGTGCGGCGCGCTTTTTTGCATCGCTGGTTTCGTTCTGGGCGGTTTGTACGCCGAATTGTCCAACATGTCGAACATGGAAGGCGCCCGCGGCTACTTTGCCGTCGCGATGGGCCTGATCGGGGCAATCGTCGGCATGCCGGTCGGGACCATCCTGACGTTACGCCGTAGGCGAGGTCGTACCGGGGCAGGTAGCTTGGTCGTCGGCAGTCTTAGCTCTATGGCGGCTATCGTCGCCTTGGGCGTTCTAGGGGTTGGAATCTGGTGGATGACGCAGCCGAAAATCCTCGGACAAAACGGGCCTACTCCGCTGCTCAACTTCGAGGTTATGCCTTCGGAAGCTGCAAAAACCATTGACATTAATCGAGTCAAAGTGGAGTTGCAAACGGATCGCAACGGAGCGGACGGCGTCTGGAAACGTGATGATATTCGTGAGGAGAACGGTCGCACAGTTCTAAAAGGATCTGTGCCGCTGTACTACAAAACGTCACAGCGAATGCTGGTGATTAAAGTGCCCGACGCAGACGCGCAGATTTTTCGTCTTCGCCTGCCTTCTGATCCTACCGGTATACGGCACCGGAGCTGGTCCGAATGGCACACAGCAGATTTCATGGACGACCGGAAAGCGTCATCTCAACCCGTTCGAGCCGTCCCCGAACGTTCGTTCTCCGTCCGCTATCAGGTCGAGACCGCCGATTAGTCCAACTTGATATACTTCCCAACCGATGCGCTATGCTTCGTGTCTCTTCTTGCTCGGTTGGAGCCTCATCGCCACAGAGCCGCCGGAAACGGTAAAGCTGCGGGAGTTGATGGCGCAGACTCCGAAGCTTCCTCACAACGAAGCTGAATTCCTGTTAAAGCCGGCGCTACCCCTCGAGATGGTCTCCTCAGTGGCAGTCGCATCGGATGGCTTGATCTATATTCTTCAGCGCGGAACTACGACCGATCCAATCGTCGTCGCTCGTCCTGATGGCCAAGTCCTTCGCTCATGGGGACGAGGTCTGTATAAGATTCCGCACCAGATCCGAGTTGATCGAGAAGGCCATATCTGGACCGTCGATGCGGGCGATTCAACGATTCGCAAATTCACCAAGCTGGGTCGTGAGTTGATGAAACTGCAGGTCGAGTTGCCTGCCAAGCCCAGAAGCGCTTTTGCTGGAGCAGCGGATGTTGCTTTTGCTCCCAACGGCAATATCCTGATCGCCGATGGGTATCAAAACACGCGGGTCGTAGAGTTCACTCCCGATGGCCATCGCGTACGCGAATGGGGCACACCCGGCACGGGCCAGGGACAACTCGATCACCCTCATGGAATTGCAATCGATCCGAAGGGCATCGTTTACGTCGCGGATCGGGAAAACGGGCGCATTCAAAGATTCGACCGAACCGGCAAGTATCTCGGCTCCTGGGACACGTTAGGAAAAACGTTCTGCCTTAAGCTTACGCCAAAGGGCGATTTGTGGATCGGCACTCAGCCTCGCAACGTTCCGAATGGGGCGGAGGGCTGGCTGGTGAAAGTTGACCCGAAGACGGGCGAAGCGATTGGGCGCCTGGATATGTTCGGTCATTCCATCGATGTATCTGCCGGCGGTGATGTGTGGACTGGACGAAGGCCTGGTAGCGTCATCCGGTTCGTTCCGTAATCGCGGCAGGGACGAAGAAAGGATAAACTTGTTGTGAGTGCCGTCGTTGATCTTCCGTCCTTCAATACTTCTGCTCTGCCTGGCTTCCGCATCGATTGCGGCTCCCGGAAGTTATTCCTTCGACGAATCGCAGGCGTTCCTGAAAACCTACTGTCAGGCGTGCCATTCCGGTAAGACCGCTGTTGGAGGCTTTTCGCTCGAGCGTGTCAACGCTCCCGCAAGCTTTCAGACCAATCCGCAGCGTTGGGCAGCAGCCAATCGACGAGTGAAGAACGGCGAGATGCCGCCGAAAGGTTCCCCGGCGCCGAATCTCGATCTCCGCGAAACGTTTAGCGGTTGGGTTGAAGAAACACTTCGCACCGAGGCGTGCGCAGGCGGGATTGCTCCGGGGCCGTCTCCGATACGGCGGCTAAATCGTTCGGAGTACACAGCTACTGTGCGCGACCTTCTGGACATTCATCTCGATGTGGGTCACGCGCTTCCGGCCGATGGCGCCGGTGGAGAAGGATTCGACAACGCCGCGGAAACGTTGTTCCTCTCGCCGTTGCACTCGGAGAAGTATATGGACGTCGCAAAGCTCGCGATGAACTTTGCCGCGAAAGAATACAAGTCCAAAATAAAGATTTTGATCGCCATGCCGGGCAAGGGAGTGACGGAAAGCCAGGCGGCGCGTGAGATTCTGAAAGGCTTCCTTCCCCGCTCATTCCGGCGTCCGGTTACCGAAGCCGACATTGCGCCCTATCTCACGCTATTCGAGGCTGCCCGGAAGCATGGGGAGCCGTTTGAAGCAGCCGTCTTCTTTGCGCTGCGTGGGGCCCTCGTTTCGCCTCTCTTTCTCTTCCGGACAGAACCGCCCAACACGACGAACGAGACACGTCCGGTGGATCAATACGCGATGGCCTCCAGGTTGTCGTATTTCCTTTGGGGCAGCATGCCCGACGAGTTTCTGTTCGATGTCGCCGAAGCTGGCAAGCTGCAAGATCCGGAAGTTTTACGAGAGCTGGTGCGCAGAATGCTGCGGAATGACCGGTCGCTCGACTTCGCGCAGCGGTTTGTCGAGCAATGGCTGCATACGAGGGACCTTCTCGGCGATAAGGCCCCGGACGCAAACCTGTTTCCAACCTACGCGATGAGTGAGGATCTGCGCTCCGATATCCGGCTGCAACCGGTTATGTTCTTCCGGGAGTTGCTGGTTCAGAACCTTTCCCTCTTGAATCTGATCGATTCGACACACTCGATTGGGACGAGTAATCTTGCGCGACATTTCGATTTAAAGCTGCCGTTGCGTCCGAACCAGACGACACAGCCGCACTGGGTGGAACTACCCAAAGGGAGCCGGCGTGGCGGGCTGCTCGGTATGCCTGCGGTGCTGGCGGTTTCTTCGTATCCCTATCGAACCAGCCCGGTCTTGCGTGGCGCCTGGGTGCTCGATTCGCTTCTGGGAACGCCACCTCCGCCGCCACCACCAAACGTCCCAGAACTCGAGGAACACAAAGAGGGTTCGGCTCCGAAGACTTTGCGGGAACGCCTGGAACGGCATCGCGCGGATCCCGTCTGCGCGAGCTGTCATAGCCGCATTGATGGGCTTGGTTTTGCGCTCGAAAACTATGATGTCGTGGGCCGCTGGAGAGACGAAGAAGCGGGCAAACCGGTCGACAATTCCGGGGAACTGGCAGACGGCACGAAATTCAACGGTCCCATGGAGCTGAAGGCAATGCTGCTCGACCGGAAAGATCTCTTTCTGCGTAATCTTACGTCTAAGATGTTGGGATATGCTCTGGGTCGTGGTCTTACCCTGAAAGACTCTTGTACGGTCGACGCCATTGTCTCGAAATTGAGGGACAATGGATACAGCGCGCAAACGCTGATCGAAGAGATTGTGCTTAGCGTTCCCTTCCGATACCAGGCTGCTGGTGGAACGCCCGTAACGCCAACAACGCAGCGGAGCCCATCTCCGCCCGCGCAGAAGGAGCAATAGAGACTGTGACGACACGCAAATCCTTGTTATCCCGAAGAACACTACTTCGTGGCGCGGGTGTCAGCCTGGGTCTTCCCTGGCTGGAGGCGATGGTTCCGACCTCGGCATTGGCGTCGTCGACGCAAGTGAAGAGTCCCGTCCGCATGGCGATGCTGTATATGCCGAACGGTGTCAACGTGAACGCCTGGTACCCGGAAGGGTCGGGGCGTGATTTCGCTTTGTCGCAAACGCTCGCCCCTCTGCAGGATGTAAAGGATCGCGTTACGGTCATCAGCAATACGTGGAATGCCGCCTCGAAAGGTGGAGACGGACATTACGTGAAAGAAGCAGCCATCCTCACGTGCACCACGATCAAGAAGACTCCAGGCGCAGATATCGGGAACGGCATTTCGGTAGATCAGTTGGCGGCGCAACGGATCGCGGATCAGACTCCCCTGCCCTCACTGGAGCTTGGTGTCACTCCGGTTGCCATCGGTGTTGACGCGGTCGTAGGGTATACCCGAGTTTACGGTTCTCACATCGCCTGGGCGAATCCGACTACTCCGCTCGCTCGTGAGATCAATCCTAAGTCGGTCTATGAGCGTCTGTTTCGCGCTGCTTCGGTTCCCCAGGGCAATACGGCAAAGATGGACGCGCTGCTGCTCGACCGGGTCTTGGGTGACGCAAAACGTCTGCGGACGCAGGTCGGCTCAGCGGATCGGATACGTGTCGATGAGTATCTTTCGGTGATGCGCTCGCTTGAAGAGCGTGTCGAGCGGTCCAGCAGTGGCGGCCAGAAGGCATGGAAAGTTCGCGTCCCCATGGATCCCCAGGGAGCGCCGACGGATCGTCCGGTGGATCACGCCGAGCATGTTCGTTTGATGCTCGACATGATGGCCACTGCGTTCCAAACCGACACAACGCGCATTTCGACAATGATGTTCGGCAATGCGGTGAGTAACGTGAGTTTCCGGTTCCTGGAAGGCGTCAGCGCCGGCCACCACGACGTGTCTCACCACCAGAAAGACGCCGACAAGCTGCGCCAGTACGAGATCATCAGCCGCTGGCATGTCGAGCAGTACGCTTATCTGCTGAAGAAGCTCGACAGCATGAAGGAAGGCGATTCGAGTGTGCTCGATAACTCGATGGTGCTGTTTGCGTCGGCGTTGAGCGATGGAAACAGTCACAATCCTCATAGACTGCCATTGGTCCTGGGAGGACGAGGCGGGGGACGAATCGACAGCGGCCAGCACCTGATGTACTCGGAAGATACGCCAACGGCGAATATGTACGTGTCGATGCTGGAAGCCTTTGGCACGCCGGTGGAGCGGTTCGCCGACAGTACCGGTCCGTTGCCCGGCCTCCTGCGAGGCTAACCATGCGGAAGCTTGTCTTCTTGTTTGCGAGCGCCGTTCTTGGCGCCGATCTCTCCGGTATTTGGGTGGGACAGATTCCCACTCGTAATGGCCAGTTCCAAGACGTCGAGTTCAAACTCGTACAGAAGGGGACGGCTCTTGAAGGCAAACTGTACGGCGACTATCGGAGCAGTCCGATTCGTGAAGGTCAGGTTACTGGCGACGATATCTCGTTCGTCGTCGTTCAGCAAGAGCAAGCAGGCAACCAGATCAACGACACACGTCTTCGCTTCACTGGTGTTCTAAAGGGCGGCGAGTTGGAACTTACGCGAGAGCGTGAGGCCTCCACTAACGCGGGCAACGGCGGCGGTGTTCAGTTCCGTGGAAACACAAAAACAAGCTTCAAATTAAAGCGCCTTTTCTAAGCAATCAGCGCGCAAAGCGAGCCGCGACGCGTACCGTAAGTACCCTAGATCGTGTGGTCCTATTGACATAGGGGTGCGATCACGGTTAGTTTCAATACGCGCTATGGCAATGGGAGAAGAAGCGGGTCCTAAAGCGGATCACACCGAACGTTCGCTCTGTCACATTTGGGATCGAACATCGGTGAAGTTTTCCACTCTGTGTGGATGCGAGCAGTTAATAGAATGCGTGACTCCTGACCTGGCGCCCACCGTCAGCCGGGATCAGCTTTGCCCGGAGTGCCTGCGCATCTTCAACAACGGCTAGAAGCGATAGCGTGAAGCCCTATTGTAGTTCGGCGGTCATAGTGGCTCCGCCCATTTGCGGCATCACTGCCGACATTTTCACGGGCTTGCGCGTATCTTTTGCGATCCAAACCGTAAGTTTCTCGGGACCTCCTTCAGCCGATGTCACGTCGAGCTTGTAGGAATCGAACGTACCCGCGGGAACAGTAATGCTCTCCATTCCGGCTACCTTCAATTGCATGAGCTTGGCCTTTTGCTTCAGCAGGTCGAAGTTGCGGAATGTAGTCGTGTAGCCTTCCGCGAGCGGCAGCGAACCCATGGCGAGCATGGAGCCGGCAGCATCGGCGAATAGCGGACCTCCCAGATCAACTTCGATTGGCTTCGAGTTTCCTTGCATCGTCATTGTGCCGGTGGCTTTGTTCCCATTGATGTCCATCTCAATCGCCATAGGCCCTTGCTTAACACTGCGCTTCCTGACAACCAAGCTGGTCTTATCGAGCACTGTGCGATCGGTGCCATCGCCCATCGGGGTAGACATCGTATCGGTTACGACCCAGTTCCCACCTTCTTCGGCAACTTCTGTCGCAAGCTTGACTTGCATGATTTGCTCGCCATGCTGGATCTTCGTAATGTAACGAAAGGTACCGGGCGTCAACGTAGCCGCAACCTTGGGAACTTCAACGGACGCCGAATCAACTTTCTTGGCCAGGGCCACTGTGCTTGGGTCGACTGTAATTTCTTTAAGGCGAGCAGTCACCTCAGGAGTCATGGTTTCCTGATACCGGCCACCAAGATGTTTAGCCAAGAACTTCTCTGATGCCGCAAATACCGCCATGTTATTAACGGGACGGGCGAAGCCATGTCCTTCGTCCGGAGCGACCAGATATTCGACCGGAAATTTGCGATCCCTGAGAGCAATCACAATCTGATCGGATTCGCTCTTGGGCACTCTTGGATCGTTGGCTCCCTGGGCCACGAGAAGCGGTGTTTTTATCTTGTTAGCCGAGTTCACAGGGGATTGCCGCTCGAGTTTCGCCTTGCCTTCCGGTGTGCGGGGATCGCCCATACGCTTGTACATCATGACTCGGCCTGATTCCCAGTACGCAGGCATCGATTCAAGCAGCGTGATGAGGTTTGATGGTCCAACGATCGACACTCCCGCCGCATAGAGGTCCGGGGTGAATGCAACTCCGGCTAGTGTGGCATAGCCGCCATAGGAGCCGCCCATGATTCCTACGCGTTTCGGATCGACAGTACCCTTCGCAACAAGGTATTTGACACCCCAAGTGAGGTCATCCTGCATTTTTTCGCCCCACTGACCATCGCCGGCGTTGAGGAACTGCTTTCCATACCCAACTGAGCTCCGGAAGTTCGGCTGAAGCACTGCATATCCACGGTTTGCCCAGAACTGGGCCAGGCTGTTGTATCCCCAACCGTCTCGTCCCCAAGGACCACCATGGGGGACTAACACCATCGGGAGGTTCTTGGCAGGCACTCCCTTCGGAAGCGTCAGGTAGGCGGGGATCTCCAAACCGCCGACAGACTCGTAACGTATAGGCTGCATCTCGGCAAGATATGCGCGATTGATTTTCTCGCGGATCTTGTATTGCGGAGTCAACTTCTTCGTCTTCCGATCGAATAGAAGAGTTTCCCCAGGCTCCGTATCACTGTTGACTGTGACCAGCCAAAGTCTTTCATCCGTTGTCCGGGATCCGAAGTTGACTTGTTTGTCCCCGTATTGCTGCCGTATCTTTTTGTAGTCGGCTTCGAAGCTCTTGTCCTTCCAATAGATTCTTGGCTTCGCTTCGTAATACGTTGTCGAAATGATCTCGTCTGTGAGTTCCGAGATCATGACGCCTGTGAGATCCACTCGCTTGTCGGGATCGGATTCGACAAGCTCCTCCTTGCCGGTCTCGGGATCGAGTAGCGCGAGCTGAATCAGATTTGTGCTCCCACGATTTGTGCGGAGATACACCCGTTTGTTGTCCTTATGGAATCGTGCAGGGTAGCATTGTTCGGACCAGTCGCAGGAGTAGATCTTCTTTAATCCATCGGCGTCAACGCGAAGAATTTCGGTATCACCGTTATTGGCGGCACGCGTTGCCAAACGAAGCTGGTCTTTGTTGTCAAAACTCCAACCGGTAATCCGATCTTCGTTCTTGCGCAGAAGTGTGCGCTCTCCGGTCGAAATCTTGACTTTGTAGAGATCGTGCCAAGCTTTGTCGCGATCGTTCAGCCCGACGTATATCGTGTCCGGGTCACTCTTTGGAACTGCATATATAAAAGCGCGCACACCTTTTGCGTCGGTAACATTGCGCGCCGGCGGAGCCTGAGCGCCTGCGGCGGGCTTGTCCGCCGGATTGACGGCGTGGACATTAAAATTCTCGTCACCGGCCGTATCCTGAACAAACAAAATGAACTTACCGTCACGACTCCAAGAATAAGCAGGGATCGGACGCTTCGTGTCCGCCGTCACGAGCCGTGCCGCGGCAAACGGTTCCTCCGCTCCCTTGACCCAGACATTTCGCGTCTTGTTCCACGGCTTCATGAACGCGATGTATTTTCCGTCAGGCGAGATCTGCGCTCCGGAAATCTCCGGGTCGTCAAACAGCAACTCGCGATCAATCAGGGGAGGTTGTTGGGCAAGCAGGACGCCTGCTAGGAATAGCCACGAAAAACGGATCATTGAGTAACCAATCATGGGGTCGCTCCTGTAGCGTCGAGTTTGTACGACGCGCAATTGTATGTCAATACGCGTCAGATCCGATTATGTTCGTAAATTCGGCTACTTTACCAGAATCTGCTCAAAGAAATCGACCGCGCGGGCATCGTGGGACTGCCCCAACCAGAACATCGCCTGTTTGCGGACGACGGGATTCGAGTGACTGCGCGCGATCTGAATCAGTCGCGGGATACCTTCGTCTTTCGGAAGCTGGCTGAGGGCGAAAACTGCCTTCTTTTTCACTTCGGTGTCGGGATCACGTTCGATCGCTTCGTTGATCGCCTCCGATGCCGGTTTCGAGGCCTTCTGCCCGAGCCAGAACAAGGCCTGACTGCGCACTCGCGGCGACTTGTCCTCTTTCGCAACCCGAATGATTGTAGGGATGGCCTCCGGCTCCTTGCTTTGGGTGAGGGCGAAGATGGCATGCTCACGCACTTTATCGGAAGGATCTTCGCGAACCACCTTACCCACGACGTCGTATCCAGCCTTGCCGCGTGAGTTGGCAAGCCAGAACAGAGCCGACTTCCGGGTCGACTCGCTTTGCGAAGCGTCGGCGAACTTGATCAGCGCAGCCTGCGCCTCCGGTCCGGCATGCATCGCTATTGCGTGTACCGCAGCATCCGATCGTTTGTTCCGCCCAGCATTTTCCGGCTGACGCGTCGCCCACCCAGTCAACATAGCCACACTCTCCGACGGCTTAACGTTCGACAACCAAGTGAACGGCAGGCCTCCCGCGTCGAGTGGACAATCCGGCGAGAACACGCGCAGTTTATCGGCAGTTCCTTGCTCATAGCGCAGGAGAACGACGACATGCGATGGACCTTCGAGGCGCACGGGAGTCTGGGCTCCTGCGACCGCCTCGGTCCGCCGCTGGCCCTCCAGACCGCATCCCCGTCCGTTATCGTTCCAGCAGCAACTGTTGTGATCGCCAGGAATGGCCGGTGCTGCGTAGCCGATCCACGCAGCCCCTTTGACGTTGGCCACCGCCGCAGCTATCGCGGGCTCAAGCCCGTTGGCAGCCGAAGCCTGGCGCAGATCGGCATTGGAAATCGGCGGCTGTTGCGCGCACAACATTGCCCCAACCGCGCCTAACAGAGTGAGATGTCGTATCATGGGAATCTCCCAATTACTTTTCGAGCAGTTCCATCAGGAAAGTAGTGACTTCGTCACCCTTCATGCGTGAAAGCTGCTGAAGCGCAGCCCGCTTCAGTTCAGGATTGGTTTCCTTACGCGCCAAGGCGATCAGTTGCTTGGCATTGCCTTGCTGATGCGAAAGAGCGCGAAGTATGGCGTTGCGCGTGGAGGCGTCGGGCGCCGAGCTGTACATCGCCACCAGAGCTTCCGAGGCCTCAGGCGATCGTACCGATCCCAGATGCTGGATCGCTCGATTACGCAGTTCTTCGTTCTTTTCCGTCTTGGCAATTTCGATCAGCTTCTGCCAATCGCCGGATCCGGCCAGCGCGCGGATCAGCCGTTCGCGGATTTCGACTGAAGTCTCGGAGTTGTAAAGCGTCGCCAACTCGGCGCTCGCCCGCATTCCGGCGAGCTGGTTGATCGCGGTCGCCCGAAGTTCGACGTTCGGTTCGGACTTGGCGACCTTCAGGATTTCGTCCTTCGCATCCATCCCTCCCCAACTGCGAATAACCTGACGCTTGATGTCGACACTTGCGGCGGAGTTGTAGACTTCATTCAGCAGCGCCTTATTCTGACCGCCCTCCCGTGAACCCAGCAACTGCAAGGCTCGCGACTGAAGTTCGGCGTTTGATCCGTCTTTGGCAACGCGGACGACGATTTCCCGAGCTTTAGTGGAGTTGCTGCGGCCCAGGGCCTGCAACGCGCGCATGCGGAGCCGAATCGATGCCTGTGGATTCTGCAACACCTTGTCGACCAGGGGAATGGCGCGCTCGGAGTCACTTTGCATCAGGCCGTCGATGGCCATTACCTTCAGTTCCTCATCCTCCGTGAGCTTGCCTCCTCCACTTGCATTGATGTTGCCCTGAAAGAAGAAGGGCTTTGTCATCTCCTTCATCTGAAAGGCCAGATTGGCTTTGTCTACTGCCCAAGCTTGTTTGGCAACGGACATGGAGTGCGCGATCTCGGTGGCAAACTCCTTGTGGTAAACCATTTCCTGCTGCGCCAACTGCTTGGCCTCATCCGCAATGGCTTCAACCTTCGCCTTATCAAACTCAAACTCAAATTTCTGAGCAAACACTTTTTGAGCAAACATGGTTGCTGCTGTCAATGCCAGCAACCCAAAACCCCGCCAGAGCATCATAGTGAATAATTCCTCTCGAGCTTTGGACTGCGCCGGCGCTCAGCGGTTAGTCGGCACGGAAGAAAGATCGAGGGTGTAGAATGCGATCCGTATGGGTTTTCGGGAATCAATTGCCTTTGTCCTCATCGCTGTAGCAGCCGCGCAGGAACCGTCCGAGACGCCTGTGACGACGGAACCGCAGCTCAAACGACGACCGGAAGCCGTCCCGCCGAAACCGCCCAGCCGGGAGGCAATTCTGACGATTCCGTCAGGAACCCGAATCCCTCTCTCGCTACAACAGCCCGTCTCGACGAAAGGCGCGAGAACAGGCGATCCAATCTATGCGCAAACGACATTCCCGATCGTCATTGAAGGGAACATCGTCATTCCCGCCGGCACCTGGGTTCAGGGCGAAGTGGATACCGTCAAGCGCGCGGGTCGACTGAAAGGCACCGCCGAACTACAGTTTCATCTCACCAAGATGATTTATCCGAACGGATACATGTTGGATATCGCCGCATCCATCGATCAGATTCCAGGTGACACCGGCACGAACGTCAGGGAACCAGGTACCGTAAAGCACGACACCGAGAAGGCCAAGGATCTCGAACGTGTAGGCCAGGCCGGAGCGGTCGCCGGACAAATCGGATCACTCGCGGGCGCCGCGGCACAGCCGACGATTCGAGGTTTTGGCGTCGGAGGACTCGCCGGCGTCGCAGCGGGCACTTTGATCGGAATACTGGCGCGCGGCAGCGACGTTACATTTGTTACCGGAACGGCGGTCGAGATCGCGATTACACGATCGATCGCAGTTGATCGACTCGCGGCAGTCCGTTCAGCCAGCGCCCAATAAGACATGCTATCGAGCTAGCGCCAACTTGCAGAATTAGCGTAAGCTACTCCGTATGCTTCCGGACGGGACTAAAGTCCCGGGCAGACTGGAAGTCCGCCCCACTTGGCCGACCGTCTTCATCGAACATACGTTTGTCTTCGCAACTAGGTGCTAGGCTAGGAGATCCCTTGGCTCGTTTTCTGGTTATCCCCACTCTGGCGATCGGTTTGTTAGCGTTCGCGGACGCGCAGGAAAAAGCAACAACGACGATTGTTGAAGGCGCCGGATATTTTCCTGTGCTCATTCAACTGAAAGACGGCAGGCTGGCATCTGTCTTTCGCGGCGGAGCAGCGCACATCGGCAAAGGAGGCCGGCTCGAATGGGCAATGTCAGCGGATCGTGGAAAAACCTGGACGAAACCACAGACGCTGATCGACGGCCCCGAAGACGACAGGAATCCGGCGTTCGGACAACTGCGAGACGGAACGCTTCTCCTTGCATACTGCGTGCTGAGTGGCTATGACCAAACAGGCGTCAAACTTTCCGCCAATCGGGCCGAGCGAGTGTTCGACGGCGTCTATCTCATGAGATCTGCGGATGGTGGGAAGACGTGGACAAAGGGGGAGAAAATTCCCCATACCGCCAAGCCTCCGAAGGCGGAGGCTCTCTCTGCAGCGGTTTCTCCCTACGGCAAGATCGTACAGACCGCCGACGGGACGGTTTTGATGGCTGTTTATTACGAGGTCAATTTGTCCGATGGCAAGCAGCAGTTCCAGAGTTGGCTCTATCGATCGAAAGACAGCGGCAGAACCTGGGGTGACCCTTCATTGATCCAAATCGACGGGAATGAAACGGCGCTGGCAGTTCTTGCCGATCAGACTCTGGTGGCTGCAGTGCGAACATCTCGAGCCGGCTTCCTCCAGGTCTCGCGATCGCGAGACGGCGGCCGTACGTGGGGCTCTCCGGTCGCGGTCACGAAGAACGCGGAACATCCGGCCGACCTGATTCAGTTGAGGGATGGCCGCTTATTGATGACGTTTGGCCAACGCAATCCGCCCCGTGGAGTACATGCGCTGATTAGTTCCGACGGTGGCGGCACATGGGCTCCGAACGATCACATCCATCTCGCCGCAGATGCCCCGAACGTGGACTGTGGATACCCAAGTTCCATCGAAGTCGCGACAGGCCGCGTCGTGACGATGTACTACCAGGTCGATGACACTGCGAAGGCGCCTGACACCGCAAAGGCGAGGGTTGTAACCTGGAGCGTTCCGAAGCAGTGAGCCCGCGCATCACAAAAGCAGAGTCTCAATGCGGTGCGCATGAACCATTCCTTCGCAGGGCGACCAAGCGAACACAGTGAACCGGCCATCCTGCGACGCAACTAAAGCAATCGCGTCCTGCTGATCGTGTACGAACTGCGCGGCGGAGAGGTGTCGGGTTCCGCCCAGTTGCGCAGGCTCAATGATCATTGCGCTCGCGCCCTCGATAGGCTCGGTCACGATGACCTTGTCGATTAGCGGCCTTTCCGCTCGCCTCACGATCTTGGCCCCAAATGCCAGTAACTCGTAGCGATCGGTTATGATCGTGGCTCCGTCTACGGCAGTAAGTCCGGCTATGGCATCGACGGCCTGGCGGAGCGCATCTCGCCAGCGGCTTCTCGGCCGCTCGTTTGGATCACGCTGCATCAGGTCTGCGAGGCCTGAAAACGCCGGCGCGACCGAGTATGTAATCGGAGCCAGGATCGATTGCCTCCACGCCTCTGTCCCTGTAGGAACGACAAGCAGGGTACCACCCCTACCGTGCGACCGCGTCGAAACCGCGAGTTGGATCAGCACGTTTACCGAATAACTCGAGGCGAACTGCGATTGGAGTCCGAGCAGAGACGTTAGTAGCGCCGGGCAATCCGGCACTGTAGCCGCTTGCTGATCGATCACCTTGATCTGATCGGCCTCCAGCACGGCAACGTTGACAAATTTTCCGGATTCCTCGCCCCGGCTTTGCTTGATGATCAGAAGTCCAGGAGCAATGACTTCCAGGACAAAGCAGGAGGGCGGCAACGTTCTAGTCGCGCCCCAGACAAAAAGCTCGTCACGCTGGCGCCATACACCAAGGTGAAGACCGGGTCGTTCCACCGCTGCGCCTACCCTCGTCAGGGGCAGCGCCTCAAAGGAGATCGGCCGATCGAACATCATCGCAGTCGGCGTCAGCGTCGGAGGAAGAAAGGCGAGTGAGACCTTCGGCGTGTGACCCTCTTCCCGTCGCAAGCTGGTCCAGAACGCCGCGTGAATCATCGCTTCGATGATGTCGACGTCGGGTAGCTCTTCCGACGCGGTGAGATGCGAAACCACCCGTTGGGCCGCAATCCGGGCGGATGGGTAATCGGTCTGGATCATCTTCTGAGATTCGTGATGACTTGGCGCGAGCGATGGATTCGCTTTTCAGTCTTTCCTGGCGAAGCAGTACAGCATGCCGTAGGTCCGGATATAGAGCTTACCGTCGGCGAACGCCGGTGTCGCTTTCACGCCATCGTTCATATCGTTCAGACCGAGGATTTCCCACTGCGCGCCAGCCCGGATCACCGCAGCCTTCCCGCCCTCGCTAACGGTATAGAGCTTATCATCCACTCCCACCGGCGAAGCGTAGTAGTCATCCAGCGCCCCTGGAATGCGCGCCTGCTTCAGGATCTCTCCTGTGGCGGGGTTAAACGAAGTCAAGATGCCGCCTTCTTTCAGTGTGTACAGGACACCTTTGTAGAGTAACGGAGACGGAACGTTCGGGAGGGTCTTCGATTGCTTCCACAGGAAGCTATTCTCTGTCAGATCCCCTTCGCCGCCCAGGCGATAAGCCCAGAACGCGTTTTCCCCCAACCGGCGGTCGCGAAATTGGTTCCAGTCGCGCTCCTCGAGATAGCCAGTGTCATCGAGATCCAGGTATTCGTCAAACCGACCCTTTATGCGTGGATCCGCGATCTCATCTTTCGAAAGCTTGGCATCCTTATTCTGATCCAGTTTCGCGAGGGCTTCTTGAAATGGTGGAACGTTCTCCTGTTGGCCGGGATCGGATTCGCCGGAGTATGTCACGAAATAAATGACATCGTTTGCGATGATCGGCGTGGGCTTAATTTGCCATGGAAGGCGCCGAATCCACCACACCTCACGCCCGGTTTTTAAATCGTATCCGGACAGCCGGTACGAACCGGCGACAACCACTTGATCGGTACCGTTCTTAGCGCGATAGAGAACAGGCGTTGAGTAACCACGCTGCGCGTGCGGGCGCGGCGTGCGCCAGAGTACCCGTCCACTCTTTTTGTCGAGGGCAAGGAGAAATGATCCGACGTCCTGATCGACGTTCATCAAAAGCGTGCTGCCCGCAAGGATGGGAGATGCCCCGTGCCCGAACGGGTTGTTGAAGGGACCGAGCGGCATGCGCCATAGCTCGTTGCCATCGGGTCCATAGGAGAGTAGTCCGAAATCCTGAAAGAACACATAGACGTTCTGGCCATCGCTGACGGGCGATGCCGAGACCGGGCTGTTCGCAGGACGTTCAATGACTTGCTGACGAGGGCGAGTTGCTTCACGTCGCCAGAGGATGCGGCCCGTTTTACGTTCCAGAGCGATCGTAAACAGCTTGTCGTTTTCGACAGCCGTCACGAAAATCTTGTCGCCGGCGATGGACGGGGACGAATGGCCAGGCGGGAGCGGCGTCTTCCAAACGACGCTTGTATCGGGTCCGAATTTCTCCGGCAGATTAGATTCTTCGCTGACACCGGCCGCGTTGGGCCCGCGAAACTGGGGCCAGTCTGCGGCTCGGGCCGACGCGATGACAAGCAGAACGCCGAATACTCTATTGAGCCCGCTTGAGTGTGAACTCACGACCCTGGCCACCCTCACGCGTGCGCGTCATCTTGAGTTGATCTCCAGAAGCCGTTCCTTCGAACAGAATCTTGGCGTTCCCACCCGTTATGCTGAATGAGATCTTGTCACCGGCGACTTTGCCTTCCTGGAGTGGAACTTCGCCTTGGGACCCTGTCATTGTGCCCGTCAACTTATCGCCATCCACTTTGAAGACAAAGGTAGCCTTCACCTGACCGTCACGGGCGGGAACTTCACCATCCCACTTACCGCTGACATCCGCCGCGAACAGACTGCCCGCGAAGAGTAGAATCATAAGGCTTATTAAGCGCGTCATTGGAGTCTCCTTTCAACGATGCTCTGCTCTGACATTCTATGTGAGAATGCGCGACCAGTGTGTACATTACTTAATCTCGCGCAAGAGATCCTGCAGGTCCAATGGATTCGTAACCATGGCAAGCTGACCGTCCGATGTGTGTGGCCACTGGTCGCGCGGACGATCCCAGTACAGTTCCAGACCGTTTCTGTCGGGATCACGAAGGTACAACGCCTCGCTAACGCCGTGGTCACTTGCGCCATCGAGTTCGATGCCGGCCGCGATCAACCGTCGCAAAGCATCGGCGAGCTCGAAGCGTGACGGATAAACGATCGCCACGTGATACAGTCCCGTCGCGCCGGGAGGAGGTGTCGAACCGCCCCGACTCTCCCACGTGTTTAATCCGATGTGATGATGATAACCACCTGCTGATAGGAACGCCGCGCTGGATCCATAGCGTTGGGTAATTTCAAATCCGAGAACTCCGTGATAAAAACCGATCGCGCGCTCGAGGTCCGCGACTTTCAAGTGGACATGACCGATGCGTGTTTCGGGATTTACGGGCCGGTAGTTCTCGGACTCCCTCATCGCTAGGGCTACTTCGGCTGAGGCACAACTCGAAGATACGGTTTCACAGTCTTCCAGCCACCGGGATATTTTTCCTTGGCCTCCGCATCCGATACAGCGGAAACGATGATGACGTCATCTCCTTGCTTCCAATTCACTGGCGTAGCGACCTTATGCTTGGCCGTTAATTGCATCGAGTCGATGACTCGGAGAACTTCGTCGAAGTTGCGGCCGGTGCTCATCGGATACGCCAGCATCAACTTGATCTTTTTGTCCGGTCCAACAACGAAGACTGTTCGCACCGTGGCATTGTCCGCGGCCGTGCGTCCCTCACAGCTATCTCCGCTGGTGGCCGGAAGCATGTCGTAGAGCTTTGCGACCTTCAGTTCAGGATCGCCAATCATCGGGAAACCGACCTTGTGACCTTGCGTCTCCTCGATGTCCTTGGCCCAGTTGCTGTGGTTGCCAACAGGATCTACAGAGAGGCCGATGATCTTACAGTTCCGTTTCTCGAACTCGGGCTGCAACCCTGCCATGTAGCCGAGTTCGGTGGTGCAAACAGGTGTGAAATCTTTTGGGTGTGAAAACAGGATCGCCCATCCGTCGCCGATCCATTCATGGAAGTTCACAGCGCCTTGCGTGGTTTCGGCCGTGAAATTGGGAGCCTCATCATTGATTCGTAGGGACATAGTATTCTCCGGAAGATTATTCCACTCTATAGCAAAGATTGCGAGCGCTACGGGTGGTAAGCTTCCCCACCAATAAACACATTCTCCACCTGCAGATCTTTGGTCAATACCAGGATATCGGTGCGCTTGCCTGGAACGAGACTACCTGTATCGTAAGCAATGCCAGTGAGCTCTGCGGGGGTCAGACTCGCCATCCTGAACACTTCCGGTAAGCTCGCGCCGGATCGGTGCGCCATGTTACGCACCATGCTATCCATTCCGACTACCGAACTGGCAAGCCCTTGACCGGGAACGAAGCCGACCCGGCCGTCGCTCTCGAACCACGAGCCAGTATGTTGCGGGCCGAATCGATAGCGTCCGGGCGGCATATCCAGGGCTCGATTGCAGTCGGTTACCAGGCACAGGCGATGCGCGCCTTTCATTCGATAGGCGAACTCGAGGAGTTCTGGAGCGAGGTGACATCCGTCGGCGATCACTTCGGTGCTCATCTCCGGATTTGCCAAGACAAACTGCTCCATGCTTCCTTGCATCGGCGTACCGCATCGAGCCCGGACGGAAGAGACCGAACTCATGGCGCACCAGAAATGGTCCACGTGGCGAAGTCCTGCAGCGTAGCCTTGCGCCATCTCGTGCCAGTTGGAGTTAGAGTGACCGCAGGTAACGAGACATCCGTGGCGTGACGCCGTAGCGTAAAACTTCCCTGCTCCCGGCAGCTCTGCCGCGCATGTTGCAATGCGAATCAACCCGGAAGCAAGGAATCGCTCATACTCCGCCGGATCGGGATCGCGGCGGCCCGCGACGGAGTGGCATCCGACTTTGTCCTCGGCGAAGTACGGACCATAGTAGTGGACACCGGCAATACGAGAACCATCCTCGATCGACCAGCGTTGCTGGACGTCCTTGCACGAGTTGAGCATCGCTTCGATCTCTGCGGTTGAGCCTGTTGTCGTGGTCGGAAAGATTGTCGTCGTGCCGTGGCGCGCATGGGCTCGATTTGCAGTTCGAATCGCATCCGAGGTTCCGTCCATGTAGTCGGCTCCATCGCCACCATGCACGTGCATGTCGATGAAGCCGGGCGCGATGTAGTCGCCCTCGACGATCTGAATATCGGTCGGTCTGTCCGTCCCCACTGAGACTATGCGGTCAGCGCTGCAGGACACATAGCCGTTCGCGAGAATTCGATCGGGCAGGATGATCTGACCATGGAAACAGAGGTTCATTCGTCCTCTTGCAAAAGATGGCGGTCAAAGCCGAGCGACTTCAAATGAGTGTAAGCTGCTTTCACCTCGTCAGGGAGCATTTGTGGAGCGGACCAACCACGCCGCCCATAAATCCAAACCCGTTGTAAGTCTCCGAGCATGATGTTGATGATTTTCTCCGGCGTCAGCACGTCCGTGAAATATTCCTCCAACGTCATCACAGGCGATGCTAGCGAGGCCGGCATCTCCGGCCACTCGACCACCATCGTCGCCCATGTGCGGCGCTGCATGAATGGCTTAACGCAAAGAACGACATTGTCGGGACGAAGCCCATGCTCGGCAATCAGTTTGCGGCTGAGGCGAATGTTCTCGGCGGTATTAGTAGCCTTGGTCTCAAGCAGAATGCGGTCGCGAGGGACACCGTTTTGTTCAGCGACCTCGGCATACATCTCTGCCTCCGTGCGATCCCAGGGCGTAGCAAGCAAGTCTCCCTGATGAGCAATTGCTCCCGTGCAGACAAGGATTTTGCCATATCCTTGGTGATACAACTTTGCAGCGAATTCGGCGACGCGCAGGTCATTCGTGCCCAGCGCGACGATGATGTCGCCCGGTATTGTTTTATGGCGTAGTTGAAGGTAATCCCAGACAAGCCGAGAGGAAGCTAGAACATCTTCTGTAATACGCGTTGCGGGCATCGAGGACATCTATGCCTAAGGTTCGCACGGGCGTTTGTTCCGCTTGATAACGTCCAACTCTCACCTCCCGTAAACGGTAAGTTTGCGGAGCATTGATGACGATTGCGCCGACTTAGCCGCGTGATTGAACACGCTCGTGAGGCGTCCTACTGGTTAGGAGGATTCATGATGTTCAAGATCATATGCTTAGCTACAGCCCTTTCCATCAGTTCTTTTCTTTCCGCGCAGGACCAGGTCACGATTCAAAAAGTAACGGTGAACACACCGTCCGGGGTTATCACCGGCAAAGTAGTTGGAACAGGCGATCGTTTAGTCTTCATTGACGAGGCGGATCCCAACAAATCTTTCACGCTCAATCGGGGCGAAGTCCGAAACCACACGACCGAAAATGGAGCGGTTCTCGTAGAAATGGCAAGGCCAGTCGCTGACCAGGCTGGTACTACTGCAAACCTTAAATCACTGTCGTAGACCAAGCCAATGCCACCGCCATAACGAAATGGATTGAGATGCCGGTGGAGCGCTCAAGAACCGTGACCACACATTCGACTGACGTTAAGCATGATCACAAAGGCCAAGGCAGTTGCAATGGCAAACTGATCGCCGGCGAAACGTCTTTGCGATTCGAATCGGTAAGTGAAGCTGACCACTCGAAGTCTTGGAACTATAACGATCTGAAGAGCTTCGAGAAAGAAAAGGACCACTCGTTGCTAAAGATGACTGCGAAGTCGGGCGAGCAGTACGAGTTTAAGACCGTAAATGGAGCGACGGCGGGCGCAGTTTATGATCTTGTCGCGCAGAAGATCGTAGCCAATCGTCCGGCTGCTCAATAACGCCTATGCCTGATATACACTGAGCAGAACGTGAAATTCTTCATCGCGTACCTGTGTGCAGCGTTAGGTGGTTTGCTTCTCGTACGAAACTTATACTTGATTTTCCTCGTTCTTCCTGACGAATCCTCACAGGGGCCCGTATACAGAATTTTGTTCTTTCATGTGCCTGCATGGTGGACCGCTTTTCTTGCCGTAACAGTCGCTGCGATCGCGAGCATCATGTACCTCATCCGCAGAAATCTGCGGTGGGATTCGCTCGCCGTCGCTGCGACCGAAGTCGGACTCGTATTCCTCGTTGTGGGTATTACCTTGGGTTCGATCTGGGGACGTGTGGCGTGGGGCATATGGATGGGATGCCCGGCTCACGTCGGCATTGATCTGCATTCTTCTCTACGCGGCTTATCTTTCCGTGCGCCGCAACATCGATGACCCCACCCAACGCGCGCGTATTGCGGCGGTCGCTTCTCTCTTTGCTTTTTGCGATGTGCCAATCGTTTGGTACTCGATTCGGTGGTGGAGAACGCAGCATCCGCAACCAATGGAACTGCCGCCGGACATGATGTCCGTCCTTCTGCAGAATTGGTTAGCGATCGGTTTGATCGTCGTGGCGCTTGTGATTGTTCGTTTCGAGCAGGAGGAGGCGCACAGAAAGATTGCGGCTCTCAGGTTCGCGCGACATGAGGTCGATGCATTGAGGTAAAAATGGACAGTCGCAATTTTACTTACATGTTTTACGGGTTCGCGATCGCCTGGTTGATCGTGATGGTGTACGTTATGACGCTGGTTCGACGCGCTCATAGCTTGCGAAGAGCCCTGGAACGAGTCGAGCAGTTAGGTGAAAATCGGTAGTTCGAAAGCTTCTTTGACCTCCTGAACCGGTTTCGTTCGCGTTATAGTTGACGGAACCCCGCCAGGAGGTCTCAAATGCCACTCAAAGTTGTCCTGCTCACAACTCTGACAGTTTTTCCCTGTCTAGCCGTTTCTCCTGAAGAATTATTCAAAAGCATACGCAGTAATGATCTGCCGAGATTGAAGCAGCTTGTTGGCGATCAATCGGCAGTGAAGCAGGCTGACCCCCGCGGAATAACAGCACTCCATTATGCAGCCGCTTTCGGGAGTGTGGAGTCGATGAAGGTCCTGCTTGACGCGGGCGCAGAAGTCAACGTCAGAAACGCGGGCGATGCCACACCGCTACTGCTGGCTGCTCCAGCGCCGCACAAAGTCGCAGCTTTATTGGCAAAGGGCGCCGATCCGAAATTGGCTACCAAGGCGGGTCGGACACCGTTGATCGTAGCGGCCGCAAGTCCTTCCGCTACTGAGTCAGTGCGTTTGCTTCTCGATGCGGGCGCGGACGTGAATGTGCAAGACCAGCTCGGCCGGACTTCGCTAATGGAGGTCACGGCTACTGGAGACGCAGATACCGCGCGCCTCCTCATCGCGCGCGGAGCGAAAGTGAACCTCACCGATGCTCGCGGAAGTACACCGCTGATGGACGCTGTTGTCGCAGGCGATCTCGGTCTGGTGAAGTTGTACCTGGGAAAAGGCGCCGACGTGAATGCGGCAAACACTTTTGGCGGGTCGGTAAAGCATGGTCCCATAGCACTGACCAAGTTGACGCCACTTTTGCTCGCCGCGCCCTTTGCGTCCGCCGAAATGGTAAAGGCATTGATCGCTGCCGGGGCAAATGTCAACGCGCAGGATGGCCGAGGAATCACGCCGCTCACAGCAGCCATCGCTTCCGAGAATCAGGATCCGGCCGTGATCGATGTTCTTATCTCGGCCGGCGCGGACGTGAGTAAAGTCGATTCCTATGGGGATGCGCCGCTCGACTGGGCACGAAAATACGGACATCCGAAAGTTCTGAAGGCCCTCGAAACGGCGGGCGCGAAGGGGAAACCAGCGCCAGTCGCACCGGTGCGCCCTGCCGATAAGCGGCCATTACCGGCGTCCGAGGCAATCCATCAGGCAGTCGCCCTATTGCAACGATCGAGCACTGAGTTCTTCAAGCAGAGCGGTTGTGTCGGTTGCCACAATCAGCCGCTGACCGACATCGCTACGAAAGCTGCCGCAAACGCGGGCTTGAAAACGGCTTCTGGCGCTATTGATGAGCATGTCCGTACCATGCTCAGTTCGCGGCCGCTGGAACCGGGATTACTGCAACTCCTTGGTCCCGGCGGAGGCGTCGATACGGTGGGCTGGTTGGCTATGGGTCTGCATTCCAAGGATACGCCGGGCAATTCGCTTACCGACGCGATCGTACATTACATCGCCGGTACCCAAGGCGTCAATGGCGCGTGGAGTTCGTTTGGAATCGCGAGGCCTCCATTTGAGGGCGGCGGGCTCACACGAACCGTGCTGGCAGTTCATGTGCTCTCGACATACGGTTGGCCGGCAAGGCAAGCCGAATTCGACGATCGCTTGGCCCGTGCTCGCGCATGGCTGCTCAAGGCCGAGCCTCGTACGACGTATGAACGAGCTGAGTTGATTCTCGGACTAAAATGGTCCGGCGCGAAAGCGGCGGATATCGCCAGAATCGCCACGGCTCTTCGCCGGGAGCAGCGTGATGATGGTGGATGGAGCCAGACAAAACACCTTGGGTCCGATGCGTACGCAACAGGTCTTGCTCTCTACGCTCTCAATCAGACAGCGCAGTTGACGCCATCGAACGAGAGCTACAAGAAGGGAGTCTCCTTCCTCCTGAAGACTCAACTGGAAGATGGCTCGTGGTACGTCCGGAGCCGTTCGCCCAAATTTCAGCCTTACTTCCAAGGCGGATTCCCGCACGATCACGATCAATGGATCTCGTCAGCAGCCACGGCATATGCCGTCATGGCGCTTTCCCCGGCAGCGCAGCCGGTAACGCAAGCTCAACGTTGAGGGGCGGTCTTACCGCCTCGCCGCAACTCCTGATTTGCGGCGATGTAGGTTGAACCTTTATCGATCATTGCCCGCACCTGGTCGGCCGGTCGGCCATGATACTCACTGAGGAAGGTAATGTTCGCCTCCTTCACGAAATCGTTGCCGGCCAGCGTGACGTTGTTTTGCTTAGCGATATCCGCCCACTCTTTGCCGGACTTGCGGGCATCAATGATCTGGTTCGGAGAAGCCGAAGATCTTCGCGCAATCAGCAAGACTGCCGGGATCTCCTGGTCGGGAATCCCCTTCTTATTGATTGCGATGATCGCTCGCTGACTTTGCCGGAAGTAGTCCGACATGGAATCGTAGTAGTCGATTACGGCGTCCTGCGATCCGGCGCGGCTTCGTTCGGTTGTGCGTGCCGTCGTTGGGTCTTGCGCTGCGAGGCAAACGGCCGTGGCGCAACCAGCGAGGAATGCGGATAGAACTTTCATGAGCCCCTCCTGCGAATGGGACGCGGAAGGGGCTGGCGTGTTTCACACCTGAATTAGCTGATGATGCTCTTGAGTACTTGCCCTTGGATCTCTGTCAGGCGTTCCTTGCGGCCTAGATACATATAACTCAGCGCATCCTGGTCAAGGCCCATCTGATAGAGCATCGTCGTGTGTAGGTCGCGGAAGTGGACCGGGTTTTCCGTCGACTTGAGGCCGATGTCGTCGGTAGCGCCGTAGACCGTGCCACCTTTGAAGCCGCCCCCTGCGAGCCACATAGAGAAGCCAGTATTGTGGTGATCGCGGCCATTGCCCTTCTCTGATTCCGGAGAACGGCCAAATTCGCCACCCCACAGCACGATCGTAGAATCGAGCAGACCGCGGCGCTTCAGATCTTTGATCAGCGCGGCGACAGGCTGATCCGTATAGGACGCCATCTTGATGTGATTACCTTCGATGTTGCTGTGGGCATCCCATTCCGTGTCGGCGTTGCCGCCGCCGGAAACGACGCAAACAAAGCGCACGCCCTTCTCAACCAGCTTGCGCGCGAGTAGACATCGGCGACCATAATCGTCAGTCGCAGGTTTGCCAACACCATAAAGGTCGAGCGTCTCTTGCGGCTCTTTACTGATATCGAAGACTTCCGGCGCTTCGGTTTGCATCTTGAAGGCGGTGTCGTACGCCGAAATACGGGCGGAAAATTCCGGGTCCTCGCCGGGGATATTCTTTTCGTTAATCGCGCGGATAAAATCGATGGTCTTGCGGCGGCGGTCGAGAGTTACGCCTTTCGGCAGGTCGAGGTTCAACACCGGCTTGGCGCCCGGTCGCAACATCGTGGGCTGATAAACGGCTGGAAGAAACCCGTTCTTGTACATCGGAACGCCTGCTTCCTGCGCGCCGGCGGAATCCGGCATGACGACGTACGCCGGCAGGGATTGCGCTTCCGAGCCAAGGCCGTAAGTGATCCAGCTACCCATCGACGGGAAGCCTGGGATCACCCGGCCGGTCATCATCTGGTACTGCGCCGCCGAGTGCACGACCATATCGCCGTACATCGAACGGATGACGCAGAGATCGTCAACGATCTCGGACTGGTGAGGGAAGAGGTCCGATACTTCAATCCCCGATTGTCCGTATTTCTTAAACGTCCGCTTGGTCCCGAGGAGGCGTGACTGCGCGTTGACATTCTGATACTTCACATCACCGAATTCGGCGGGACGCTTTTGGCCGCTGAGCTTGTTCAGTAACGGCTTCGGATCGAACGTTTCAAGATGCGACGGTCCGCCCGCCATGTAGACGAAGATGATCGCTTTGGCCTTTGCGCGCTCGGGAACATGCGGCGGTTTCGGGGCGAGAGGATTGTAGACACCCGCCAAGGCCTGCTCCTGCGCCATCATCGACGCGAAGGCGAGACCACCGATCCCGCAGAAGCAGTCGCTCAAAAACTCGCGCCGGTTGCGGCTATATCGTACGTGTTCGGACATGTCAGTTTACGTAAAGGAAGGTATTGAAGTTAAATACTGCCAGTGCAAATTCTTTTAGATTCTCGGGGTCTTCCGGCTTGTCGCCGAGGAACTTGAGGGACATCGCCTTCTCGGCAGGAGTAGGTCGACGGCTTGTCGCCAGACGCCACGCATAGTCGATCCGTTCGGCGGTAGTCTTGCGCTCTTTCAGCAATCGTTGCGCGAAGGCAGCCGCAAGATCATTAGACGTTTTCCCGTTGAGTAACTCCAATCCTTGTGGAGCGTGTGTCGACTGTTCGCGTCGCGCGCACGATAGCAATATGTCGGGCGCGTCGAATACTTCCAGAAACGGCAGACGGAGATTGCGTTTGTAGATCATGTACATCGTGCGGCGATCGTGCTCGGATTTGTCGCGCGTCGCGACCCAGTATTGCGGGCGCTTCAGCATCTTGACGAGCTCGGGTTCGATCGGCACAAGGACGCTAGGACCACCGGACTTCGGGTTCAAGCGGCCGGAGATCGCCAGCATCGAATCGCGAAGTTCCTCCGCCTCGAGCCGACGATGGCTGAACTTCCAAAGCAGATCGTTATTGGCGTCTTTCTTCATCGCGATCTTCTCGATGGGAGAGACGCTCGATTGCTT
Source organism: Bryobacteraceae bacterium (assembly GCA_963844855.1). Lineage (GTDB taxonomy): Bacteria > Acidobacteriota > Terriglobia > Bryobacterales > Bryobacteraceae > DASQDN01. Next base: position 340,677 of record CAWJQP010000073.1, read on the forward strand.
GTAGGCGTTCGACATCAGGATCATCTTGTGGATGGGTTTCAGCTTCCATCCAGCGGCGATGAATTGGTTGCCGAGGTAGTCGAGCAGGTCGCGATTCGACGGCGGAGTCCCCATACGGCCGAAGTCATTCGCCGTGAATACGAGACCGCGTCCGAAGTGAAACTGCCAGATCCGGTTGACCATGACCCTCGCTGTCAGCGGATTCGACGGTTCCGTAATCCACTCGGCCAGTTTCAGTCTCGGTTTCTCGATGTCGAGCGGCGCTTCGGGAGCGCCATCTTCCAGCAAAACTCCAAGAGGCCGTGGACCGACTTTTGGCCCCTTACTTTGGTAATCGCCCCGGGCGAGCACGTGGATCGGAGCGGCTTTCTGGGCGTTATCCGAGACGGTGTAAATAGCCGGAAGCGGCGCCGGGATTTTGTCTTCCAGGCTTTCGATCTGCAACTCGATCTTGGCCTTCTCGGCCTCGGGAGCGCGGCGCATTGCAGACTGAAGCTTGCGCATCTCCTGCTCGACCGGCGTCGCCTTCGCCTTCCAGGCGTCCTGTTCTTCCTTGGTCGCCAGGACGAGGTCATTTGGCTGAAGCTGCGCGAAGTGCGCTTGCATCCGGTAGTAGTCTGTCTGCCGGAAGGGATCGAACTTGTGGTCGTGGCAGCGGGCGCAGCCGACCGTCACACCGAGAAATGCTGACCCTACGATATTGGTCATCTCAGTCAGCACTTCGTTCTGCGAACTGGCCACATCTTGATTGCCGGTATTTTTACGAAGCGGACCCAAACGATTGAAGCCGCTTGCGACCAGCAGGGTATTGTCCTTTGGATCGATCTCATCCCCGGCAAGTTGTTCTTTTACAAACTGGTCGTAGGGTTTGTCTTCGTTAAAGCTCTGAACTACGTAGTCGCGGTAACGGTAGGCGTCCGGACGATGCATGTCGTACTCATAGCCGTCCGATTCGGCGAAACGAACCACATCCAGCCAGTGGCGTCCCCACTGCTCGCCGTAGCGAGGGGAGGCGAGGAGCCGGTCGACAAGGTTTTCCCACGCTTTCGGCGATTTGTCGCGCACAAAGGCGTCCACCTCTTCCGGGGTCGGCGGAAGCCCGTGCAGGTCAAAGGTGATGCGACGGATTAGCGTGACACGATCGGCAGGGGGCGCTGGCTTTAAGTCATTCTTTTTCAATGCGGCCAGAAGGAACGCGTCAATCGGCGAACCCTGGGAGGAAGGCGGGGCAACGTCCTTGCGCGGTTGGAACGCCCAATGCCGCCTTTCGGCAGGCTTGTACGTCCCGAGCGGCGCGAGCGGCTGCTCGGTTGCAACCAGAAGGGAGCCTGCAGCAAGGCAGGCAATGAATCTCTTCATTGTTCTCTCAAACATGGCGCATCCTACTACTGCTTAAGTTACCCCGCTAACGGGTCAAAACTGGAACTTACCAACGATGAGCATGTGCCCGTTGGCAGTGCCCACGTCGGAGAACGATCCGCGTGTCGCCGTGATCCGGCCGAACGAGGCAGGACTGTTCCCGTTGAACTGCGACTGTGGGTTGTCGAACTGGGGCTGTTTGAACGGGAAGTTGTTCGCGTCAAGACGGATTTGGAAGCGCGCGCGCTCGCCAATATTCCAGTACTTGGTGAGCGAAAGCTGAGTCCAGTTCAGTCCCGGTCCGATGAAGGTATTTCGCCCTAGATTGCCCACCGTGAACGCCGCCGGGTAGGCAAACGAACCGAAATTCGCGTAGGGATTTTGGGCGGACGTCGGGAAGCGGTTTTCGCCGATTTCCCAGTCCTGATTCACAGCCTCTTTGTGGCTGGTGATGATGTTCGGCCGTTGCGTTCCCATCGGCAAATAGCGATTCGGACTGGCCGTTTGCGTGACGGTATACGGCAGACCAGCTTGCAGCGTTTGGGTCCACGTGACTTCCCATCCACCAAAAAGCTGGTTCGTGAATCCGCCCCCGTTCATGAAGGCGCGGCCAGTACCGAAGGGCAGTTCGTACGACAAGACATTCACAAAACGATGCGCGATGCTGTAGCTCGCCAAACCCTTTTCGAGGCGGCGATTGTAGTAGTCGACCCCGCCGACGCCGGTTTCATTTTCGTTGTCCGTGATCGTTTTCTGGAACGTGTAGAAGGCGTTTAAAACCAGGCCGGCCGAGTACCTCTTTTCGACACGAACGGTGCCACCGTGATACGTATTGTGCCCGAAGTTCGAGATCAGGTTCACGGCGCCAAACTGCGGATACGGTTTGTAGTTCTGCGACGCGGTGAAGATCGTATTCAGCACTGCAGGGTCGTTCGAAATGTTGAGTGGGATCCGATTCGTGTCCCACGTGTTAATCAGGCCAACGCCCGACTGCGCCTGGTACAACGTTTCGAGTACCCAATTATTACGGAAGCCCCATTGAATGCCGCCCGACCAACTCATCACGTAGGGCATCCGTAGATTCGGGTCATACCAACTGGCATTGCGGCTGGAATAGTTGGTACCGACGAACGGTACCGAACCGTCCTGGTTCACATTGAACTGGAATGGCGGAGGACCGTCAGACAGGCGGAAGATCGGCCGCGGGTCGCCGACTGGCGATTGCAGCGTGGCGGTCGCGAGATATTCGTCATTTTGGATATACGTTTGGGTCGCCTGAATATCCTGGTGGATCATTCCGAACGACGCCCGGAACACAAAATTCGGTTTGAAGCTCCATGCCAAACCAAGGCGCGGAGCGAAGTTATTCAGATCCTTATTCGCGAGCGAGCCGGTAGGATGAAGGATGGCCCCGGGCCTTCCCGTAAGCGGATCTCTCGCAGTGGGATCAAACTGCGACTGTTGCCCGTATTTGGTCTGATACGGCGACTCATATGACCAGCGGACGCCAAGGTTGAGTGTCAATCCGCGAACCGGTTTCCAATCATCCTGAAAATAGAATTGATGTCCCCACCATCGCGGCAGCCATGCGGCGTAATCCTGCGTGTAGGTGGCTTGTGTAACGCTACCGAGCAGGAACGCTGCGAACGTATTGCCGGTGTTCGGTGTAAACGGCAGGTCTGTGCCGCCGAAGGTATAGGTGCCACCAGGCAAGGGTCCCGTTGTTCCGTTATAGCGCGTGCGGATCAACTCATAGCCGCCTTTGAACGTATGTTTCCCGGCTACCTTCGTCACGTTGTCCTGGAACGTGAAATCCTCACCGATGTTCTGGAAACTACGCAGCCCTGCGGCCGTAGAACCGTCCAATCCGGCTACCGCTCCACCGAGATTGAAATTCGGGAAGGTAGAGCCATCGATCCTCGGAATTCCCAGCTTTGTACCCCAATCGCCATTGGCTGTTGCCGGTGTTTCATACCGCTCGCGGCGGTTAAAGCCACCACGGAACTCGTTACTAAGTGTGGGACTCAGAATCAGAATGTCGGAGATAACACCGTTGTAGTGATCGACAGGAGCGTTCGTGGCGTTTGTGTCGAGGTCACGCCATGCGAACTGAGCCTGATAGTCGCCCTTCCAGGCGCGGTGCCGCGCCTGCGAATAACGCCCGTACATCCGGTGGTTCGAAGTGAACTGGTGGTCAATCTTGCCGTCCCAGCGGATGCGCCGGATCTGCTTGATCTGATTCTCCACCAGATTCTGGGTCGGGAACTGAGCGCCGGGTATTCCCGGTTGATTCGCGGAGGCAAAAGGCGTCATCCCGAGAAATTTCTGCACAGCTGGATCGAAGCGGCTGCGTGGGATCTGATTGTTTGCGAACGGCTGGCGCGTCCAGGTACCATTCACTAATTCGAGTTGTCGCGGGATCGTAGATCGGTAGCGGACGCGGATTCGCTTGGCCGGCAAAGGAAAAGTCGCCGTTATACATCGCCGCGGTAGGAACAGTGGTGATCGCTCCTGCGGTTCCCGCGTTCTCAAAATGCTGCTCCCAACCTGCAAGCCAGAAAGTCTTGTTGGTTCCTTTGTAGACCTTCGGAATATTCAACGGACCGCTGAAGAGGAGCGTCGTCTCGTGATACGTGAAGGGGTTCGTGCGCGGCAGCTGCTCGAGATACGAACGATGAATCATCTGCCGGGCGATAAAGCGATCTTCCACCGATCCGTGCATCTGATTCGTGCCGGATTTGAAGACGATTGACATCAGACCGCCTGCCGCATGGCCATACTCGGCCGGCGTGCCGGTGGTGTGCAGTTTCACTTCTTCGAAGGCATCCTGGGTAGTTGAGATTTGCTCGTTTGTGCCGCCGATATTGCCGACACCGGGCTCTTTGCCATTGATGCCATCGACGGTGTAACCCATGGCTCGTGCGCGCTGACCGAGAATATGAAAGCCACTCATCGGTTGTGCGCCGGGATAGTAAAACGTCATGCGGATCGCGCGCTTCTGGCTGACCGGAATCTTCAGAAGCTGATCTCCTGACAACACCAGTCCGGCTTGCGCGGTTTCCGTATCAATGAGAGGAGCGGAACCTTCCACCCGAATGCTTTCGGATACGGCGCCGACTTCGAGCTGAACATCAATACGTGGGATTTCGCCTGTGCGAATCTGGAGGCCTTCACGCAGGTAGCGCTTGAAGCCTGGCGTTTCGATGGTGACGCGATAGATCCCCGGCGCCAGGTACGGAACCTGGTAAGCGCCCTCGGCCGAAGTGACGGTTTCAGACGTAAACGATGTTTCCGTGTTTACGACCGATACTTTGACGCCGCTCATGACAGCCCCTGAGTTATCGGTGATTGTGCCGACCAGCGTTCCGGTTCCCGGCAGTTTGCGCATGAAGCGCGGATGCTAGCAAAGCGCGCCGAAGCAGAGGCGCGCAAGAGACTTAATCCACATGGATTCCCCCTGAGTTGAACAAACTTAAACCGTCCCACCTGTCCCCAAACGAACTGCGAGGTTACCATCATATGCGCGACCCACGTGGAAGGCAATGGCCTAAGGGCTTAGGACACACCGACGCGGCGCGCCGTAAGATACCGGATATTAACACCGTTATCAAAAAATATATTCCCAAGAAACTGGCGTGCTTTTTCGCGTTCCTTCGCCTACTAAGGCACGGAGAGAACTGATTATTCGAGGATCAGTTATTTCCTGCGCGATTTGCCGCGAAACAGGAGGTTTCATGCGCAAGCCAACAAAACACAATTCATCTAATGCAATGTCGCCGGAGTCAGAGAATTCCCCAGCGAACGCCATGTCTTCAGCCTCGGGGATGAACCGACCGCGAATGGAAGATTCCGTCCAGGCAGGAAACGAAATGTCTAATCCGTCGTCCGCCGGTAGCGCCCGTATGGCGCCTAAACCCAATAAGATGTCCGAATCCGGCGGGGCAATGAATTATCGAGGACCCCTCAGTATTGCCAGCCCGAAACGTATGCCCACAACAACAGGCGGCATGAATGCTCCGAAGCGTTATGGCGGACCTCCCCAAGGGCCCGGCGGCACGGACACAGGCGCTCCTACCACGCGCCGTTGCGCCACGATGGAAAACCACCGCCGGCTTTTGGCCGAAGTACCTGGATACGCTGAGGCTCGCTCACAGGTTGAAAACGAGATCATGCAACTCGTACGGTCCTACCGTATGGGAACAGCCGCGACACGGGCAGGCGTCTCGACCATTCAAGTCGTCGTTCACGTTGTCTATAACACGGCTGCGGAGAACATCTCCGACGCGCAAATTCAGAGTCAAATCGATGTACTGAACCGGGATTTCCGAAAATTAAACCCCGACGTTGCCGGCGTGCCGGCAGTCTGGCAGCCGCTGGTCGCAGACTGCAATATCGAGTTCCAGCTTGCCCAAGTCACGCGAACGCAAACAACCCGCACGTCATTCGGTGGTGACGATTCTGTAAAATCCGCCGCGACCGGCGGCGCCGATCCAATCGATACGTCCAAATATCTGAACATGTGGGTGTGCAGACTCTCCGGAGGGCTACTGGGTTATGCGCAGTTCCCGGGCGGTCCGCCTGAAACCGACGGCGTTGTCATCACCTATACCGGCTTCGGCAATACCGGCACGGCGACGGCTCCATTTCATCTGGGCCGGACCGCGACGCATGAGATCGGACACTTCTTCGATCTATTTCACATCTGGGGCGATGACGGCGCCGGCTGCTCAGGATCTGACCAGGTTGATGACACTCCGAATCAAGGCGGGGAGAACACAGGGATGCCCGTGTTCCCGAAAATAAGCTGCAACAACGGACCCAACGGCGACATGTTCGTGAACTACATGGACTACACCGACGATGCCGGGATGATCATGTTTACCGTCGGACAGCTCGCCCGCATGGAAGCTTGTCTGGCGGGACCACGCGCATCCCTGGTAACCGCCGCTGCCACGAGCTCGAAAACGGCAGGTCAGATCGTGTCGTGGGCGCCTGGGCGTCTCGATGCATTCGTGCTCGGCACAAACATGGGCCTCTTCCACAAGTGGTTTGACGGCTCATGGAGTCCATCCCTCACCGACTATGAAGCTATGGGCGGCATCTGTACCTCTCAACCGGAGGTCGTGAGCTGGGCTCCCGGCCGCCTTGACGTTTTTCTCACCGGTACCGATCGCGCGCTTTATCACAAGTGGTTCGACGGAAGTTGGGGTCCTTCCCTGACTGACTTCGAGTACATGGGCGGTGTCTGTCGCAGCGCTCCACGCGCCGTAAGTTGGGGACCCGGAAGACTCGATGTGTTTGTGATCGGCACAGACGGAGCGCTCTATCACAAGTGGTTCGATGGATCCTGGAGTCCATCTCTCACCGACTGGGAGTACATGGGTGGCAACATCATCGGAACTCCCAAGATCGTGAGTTGGGCGTCAGGTCGACTCGACATCTTCGTCGTCGGTCTTGACTCGGCCTTGTATCACAAGTGGTTCGACGGCAGTTGGGGACCATCCCTGACTGACTGGGAGTACATGGGCGGAGCAATTCATGGCGATGTCGAAGCTGTGAGCTGGGCGCCGGGCCGTCTGGATGTGTTCGTACTCGGCACAGACCAGGCTGTCTATCACAAGTGGTTCGATGGCAGTTGGGGACCGTCGCTGACGGACTACGAGAACATGGGTGGCATTTCCACCAGCTCGCCGAAGGTCGTCAGTTGGGGGCCTGGGCGACTCGATCTCTTCGTCACCGGTACTGACTCGGCTCTGTATCACAAATGGTTCGATGGCAGTTGGGGACCTTCTCTAACTGACTACGAAAACATGGGTGGAATCATTCAGGGCGAACCGAAGGTGGTCAGTTGGGCTCCGGGACGATTGGATGTCTTCGTCACCGGTACAGACTCGGCCCTGTATCACAAGTGGTTCGATGGCAGTTGGAGTCCATCGCTAACGGACTACGAATACATGGGCGGGATCCTGATCGAAGCCGGCAGAAGCGCGCCGCCGGTCGCGCCTCAGGCGCCGGTCGCCAAGGCATCGTGAACAAGTCGCGCCCCGTCGAAAGAGTTTTTCTTCGTCGGGGCGCGATCTTTGATTGTCAGGAGGTCAATAAAATGTCAACACATACGGCCCCATCACAACTGTTCAAGCATTGGCAACACTCTTTCGAAGAAGACCACGGCGACATTCAAGTTTTCCGTCCGGCAGAATATCCATTTCCTCCGGCGCGAGGCCGCGCAGGAATCGAGTTCCGTCCCGATGGCACGTCCATCCGCTACGCGATCGGCCGCGGCGATGCGCCGACGCCGCAACCTGGCCGCTGGCAGATGAATGAGCAGAACCGGCTGCAAATGGCCGGTGGAAACCTTGAGATCGTGCGCGTGGACGATTCTATTTTGGAGGTGCGTTCATGGTGAAATACAGCCTCGTACCGAATGCTGATATATCGACGAGGGCGACACCCTCGTCCTGGACTTCTATCGGCGATACAACCATCGAGTGGTCTGAACAAGAAGACGCGGCCGGTCTTCGAGATGCTGCGCAAGGCCGGCTTCACTTAGTCATCCAGGTCGGCGACACGTTTCGTATTTCGCATCCCGATGCTCGCGTTGTCCTGGAACGCGGCCGGCACTTAATCGTCGATATGACTTCATGCGAAGTGAAGCGCTTTACCGATCCCGATGAGTGCTGCTGGACGATCCGCTCGCTGCCACGCAACTCCCGGATCACCGATACCGTTCATTCGGTGCAGCGCGCCGCAGATCCCGCAATCACTTCGCTCCTTGGAAATCTCTCAACTGCTCGGTACCAAGCAAATCTCGAGCATCTGGCGAGTTTTCGTACCCGCCATTCCTTGAGTCCGGAGTTCCTGACGGCAGCCGATTGGGCACGCACACAGTTTGAGGCGCTCGGGTATACCGTAACAACTGAGAACGTCACCGTCGGTTCGGGAACTTCGAGGAACATCGTCGCCGAGCGCAAAGGCTCTGGGACTGGGCCGCGCGATCTGGTTTTTGTTATCGGGCATCTCGATTCCGTGAATCTGCCGGACGGTCCGAATGCCGATGCTCCCGGGGCAGACGATAACGGCAGCGGCGCGACGGGAGTCCTTGAAATCGCCGCCGTCCTTTCCACTACGCCGACGGTACACGATCTGCGCTTCATCCTTTTCGGAGGCGAAGAGCAAGGTCTGTTTGGGAGCAAGCATCATGTAGCTCAGCTGTCGGCGGTTGATAAAGCCCGCACACGGGCCGTCCTCAACATGGACATGATCGCCTCAAGCAACGGAACACCAGGGCCGACGGTTTTGCTCGAAGGCGCGGCGCTGTCCCAGAGCATGATGGACACTCTCGCCGAAGCCGCGGCAAACTATACAACGCTGACGGTCCAAAGTTCGTTGAATCCCTTTGGCAGCGATCACGTTCCATTCCTGAATGCGCTGATCCCTGCCGTTCTCACGATTGAGGGAGCCGACAGCGCCAACACGAACATACACACCGCCAACGATACGCTGGCGCATATCGACTACGCGCTCGCTGAGCAGATCCTGCGTATGAACATCGCGGCCGTAGCGACGATGGCAGGACTCGGCGCTGTAACTACGGTGGCCTCGCGGCCGGCAGGTCAGGTGGTTTCATGGGCGCCTGGGCGTCTCGACGCTTTCGTGCTCGGCACGAACATGGGTCTCTTCCACAAGTGGTTTGACGGCTCATGGGGTCCATCCCTAACCGGCTACGAAGCTATGGGCGGCATTTGTACTTCCCAACCGGAAGTCGTTAGCTGGGCCCCCGGCCGGCTGGATGTTTTCCTTACTGGCGCCGATCGCGCCGTTTATCACAAATGGTTCGACGGAAGTTGGAGTCCATCCCTGACTGACTTCGAGTCCATGGGCGGCGTCTGTCGCAGCACTCCACGCGCCGTTAGTTGGGGACCCGGAAGACTCGACGTATTTGTGATCGGCACGGACGGCGCGCTCTATCACAAGTGGTTCGACGGTTCCTGGAGTCCATCTCTCACCGACTGGGAGTACATGGGTGGAAACATCATCGGAACTCCTAAGATCGTCAGTTGGGCGTCAGGACGCCTCGACATCTTCGCCGTAGGACTTGATTCAGCGCTGTATCACAAGTGGTTCGACGGCAGTTGGGGTCCATCCCTAACTGACTGGGAGTACATGGGTGGCGCAATTCATGGCGATGTCGAAGCTGTCAGTTGGGCGCCGGGCCGTCTGGATGTGTTCGTACTGGGCACAGATCAGGCTGTCTATCACAAGTGGTTCGATGGCAGTTGGAGCCCATCGCTGACGGACTACGAGAACATGGGTGGCGTTTGCACGAGTTCGCCGAAGGTGGTCAGTTGGGCGCCCGGGCGGCTCGATCTTTTCGTCACCGGTACTGACTCGGCTCTGTATCACAAATGGTTCGATGGCAGTTGGGGTCCGTCCCTGACCGACTACGAAGGCATGGGTGGAGTCATTCAGGGCGAACCCAAAGTAGTCAGTTGGGCGCCTGGGAGACTTGATGTCTTCGTCACGGGTACAGACTCGGCTCTCTATCACAAGTGGTTCGATGGCAGTTGGGGTCCGTCGCTGACCGACTACGAGTACATGGGCGGAATCCTGATCGAGACCTCGCTGGTACAAGTCGCCAAAGCATCGTAAACGAACTCCCGGCCGAAGGAATTCCTCTGGCCGGGGGTCTTATTTCGAAACGGATTTTATCAAAGTCTCGAAGGCTGCCTGGTTCGCCGCGACCGTCTTTGCGGGTCCGGTGAACTTGAAGAAGACAGCGCCTTCGGGACCTTCGACGATTGCGCCCAGCAGGCGGTATCCAGGCTTGGAACCGGTCGACTGCATCATGGGTCCCGCTGACGTTTTGTACGTGCCTGTCAGATCAATTCTTGTGACAGGGAACCCGCCGACGGTCGCCTTTGTGGTTTTCGCCAACTTGTCTGCAGGACCTCCCGCTGGCGCATCGAACTGACCGATCCAGCGCTTAATGTTTGCGTCGACACCGCCACCTTGGCCGGGTCCAAAGTAAAAAACAGCGCATTCCCCATCTTCAGAGTCTCCCGATGCTTTGGGGACCGTATAGGTCGCAGCCCGCATCGGACGTTGCGCCTGAGCTTTCCACGCAGCCGGCGCATTCCATTTAATGCCTCCCGCGGTCTCTGCGAATCCGAGCGTCGCGGCGACGGCCAGGGCGAGTACTACAAAGAAACCTTTCATCTTCGAACAGTATCTCGCATGCGCCCGGAAGCCCGCGAATCGCGCGTTAATCAACAGACACATTTATGATCTTACGATCTTTATTCACTTTCACCGCTCTCTTTGTAATGCCCATCTGGGCCGACTGTATCGACGGATCGCGGGATACTACCGCGGAAGAAAAACAGTTCTATGTACAAACCCTGGACGCTGTAAAAGCAGCACTCCCGGCAGCCCCGGCAGGTTGGACCCTTGAGGACAGAACGCGAATCAGTGCTCCCGGGAGCGTTTGCACGGGCTCGGGCAAGTTCCCGTTGCGCGCCTCGTACGAAGTGCGGTTCTTTTCGAAAGACGCCATTGCCAAGCTCGATGCGGTCGAGGCAGAGCATCGGAAACGCATTGCAGCACTGAAACAACTCCCCGCCGATAAGCAGGCGGAATACGACGAAATCGCGCGCACGGGCCGAGATCTCGATCGACAAGCGCGCAAGCTCATGGCGACCGACAAGGAACAGGCCACGAAACTTGCCGAGCAAAGCAAGGAGATGACCAAGAAAGCGCACGAAATCCGTCAGGCGCACTTGGCTTCGATCGCTCCACAGATCGACGCGCTTAGCAAAGAGCAATATGAAACCACCAAAGACGTCTCGACTGAAGTGCGCTTAAAGATCAACGTGAACGGCTTCGGCTTCGACGTCCCGAATGGCGCCGAAACTGGCCAGCTTGCAAGCGCCAACGTCGCCCTGACCAGCCCAAAGAAGACTCTGTTGGCATATGGGGCGTGGAACCGCCAGGGATCGTCATTCAAGCCGGTCTATTCAGCGGGCTCCACAACACGAGTGGCGAACGTTATGGTCGAAGCGCTTGGCGACCCTGGACAAGCCGAGCAGATTCTCTCCGGTCTGAATGCAGGAGCGATATCGGGACTCATCGCGAGATAGACTAAATTCTCGATGGCGGACAACACTTCAGTCAATATCTGGGTTGGAACACGGAAAGGGGCTTTCGTTTTTCGGAGTCGCGATCGCCGCCATTGGGACGCCGAAGGCCCCTTCTTCACCGGTCTCGAAGTGAATCATGTGATGCAGGATCCCCGCGATCCCTCGAGCGTCTATGCAACCACCGGGTCGGCATGGTTCGGCCCACATCTCCAGGCGAGCTACGATGGCGGCAAAACCTGGCAGCTCGCCGAGGAAGGTCTCTCCGTCTCGTCTATTCCCGACGCAAGCCTTAAGCGACTTTGGCACATCGCTCCCGGCGCGGACGATGAACCCGGCACGCTGTATTTAGGCGGCGATCCTGGAGTTCTCTTTCGTAGTCGCAACCGCGGAAAGGAATGGGAAATGGTCGAAGGAATGTCACGCCACTCCACTCGCGAGCAGTGGAGCGAGGGAGCCGGCGGGATGATGATTCATTCCATCGAGTGTCTTGGAGGCGGACGGATGGTGATTGGCATGTCGGCCGCCGGCGCTTTCCGGACGACCGATGGCGGCGCCACATGGGAGCCATTCAATAAAGGAGTGCTGGCCGACTTCATGCCTGATAAGTACCCGGAAGTCGGCCAATGCGTACACAAACTCCGATCTCACCCGCGTGACCATGAGTCCCTTTACCAACAGAACCACTGCGGCGTCTATCGATCGTCATTTGGCGCGTCGGAATGGACGGACATCTGCGAATCGTTGCCTTCCCGCTTCGGCTTTGCGCTAGCAGTTCCGGCCTCTGAGCCTCGCACGCTTTTCACGATTCCGATAGCTTCGTCCGAAGAAAGATTCGTGCCCAACGGCCAATTGCGCGTCGCGCGTAGCCGCGATGGCGGCGACACTTGGGACCTTCTTTCCAATGGCCTGCCACAAACCAATGCATACGTGTTGGTCTTGCGCGAAGCAATGGATGCCGACGATCGGGATGAGGCGGGAGTCTACTTCGGAACTTCCGGCGGTTCGTTGTTCTACACGCGCGATTCGGGCGATTCCTGGGAAACACTGGCAGAACACCTGCCTCCCATATACTCCGTCTCAGCGGTCAGTGTCTAAGTTACGGTGACAGTTGTCTTGACGAGCGATAGTCCGATGACGGATCGTGGGTTTAATGCCGCTCGGATTCATTCACTTGATTGAACGGGAAACTGAGACGGGGTCTGGCGCGATCTATTTTTGCGGCATCGACGATGCTATCGCGGCGATCAATCCCTCCAGAATGTCTGGTTTCCCCAGAGAGATGATCTGTCCTCAGTGCCTTCAAAAACACGACACACAGGCAGCGCTGGGATGACTCCAGATCAAGAGAAGCGTAAGAATCGACCCCGTCCCGTCGAGGTATAAAACGCCCAGGCCGCAAGCGCGATTGCGGACCCATACAGGAACGCCACGTTGCCGAAGTACCATGCATCCGTATGTAGAGACAGCGGCGAGCCGATCAGTCCTGCAACGCAGAAGGCCGCAGTTAACGCGAGTAGTCCATATCGAAGCACCACGATCGCCGCGAGGCCATAAACGATGACGCCTAAGCTAATGCCAAGCCACGGCGTAGAACCTGGTAGCGCGAGCGGAGCCGTCAGGATCAGAATGAATACGGTTGCCGCAAGCCACTGGCGTTTCAATATCACGCGCAGCAGAAACAAAAGAGCGAAAAACAGCAGTCCGTCTCTCATGTGGTGCGGCCCGCGCGCCAGCCAGCATCCAATCGCTTCCCTGGTCCCGCCGAGCAGGCGTTGATCGGTCCATGTCGGCGCAGGATCGTAGAAGCCTCCACCGATAACGTCGAAGATCCGTCCCGTCAATAGCCACGCAGTTCCGAGTAGAGCGCCGATCAGCACATCCCGCCCAACGATCGGGTCGCGCCACTGACCACTCAACAAACGTGTCCACGAAATCAGCGTGCGTGGCCAGTGCCGACGCACATACGGTTCCAGGGCAAGGTAAACCGTCCACAGAATGACCCCATAAAAGAGCGCCGTGCAAAGCGCCAGAAGAAACATTCCGAGCACGCTCGAAGAAACGATATGCGACTGCGTCATCCATAGCGCCATGTGCACCAGGAAGACAAACACAGCCAGTCGAAAGGCGCCGCGCCGGTCACCGCGTCCTGCCAACAGGTTTCTGCGGGCAAGCCATGCAGAAACGACGCAGATCCCGAGCATCAATCCTCCATAGATCCCCGCCGTCAGACCAGCCTTCCAATCGCCGTCATTTTGCTGGGGCATCCTGTCCGGTTTGTCCCAGGGCCCAAGCAGAGCGAAGGCTACCGGCTTGCCGCGTAGCGCTGCTGCTTCCACACGAACAGGCCGAATGCTCCCAGGCCACGATCCTTTCCAAGCCACTTGGGTATCGGACGTTGCAAGCCACGTCCACTGCGGCTCGGTACTGCTTAACTTCGTGACGTCCAAACCGGCTGCCGCAAACAGCGGTTCCCAGTTAACGGATGTCCCTGTCGCACGTGCAGCGTCGAGCAGTTGCGGCGGAACAGCCTCAAAGCGAATCAGCCGCCCCCTTGCATCGAGGTGAACTGTCACCATTCCCGAAAGGACTGGAGGCGGATCATCAAGTGTCACGAGTCCCGGTATGAGCAAATCCGAATGGAAGGCCACGCCGGTCATTTGTTGATCGCTTTGCCGGTACCAATACCGCAGCACCGACGGACTGCCGCGTAAGAGCTCAGTCCATCTGGGCGTTGGTTTCTCGTTCTCGGCCACATGGCTCACAAGAGGGTCATACCAATAGAACTCGCCTGTCGCATCGGCCGGCCGGGAGTTATATCCCAAGCTTGCGATCAAATCTTTCGCCTTGTGAGCCAGCACTTGAGGCGGGAAGTCCGGCGCGATTCGTTCGATCGCGCTCGTCCGAAGCGCCATCACTGTCGAGACGATGATCCCAACAATCGTCAGGCCAAACAGCGCGATTGCGGAGCGAGTAGAGAGCACAGCGCCTTCGCCCGCGGCCGCGACCATTTGCGGAGAAGGAGTCTCACCTGCTGCTAACGCGGCAGCAAGCGGGTCAGCGCCCGGTAGCGCGCCAGCGACAGCAAGCGCAGATGACGGCCGCGACTGAGGGTCGGCTTCGAGGCACCTGAGAATGACGTTCTCAATCGCCGGGTCGAGGTCGCGAGCGAACGACGACGGACTCTCCGGAACGGATTCATGCTTGAGCCGCAGCAGTTCCGGAAGTGAGTCACTTTCGTGAGGACGCCTGCCGGTGAACAACTCGTACAATACAAGTCCGAGAGCGTAGATGTCACTGCGGGTGGAAACTTCCTTGCCCGTCAACTGCTCCGGAGCCATGTATGCCGGTGTGCCGCTGGCAATGTCGGCGCCGCGAATGTCGTCGGCCAGCCCCGCGAGCCCGAAGTCCGTAAGCAAAACATGTCCGCGGCCATCGAGCATCACATTGCCGGGTTTCAGATCGCGATGAAGGACATCCTTTTCGTGGGCGGCAGCTAAGCCGGCGCACAATTTGCGGGCGATCTCGAGACCTTTGTCGGAGGGAAGTCTGCCGATACGGCGAAGAAGAGAGGCAAGGTCTTCGCCATCGACATACTCCATCGACAGGAAGTAAATTCCGTTCGCCTCTCCCACGTCATAGATCCTGCACACGTTGGCATGCGATACCTGCCGTGCAACACGCACCTCATTGCGAAAACGTCGAAGGGCGTCTTCATTTCTCGAAAGCGATGCAGGCAAAAACTTCAGAGCTACCTGTAGGCCAAGAGTCAGATCGTCGGCCCGATAGACTTCTCCCATTCCTCCTCGCCCCAGCAGCGCAATGATCCGGTAACGTTCGGCGATCACTGTGCCGGGTACAAACCGGCTCCCATCTGGAGTCGGGCTTACGGTATCCAACCGCGCGTTAGAAGCTACTGTTCGTGTGATTACAACTGCATCCACGACTTCGCCACATTGCGAGCAGACGGAGGAGTTGGCATCAAGCGGAATGTCACAGCGAGCACATGTAGGCATCGATACTAGCCGGAATAATGATATCGATTTCGAGCTAGCGACCGCGCATTTCTCGCGTTAATCTCTGATGTTTTATGCAACGTTAACGGAAGATGATACATGCCTGCTATGCGTCGGGTCAGGCACGGTGAAAGCCTCAGAGATTTTCGAGGCGAAAGCGACGCTGGATCTCAACCGTCTGAAAGCAGTACTGTTCGCCATTGTCGATTTTCAAGAGACACAGGAATTGGACCTGACTATGAATGAAATTCGCGATCTTGCCCGCGTCGAAGAAACGCTCTCCGAGAGCGCGCCTAACGCTTGCGTGGCCATTGTCGCTCCTAAAGATCCGCATTTCGGCCTCGCAAGAATGTGGGAGATCTTCGTAGAAACCTCAGGTTGGAAAACTGGTGTCTTTCGCACGTTTAAAGAAGCTTGTTGTTGGGCACGACATAACTGCCCGGACCACCCTCTTGTAAACTCTGCAACACATCGCCTTCAAGCATAGATTCCCGGCGCTTCATGCCCGAGCGCTTGTACGTATTCGACATAAGATCCCGGATACACACGAGGCTCGCGATCTGTACCGCTCTCTCCACCAAGTTCCAAAACGCGAGATCCAAGGCCCCGCAAAAACATGCGATCGTGCGATACGAAGATCATGGTTCCTTCGAACCCTTTCAGCGCATCGACCAGCATCTCCTTCGTGGCCAAATCCAAGTGATTCGTAGGCTCGTCGAGAACAAGGAAATTCGGCGGGTCGTAAAGCATCCTCGCCATGGCGAGCCGGGACTTTTCGCCTCCGGAAAGAGCCCGGATGGGCTTATCTACATCGTCGCCTGAGAACTGGAACGCTCCGGCCAGTGTGCGAAGCGAACCCAAGCCGTCCTTCGGAAAGTCCTTCTGAAGCTGTTCAATGATCGTCAGGTTCGGGTCCAGCACGTCGAGCGATTGTTGCGCGAAGTAACCCATGTTCAGACTGGCGCCAAGGCGCACGTTTCCCGAATCCGGCTTACTTGCGCCCGCGATCATCTTGAGTAGCGTTGTCTTCCCGGCCCCATTTCTCCCCATGACGGCCCAGCGTTCCCCGCGGCGGATGGTGAGACTGAAACCGTCGTAGACTGTGCGTGACCCGTAACTCTTGTGTAGATCTTCGAGCACGGCCACCTGGTCGCCTGAACGCGGCGGCACTCGGAAGTCGAACTTCACAACTTGGCGCTTCTTGGGCAACTCGATCTTCTCGATCTTGTCCAGCGCCTTGATCCGGCTCTGCACCTGAGCGGCTTTGGCAGCATGAGTCTTAAACCGTTCGATGAATCGTTGTTCCTTGGCCAACATCGACTGTTGCCGTGCGAACGCTGCCTGTTGGTTTGTCTCGCGGATCGTCCGTTCGCGCTCATAGAAATCGTAATTACCGCTATAGGAAACGATCTCGCCCGCGTCAATTTCGGCAATCTTCGACACCAGCCGGTTCATGAACTCGCGGTCATGCGAGGTCATCAGGAGCGCTCCCTGGAACGATTTGAGGAACTGCTCCAACCAGATAATGGATTCGATATCGAGGTGATTCGTCGGTTCGTCCATTAACAGCACATCGGGCCTTCCGAGCAGCACTCGCGCAAGAGCAACGCGCATCTTCCATCCGCCCGACAGTGCTCCGACATCTCCGTCAATCTGCTCATCCTTGAAGCCAAGTCCATGCAGCACTTCGCGGGCTTGCGCCTCGAGCGCATAGCCATCGAGATGCTCATACTCTTCCTGGACCTCACCAAAGCGCGCGAGGATTCGGTCCATATGATCGGACTGCTCGGGATCCTCCATCGCTTGCTGCAGAGCTTCGAGTTCGTGATGCAAATCCCCAACGCGCCCGCTGCCCGCGATCGCTTCATCGAGCACAGAGCGTCCGGTCATCTCTTCAACGTCCTGGCGGAAATACCCGATCGTCAGCCTCTTCGGGACGGTGACGTCACCTTCGTCCGGGCTCTCCTCTCCCACGACCATTCGAAAGAGCGTCGTCTTCCCCGCTCCGTTCGGACCGACCAAGCCAACCTTCTCACCGGGATTCAACTGAAAGGAAGCGTCAACGAAAACTAATTGCTTACCGTACTGCTTATTGATGTTAGAAAACGAAATCATTAGCCAAACACCAAACTAGCAGAGCAGTTTCCGCGCTTAGGCGGTAGGATTCTCAGGCCAGGAATGACGAGGATAACGACGCGCCAGTTCGCGCCTGACCTGCGGATAAAGACGCTCCCAGAATCCCTTCAGATCGGACGTCATCTGCACTGGGCGCTGATTCGGCGCCAGCAAATGAGCGAGCACCGCGATCTTCCCCTTAGCAATTCTCGGGGTTTCGGTCAGACCGAAGAAATCCTGCAAACGAGACGCGATCCAAGGTTGCTGACCGATCGCGTAGTGAACCTTCACTTGCCGGTTTTTCAACTGCAATCGTTCCGGCGCAATCTCGTTCAATGCGCGTTCCCCGCCCGTCCGCTCCTTGAGCAGCGCCAAAAATCCTTGCTCGGCCGCGGACCGTAGTTCCGCAAAACTTCGCAACCCTGAGCACAATTCCCTGAGGACTTCTACAGCGTCTTCGTCCTGCAGTCGAGGCAGGTTCGAGTGTTGGGAGGCGAATTCCGAACGTGCGAAAAGCGACCTGACTTCATCCGGGTTCACAAACTTCTCGAGACCCGCGTCCACGGCCCGCTCGGCGAGAAACTGGGCGGCGCTAGCAGGGTCAGCAGCGATGCGTGTTTCATCGATCGCCAATCCATCGAACAAAACCGCAGCGCTCGCTTCAACCCTTTCCGACTGTCGGTTCCAGACAAGCTCTGTTCGCTCCTCAATACGTTCAGGAAACAATTCGACGAGAGCTTCCGGCGTGACTTCGGATGCCAGCCTGATCAACGGCGCATCGGCATCACTGCGCTCTTCGACATCGACAGCCACCAGCAGGTCATTCCGCCATTCCGATGCGAGCTTGGCGGCTTTCCCATTCGATAATTGGACCTCCGTATCCGTGCGACGTTTTGCAACACGATCGGGAAACGCTGCAAGAACAGCCAATCGCAGTGCTTCTTCCGCCTCTCCCGGATTCGAGCGCGCCCTTACAAGGCGTCGAAGTTGCTTCTCGATCTGCTGAGTTCGCCACGACGTTTCCTGTTCAATGGCATCGAGAACATCCAATTGTTGAAACCGATCGCCCGCGCTCAGGATAGCCGCCAACCGGCATGCTTCCACTCCGCCGCCGCGCCGGTTGCCCTCGAGAATCATTCTTGCTAACCGTGGATGTACTGGCATCCTGGCAAGATCGGCTGTATCGTTCCCGGCGCCCAATCGATCGAGCAATGCCTCTGCGGCTTCTAAGGCATAACCGGGAGGAGCCTCAAACCAATCCAAGCTAAGAATTCCGAGAGCCCGCAATTCCAGCACAGTTTGAGACAATTCACGCCGCCGAATCTCCGGGACATCCGTCTCCGGCCGACGCTGGAAGTCGTCAGCGGTATACAAACGGATAGCGCGGCCTGGACGAGTCCGTCCGGCGCGACCCGCTCGTTGAGTCGCAGAAGCTTTCGAAATGCGTTGAACGTCTAATGTAGGCAATCCTGTCCAGGGTGAATCGCTCGCGATACGAGCGAGTCCACTATCGATCACCGTCGTGATGCCGTCGATCGTGATCGAACTCTCAGCCACGTTGGTAGCCAGAATGATCTTGCGACGGCCCGTAGGAAGCACTGCGCGATCCTGCTCTTCAGGCGACAGATCGCCGTGGAGAGGCAGCACCAAAGCGTCGCCCACGACCTTTCCACAGGCCCGCATCGACCGCCGAATTTCAGCGGCTCCTGGTAGAAACACCAGAACGGCGCCATCGTCCTCGCTCCTGGCTACAGCCGCCGCCACCTGCTCTTCGAGCGGTTCCCGAGAATGCGGCGTGTATGAGATCGCAACTTCATACATTCGCCCCTCCGATCGGACGACAGGACATCCATCGAGATAATCCGAAATCGGACCGGCGTTCAAAGTAGCCGACATCACCATTAGCTTCAAGTCGGGTCGGGATGTGTTCTGGAGTCGGCGCAACAATGCGAGGGCGAGATCGGCATCCAAGTGACGCTCGTGAAATTCATCCAGCACTACGGCAGACACCACCCGAATCTCGGGATCGCTAAGCAGCCGCCGCGTAAGTACGCCCTCCGTCACAAAGCGCAATCGAGTACGCGGGCCGCTGACGTCCTCGAATCGAACTTGATATCCGACGGTTTCTCCCACCTTCTCGCCAAGTTCTTCCGCAACACGCCGCGCGGCCATGCGTGCGGCAATCCTCCGCGGCTCCAGGACAACTACCTCGGCACGGACGATATCGAGGAGCGCGGGCGGGACGCGTGTCGTCTTACCAGCCCCGGGTGGCGCCTCGATCACAAGATTTCTCGAAGCTGTGAACGCCCCCACGATCCGCGGCAAAACGTCGTCAATCGGCAGAGGGGGAAGCATTTAATTGAAATCTTGCGCCAGATATGGCATCTATGCGAGTGAGCTGACTATGAAAAGCGATGCCGGTAAGACTGATTCTATCTGGACTGCGACAGCGGACATCCCTATCGGAACTCCGCTGACGGAAGAAACAAGAACGAACGTCTGCATTGTGGGAGCCGGGATTGCAGGCATGACGACTGCCTATCTACTTTCTCAGGACGGCCTCGCAGTGACGGTTCTAGACGACGGGGTCATCGCCGGCGGAGAAACGGGCCGTACCACCGCTCATCTCAGCTTTGCGCTGGATGATCGCTTCCGGAAATTGGAGCGGCTTCATGGCCAACGTGGCTCGCGTTTAGCCGCGCAGAGTCACCGCGCCGCAGTCGATCGGATCGAGCAGATTGTCAAAGAGGAAGAAATTGACTGCGAGTTCAGACGCCTCGACGGCTATCTGTTCCTGGCTCCCGGACAGGGTCGCGACGATCTCGAAGAAGAGCTCGAAGCTGCCCACCGGGCAGGACTCACCGACGTACAGATGGTCGATAAGGCGCCGATTCCGGGCTATGATACAGGATCTGCTTTACTGTTCCCGCAGCAGGGACAGTTTCATCCCGTAAAGTACCTCAGTGGCCTCGCCAAGGCGATCCTCCGAAATGGTGGCCAGATCCACACCAGAAGCCACGTCGAGAGCGTCAAAGGTGGCGAGAATCCTTCTCTCAAGGTAAAGGACGGCCCAAGGGTCCACGCCAAACAGATCGTCGTCGCAACCAATACGCCGGTGAATGATTGGGTGACGATTCATACCAAGCAGGCTCCGTACAGAACATACGTGATCGGAGTTATGGTCCCCAAGGGAAGTGTTCCAACAGCGCTTTATTGGGACACGCAGGACCCTTACCATTACGTCCGCCTGCAACCGCATTCGGATAAGCACGATATTCTGATCGTCGGCGGAGAAGATCACAAGACCGGTCAGGCCCACGACACCGACGCAAGATTCGATCGTCTCGAAGCTTGGGCGCGCCAGGTATTCGCCCACCTTGGGCTTGTCGAATATCGCTGGTCTGGACAGGTGCTGGAGCCTGTGGACGGTCTCGCCTTCATCGGCCACAACCCGGGTGACGACAATGTTTTCATCGCAACCGGTGATTCGGGTCATGGAATGACCCACGGCACAATCGCAGGAATGCTCATCAGCGATCTGATCCAGAACCGGGACAATGAATGGGCGAAATTGTACGATCCGGCGCGTCGAACTCTACGTGCCGCGGGCGAATTTGCCAAGGAAAATCTGAACGTCGCTCGACAGTATGTAGGCCTTGTTACCGCGGGCGACGTCAAAGATGAGAACGAAATACCGCAGGGTTCCGGCGCCATCGTACGGCGTGGGTTGGAAAAAATCGCAATCTACAAAGACGAGACGGGCCAGACTTACGAATTCTCGGCGATCTGTCCTCATCTCGGCTGTGTCGTGGATTGGAACGACACAGAGAAAAGTTGGGATTGTCCGTGCCATGGCTCACGATTCAGCGCGCTCGGGAAAGTCGTCAACGGGCCCGCAAACGTCGATCTCTTGCCCGCGGAGCAAGAGGACACAATCGATACTCTGCCCGTCGTACAGGGATGAGTCTGCAGTACACAAACCCGGTCTATCCGGAGTACTTCGCCGATCCCTTTGTCTGGAAGCATGATGGTGTTTTCTATGCCATTGGCACTGGTCTCGTCGAAGCGCACACTGATCTTCATCACGTCTCTGCGCTGACAAGAGATGGGGATCCCGGAGTCTTTCTGATCCTCCGATCAGAGAATCTTGTTTCCTGGTCTCCGGTCTGTTCTGCGCTGGCCACACTTCCTCCCGACTACGGCGACGCCTACTGGGCTCCTGAGATCGCGTTCGCCAATGGCCGATTTTATCTCTACTATTCCGTCGGACGCGGGGACAAAGCGCATCACATTCGCGTTGCACAAAGCTCTAGTCCCGAAGGCCCGTATCGCGACATGGGCCTTCGCGTCACCGATCCTTTCCGCTGTCCCTTTGCAATCGACGCTTCGCCATTTCAAGATGACGACGGCCAGTGGTATCTCTTCTATGCGCGTGACATACTCGATGGCGATCGGGTTGGAACTGCTGTATTCGTTGATCGACTCCACGACATGACGCGACTCGAGGGTCAGGAACGTCTCGTTGTCCGCGCCCAGCATGACTGGCAGCGATTCATGGCCAATCGCATTATGTACGGCGGAGTATATGACTGGCACACGATCGAAGGTCCGTGCGTTCGCAAGCGAAATGACCGTTACTATTGCTTCTTTAGCGCGGGACGTTGGGAAAATGAATCCTACGGCGTGGATTTCGCCGTAGCCGAGCATGTTATGGGGCCCTATCGCTGTGATTCGCAGGATTCGGGCGCGCGCCTCTTACGCACGGTTCCAGGTAAGGTCTTGGGACCCGGTCATAATTCAATGATTCTGGGTCCGGACGGATCGACCGATTACATCGTTTACCACGCCTGGGACCGGGCAATGAGCGCGCGCAGAATGTGTATAGATCGTGTTGAGTGGACGCCGGAAGGACCGCAATGTGACGGTCCGACGAGTTAATCTACCGGAAGTCCTGGGAATAACCAAGCCAACACCATTCAGGGGCACGATTGCCACTTCGGCAACGCGCTGAATAATCGCCATGCTGGGCTCCGGATTCTCCGTCACGAGCAAGGAACTGTAATAACAGATTGCGGCATCAGCCTGTTGTTGCATCTGTTGGAGATCTTCCCGCAAACTCCCCTCGGTAATGTCCGGCAGAAGCGCCTTCAGTTTGCGCGAGACTTCTCTCAAATCTGAGATCGTAGTTTCTAGCTCGACGGTGGCTATGTGCGGCATGGCGAAGATATGACTCCGAATCCCGCCAAACGATTTCAAATAATGCGGTAACCCCACGGTGGCTGTACATTAGACGGAGAGACATGAACAAACGGAAACTCGGAAACAGTGATCTGCATATCACTCCCCTTGGTATCGGCGCTTGGGCGATCGGTGGCGGTGGTTGGGCCTTTGGCTGGGGCGCCCAGGATGATTCGGAATCAGTCGACGCGATCCGCGCCGGCATCGACGCCGGCCTCAACTGGATCGACACAGCCGCTGTCTATGGCCTAGGCCATTCCGAAGAGGTTGTCGCCAAGGCCCTAGAAGGCGTGTCCGAGCAGGTCTACGTGTTCACGAAATGCGAGCGCCGTTGGAACGAGAAGCGCGAGATCGTCAAGAGCCTCAAAGCCGACTCGATCCGCGAGGAATGCGAAGCGAGCCTCCGTCGCCTCAAGCGCGACGTCATCGATCTGTATCAGATCCATTGGCCGGAACCGGATGAGGATGTCGAAGAAGGCTGGGCCGCGCTCGCCAAGTTGCAGAAAGAGGGAAAAGTCCGGTGGATCGGCGTTTCGAACTTCAATGTCAACCAACTTCGGCGCGCGCAAGCGATTGCTCCGATAACCTCACTTCAGCCCCCGTACTCGATGCTGGTTCGAGGCGTGGAAGCGGAAATCTTGCCCTACTGCGCTGAAAACAATATCGGTGTCATTGCCTATTCTCCAATGCGCAACGGAATGCTCAGCGGCGCCATGACGCGCGAACGTGTTAACAATCTTGCCGAAGATGACTGGCGGCGGCGCAATCCCGACTTCCAGGAGCCGAACCTCACGCGCAATCTAGAACTTGCCGAAGTCTTGCGCGAGATCGGAGCCAGGCACGGCCGAACGGCAGGAGAAGCAGCAATCGCCTGGGTACTGCGCAATCCCGCTGTTACCGGCGCTATCGTCGGCGTCCGTCGAGCCGATCAGGTTTCCGGAGTGATCGGCGCTGCAACCTGGAGCCTGACCAACGAGGAAGCCGGACGCGTCGACGCATTTCTGAGCGAAGTCGCGACCCGCTAACCGCGGCGGACTCCCACGTGTGGGTGGGGTTACTCTGCTAAAATACAGCTATCACTGCACTCATCTTCAGTGGTCGCAATGTTGCCCTTTAGCCTCACGTAGCTCAGGGAAATTCGTCTTCAGCCAGAGGAACCTAATTTTGTCGATCCGCCGCGAGTTGTCACTGTTGCCGCTGGCCGCCGTTCTGTTCGTAGCCGGCTGCAAGCAGGAAAAAGTAGCGCAAACCACATCGGGTCCTCCTCCGGTGCCGGTGTCTGTCTCGAACGCGACCGCAGAATCAGTTCCGTTCGAGCTGCGCGTGGTCGGCAACGTCGAAGCGTCCGCCATCGTGCAAGTCAAATCGCAGGTGGCCGGTCAGCTTCTCCGCGTCCACTTCACTGAGGGACAGAATGTCGCCAAAGGCGACCTCCTGTTTGAGATCGATCCTCGTCCGTTTCAAGGCGCATTGCGGCAAGCCGAAGCGTCTCTGGCACGCGACCGCGCCCAGATTCGTCAAGCCGAGGCAACCCTGGCGCGAGAAGGAGCGCAATCGAAAAACGCGGAATCTGAAGCGAGTCGATACGCCGAACTCGATAAAGCTGGAGTCATCTCCAAAGCGCAACACGATCAAGTGAAGACCTCAGCCGAAGTGTCCCGCGAGGCAGTTCGTGCTGCGCAAGCCGCTCTTGAAAGTATCAAAGCTTCCATCGAAAGCAATCTGGCGACGATCGATCGTGCCAAACTCGAGTTGAGCTTCTGCCAGATTCAGTCCCCGATTTCCGGCCGCGCGGGAAACCTGCTGGTGAACGCGGGCAACCTCGTGAAGGTGAATGATGTGCCGCTGGTGGTCATTCATCAAGTGAGTCCGGTGTTCGTAAACTTCAGTGTTCCCGAAGATCACCTAAGCGCCATCCGGCAGCGTAGCGCACGCCAAAAGCTCGCGGTACAAGTCAGCCCGCACGACAACCCGGATCGTGACGTCACCGGCTATCTGACGGTCGTTGACAATGCGGTGGATACTGCCACAGGTGGCATTCGCCTCAAAGCGACCTTTGACAATCGCGATGGTCTCCTCTGGCCCGGACAATTCACCAACGTCGTTCTTACGTTGGACACGATCCAGAATGCGACGGTAGTACCCTCGGAAGCGATTCAGTCGGGACAAAAGGGGTCGTTTGTGTACTTCGTCAAATCCGACCAGACAGTAGAGCCGCGCGTTGTTGAAACGGGCCGGAGTATCGGTTCGAAGACCATCATGCAGAGCGGGATTGCGCCAGGAGATACTGTCGTCATCGACGGCCACCTACGATTATTCCCGGGCGCTCGCATCCGGCAAGTCGACCCGCAAAAGCTCGGAGGAGGTAAGTCATGAACCTCTCGCGCATTTTTATCGAGCGTCCTGTGATGACGGCGCTCGTGTGTTTCGCCATTCTCTTGTTTGGCGTCGTCGCCTTCCGGGCGTTGCCGGTTGCCGCGCTCCCCGCAGTCGACTATCCGACAATCCAGGTACAAGCCGCCCTTCCGGGCGCCAACCCCGAAACGATGGCATCGGCCGTCGCCACCCCGCTCGAACGTGAGTTCTCGACGATCGCAGGCATCGAGTCGATGTCGTCCACCAACTCGCAGAGCAGCAGTCAAATTACCGATCCAGTTCTCACTCGATCGTGATATCGATGCCGCCGCGCAGGACGTCCAGTCCGCCATTTCGAAGGCGGGCGGGCGTCTGCCTCCCATGCCGAGGCCGCCGTCGTTTCAGAAGGTGAATCCGGCGGAACAGCCGGTGTTATACCTGGCGCTCCAATCGTCCACGTTGCCGATGTATACAGTTAACGAGTACGCAGAGACCCTTCTGGCGCAACGTATCTCGATGGTCAGCGGAGTTTCGCGTGTACAGGTCTTCGGCGCCCAGAAGTACGCCGTACGCGTACAAGTGAATCCCGAGGCGCTCGCCGCGCGCAACATCGGTATCGATGAAGTACAGCGAGCAATTCAAACCAGCAACACGAACCTCCCAACCGGCCGCCTGGAAGGCGACAAACAAGCCTTTACTATCCAGTCGCCAGGAACACTTCAGAACGCTGCCGCGTACCGGCCGATGATCGTTGCATGGCGCAACGGCGCACCGGTTCGTTTGGAACAACTCGCCACTGTCATCGATAGCGTAGAGAACAACAAAGTGGAGGGATGGTTTAACGGACAGCGCGGAGTCATCCTGGCCATTCAACGCCAGCCCGGCACAAACACGGTAGCGGTCGTCGACAGCATCCTCGCGTTGATCCCGCAGTTCCGCCGCGAGATTCCACCGTCGATCAACCTCAGCATCTCGTTCGACGCCTCCCAGTCGATTCGGGGATCCATCCGTGATGTCGAATTCACGCTGATGCTCACCATCGGTCTGGTCGTCATGGTGATCTTTCTGTTCCTCCGGAATATTTCAGCGACGATCATTCCCGGACTTGCAGTTCCCTTCTCCATCATCGGTACTTTCGCCGTGATGTACATGTTGGGGTACAGCCTCAACAATCTTTCGCTGATGGCATTAACTCTGTCTGTCGGGTTCGTAGTCGACGATGCCATCGTCATGCTCGAGAACATCATCCGGCACATGGAGATGGGAAAGTCACGCATGGAAGCGGCCATGATCGCGTCGAAGGAGATCGGTTTTACGATCATCTCGATGACGATCTCGCTTGTGGCTGTCTTCATTCCCGTACTGTTCATGGGCGGCATCGTTGGACGCCTTCTGCACGAGTTCTCCGTCACCATCGTCGTCGCGATTCTGATTTCCGGCTTCGTTTCGCTTACCCTCACGCCGATGCTCGGCAGCCGCTTCCTGCGGATGAGCCACACGGCAAAGCATGGCTTCCTCTATAACGTGCTCGAAACCGGCTTCGAGATGATGACGCGCGCCTACGAGCGCACTTTGGGAGCAGCGATGCGTTTCCATGTGGCGACGTTTGCAGTTGCGGTCCTCATGCTCGTCGGCACGTATTACTTGTTCACCACGATGCCGCGCGGCTTTATCCCAAGCCAGGACAGCGGTTTCATGTTCGCAATGACGATGGGTCCGCAGGACATCTCATTCGAAAACATGGCGAAACATCACCGCGCTGTTGCTGACGTCGTCCGAGCCCACCCTGAAGTCGATACGGTCGGGGCCTTCATCATGGGCGGCAACCAGGCGTTCCTCTTCGCGCGCATGAAGCCCCATGAACAGCGCAAGCACTCGGTCGATGAGATCATTGCCGACTTGCGGCCGAAGGTCGCCGAAGTCCCCAGCTTGATGACATTCATGCGCAATCCGCCGCCGATTCAGCTCAGCGGTCAGCGCACAGCGAGTGAATATCAATTGACGCTTCAGAGCGTCAATCTCGACGAGATCTATCAATGGACTCCGGTGCTGGTCGATAAAATGCGAACCTTGCCGGGCTTTGTCGATGTGAATAGCGACATGCAAATCGCGAGTCCGGAAGTCACGCTCGACATCGATCGTGATCGCGCGCTCGCGCTTGGCGTGACACCTCAGCAGATCCAGAACGCGCTCGCCTCGTCATTTGGCAGCCGCGAAGTGTCGACGATCTACGCGCCGGCCAATCAATATTCGGTCATCCTTGAAACGGAGCCGAAGATATCAGCGCAACCCCGAATCTCTTGTCGAAGTTGTACCTGCGTTCTTCGGAAGGAACGTTGACACCGCTCGACGCTGTCGTCAAGCCTCGCCGCACGCTTGGACCGTTGAACGTGGCGCATTTCGGCCAGCTCCCGGCGACAACGATCTCCTTTAACCTCAAGCCAGGATTCTCGCTCAGCGAAGCAGCGGCGCACGTGGATGAAGTTATCCGTGAGAGCCGGATTCCCGCGACGATTACGACGAGCTTCCAGGGAACCGTGAAGGAGTTCCAGAAGTCGTTCGAGAATCTGACGATCCTTCTTATCGTCGCGATTCTCGTCATCTACATCGTCCTCGGAGTGCTGTATGAGAGCTTCATTCATCCGATCACGATTCTCTCGGGTCTACCCTCCGCCGTGTTCGGAGCGCTGCTTACATTGAAGCTGTTCGGCAAAGAGATTGACCTTTACGCCTTCGTCGGCATCATCATGCTGTTCGGCGTCGTCAAGAAGAACGCCATCATGATGATCGATTTCGCGATCGCAGCCCAGCAGGAAGGCAAGACCGCGCGGGAAGCGATCTGGCAGGGATGCATCCTGCGTTTCCGGCCGATCATGATGACTACTGTCGCCGCATTGTTCGGTACTTTGCCGATCGCGATGGCGTACGGGGAAGGCGCAGACGCGAGACAGCCCCTCGGACTCGCTGTGGTCGGCGGTTTGTTGGTCAGCCAGTTTCTGACGCTCTACATCACTCCGGTCATCTACCTCTATTTCGAGCGCCTGCAGAGCTTAACGCGCGGCAGACGAAAGAGCCGTCAGGTAGAACCCGAACGTGTGACCGTGAACGCCTAAGAGCAAATGACGACCTCCGCCCAAGGCGCTGCTCTTCGTGTGCGCGATCTTCGGAAGGCGTTTAAAGATGTCGTCGCCGTCGATGGACTCAACCTCGAGGTGACGACCGGCGAGTGCTTCGGCCTTCTTGGACCGAATGGCGCCGGAAAGACGACAACGATAGAGATCTGCGAAGGCCTCACAGAATCCGATTCCGGAGATGTCGAAGTACTCGGGATGCGGTGGCAGACGCATTCCAAACAACTTCGGCAGCGATTGGGCATTCAACTTCAGGAGACACAGCTTGCCGAAAAGCTGACCGTCCTTGAAACCGTCCGCCTCTTCCGCAGTTTCTTCCATCAGGGAGCGGACGCGTCTGTGGCGATCACGCTGGTGCAACTTGAAGAGAAGCAGCACTCCCGTGTCGGGACTCTGAGCGGCGGGCAGAAGCAGCGTTTGGCGCTCGCCTGCGCGTTAGTCGGTGAGCCCGATCTGCTCTTCCTGGACGAACCTACGACAGGTCTTGATCCGCAGGCCCGCCGCCAACTCTGGGATCTCGTCGAAGAGTTCAAACGAAGCGGCAGGACCATCCTGCTAACCACTCACTACATGGATGAGGCCGAGCGTCTATGCGATCGCGTTGCCATCATGGACCACGGAAAAGTGATCGCGCTCGGAACACCTCGAGAGCTTGTCGCATCCATCGGCGCAGAGCATATGGTCGAGTTCACAGCCGGTGGCGCCGTGGACACGCAAACCCTGCGGCAGATCGATGGCGTGCGTGAAGTCGAATCGAGTAACGGGCGCGTGCGGATGCAAGTCTCAAAGCTTCACCACGCCGTCCCCGCTCTGCTCCAGCAGCTTGCCCTGCAAGGCATCCCACTCACCGAATTGAGCACACATTCGGCCACTCTCGAAGACGTCTTTGTCTCGCTAACAGGCAGGCATCTCCGCGATGAATGACAGTCCTCTTGCGCAACTGACCATTATTCGTTTTCGCGAGTTCATTCGGGAACCCGAAGCCTTATTCTGGGTCTTCGTGTTTCCCATCCTCATGGCGGCCGGACTCGGGATCGCATTCCGCAACCGTCCGCCGGAGGTTCTTCCGGTCGGAGCCGTAACGACGGAACTAACGCAAGCTCTGAAGAAAGACACCCTCCTCGATGTAAAGCAATTCTCCGAATCTGACGGAGCCGATGCGCTGCGTACTGGAAAGATCACGCTGCTCGCTGTGCCGGCCAAAGACGGCACAGTCGAGTATCGGTACGATGACACGAACCCGGAAGGCCGAACGGCCCGTATGTTCGCAGACCGAGCGGTGCAAATAGCGGCAGGCAGGGTTGATCCCGTAGGATCGAATGACAAGATCATGCGTGAAGCGGGTTCCCGTTACATCGACTTTCTCATTCCCGGGCTCCTTGGGATGAACCTGATGGGAAGCGCTATGTGGTCGGTGGGCTTCACGATCGTCGATGCTCGTAGAAAGAAACTGATCAAGCGCCTGGTGGCGACACCGATGCCAAGGCACTACTATCTGCTCTCGTTCGTACTTTCAAGGCTCACGATGCTGGTTCTGGAAGTGGGAGTTGTTCTCGCGTTCGGCTGGTTCGTCTTCGAGGTGCCTCTGCGGGGATCGATATGGACGTTTGCCCTTCTCTGCGTCATAGGCTCACTGGCATTCTGCGCCCTCGGACTGCTCACCGCTTCGCGCGTTCAGACAATCGAAGCTGCTTCGGGAATCATGAATATCGTGATGATGCCGATGTGGATTGTTTCGGGAGTCTTCTTCTCATCGCAAAGATTCCCGGAGTTCCTACAGCCCATTATTAAAGCGCTGCCACTTACTGCTGTAATCGACGGCCTGCGCGCCACCATGCTTCAAGGAGCAAGTCTGGCGCAAGTTGCTCCCCAGTTAGCCATCCTTAGCGCGTGGCTTCTGGTCTGCTTCACAGTCGCGCTGAAGATCTTCCGCTGGCGCTAGCTCCAACGCAAGAAACAGCGCCCCCGGAACTGGGTTAAAGACATAGGGCTCGATTGGTGTGAAACCAAGTGCATAGTACAGCTTAATCGCGGAAGCCATCGTCGGCAACGTATCGAGACAGATACGGGCGTAACCAGCCTCGCGAGCTTCCTGACAGACGCGTTCGACTAATCGACGTCCAAGTTGTTCGCCGCGCGCCACTGGCCGAACGTAGAGTCGCTTCATCTCACAGTCGCCGTCCTGAAGAGGACGAAGAGCTATGCAGCCCACGGCCTCTGATCCGCGCCAGGCAAGTAAGAGCCGACCCTCCGGATGCTGGTACTTGCCAGGCAAGGTAGCCAGCTCAGTTTCGAAATCCTGAAAGCAGAGATCGACGTTTAAACTCTCGGCATATTCACGGAACAGACCGCGTACTTCGTCGAGATCACGCGGCAGGTCGGCCGGTCGTATGACGGCTGCCATCACAACACAGAATCAAACGACGATCATCCCGTCCTTCATGCGCTCCGTACGATGCCCATACGCCGCAGCCTCAGGATTATGCGTGATCATGATGATCGTCTGGCCGAGCCGCTCATTCAGATCGCGCATTAACGCCAAGACCTTCTCTGAATTCTCCGTGTCCAGGTTCCCTGTCGGCTCATCCGCCAATAGGATCGCCGGCTGATTCACGACAGCGCGAGCAATCGCGACACGCTGCTGCTCGCCGCCGGACAGCGCCCTCGGCTTATGGTGCAAACGGTGCGCAATCCCGAGCAGTTCGAGCACCGGGTCAAACGAAGCCTCCAAAGTTAATGACTTTCCAGCCATGCTGCGTGCCAGCGCAATGTTGTCACGAGCGCTCAACGTCGGCAACAGATTGTACTTCTGAAAAACGAACCCGATCGATTGCTTCCGCAGATTTGTTCGATCGGATTCCGACATCGCCCGCAGATCCTTACCGTCAATGACAATCTTTCCTCCCGAAGGAGGAGTCAATCCGCCAATGATATTAAACAGCGTCGATTTGCCCGAGCCTGAGTGCCCGACAATCGACAAGAATTCCCCGCGCTGCACTTCGAGATTCACACCGCGTAACGCATGGACATCGACGTCGCCGGCGTGATAGGTCTTACGCAGATCGCGCACCGAAATAATCGGGTCACTCATACGCAAGCGCCTCGATCGTATCCTGACGCGCAGCCATCGTTCCGGGATAAATTGCTCCCAACATAGCGCCGGCCAGTGAGATCAGCGCAGCGCGCCACCACCAGTCGGGAACGGATACTACCGGCAGTGAGGACGGCACGAAAGAGGTGATCGCCCATTTAGCGACAAAGGATAACGCTATGCCAACCACCGATCCGATAACCGCCAACAGAACGGTTTCTCGCATAAGCATTCCGATGACGTAGCCGGGACTTGCGCCCAGCGCTTTCAAGATTCCGATCTCTCGCGTTCTTTCCAGCACGGCCGTATACATCGCGAGGAACACAACGAGAAAACCGAACACGACTGCTAGCCCGACCACAGTGGCAATGAATGTACTGAGACCCATTATTTTGTCGGGAGTAGTCAGCGACAGAAACTCCTCCATCGAATAGATCTGATAGCCATCAAGCAGTTTCTTAAGATCTGCAATCGTGCCGGCAACGTTTTTCGCATCCTTGACCTTCACGTAAACCATCGTGATCTTGCCGTTGTTCGACGTGAGATCCTGCAGCACACTCTTACGGGCGAAGATTTTCGATAGCTTTCCCGGTCCGACAACCCCGCGAACAGTCCATTTATGATTGGCAAGCTCGATCGTGCCTCCAACATCCAACTTCTGCTGCTCAGCGTAATTGGTGTCGATCAGAATGTCGTCGGGAGCTTGGAAAGTACCACCCTTACGAAAGTCTAAGCCGCCGCTCATTCGCTCGAACTTATCGATATCGATGCCGGTGATACTCTCGAGTCCACCGATCCCGTGGATCACGACTCCCTGCGCGATTGCGACGTTCGGCTGCTTCTCGATGACCTCGACAATCTTCTCGGGCATCGGCGCGCCGCTCATGCCGATCACTGCTGCGCCTGGTGGGCGCACCAGGATATCGGCGCCGACGCCCCGAGTTCGTGTCTGACTGGCTTCAACGAGTCCGCGGCTCAGCCCGACGATCGTCAACACGAGCGTTACCTGTAAGCCGATAGCAAGGACTGTCAGGAACGTTCGGATCGGTCGGTGCTTGAGATTCTCTAAAACAAGCTTCGTGACCAAAGCCTATTGTACGTGCCCTTACGAGGTCCATCCAAATAGTTGCGCAGCCGTAACCCCGCGGATCTGCGCCTTGTCCTTCTCGGGCGCAAAATCGAGCAGCTCATTGAACACCATCTGAGCCAGTCGAAACTCGGGCATACTTGCGCCCAGCCCGCCCCACATCATGCGGTTCGAGCCGAAGGCATCGTACACGCGACGCACCAACGGCTTCGCATCCTTATAGGGCGCGTCTTGCTTGGAAGAGTAGCGGACGCCGGAGAACTTCATATAGACGTTGCTCAATTTCCCCATCGCAAGAACGTTTTCATATTGCTCCGGAGTGCCCTGACCGGATCGCGCGAGGTGATCGATGATAAACGCGGTCTTTGGAAAATCGCGCGCCAGCGCAGCAATCTCCGGGGCGTGCAACGGAATGCAGTGCATTTCGATGGCGAGTCCAAGGTCCTGCGCCTTTTGAATGGTCGTCTTCACCGCCGGGTGCTTCAAGTCCCTGTCGCGAATCGGGCCTTTCTTCGTCGGCGCCACACCCTGCGCGCGATTCGTATGAATCCTCAACGCGACGATGCGCTTCGGATTTTTTTGTACGAGTTCCGCCATGCGATCCGGGGTGTCCTTAGCGATCGGATCGAACAGGCACGTTCCCTTGAAAAAGCCAGGAATGTGCTCGTTTGCGAAACAATATTCGAGATAGCGGTGGTCATCCTGATACGGCTCCGGATGCACGACGAGCGTGTGGTCGATCTTGGCCTCTTTCGCAAACTTTACATAAGATTCGACAGGAGATGGCTCGGCGCGGTACACCGCGTTTGTGTGATAAGGAAAGCGCTTCTGATCGTCGCCGAACAGATGAATATGCGTGTCGATCAGCGGGCTCTTGGGAGCGGCTCCTGCCACTCCTGCAGATACTGCGGTTAGCAAGAATTGTCGTCGATCCACGGCGAGTATTGTGTCACATTAGTAGCCCAATAGGCTAAAGGCGGAATTTGTCGCCGGTCGCGAAGGAGGCCGAAAACGTATAAAATAGTACAAGAAACATGTTCGCTAAGTCTCAACGTGATCCTAAGCAAGTCTACCGTTTCAAAAATCGTGCTTGCCCTCGTCTGCGGAGCCGTCATGGCGATAGCCGGCCTAAGCGGTTCCTACGTCGTACCTCTCGACAACGAAGTCATTCAATATGCGACCCGACCCATCAATGATCCCATCACACAGCTAAAAAAGAAAATCTCCTCCGGCGAGGTGAAACTGACATACGAGGACGGATTTGGGTACTTGCGCTCAGTTCTGAAAGCTCTCGACATACCCATCGAGTCGCAAGTAATGGTGTTCACCAAGACCAGCTTCCAGGCGCCGAGGATCAATCCGCGCATGCCGCGCGCGCTTTACTTCAATGACAGAGCATCCGTAGGGTTTGTCCGTGGTGGGGATGTCCTCGAAATCGCGTCCCATGATCCGAAACAGGGAGTGATCTTTTACACCATCGACCAGGAGCCAAACCGCCCGAAGATCGAGCGCAACGACACTTGTTTGCAGTGCCATCATTCCGGCGGCACGTTGGGTGTTCCAGGCTTGTTCGTCTCCTCCGTCTATCCCGATTCCTCGGGAATGCCGCTCTTTCAAAACGGGACCTTCGTGGTGAATCAGAATCGGGCGTTCGCCGAACGATGGGGCGGTTGGTATGTCACGGGAACGCACGGGAAACAAACGCATCGCGGCAATGCCGTCGTCCGAGACAAGAATCGCCCGGACCAATTGGACACCGAGGGCACTCAGAACCGGACCGATTTGAATCGGTTTTTCGACACGGGCGCTTACCTCTCTCCCCATAGCGATATCGCCGCATTGATGGTGCTCGAACACCAGACGCATATGACGAATCTGATTACACGCGTTGGGTTCGAAGCGCGAATGGCGGTCCATAGCTCGCAGGTCATTAACAAGGCTTTGGGAGAACCTGTCGACAAACTTAGCGAATCGACGGTACGCCGTATCAATAACGCGTCCGAAGAACTCTTGGAATACATGCTCTTCGCCGAAGAAGCATCGATCACGGAAACCGATTCGTGGAACATCCGGATTCGCGGAAGTATTCGCAAAGGCCGGACCCCGCGACAAAAATGGCCGGTCCCTCCGCGATCTCGATATGACGAGCCGTTTGTTCCGCTATCCCTGCAGCTACATGATTTACTCGGAAGCGTTCGATAGTATGCCCACCGAAGCGCGCGAACGAATTCTCAAGCGTCTTTGGGAAGTGCTGAACGGCGACAACAAAAACCCTGCTTTCAAGCGTCTTACAACGAAAGACCGGCAAGCCATCCTGGAGATCCTGACGGAAACCAAAGATAACCTGCCGGCCTGGTGGACCACTAAACCGCAGTCGACAACAACCGGTTAATCTTCGCTGCCGAAGATATTGGTGAAGGTTCCCAGAGGGCTTCGTTCATCGCCTCCGCCGGTTCCCGGAGCCAGTTCGCGCCGCATCTTCTCGAGCGTCATACTTTGAACGATCACGCGTCCCGGACCGGTCACGGTCGCAAGGAACAAGCCTTCACCGCCGAAGATCGCCTTCTTGATGCCTCCGACGAACTGGATGTCATACGAGACGCTCTCGTCGAACGCGACGATGCAGCCCGTATCAATTTGCAGCGATTCTCCGGGACGCAAGGTGAAGTCAATGAAATCACCGCCGCCGTGAATGAATACCGATCCTGGCCCCGTCAGTTTTTCCAGAATGAAGCCTTCTCCCCCGAAAAAGCCGGCGCCCAACTTCTTGACGAAAGCGATATTCAATTGCACAGAAGTCTGGGCGAAAAGGAAACTGTCTCGTTGCACAAGCACGGTTTGGCCGGGGACAAGGTCGAAGGCTTGAATGCGTCCGGGATAACTCGCCGCAAATCCTACCTCACCGTCAGCAAGGGCCCGAAAGTACGTCATGAACAGCGATTCGCCCATCAGCTTTCGCTTCACCGCGCCCCAAAGCTTCTGGCCGATGGACTCGCCTTGCATCCTGGTTTCCCAGTTGATGCTCGGTGTCTTGTAGAGCATCTTTCCGGCTTCGGCGTAGACTTCCTGTCCTGCCTTTAGTCGCAATCGCGCAACTTGAAGATTGTCTCCCTGAATCGTGTAATCGAGTGGGTAAACTGTTGTCGGCTGCGAGTAGGCTTGAGCGCCCACTCCGTTAGCGTTGGTCGCAGACGCGCCGGCAGATTCTCCAATCCTATGACCGCAGGACGCGCAAAACCGTGAATCCTCCGGCATCTGATTGCCGCAATTCGTGCAAAAAGCCATCTATCCCCCTGATTTTCTTTACGCTTGTCGAATCGAAAAAGTTCGCGTTCGCCGGCGATTGTTGGAACCACGTCCGAAACAGCCCAGTCTACAATAAGAGAGTATTCTCCCCAACGCATGAAGAAGTACACGCCGGTTCTGGCCGTTCTGGTCAGCGTTTCCCTCCTATACGCCCGCCAGGAACAGAGATCCTGCGCCTCTCACGCCGATAAATGGCGCGAGGAGTTGCAACTTCATCGGCAGGCGCAGGCTGGCCAATTGAAGGCCAAAGCCGCTTTTGCGGCAAAATCCGCCGTTCGACTTCTGCCCGATCAGGGCAACATCGCGCACCTCGGAGATACCGATGGCGTGGTTTCTCGACGTAACCCATACAATTTAAATGGGAAGACGATCCGCTTTCTTCCATCCGCCGGCACTCGTTCCTACCGCTATGAAGTCGGCGAGCCGTCCTACGACGCGGACGCCGCAGCAAAAGGGACTCTCATCGCAGGTATCGGAGATGACGACTCCCGCGAATTGCAGTTGCCTTTTCCCTTCCCGTTCTTTGGCTCTCAAAATACCTCTATCTATGTGAATTCGGACGGAAATGTGACATTTGGGCAAGGGGACGCTGAAATCACCGACCGGTCCCTTGCTCGATTTTTGTCCGGTCCGCCACGGATTGCCAACCTCTTCATGGACCTCGATCCCACCCGCGCCAGAGGCGGCATTCGCGTGCAAAACGAACCCGAGCGCGTCGTGATTTCGTGGTCTGAAGTACCGGAATATCGCGACTCCGGAAACGGCCCGCTGCAAACATTCCAATTGCGCCTCTTTCGCGACGGCAAGATTGAGATGGCATTCGCCGACACTGCGGGTGACAGACGCTGTCACAGGAATTGCGCCGGGCGCTTTGCGAGGCGAACCCCGACTCATCAGCTTCGTCAACGATCCGAATCCAGGAGAATCGACGGCAGCCATCGCCGAACGCTTCTCCGGGTCTGAATCCGTCGACATTTTTGCCGCTGCGCAAAAGTTCTACCGCAACCACGAAGACGCTTATGACTTTCTGGTGATTTACAACACGCTGGGGATTCAGGCGGACGACGGCGCCGTCGCCTACGAGGTCACAGTGCGAAATCAGCGCAGCGGCTATGGCGATGTAAAAACGGACGTCGGAGCGCAGGCAGGATCCCAACGACAACTTCAGGCGATTCTCAACATGGGACCGCTCAATCAGTATCCGACCGATCCAAACGCGCGTGTTCCTGGTCGTCTGTCGGTTGGAGATACGCCGCTCTCGACGATTGCGCATGAAACCGGCCACCTATTTCTCGCATACGTGAGCGTTGAGGACGAAAACGGTAACACTCCGATGCTCGGTCATCAAAGCGCCCACTGGGATTTCAAATTCAACTCTGACGCGTCATTGATGGAAGGAAATCGCATTCAAGATAATGGCGCCGGCACATCCCCGCGCTTTCTGACGACTGCGACGGTTGAGGGCTTCTCAGCTCTCGACCAGTACTTGATGGGCATACGAGCGCCACAAGATGTTCCCGACACGTTCTACGTATCCAACTCGCGCAATCTGTCGGCGTCTGGCTTGCCGAAAGTCGGCGTTGCGTTCGACGGTGAGCGTCAAAATGTCAGCATCGGGGACATCGTCGCCGCAGCAGGTAGGCGTACCCCGGACCACACGGTGGCGCAGCGCCAGTTCCGTCTCGCCTTCCTGTTAATCACACCCGAGAACGAGACACCGACCGCAGAACAATTGTCCAAACTTGACACCTTTCGCACGCAATTCGAAGCGTATTTCCAAAAAGTCACCAGTCAGGCAGCGACAGCAGATACGTCCCTTCGAAAGGCCATTCACGTATCGGCTTTTCCTGCGGTTGGAGTAATTCAAGGCGGGTCGACACCCATAACAGTTTCACTCGAGCAGGCTCCTGCAGCGCCTGTGACTCTTTTGCTCAAAACCCAAACATCCAAGGTCACTGCTCCAGCGTCCGTGGTGGTTCCTGCAGGTTCGAAAAGCGTTACGTTCAACATCTCAGGCGCCACTGAGGGAGTCGATCGACTTACTGTGGAGCCGGCGGAGAGCAGCTACGCGTCCGTCGATGTGAGGCTCCAGGTGCTGCCTCCGAACAAGGTGTCTTTACTGGCGATTTCGCAGTCAAGTCCAGTTCGCCTCAGAGTGACGGATATCAACGAGCTACCGTACCCAGGCGTGACCGTCCAAGCCCGCACAAGGGGCGGATCACTGAACCAGCCATCGGCAGTTTCCGATACAAACGGTGACGTCCAGTTTCAGTGGAGCCAGCAAAGCGACGAAGACCAGTTAGTCGCGAGTATATCGACCGGTCCTTCGCTCACGATTTATGCAGGCGTGAAGCCCATCTTCGCCCCGACAAGCATCCTCAATGCAGCATCCTTCGCTCCCGGACTCGTACCGGGTGGGATCGCCAGTATCTTCGGAGTGCGGTTGGGAGGCGACAATGCGCAAGTCGTCATCAACGGTTTAACTGCTGATTTGTTGTTCGGCAACGACGGCCAACTCAACTTTGTCGTTCCGTCAGAATTGCCTGTCGGAACGGCGGAAGTTCTGATCCGTGCCGGCGGCGCCGCATCGAATACCGCGCGGATTCCGATTCTGCCGACGCAGCCTGGTGTGTTCTTCGATTCCGCAACGTCGATGGGAGCCATAACAGTGGCAGGAACCGGACAGGTAACTTCCGTTCGCCCCGTCGCGGCAGGCGAATACGTCGAAATCTACACCACAGGGCTTGGAGCGGTTCAAACACTGAATTCCGGATTGCGTGAGACGTTGATCAAACCAGAAGTCGTGATCGGTGGGATCCGTGCCGAAGTCGCCTTTAGCGGGTTGACGCCGGGCTACTCCGGCTTATATCAGATCAATGCGCGCATACCGGTCGGCGTGGCTTCGGGATTGCAAACTGTCGCAATCACAGCGAATGGAGTGCGAAGCAACGAAGTTCAGATTCGAATCCGCTAAGGCTAGGGCTTCATAATCATCCCCTGCCCCGTAGGCAGAGAGACCACATCGGCTCCCAGATTGCGCGCGGCCTCATCGATCGCCCGCTTCTGGCAGTCATGCCCAGTAAACGCATAATCATCGAGAAGCACGAAAGCTCCCGAAGACAAACGATCCCAGAAGAACTGGAGGGCCGCTCGTTCCGGCTCGGCGCAGTTCATGTCGACGTGCAGGAACGCAACGCTTTTCGCTTCGATGCTGGGGAGGACATCCGGCACCGCTCCTTGCACAACCTTGGCGCAGGGCCACTCGGAGAAGTTGGCGCGAACAGCATCGACTTGCGTCACATAAGCTCCGGCGGCAATCGCATCAGTAGCCATCTTCTGTCGTCCGCGCTCAACCTCTTCCGCAGAGTACTGAGATAAGACCGGACCCGCAAACGTGTCGACCAGGTAAAACGCGCGATTGACATGATTCCAGTCAAGCCCCTGCATGATCGACGAACTAATGAATCCCGCGTTCACTCCACACTCAACAAAGTCTCCTTCCGTGCGCAGCGCGTTGCGGGCTGCCCACAGCGCTATGTGGACACGCCATTCAAATTGCGGATCAACACCGTTGCTCGCGCGAACACCACGGTTATATGCGGCCTGAAACGCGGGGTCGCTTCGAAAGCTATCGTTGTGAAGCGTATTCAGCCCATCACGCGAGTAGTGTGTGTGCTTGTTATAGACGGCATATCCGGCAGATTCCAGCCATGCCTTGATCGCTCGCTTAATCACCGAGCATCATGGTAACAAGCAACTCTGGGATATCCGATTATCGGAATGGTCGGAATGACGTTCCGGTTTTTCCGGAAGTGATCACCAGCCGACAGGCGCAAAGCTTATTGCGCCGCCCACGGAGCAGATGATCTCTTTAGCGGAAGGCCGACGGAACCGTACTGTTGCCTGTTCCAGTCTTTGGGGACCAATTCGTTGGCCTTCAATTCCCACCTCATCTGGTCGTCGACCGGAATGAAATCCAAAATCAAGTCTGACTCGGCCTGTGACCATGCTCCACTGCGGACTATTTCCGGCTTGTCGGCAAATTGCAACACAAGTCTCGCCATACCGCCCGGATACAGGGTTAAGGTGATGTTTCGGCTTGGAGCACTGGCGGCCGGAAGATTGCCGACCCAGTTCCCGATTGGAGACACCTCCCCGCGCAACAAACGAACCCGCGACGTTCGTGAGGGAGGAATCTTCGCAATCTCTCCGTTTGCCCTCGTCAGATCTTCCAGATCGAAATGTCGAAGTTCTACCGAATCGCCCGTGATTGGTCCCGGGCTAGCGAGCCGAATACGCCGGTAAACACCGACCTTATTATTGGCTAAGACGACCCAGGGAACACGATCGGTGTCGAGGGTCGAAATAACGAATCCGACCTCACCTGGGCCAAGCAAAACGTGAGTAACGGCGGTTATGGCGCCCTTCTCCACGGTCAGAGTACTTGAAGTCGTCGACGGCGCGTCGTAGATGCGAAGTTCCTGACCTTCGCCGCTCTGAACCTTCTCGAAGGCGCTATTCATCGTGGCAGGTTGCGCGTACAACAGCTTCGTTGCAGCCCATCCCGGCCAGACCCGGATCGCCTTGTTCGAAATGCGCAGTTCGCGATCCTTAACGATTACGATAAGGCTGCCCTCCAAAGCACCCGGCGGCTGTCGAAGCTCGTATCGCTGTATCGTCTGGGCGGAAAGCCAGGTGATACTGCTAAGCGCAAGGAGAATGATTCGCACCATAATCGCTAAATCGTTGACGCCACTGTGTCTGACACGGTCTCGGGAAATCACAAGCCTTTCCGTTCTTTAGCTTATCTGACGTGAAGACATTTACGTTCAGATGTCCCGGTCGGCAAGAAGTCGTGGATCAAGTGGATCGATCTTTGCGTAATCTTTTACGATAGCGATTATTCTGTGTCATGACGACAGATACCGTGCGCCTAGTCACGCTCAGCTTGCTCAGCGCAATTCTATGCTGGCTCCCAATAACAATGACGCCGCGCCTCGATATTCCCTGGTGCGCGGCGTTGTGCTGTGTTGGCCTTTCTGCGGCTCTGTCCAGCTTTTTGAACCGCCAGCGGTGGCGGACCTTTTTGCTTAGTTCCGGGATTGGTACGTTCGTCGGGCTTTGTGTCAGCTTCGCGATATGGTGGCCGCGAGATCCAATCGCAGGCCCTTGGGTACCGATTGTCGTCTCCGTGATCACAGTCCTGGCGGTAGTAATTGCGACAGTCAGTGCCTGGATAGGCGCAAGATTGCCCGTGCCAGGTAGGACACCCCGCCGAGCAGCGTGGTTTGCCTTGGTGGGAATTGCAGCTTTCGGCCCTATTTGCTTGGCGTTGACACCGCCGCTCGTGGCGCGCAGGGTAGAGCGCAATGAACGACTTGCTGAGAAAAGGTTTACCTCGCTTCAGCGCGCGGTAAAGCATACCCTCGCCGCTAGTCCTTCGCTATTCTGTGCCGGCCCAGCACTGGCAAGAAATTACTTCGGGCCACCATTTAGTAACGTGGATTGGCGGCGGATCACTGGGAATTACGTAAGGCAGGACGGGTACTTTTTCATGATCTATTGTCGAGACGGCGCCGGCTACGTAATCGACGCTATGCCCGCCAGAGATGGAGAGGATGGTACCCGTCGCTTTTGCGCCGACGAATCTGGCAAGATCGGCTGCGGCATGACGTGGAATCGGTCGCGTCATACATGCGTGCCCTGCCAGCCCGCACGATTTCCCGCAGCACGATCAGACTAGAACGGTACGTCGTCGTCCGTGATCCCCGGATCGAACCCGGATTCCTGCGGCTGCTGGCGAGCGGGTTGCGGAGATCTCGGCGCGCTCCGGGGCATCGACACAGGCTGCGAGCCAAAGTCTTCGGCTCCGC
Source organism: Bryobacteraceae bacterium (assembly GCA_963844855.1). Classification (GTDB taxonomy): domain Bacteria; phylum Acidobacteriota; class Terriglobia; order Bryobacterales; family Bryobacteraceae; genus DASQDN01. The sequence continues at coordinate 382,381 of CAWJQP010000073.1, forward strand.
CACCACCTTCTCCCCTACCGCCCAGCAGAATGACCTCGTCGGCTACGATCTCGCTGAAGAACTTCTTCACCCCGTCCTGCTCATAGCTACGGTTTGAGATGCGCCCCTCGACGTACACCTGCTTTCCTTTCAACAGATAGTTCGCCAGGTTTTCGCTCCGCCACAGGGTGATATTGTGCCAGTCCGTCTCCTCTTTCCAGTCGCCGGTCTGTTGATCCTTCCACCGCCGGCTGGTTGCAAGAGTGAAGCTGGTCTTCGCAATACCGCTTGGTGTAAACTTCGTTTCCGCGTCCTTGCCCAGGTGGCCGAGCAGAATCGCTTTGTTGATGCTTCGGGATGCCATCGGTTGAACTCTACCACAGACAACGATGCGGGCGCCTACCCCCAAACTTAGGCGGCCGGAAAAATACAAAATTCCGTAAAATTTCTGTGAAACAGCAGGGGAACGAGACTTATCTCACGTTTCGACGGCGGAATGATGCGTGTATGCCCTTGCACTATTCCAAATTTGGTAGATAATAACGTCTACTGTTCCCCGATCGAAAGATTGTAGGGAATATCGCGTTCGGAGATTAGGGAACAATGCGAGTCCCTGTTTTTATACTGTTCTCATTGACCGTTCTGGCCGCTTTACTGGCCCCGCTCCCAACCCTTGCTCAAGTTCTGCTCAATACCGCCACGACAGGCGGAGCGATCCGTCTTTTAAACAGTGATCAGGCGGTCCTCGAGGCTGGAGAAAACCGCGATGACTTGCCCTGTTCCGTCGTCAACATCAAGCCAATTCTCGGCTTCGACCTCCGTTTTCACTCCGGATATGAAGTAAGCGTCCCGATGCGGGAACTCGCCGGTGCGGAAAACATGCTTACGATCCTGTTTCGGGTTTCCTCGCTCGAACCGACCGGCGCTCCTGTGTACTTTATTCATAGGATGAAGGTGCCGGCAATCGAGGACGACGCCAAAGGCGACGCCTATTTCCAGGGGAGCTTCGACATAGGCGAGGGGAAATACAAAGTGGAATGGTTGATGCGCGACCGGACTGAGCGCGTCTGTTCCTCCTTTTGGGAAGTGGAGTCCAGCCTCCCACTTAAGGACAAACAAGTTGCCCTCTCCCTCGGTCAAGGCGCCATTCACCAGAGCGAACGTGAACAGTTCAAAGACGAACCCCCTATTCAGCGCGTAGTCGAGGAAGCGCCCCTGAACGTTAAGGTGCTCGTGAATTTCGCGCCTCAAAACTCGCGATCGGCCACTTTGCAGCCTCTCGACACCAGCGCACTCACAGCAATCTTAAGAAATATCTCCCGCGAGCCCCGTATCGGCAAGTTCACCGTCGTGGCTTTCAATCTCCAGGAGCACCGCGTCGTCTACCGACAAGACAATGCGGAAAAGATCGACTTCCCTGCCCTCGGGGAAGCGCTCGATTCGATCAGCCCGGGAACGATCGACTTAAATCGGCTCAGTCAAAAGCACGGGGAAACCGAGTTTCTGACGAAGCTGATCCAGGAGGAAGTAGGAGCCTCGGAAACTGCCGATGCTGTCGTTTTCGCAGGGCCAAAAGCCTTGTTGGAAGAGAGCGTTCCGGCAGAATCCCTACGCCAGATCGGCGAACTGGGATACCCTGTCTTCTACATGAACTACAATCTGTTTCCGCAGGCAGTCCCTTGGAACGATGCTATCGGAAAAGCCGTCAAAGTCCTGAAGGGTTATGAGTACACTATTAGTAAACCCAGGGATTTGTGGTTCGCCGTGACCGAAATGGTCTCCCGGATCGTAAAAACGAAACAGGGTCGGCGGTCCGGTACGTCTTCTTCCGAGTAGGGACATGCGCTTTGGTTTCGCTATGTTTTGGCTGGGCCTGCTGCCCGTAGCAGGTCAAACTCCGTCCGCGCGAGAGCTGCGCGATCATTCCCAGAACCTCGCTCCGTTTATTGCCTCCCCGCAACCCATCGTGGACCGCATGCTGGACTTGGCGGTGATCAAGCCCGGCGAGACTGTTTTCGATCTTGGGTGCGGTGATGGCCGTATCCTCATAGCGGCCGCACAGCGTTTCAAAGCGAAAGGTGTTGGTATCGAAATCTCCGCAAAGCTAGTACAGACGACTAACGATCAACTCAAGCGGATGAACCTGGAGAATCAAGTTCGCATCACCCAGGGCAGTCTCCTCGACACCGACTTGCAGCATGCCGATGTTGTCATTCTCTACCTCGATACTGGGGCGAATGACATGCTGAAACCGAAGCTCGAGAAGCAGTTGAAGCCCGGCTCTCGGGTCATCTCCCACGATTTTGAAGTTCGAGGATGGAAGCCTGCGAAAGTAGAGAAGATGAAAGCGTACAACCGCACGCATACGATCTTCCTTTATCAAATGCCTCCGGAGAAAAAGTGACGGCTACGTTTGACGTAGTCGGTGTTGGCTTGAACGCCACAGATACGCTCCTGCTGCTCCCGAAATTCCCCGCCTACGCCGGCAAGGTTCCGTTCACGGAAGAGATTCTCAGCCCTGGCGGTCAGGTTGCCAGCGCAATGGTCGCCTGCGCCAAGCTCGGGCTTCGTGTTAAGTACATCGGCACGGTAGGCGATGACGAACGTGGAAAGGTTCAGATGGAAAGCCTTCTGGGCCAAGGCATCAATCTCGACCACGTTCAGCTTCGCAAAAACTGTCCCAACCAGAGCGCCTATATTCTCATCGATCACACGACAGGCGAACGCACCGTCTTGTGGCGCCGGCTTGATTGTCTCCGTATCGACCCGCACGAAATCACACCGGAGCAGATCACATGCGCCCGCCTACTGCACATTGACGGTCACGATACGTCCGCGGTAGCCAGGGCGGCGGAGATCGCGCGTGCGAACCAGATACCGGTCACGGTCGATGTCGATACGATTTATCCGGGTTTCGATAAGGTCCTTCCCAACGTCGACTACCTCATTTCCAGTTCTGAGTTCCCGGCGGGCTGGACCGGAGAGCAGGATCATTTCAAGGCCCTCGAACTTATTCAGAAACAGTATGGAATGCGCGTTGCGGCGATGACGTTAGGCGCCGACGGCGCTTTAGCGCTCGTAGATGGCAAGTTTGTTTACTCGCCGGCCTTCGTCGTCAACTGTGTCGATACCACCGGCGCTGGCGATGTCTTCCATGGAGCGTTCTGCTATGCCGCCCTCCAGGGCCTGCCGATCCGCGAAGCCCTCGACTTGTCGAACGCAATGGCGGCTCTCAATTGCACGGCAATCGGCGCGCGTGGAGGTATTGCTACGCTGGAGCAAGCGCGGTCATTGCTCGAGCGAGCCGAACGCCGCTCGAATCGCGACTACTTGACCCGATCCGCGCGACAGGCTTAGGAGCATGATTCCGCTTCGGGACACGCAACCGAGTTACTCGACTCCGTTTGTAACCATCGGCGTCATCATCATCAACGTCCTGGTGTTCCTGCATCAAGTGTCGCTGGATCCCTATGAACTAAATCACTTCATCGCCAGGTATGCCATCGTTCCAGACAAGTTTCAGTACGTGGATCTGTTCACATCCATGTTCATGCACGGCGGCTGGATGCATCTGATCGGCAATATGTGGTTCCTGTGGATCTATGGGGACAACGTCGAGGATGTACTTGGACACACGAAGTATCTGCTGTTCTATTTACTCTGCGGCGTCGCTGCGGGTCTGGTTCATGTGATGCTCGGACCATACTCACGAGTGCCCACCCTGGGCGCTAGCGGAGCGATTGCGGGCGTCATGGGCGCTTACATGATCAAGTTCCCGCATTCCCGCATCATCACGCTCGTTCCGATCTTCGTGTTCTTCACGACGATGGAGATTCCGGCTCTGATCATGCTGCTCTACTGGTTCGCATTGCAGGTCTTCAGCGGCGTCGGATCCATCGGTTATTCCAATGTGTCCAAAGGCGGTGTTGCCTGGTTTGCCCACATCGGCGGCTTCGTTGCGGGCATAGCGCTGATCTACATACTCCGTACACGCCAGCGTTTCGAGGCCCGCAAGGACCTTCAATGGTAGATCTGCTGGCAATTGCAGCTCACCCAGACGACATCGAACAAACTTGCGGCGGAACATTATTGAAGATGGCCGAGGCGGGCTATCGCACAGGTGTCATCGATCTCACGGCAGGCGAGATGGGAAGCCGCGGAACGCCGGAAACACGCCGTGAGGAAGCTGCAGTAGCGGCCGCGATTTTGAAGGTCTCGCATCGAAGCAACATGGGATTCCCCGATACTAAGCTTGTGAACTGGGTTGAGTACCGGGAAAAACTCGCTCTCGAAGTGCGAAAGCTCGCCGCGCGTACAGTAATCCTGCCGTACTGGCAAGCACGGCATCCCGACCATTACCATGCGTCCGAAATCGCGTTCGACGCCTGCTTTCTCGCAGGCTTGCGAAAGCTTGATCCGACGTCGACTCCCGGCCGCCCCTTCAACGTAATCTATTCTTCCCTGTATGCGAACGTGACTCCCAGTTTCGTCGTCGATATAACGCGGGAATTCGACCGGAGAATGGAATCGCTCCTTGCATATAAGTCGCAATATGGCGACGCTGCCGAGGCGTCCGATCTGTTTCCCAAAGCTTCCGAAATTCAGGATCGCCTGGCCGCAATTGCTCGCTTCTACGGAAATCTCATCGGCGTCAAGTACGCCGAGCCATTCGTGATTAAAGAGACGATGAGAGTCGACGACGTCGTCGCACTGGGCGTTCGCAGCTTCTAGCCCGATTCGCAACACCCCGTTCGCGTTACAATGTCGAGCTATGATTCCCAGGTTCCTGATGTTGGGTCTTGTATCGTGTGCGGCAGCATTTGGGCAGGAGACGCCGGCGCCCGCGGAAGCGGCGCCTACTCCTCCCAACCGTTCTGCAACCGTCCCTGAAATCCGGCCGTATGAGAAGGTGATTACTTCCGAAGCCAAGAGTGATCCCGGCATCTTCCTGGTCCACCGTGTCAAAGAAAAGATCTACTACCAGATTCCCAAGGCGGAACTCGGCAAGGACTTTCTGTGGGTCTCACAAATTCGTAAGACTACGCAGGGCGTTGGTTACGGCGGAGAGATGCTCAATAACCGCGTTGTCCGATGGGAGCGTCATGGAGCCCGTGTGCTGCTGCGCAGCGTGTCCTACGATATAGTGGCAGATTCTAAGCTCGCCATCGCGCAGGCGGTACAGGCTGCAAACAATAATTCCATCCTGATGGCCTTCCCGATTGAGGCGCTCGGACCGGACGAGAGTCCAGTCATCGATGTCACCCGCTTGTTCACAACAGAAGTTCCGGAGTTCAGCGCTCGCGCCCGCCTCCGCGCGAGGGGATTCGACGCGTCGCGTTCCTTTGTCGAAAGGCTGAAATCATTTCCGTCGAACATTAACGTCCAAGTGAACCACACTTTCACGAGCCCAATCGAACCGCTTCCAACGGGGCCATCACAGCCGCCTGCGCCAATTCGGACTGAGGCAATGCGACCCGGAACCGCCACGGTCCTCATGCACTACAGCATGGTGAAGTTGCCGGAGAAGCCGATGAAGCCACGTGTGGCTGATTATCGCATCGGGTTGTTCTCCATACAGCAGCAGGATTACGGTATTGAAGAGCACCGGGCCCCAAAGCGAACCTACATCACGCGGTGGCGGCTCGAAAAGAAAAATCCCGAAGCGCCGGTCTCTGAGCCTGTGAAGCGCATTGAGTACTACGTCGATCCGGCGACACCTGCTAAATGGGTACCGTACATTAAACGAGGAATCGAAGCGTGGCAGAAACCGTTTGAGGCTGCAGGGTTTCGTGACGCCATCGTTGCGAAAGACGCGCCGTCTCTAACTGAAGATCCCGAGTGGAGCCCCGAGGATGCCCGTTACTCGGTCGTTCGTTGGCTTCCATCGACCGTGGAGAACGCAAGGGGACCGCATGTTCACGATCCACGTACCGGCGAGATTCTGGAATCGGACATTATGATGTATCACAACGTCATGAACCTGCTTCGGACGTGGTATTTCACGCAGGCCGGTCCGCTGGACCCGCGGACGCGAACGCTGCCGCTGCCCGACGAATTGATGGGAGATCTGATTGAATACGTCACGGCCCATGAGGTCGGCCATACACTTGGCTTCCAGCACAACATGAAGTCGAGTTCCACCTACTCGTTCGATAAGCTTCGCGACGCTGCGTGGCTTAAGAAGATGGGCCACACGCCATCCATCATGGACTACTCGCGCTTCAACTATGTCGCTCAGCCGGAGGACAACATCGATGTCCGCGATCTCATTCCGCGCATCGGCCCCTACGACGAGTACGCCGTGATGTGGGCCTACAAGCCGATTCCTGGCGCCGTCTCATCGGACGACGAGAAGAAGACACTGGATCGGTGGGCGCGCATGCAGGATGATACGCCTTGGCTTCGTTTCTCCACGCGTAAGGCGATGGGCAGTGACCCTGGCGATCAGGTCGAGGCTGTGGGCGACTCCGACCCCGTGGCCGCAACGAGGCTCGGATTGAAGAATCTTGAGCGGGTGATGAATATGCTCATCCCTGCAACCTCGACTGCGACCGGCGAGCCGTTTGAGGACCTCGAAGAGTTCTATACAAGAGCACTTGGCCAATGGACGCGCGAGATGAATCATGTGGGGGCCATTGTGGGCGGTTTTGATTCGCAGCAGAAACATGCGGGACAAGTGGGCGTTATTTTCAGTCCCGTGCCGAAACAAAAACAGGCCGAAGCGGTTCGGTTCCTGAATGAGAACGCGTTCCGGACTCCGCAATTTGCACTCAATCCGGAGGTTCTTCGCCGCATTGAACCCGCTGGGTCGGTCGCTCGTATCAACGCTGCCCAGCGTCTGGTGCTGGTAAACCTCCTTGACGGCGCGCGATTCAACCGGCTTGTCGAGCAGGAGGCGTTTCTAGGTGCGAACGCGTACACGCCTGGAGAGTTTCTGGCCGATGTGCGGAAGGGGATTTTCGCTGAACTCTTCGCAGCGACCCCGAAAGTCGATGCATACCGGCGCGGCTTGCAAAGAGGTTACCTGGCGGTGCTTTCAGACAAGCTGAACGGGCGTGCGCCGGTGACCGACGACCAGAGAGCATGGCTTCGAGGCGAACTCCACGCGCTGCAGTCGGTGGTAGCTCGAGCGTCAGCGAGAATCACAGATCGTGCGGGTCGCGTCCATGCGGAAGATTTGAACGATCAGATCACGAAGATCCTCGATCCGAAGGTTGCGTCTGTCGCAAGTGGCGGCCCATCGGTCGCTCCCCGGCCATCACTGGACAGCCTCGACTGCTGGCACGACTATGAGTCTGATGCCTTGCGTGGAGGCGTTTCTGCAATAGCTGAATTATGGTGAGCGTAATCTGCCTGGTTCTATTGCTCCCGTAGCGTCGCTGCCGGGTCCGTAAGTCCGGCACGCCAGGCCGGTACCAAAGCAGCGACGACGCATGCGCATGCCAAGACGGCTGCGGCCGATGTGCAGGCCAGCGGATCCATGCGCACGATCTCGTGGGACACGCTCTGCAACAGACGAGCAGCGGCGTATGCCAACACCACGCCGATCAGTGCCCCATAGAGTGCCCAACGGAACGCGCTGGCCAGAACCAGCTTCCGAATCTGTCCTCTCGCAGCGCCGAGCGCGATACGCACAGCGAATTCCTGCCGCCGCTCGGCGACCAGAAACAAAACCAGACCATATATGCCGACAGCGGCCAGCATCAGTCCCGTGGCTCCAAATGACATCAACATCGCAGCCTGAAACCGCGGTCTTCGCAGCACCGCATCGAATCGCTCCGACATGGTCTCTAACGTCACTTCCATATCCGGCGCAAGCCTCCGGAATTCGGCTTCGATGATTGGCCTGACGGCCCGTTCCGAAAGATCGCTTCGTACGACGATGCTGGCTCGTCTCCATCCGTAGGGCGGCTGCTGATTCCGGTAAACAGCGCCCGCTGAGGCTTGCCTTAGCACATAGTACTCAGGCAAAGCGTCCCTGGCGCCAGCATCGTTGCGAATGTCTTCCACGATGCCGATCACCTCAAATCCGGCTGCATCGCTGGCCCGGATTGTTCGCCCGGAAAAGTTGCCGTCAGGAAACAGCACTCGCGCCAAGCTTTCATTTACAACAGCCACTCGCCCGCCGCTGAGGTCGGATGCGGTGAATGAACGGCCGCGGATAATGGGGATCCGCAAGGCGTCGAAGTAGCCCGGCGTGACAAATCGCCAGAGAACGAGGCCACCCGACGGACCAACCGCGTCCGCGCCGCCATGTCGTGGGTCTACTGCCGTCAGCGGCTGCGATCGCGTGTTGCCTGACGGCGGCAGCGAATCGGAGATACCTACCGCGGTGAATAAGCCGCTGCCGGCGAGCCGGTCTTCCAGTTGCCGAAAAAACGCCGTCTGGGCTTCTGTAGAAGAGTACGCTCCACGACCCAGAATGAAAGACGCCGTTGTGATCCGCTCATTTTCGAAGCGGGCTCCGTCGACACGCACCCGCCACAGGCTCGTCAGGAGCGTGGCTGCCGATCCGATAACAGCAACACACAGCGCGATCTGCGAAACCACCAGTGTCTGACGAATTCTGCTGCCATTCACTGATTGGCCAGCAGCGCGATGCGAATTCAGCGCTGCAGATGTTCGATCACTGAACAAAGGTAAGCACGCGAGCACAGCGCCCACGAACGAAATGCAGAACACGGCAAAAAGCAGAGTGTATCCGTCGATGCTTGTCTGTTCTATATCGGGAAGTTGAGCTGATAGCTGCCTCACGGCCACGCTTAACAAGATGTGCGCGAGCCCGATACCCAGTAAACCTCCAGGCACGCAGATAAATAGCGCTTCCGCAATACTCTGGCGGAAAAGCGCGGCTTTGTCTGCGCCGAGCGCGATGCGCAGGCTCCGCTCATTCCGCCGTGCAGCAGTTCGCGCGAGCAGCAGAAAACATAGACTCGCACACGTTGTCAGAAATAAACATGCGGCGGCGCCGGAGAGGAGCCCAACAGTGAGTTTTCGATCGCGGAAACGGAGATCGCGCAGCGGCCGAACACGCACCCGGACCGCGTCTCGCGCGCGTGCCGGCATGCTTCCCGTCTGCAGAACGGTAATGACTGCCGAGGCGGCGCTGGATGCCGAGAAGCCCTCGTTCAAGCGAGCAAGGACGCGGAGCGGCCGACCAGGCGTAGCCGTTCTCTGCTTCTGCATATCGAGTCTCTGCGCCATCACAAGTTCGACTGGCTCTCCGCCGGGCATCTCGAAATTGCGAGGCAGCACTCCAATGATTCGTACGACCGCATCGTCCATCGTGGCGGCGCTACCGATCACGCGTGGATCACCGCCGAATGCTCTGATCCACAGATGATGCGTAAGGAGGATGACCGGCGCGGCGCCTGGCTGGTCGTCCGCCTCTGCAAAATCACGACCGATTGCGACTGGAACGCCAACCACTCGAAGAAAAGATGATTCGACTTTCGCGCAAGGCAGGCGTCTTCGGATGCCTGCGAGAAGCAACTCACAGTCGAAAACGCCTTCGATCGATGCCACTTCGGAGAATGGCCGTGGCAACTCCTCGCCGAGTTGCGCATAGCTGCTGCCGAACAGGAACTCCTGATCGGCCAACCACGGCAGCGTCATGCCGATGGACACAACTCGTTCGGGTTCCCTATAAGGCAGTGGTCGAAGGAATGAATGCGAGACGACACTGAAGACTGCAGCTCCGGCGCCGATACCAAGCGCGATGGTGGCCAGCCCACTCAACAAGAATCCTGTGTCTCGCCGCATGGACCGCTGTGCTTGGCGGAAATCGCCAAGAGTGGCTTCAAGCCAACCGGCGCCGCGCCATTCCCGGTGGGATTCCTCGAGTCGCGCCAAACCGCCCAGCCTGAGCACGGCCTGCTGACGCGCTTCTCCCTCGAGCATGCCTCCCGCAACACGCTCATCGACCATGAACTGGATATGGGATTCCACTTCGGCCCGAAACTCGCGATCATGTCTCTCCCGGCGAATGGTCGCAAGCAGGCGTGAACACCATCGTCTGAGCATGACCGGCTAGTTCGCCTCCAGAATGCGCGAGACCATCAGAACCGTTCGTTCCCAGTTGCGGGTTGCAATTGCCAGTCTTCTGCGACCACTTTTTGTAAGTGAGTAGAACCGGGCTCTGCGTCCGTTCTCGGACTTGCCCCATTCGGCGTTGATAAAGCCTTCCTGCTGCAGTCGGATGAGCGCGGCGTAGACTGTGCCTTCGTTCAACAGAAGGCCTTCCTGCCCGAGTTGCTCAATGCGCCGTGCGATTCCGTAACCGTGCAACGGCCCCATCGAGTCGAGCGTTCGAAGGACTAGCAAATCCAGCGTACCGGGGACAACCTCGAGCTTCTCTTCCACGTCTTCTTCCTTTGCGCTACGCAAAGGAGTATGATGGATCGCCGCTCTCTGTGTCAAGGTCGAGTTTCGCTGATCGACGGCAGGGAGTGCGGGTGATAATACGGGCTAAAGCTCTCGGCGGTTCTCGAGGGACTTCATCATGGTGACCTCGTCGGCGTATTCGAGATCGCTACCGACCGGAATCCCCATCGCGATCCGCGTGACCTTCACGCCAAGCGGCTTCAGCAGCCGAGACAGATAGGATGCGGTAGCTTCTCCCTCCACCGTAGGATTGGTGGCAAGGATCACTTCCTTCAACGCTCCGGTTTCCATCCGTTGCAGCAGGCTCTTGATGCGCAACTGCTCCGGACCGATGCCGCGCAACGGCGAGATCGATCCGTGAAGCACGTGATACAGGCCATTGAACTGACGCGTCGTCTCAATCGGAAGAATGTTATGAGGCTCTTCGATGACGCAGATGACGCTCTGGTCGCGGCCGGTGTCGCGACAATAAGAGCAGACTTCCCCGTCGCTGATGTTATTGCAGATGGTGCAGATACCCAGCTTTTCCTTGACGTCGATCAGAGCGCTAATAAGCCTGTCTACATCTTCCCGCTTTGAGCGGAGCACATGAAAAGCAACCCGCTGCGCCGACTTCTGTCCGATGCCGGGTAGTCGTTTGATCTCGAGAATAAGCCGCGCTAACGGCTCGGCAAAGTCGGGCATTGGCTAGAACATGCCAGGGGGCAAACCCATCCCGCCAAGCATCCCGCCCATGATCTTCTGCGACTCGGACTCTACCTTCTTATGAGCTTCGTTGAAGGCGACCATCACCATATCCTGAAGCATCTCGGCATCGCCCGCCGCTTCCGGATCGATCTTTACTGCCAGCACTTTCTTGTGCCCATCCATCTTGACCGAGACCATTCCCCCGCCGGCAGTGCCTTCGGCAGTGATCTTCTCGATCTCTTCCTGCATGCGCTGCTGCATCTGCTGCGCCTGCTTCATCATGTTTTGCATGTTGCCGGGTAGCTTCATGATCCCTCCTTGAGGTTGCGCACTTGGCGTATTTCTGCGTCGGGGAACGCTTCGCGAAAACTTTGTATTGCAGGGTCGGACATGGCGCGCTGCATCACTTCTTCTTGAACCGCAGGAGCCGGCGGTTTCGACGGTGACACTGGCGCGACATTCGCCGGTGTCCCGACGATTACTTTGATCTTGTACGGCTTCCCCAGCGCCTGCTGGGCCGCCTTGCGAAGATCGCCCTCGGCCATTGCGAGCTCGATACTCGGGCGGAGTCACAAACGTCAGTTCGCCGTTGTTGTCACTGATCTCGGATGCTTCAACAGCGTCTGCCGTGAAGTTGCAATTTAGATCGAGTAGCGCCTGATAGATCGCAGCTTTGACGTCACTCGGGGGCTCAGCCACTGCGGTCGCAGTCGCAACTGCTGTTGCAGTCTCGACCGAAGCCTTCGGAGTGGAACTCGGAGGCGGAGCAGGAGCAGGCGATGGCGCCGTCTTTCTCGCTGCATCGAGCGCAAATGGCGAAGGCCCGGTCCGAGGCCGTGGCGCGGCGGGTGTCGGCGTCGAGACCTTTGGCGAGGCAGCCGGCGCCGATCCGGTTTTAAGGGCAGTCAGCGCCTGTTCGATCGGGAGCAACTTGCCGGCGTGGACAAGTCGTAGAAGTCCCATCTCCAGGTGCAGTCGCGGCTGGAGAGAGGTCTGAATATCCTTAAAAAGTTCCAGCGATAAATGCAGGTAGCGCGTAAGGTCTTCTTCGCGAAAACTTGTTTGCCGTCTCGCGAAGCCGTTCCTGCTCGGCTGCTGACGCTCCGATCAGTTTCGTTTCACCACCGGAGATTCTGGCGACCAGCAGGTTCCGGAAATAGCGCGACAGTTCGCGGCAAAAATGGTGCAAACTACGTCCGTTTCGCTCGAGTTCCTGCACGATCTCGAGCATTCGCTGGGAGTCGCCATCGAGCAACGCCGAACTCACTTCGCCCAACGAATCGACCGAGAACAGCCCCATCAGGTTGCGCAATTCTCCGGGGTTGAGGACGTTTCCGCAGCAAGCGATCGCCTGGTCGAGCGCCGATAGCGAATCACGCACACTTCCTTCGCCGACACGCGCCAAAATCCCGAGCGTTTCGTCGTCGGCCTGAATTCCTTCCTGCTCGCAGATCCAGCGCATTCGCGCCGACCAACTCGTCGTAGTCAACCGATCGAAAACTGAACTGCTGACAGCGGCTCGCGATGGTCACCGGAATCTTGTGCGATTCGGTCGTGCAAAGAATAAAAACGACCCATTCCGGGGGCTCTTCAAGCGTCTTCAGCAGGGCATTAAATGCTTCAGATGTGATCTGGTGGGCTTCATCGACGATGAAAACTTTGTAGCGGTCGCGAGCGGGACGATACCGCACGTTTTCCCGCAACTCGCGCATCTCATTGATTCCACGATTCGACGCCGCGTCGATCTCGATAACATCGACGCTGTTTCCCGCCGCGATTTCCTTGCAGCTCGAACATTCTCCGCAGGGGTCGGCGGTCGGGCCTTTGACGCAATTCAAACAGCGGGCGATGATTCGCGCGACAGTGGTTTTTCCGGTACCGCGTTGACCGGAAAGGATATACCCGTGAGCGATGCGATGCGAGCGTAATCGCGTTCGAAAGAGTAGTTCGAACGTGTTCCTGGCTGATTAGCTCAGAAAACGAGGCGGGCCGGTATTTGCGCGCGATGACTTGGTACATGCAGGCCTACGAAAAATGCCAGACCCCGGGTGATCCGCGGCACACGAACTAAACCACTACCGTTGCTTCCTTCCGGACCTGGCGGGGTTTGCGGCCGTTCATTGCACGAAGCCCGAGGCCTGACAAGCAACTAGTCTAGCATGCGGTATTTCGAATTCCAGAGACACGAAAGCCCGGGTTTTCACCCGGGCCTGTGTGATTTCAGATGGATCAGCGCACCTGAGTCAGACGACGTGTTCCTCTCGGTAGCGGCTCATGATCTCCGCCATCTGGTCTTTCAAGTGGAGCTTTAACTTTTTGAGCTTAACTTCCTCAATTTGCTCGGCTTCCGACTAATGCATGCTTAGCTTCCAGCTCTTCCAGTCTCTGGTCGTACTGAGAATGCTGTTGGCTTAGCTCACGGAAGTGCTCGTCTGTTTGCCATCAGATGCGCCTTTATTTCTTCTTGCGCCAGTGTCTCCATCTTGGGCTTCTCCTAGGATTGAGTTCTCCGCCCGAGTCAGGCCCTTTGGTCGGCTCGTGACACCTTGAACTTATCATGAGGACACACGGCGTGACAACCTCATTACAAGGGCATTTTCGATTGGATCATCGTAGTACTCAGAACGTACACCGACTACTGTAAATCCGAGGTTTTCATACAATTTGCGGGCCGCCTCGTTGGACTCGCGGACTTCGAGGAAAACAGCATTCGTCTCCACGGATCTAAGCAGGGTTCGGGCCACACCTTGCCGGCGAAATTCCGCTGAAGTCGCCAGGTTGAGGACCTCAACTTCCCCCGTCAGGTCGCGGGTCACCATAAACCCGCAAACCTTCCCATCCTTCTCGGCGATCGTGACATCGAAGTCGAAGTAGGATTCGGGCTCCCAGTGCGAGGCAGTGTGAGTCGACGTCTGTATTTCGCTGATGCTCTCAATGTCCGTGAACTTTCCCGGTCGCAGCTTGATCCCGGTCAACACCTCGTTCCACACGGTCGACTGTAAGCGACCGATGGACCTCCAATCATGCCACCTCTCGACCTTGCGACGGCCATTGGCAGCCATCTCGCTCCGGCGAACATCATCTCCGAGCAGAATCTCTACGGCTTCGGCGAAGGATTGTGGATCGTCGGCGATCCACACATTGGCGCCGTGTTCCAGCCCGAGTCCGGCGCAACCCGAACTAGTCGAAACAACAACGCGCTGGCAGGCCATCGCTTCGAGAACTTTCAGGTTCGTTCCGGCTGAAACGCGGGTCGGGACCACGACGACGTTCGAATCGGCGTAGAAACTACGTACGTCACTGACAAATCCGTGAATCTCCACGTTGGCAGGTATCGGGTTCGATTGGTAATAGAGCTCGGGGTTGGGGCCGGCGATTGTTACAAAACGAACACCGGCCATCCGGCTTGTGACGATCGGCCAGACCTCCTCCAAAAACCAGCGGAATGCGACCACATTCGGAAAATGGCGAAACGAACCCACGAATAGGATCTGACGGCCCTCTGACTCGGGTTGAGGCTGGAAGCGTTTGAGATCGACGCCATTCGGAATCACTCTGATGTTTGGGTCATTCCCGAGCAGTTCGCGATCCTTCGCCGACATCGCAACTACCTGGCTATACGACTTGATGGCTTTTCGCTCGAAACGGCGCCATCTGAATAAATCCCACTTCGATTGCAACGAGTCTTCGGCAGCCGCCACCTGCTGGTGCAGATCGAAAGTGACGTCGTGTTCGACGAGAATGTCGCCCTTGTACGGCGCCATATGGGTGTACTCGACTTGCATGATCTTCAGGGCGTACTGTTCCCGAATTTGGCGAATAACGGAATCCACATACGAGGAATAGAACTCATTGACTTCAGGCGGGGAGAGCGATGCCCAGCGCGGTTCTCGATAACGCGGGTTCGGGAAGGCGATGATTTTCGAACAGAAGTCGAGCACTGGTGAGTTGGTAACGTTACTGGGCTTCTCGACGAAGGAGAAGAGGAAGATATCGAAATCGTCAGAACCCTCGCGCAGCAGGTTGTAGATTCGGACGGCGCCCCCATGGCTCAGCGGGAACGGGAAGTACGGCGTGAGCACCGCCATCCTAGGCTTACCCTCGCGCAGGTTCCGCCCCTCGAAGACCTGATGTGTCGTAGCGGTGACCGAATGTTCCCGATGTAAGGGAAAGAGCCATTTTGGGCGAAGCCAGATACGGTCGAGCGCTACGCCACTCAGAAAAAGAGTCGAAGCGATTGCCGAGCGTAACCGCAAATGATGGCGCTCGAGGCGCGAGTTGTACGCAAGCACCTTGCCTGGGGCATAGCGAAAGGCGCGCCGGCGAAGCGCAGCGTACTCCTTGTCGCGCGTGAAGAGTGTTGGCGCCAGACCGACACGCTTACGTCGAAGGACGCGCGTAAGATCCTCAGGCCGGACACATGAGATTCCAGCGATATCGAGATTGGTGACGGCGTAATGTTCGCGGTCCGGCACGAGCGCTCGAACTTCCTCGAGCATGGCCCGAGCAAGCGGTTCAGGCCCGGAGAGGAAGCTGACAACAACGGCTTCAGGATCTTTCCCTAATAGCTTCCAGACCGCGTTTTTCAAGCTCATCGTTTGCGAAAGGAGACCTGCAGGAGAAGCGTTGAGAGCAGGGGCATCGCAGCGATTGCAGCGCAGATCGGCAGCCAACCGTAGCGCTCAGAGGATGCCGCGATGATCGGGGAAAGCACTGCCTGCATGAGACCGTAAAAACCCGTGAGAAATGACACTGCAAAACCCGCGCTGACACTGCCGAACATGTCGAGCGGCAAGGCGTAGTAGTTCACGCTCAAACAAGTAGTTGCAAATAGGCTCACGCACACCGCTGCTATCGCAGACAGCGGATCAGGAGCAAGAGGAGCAAGCGCAGTCGCCAAGGCAAAAATGGAAGCGCCGGTGGCAATGCGGAGACGGGCGCGAATTACTTCTGTACCGCCCGTAATGTCGCGATGGGCAAGCCAGGCGCCGACCAGCCCTCCCAGCGTCGCGAAGATGGAAGGCACCCACGCATACCTGAGATTGGCTTCTTGCTGTGTTAATCCGTAAGAGCTTACGAGAAAGACCGTCGTCCAAGTGGTCCAAAGGCTATAAATGGTCATGGCAAGGATATTTGCGACCACAAGCGCAATGTATCGCTGATCGCGAAGCATCTCCCGAACCCGGCCTTTGCCCGCTGGGTTGATATCTGGGAGGACCGGAGCCCTTTTGGAGACCATCAACCACAGAGGAATCCAGGCCAGACCCAAGGCGCCTGAAACGAGGAAAGCAGAACGCCAGCCATACAACGAGGACATCCACTCTGTCATCAACGGGGCCGACATGGACCCGATCGTCAAGCCAACTTGATTCAACGCTGTGCCGGTTGCTCTGTCTTCGGGATGTAAGTACATCGCGAATCCCTTGCCTGTTGCGGGCACACCACCTGCCTCCGCAAAACCGAGAAAGGCGCGACTCAGCAATAGCGCCAGGAACGATCCGGCAAATCCGGTAGCCATTCCGGCCAGGGACCAGAGCCCTACGATTAGCGCTGTACCGTACGTGAGTCCAATGCGATCGAGCAGATGTCCCATGATGGGCGAACTGATGGCATAGACAATCGAAAATGCCGAGACTACCGCTCCGATGTCCGCGCGGCTCAGACCAAATTCTGTTTGGATCGTCGGCATCAAGGCCGATAGGACCATTCGGTCCAGGTAGTTTAAAGCAGACGATAGAACAAGAACAATGACCGCCAGCCATCGCAGTCGAGCCCCGCTAGCGGAATGCAATGCGTATTACCTTCTTGAGGGTGCTGGGTTCATATTCCACATCTACTTTTCGAGCCGGTTTTTGAGTGCCGCATGAGAACGCCCTTTCGCCCCCACCGCCTATCTCGACGGTAGATGGATCGACGACCAATAGCTTGGTCACGGCACTACCGCTTTGGACATGCAGGGTGGCTTGCGTTCCCTGGCAATCGACACGCACAAGCACGCCCGAGATCTTCTTTGCATCTGGGGCTTCCTTATAGAGGTCGAGCTTGCGGTCGTCAATAATCGGCTTGCCGGCATTCGCTTTCGCTTCGGCTTTACGAATGTCCATGAGGGCGCGATTCTTGAGGTCTACCATGTCCTGTTCGGTCTTCCGGCGAGCTTCATCTCGCGCCGCCATGTCGGCATCCGCGCGCGCCCGCTCTCCCGCAGCGCGAAACTGTTTGATGCGCTCTCGCTCCTCGAGGTCGTCTGTTGTTCGCTCCGCCGCTGCCCAGGACTTGGCTGCATCCGCCATCTGTTTCGCCGACTCCTGAGTCTGGGCCAGTAGAGCCCAAGTGCGAGCGTGGTTCTGGTCCAGTTTCGTTGCTTGCCGAAGGGCAGCCAATTTCTGCGCCGGATGCGTTTCGGTGGCAGCAATCAAACGATAAGGCTCGGCCCATTTTGGATTGGCTGCCGCGGCCTTTTCGAGCACGGGCCGGCGTTCCGATTCGGGGAGCAACTTCGCATACTCCACAAGCGCATGCGCTCCCGTCGATTGAGCCAGCAGTTTCTTCGCCTGCTCGACATCCTTGTTGCGAAGCGCGACGAGCCCCTGCCCTTCCACCGAACCGAGACGATCGTAGCCGGGATCGGCCCCGTTTGCAAAGGCGAGATCGCCGAGAGTCAAAGCGGCGGCCTTGTCATCGACTTCCTTCGGGTGGAACTGACGCTGCGGACTGATTGGCTTCCCTGACACAGGGATGGTTCCGTACTCGCCATTCCCGATGTACTGGTCCAACGCCAATTCGATCTCTTTCTCTGTCTTTTCGAACGCATTCTTGTACGCGACTGCAGGATCGACTCCCTTGCCGAGGTTCGAGAGCAGAACGCGAAGTTTCCCACTGAATTCTAGCTGCACGGCAAGCATATGCGCTCGGGACCAGTCGCGGTCTTTCGATGTGGGAACGGCGCCAAGAGTGACACGTGTTCCATCGACATCGAGCGTCGAGTACAACGTGATTAGCCCGCGACGGATGTTAGGTGGAACGTGACCGTTCCAGGAACGCAAGAGCACATCGACGACAGCGGCAGCAGTTTGAGGATTCATTCGATCGATCCCGGCAATCCATGCGTCGCGACCGAACTTTAACTCCGGGTACATCTGGCGCTTACCTTTAAAAAGCACGACTCGGATTGGCCACACCGACGGGAGATCCTGCTGCCCTACGGCAATGCCAACTGCGTTTCGAAGCTGTTCGAGGTAGTTCAGCGTTGCGCGCGCCTCCTTGTCACCGGCTTCGGAGAGGACCTCGAAGGGACCGTATTTGAACTCCGTCCAATTGGCGAACGCAAGGCAAGGGAGCAGAAGTAGAATGACGTACCGCACGTGTTACCAGACTATCGCGAAAGGATAGCGGATACACTGAAAGCGTTGCTCAAGCGGTATACAAGGTGGCTGCACACGCAATGGCCGGCGGGAACGGTGGAGAGAGTCCCGGTCATCGGCGACGATGGCAAGACCTCCATTCCGGGCGTGACGGTCGTTGGCGATCTCACTGGTATCCCCCTGTTAAAGTTCGCGTCTCGCACTGGCGCGAATGCTGCTCGCGCGGCAACAAGGTCGGATGACGCGGCCGTACTCGACCTGGCGATCATCGGAGGTGGAGTAGCGGGAATCTCGGCCGCGATCGAAGCAAAGAAGACGGGATTGCGGTTCGAAGTCTTCGAAGCAACCGACGCATTCTCGACGATCATTAATTTTCCAAAAGCGAAACCAATCTATACGTATCCGGCGGACATGAAGCTGGATGGCGGACTCCAACTCCAGGCCGACATCAAAGAAGATCTGGTCGACGAAATCGAGCAGCAGCAACGGAGCGCCGGGATCGAAGTTCGCAAAGTGCTTGTGGATCGCATCGAGAAGACTCCCGACGGAATTCGTCTCTACTCTGAAAACGGCAGTATCGCGCAAGCGCGCCAAGTCATCGTCGCCATTGGACGGAGCGGGAACTATCGCAAGCTCGGATGTCCCGGAGAAGATCTCGATAAGGTTTACAACCGGCTCCACGATCCAAAGGACTTTCGCGGCAAGGATGTGCTCGTTGTCGGTGGTGGAGACTCAGCACTAGAGGCTGCGACTGCATTGGCCAAGGCTGGCGCACGTGTCACTCTGACCTATCGACGCAAAGAGTTCTCACGAGCAAAGGATGAAAACGTTGCTCCGCTGAGCGACTGCCCAGTACGCGTTCTGTTGGGAACCGAAGTAGCGCGAATCGATCCGGAGTCGGTCGTGTTGAAAGAGGGCACGATGATTCCCAACGATGTCGTATTCACGATGCTCGGCCGGGAAGCTCCGCTCGATTTCTTTCGCAAATCCGGCATTAAAGTGCGAGGCGATTGGACCGGGAAGACTTGGACGAGCTTTCTTGCGTTCTTTGCGTTCTGTTGCTTTCTCTATCTGTGGAAAGGCGGGACTGAGTTAAATCAGGCGTTCCAGAAGAACCATTGGTTTCCTTATAACGTTTCGACTACGGGTAGCGACCCGCGCACCCTGCTGGGCACGTTGGCCATGGACTTGAATCAGCCGGGATTCTACTATTCCCTTGCTTACTGCGCCATTGTCGTTGGGTTCGGGTGGCGCCGCATTCGCCGGCGTCGGACACCGTATGTTCGCGCGCAGACTCTATCGCTAATGGCGTTTCAAGTCATTCCGCTTTTTCTTCTGCCGTACTTGATTTTGCCGTGGATGGGACACAACGGCTGGTTCGACTCCGGTTGGACGAAGACTGCAGCCGATCAACTCTTTCCACCCGTGAACTACGAACATGGACGGGAATACTGGCGCGCTTTCGGGTTGGTGCTCGCTTGGCCGTTGTTCATCTGGAATGTGTTCACGGCGCAACCACTCTGGTGGTGGCTTGTGATTTCATTCGTGCAGACCTTTGTCCTGATTCCGTTGATCCTCTATCGATGGGGCAAAGGGGCCTACTGCGGATGGATCTGTTCCTGCGGGGGCTTGGCGGAGACACTAGGCGACACGCACCGCGAGAAGATGCCTCACGGTCCTGTCTGGAACCGGCTGAATATGGTGGGGCAGGTTATTTTGCTGATCGTGTTTGTGCTGCTCGGATTGCGCATTGTGAGTTGGATAAGGCCCGCTTCAGATACTGCGAAGTGGTTTGGCGGGCTGTTGACGAGTTGGTCCCTGCTCGGCGTTCAACTCAATTACTATCACGTCGTCGACATTTTTCTGGCCGGTATCGTTGGTGTCGGAATGTACTTCTGGTTCAGCGGTCGAGTATGGTGCCGCTTCGCCTGCCCGCTTGCGGCGCTGATGCACATCTACACGCGATTTTCGAAATACCGAATATTTGCCGAGAAGAAGAAGTGCATTTCCTGCAATGTGTGCACGTCGGTATGCCACCAAGGGATCGACGTAATGAACTTCGCGAACAAAGGCCTGCCAATGGAAGATCCCCAATGTGTCCGATGTTCGGCTTGCGTGCAGATGTGTCCCACAGGGGTACTGACGTTCGGAAGATACAGCGGCTCGGAGGTTGTGTACGATCGCATGCCGGCTTCGCTAGTGCAGATTAGGGAGAGTTATTCGTCCCAGGGATTGATGAGTCGAACTCCGCAGTGAGCAAAATCAGCGACGTCGCGCGTGGCGATGGTCGCGCGATGAGTACGGGAGATTGCGGCGATCATTGCGTCAAACTGCGACACAGGCTTGCCCATAGCTCGTCTGTCCGCGACAATCTTTGCATAGATGGGGGCAGCGCGCTCGTCGAAAGGGAGGATTCGGTCGCGGAATTCTCCCGAGAACAATTTCTCCATGCCGCCGTTCAATCCCGTTCGGCGCTTGCCTGCGGGCAGTATCTCCACTCCGTAGAGCACTTCGGCTTGAGTTATCGCCGTGGTGAAAACCGAAGCTGGCTCCTGGTCCAGCAGCCAGCGCAACACTACACTCGAAGGAGCCGGCCGAAGAACTTCAGAGAGTACATTCGTGTCGAGCACGATCATTTTGTGAGCTTAGGAGGTGGCCGGACGGGCGCGCGCGGAGGTATCTCGAGGTCTACACCGCCAAAAGGCTCCACGTGTCGCCGAATCGAATCCACAAGATTGAGTCGATGGACCCGTCTCGGCTGCGAGACCGGCCTTCAGCAGCTCACGGGCTTCCTCTTCCATGGACCTGCCGTGGTCGAGCGGCGCTGATCCGAAGCCGGGATTTGAGCGCCTCATCAAGCTTTCTGATGGTGATACTTGCCACACATCAATGATAGCAGTGCAATCATTGCGCCTCGGTCGCGCCTTGTTTCAACCTCATCCATCCCGCACAGCATAATAAAGAATCCCCTATGATTAATCCTCCCAAGCGACTCCTCTATGGCCCAGGTCCGACTATGGTTGAGCCCCGTGTTTACGAGGCCATGTCAAAGCCGATTGTCGGCCATCTCGATCCTTACTTCTTCTCCGTGGTCGAAGAAATTCGAGACGGATTGCGTACCGTCTTCGGTACGACGAATCCCTTCACCTTCGCCATCTCCGGCACCGGCAGCGCGGGAATGGAAACCGCGGTCTGTAATTTCGTCGAGCCGGGAACCAAGGTTCTTGTCTTCGCCAACGGCTTCTTTTGCGATCGTATCAGCGACATGGGTAAACGCCACGGCGGTGAAGTAGTCCGCTACGAAAAACCCTGGGGTGAGACTTTCGACGAGCAGGAAGCGCGCGACGTCATCCGTCGCGAAAAGCCGCAAATCGTCGCTTACGTCCAGGCCGAGACTTCCACCGGTGTCTTCACTCGAGGTCAGGCGATCGCCGAGGCCGCACACGAGATCGATGCTCTGGTAATCGCAGACGTCGTCACATCGCTTGGAACCATGCCCGTGGAGGTCGACAAGAACGGGATCGACATCGCATTCAGTTGCACACAGAAGGGCATGAGCTGTCCTCCGGGACTCGCGCCCGTGACCGTATCCCCGAGAGCGCTTGACCGACTGCGCGCGCGCAAGCGGCCAGCCGATACATGGTATCTCGACCTGGGGCTGCTCGATGAATACTATGACGGATCGCACCGGTATCATCACACGGCGCCGATCTCGTTGTTTTACGCGCTCAACGAAGGACTGCGCATTATCTGTGAAGAAGGCGCTCAGAATCGATGGAAGCGCCATCATGAAGCGCATCTTCAATTAGTGAAAGGCTTGGAAGCGATGGGTTTGACAATGTACGTGCCTGAGCCTCATCGTTTGTGGAACCTCAACACCGTACGTGTACCGGACGGCGTCGATGATATGGCGGTTCGTAAGCAGCTAATGGCCGAGCATGGTATTGAAGTGCTTGGCGGGTTCGGTCCGCTGGCCGGCAAGATCTTCCGCATCGGTCTGATGGGGCCGCTAGCGACGCTGGAATCGACTGATTTCTTCCTTAACGCATTCGGTCGGGCGCTTGGTAATGGAGTGGCGTAACGATTCGGAGTTGTTCGAGCTTATCCGCTCGACTTTGTATACGCCGGTAATCGGTGACGTCCTGGATGGGCTCGGCTTCTACGACCAGTTTCTGCCGCAGCCCGTTCAGCCGATGCGCGAGGATATGGTCGTGATCGGGCGCGCGATGCCGGTCCTGATCGAGAACGTTTTGGGAAAGCGGCAGGACCCATTCGCCATGCTCACTCAGGCGCTGGACCAGATCGAACACGGCGAAATTTATATAACAACCGAAGCCCTCGATTGTGCCACGTGGGGCGAGATCATGACGGCAACGGCGAAGAAGCGCGGTGGTGTCGGCGCAGTGATCAATGGCTTTCATCGGGATACCCCGCAGATACTCGAACAGAACTGGCCGGTTTTTAGCCGGGGACGTTACGCGCAGGACGCAAGCGTTCGCGCAGCCGTAGTCGACTTTCGATGTCCGATCTACATCAATCGTGTGCGTGTCGATCCTGGCGATCTTATCTTCGGTGATCTCGATGGCGTGCTGGTCGTGCCGCGCGTCGCCGAGACCGAGGCGATTCAGAAAGCGCTCGAGAAAGCGCGCGGCGAGAAGGTAGTGCGCAAGGAAATCGAAGACGGTATGTCGAGCACCAGCGCTTTCGAAAAATACGGGATTCTATAGAGAGAACCACATGATGAATCGACGTCAGTTCGTCGGGGGTCTGGTCACTGCGGTGGCTATGGGCAAGGCCGCCGGCAGTGTTCGCCAGATCACGAAGGGTCCGAAGTATCACTGGTTCGGGTACTACGACAAACTGCAGTTCGATCCTTCGAGCCGGTACGTCCTAGGCATGGAGGTCGATTTCGAGCATCGATCGCCTAAACCCGAGGATGAGATCCGCGTGGGTGTGATTGATACAGGCGATAAGGATCGATGGACTGAGTTAGGCAAGACCACGGCATGGAACTGGCAGCAAGGCTGTATGTTGCAGTGGGTTCCCGGCTCGAAAACAGACGTCATCTGGAATGATCGGCAAGACGGGCAATTCATTAGCCGTGTAGTCAATTTCAAAACTGGGGCCCAACGGATCCTTCCCGCCCCGATTTACACGCTGAGTCCAGACGGGAAGTCGGCGGTCTATCCGGACTTTCGCAGGCTAAACGATTGCCGTCCCGGCTACGGTTATGCGGGCATTCCCGATCCAAACTTCGATTCTCGCGTTCCGGACCACGCAGGCATCTGGCGCTTGGATATCGCGAGCGGGAAGACGAAGCTGATTCTTCCTTTCACCGAAGCCGAACGGATTCCTTATCCGAAAGGCTACTCCGCCGGGGCGAAGCATTGGTTCAATCACTTGTTGTACTCGCCGGACAGTTCTCGCTTTATCTTTCTACATCGATGGCGCGGCGAAGCGGAGGGTAAGGGATTCTCGACGCGCATGTTCACAGCAGATCGGGATGGCAAAGACCTCTACATCCTTGATCCGTACGGCCGCACATCGCACTTCATCTGGCGCGATCCGAAACACGTACTTGCCTGGGCATGGCACCCTTCGATTCCTGAAGGTGACAAGTTCTACCTGTATCAGGACAAGACAGACAAAGTCGAAGTAGTCGGGCGCGACGTGATGGTGGTCAACGGCCATTGCACCTACTTACCGGGCAACAAGTTCATCCTCAACGATACGTATCCGGACAAAGAGCGGAACCAGAATCCGTATCTGTACGAGATTGCCACGGGCAAGCGTACCTCCCTCGGATTGTTCCAGTCGCCCAAAGAGTATACGGGCGAGTGGCGCTGCGACAATCATCCGCGGTTCAGTCCCGACGGCAAGAAAGTCTGCATCGACTCACCGCACAATGGCGGGCGTCAGATGTATTTGATCGACATCAGTTCGCTTGTTGGCTAACGTTGCCGGCTAGCGTTGCCGTGCGGCCCGTCGCTGACGCGCCTGCTGTATCAGCTCGCGACGGCGGCGATGTTTGACTTTATCGTCGACCTTCCGCCAGAATTTTCGGAAATACAACATCGCGGAAACGACTGCGAGTACCACTACGATCCACATTGAGAACAGCGCGGCCGGCCGCAGCTCTGTCCATCGCATACTCAGGAGCAACAGACTGATCGCGATCACTTGCGAGACGAGCTTCGCTTTACCGAAATCGCTGGCTTGAATGATGTAGCCTTCGGCTGCCGCGATGCTGCGCAGTCCGGAGATTGCGAACTCACGTCCTACCACAACGATCGCCATCCACGCAGGCACGACGTGAACTTGAACCAGTGCCACCAGCGCGGACGAGATAAGCAGTTTATCGGCGATGGGGTCGAGCAAAGTGCCGACAGTGGTAATCTGCCCCCAGCGTCTAGCAATGTAACCATCAAGAAGATCCGTCGCCGCCGCTGCTAGAAAGATACTCAAAGCGAGCATCTCGTTCGTCACTTCCATGAACCCGAGATCAATCGTGACGTGACCTTGCACCAGGGCCGCCACAAGCATCGGGACAAAGAAGATTCGGAGCAGTGTTAAGGCGTTCGGAACGTTCATCGCTCAGGCGCCAGAAAACGGAGGAGGCGGCGTTTGATCGATTCCGGAGTCTCGGCCACGATCTCAGAATACTCGTCCTCAACGCGTTTACTGACGATGCGCGCGTACTCATGAAGAACGTGCATAGCGGCGCCATCCGCATGCGGAATGCGAAAGCGGACCGTCGTCACCAGGTCGAGAGGAAGTAGCCCGTCGATGCGGCGAAGGAGATCCGGCAATCCTGCTCCGGTTAGAGCAGAGACAACCACTGCGCTCGGAACGGTCGTATCCGCTCCAAGACTTCCGACAACGCGGCGCTGAACGGCTTCGGGGTCACTTTCACTAGCCGGCATCCGGTCGACTTTGTTAAGAACCAGAATTTGTGGCGTGGACTCGGCTCCGATTTCCCGCACGACGTCCATCACATGCCGGGTGTATTCCGGAGCCTGCTCAGCGGAGGCGTCCACGACGTGAAGGAGCAAGGCGGCTTCGGTAACTTCTTCGAGAGTCGCGCGAAACGCTTTCACCAGCGTGGTTGGGAGATTTCGGATAAAACCGACCGTGTCACTTAAGAGCACACGCCGGTTCGACGGAAGTGAAAATTGCCGGACCGTTGGATCAAGGGTCGCAAACATCCGCGCATCGGCAAGGACACCGGCGCCGGTCAGCCGGTTGAACAATGTCGATTTGCCTGCGTTTGTGTATCCGACAAGACCAATCGTGGCAAGCGGGACAGACTGGCGCTGACGCCGCTGAATACCTCGTCCAGCGCGCACCGAGTCGAGACTTTTCTCGATCTTACTGATGCGTTGCGAGATTTTCCGCCGGTCCATCTCGAGCTGGGTTTCCCCAGGGCCTCGGGTACCGATTCCACCGCCAAGACGGGACATTTGAATGCCGCGGCCGGCAAGTCTCGGCAGCAGATAGTTCAGTTGCGCGAGTTCCACCTGCAACTGACCTTCCCGAGTACGGGCGCGGCGGGCGAAAATGTCGAGAATCAGTTGAGTGCGATCGACAACCTTACACTCGAGTTCCCTTTCGAGGTTTCTCTGCTGTGTCGGTGTCAGGTCGCGATCGAAGATCACTACGTCAATAGTCGCAGCTTTGACCTGCGTCGCGAGTTCTTCCACCTTACCGGAACCGAGTAGGGTCGCCGCCTCCGGAGCATCTCTCGACTGCAGCACACGGTCGACGATCGAAGCCCCCGCGCCTTCGGCAAGAACAGCGAGTTCCTCAACCGACTCCTCGGATGACGTCAAGCTCTCCACCTTGGAAGCTGCGGTCCGCGACGCGCGCGCTTTTAAGTCCAACCCGACCAGGATGGCGCGTTCGATCGTTGATGGAGCCAATCTGTTGAGCTACTCCTGACTTGTGTCGGCGGTTGGGGGAGGTACCAGTGGCGCAGGTCCCGGAGAAATAGGCCCGGAATGGGACATCGGGGAGTGTGCGCTTTTGGAGATGACCACCGTTGAAATAGCGTGCTTGAAAATCAGTTGTTCCTGGTTGCTCGCTTCCAGAATGACTGAGTATTTATCAAAACTCTTGATCCGGCCTGATAGCTTCACCCCGCTCATCAGGTAGATTGTCAGGAAAGTCTTATCTTTCCGTGCGTTGTTTAGAAAAGCTTCTTGTATGTTTTGTTGTGTTAGCTTTTCCATGCTGGCTCCTTTGGCCTGGATCGGCGTAAAGCATTCTACGCGAACGTTTTCGAGATTCTATAGATTCTATCAGACGTAACGGCTACGCCGGGGCCCAGGAATCGCCCTCAAGTACTCAGATAGCTGTGATAAAGATTCCGGCGCATAAACGCGCCCCCCATAGCCTTTAGAGTCTGAGGGATAGAAAGAGTTTCGAATGCCCAGTAATGTTCTGAGCAAGCGCCTTTAGATCGATGCAACTGGTAGCTTTAAGAGGACGCTTATGGTATCCCCTGCCCGGCGGGTCGCATTCAAGGTCTTACAGGCAACTGAGGACGGCGGCTACGCTTCTGATTTGCTGCTCAAGGAAGCGGAAACTCTCGATTCAAGGGATGCGGGTCTTGCGTCAGAGATCGTTTTTGGTTGCCTGCGACGACAGGGTCAACTCGATTGGCTCATCGCATCGGTCGCCCGCAGGGATGCTGACCGAATGGACACTGCCGTCCGAATCGCCCTTCGCATGGGTCTCTACCAGCTTCGGCATCTCGACCGGGTACCCGCGCACGCGAGCTTGAATGAGAGTGTCGAACTCGTTAAGATGGCGCGCAAAACGAGCGCCGCTGGATTAGTGAATGCGGTACTTCGACGAGCCCCAAGAGGGCGGATTGAATGGCCGGACCGTTCCGTGGCGCTTTCGATGCCGCAGTGGCTGCTGGCGCGGTGGGACGATCAGTTCGGCCCCGGAGCGGGCGAGCAGATCGCCGAAGCCTTTCTTTCTCCTCCCGAGACCTATGTTCGGAATCCGACCGGGAACCCGGAAATCGTCCTCGAGCCCACCGACGTGCCAGGAGCATTCCGAGTAATCTCAGGAGATCCGAAGGGTTTGCGCATTCAGGATCTTGGCTCACAATCTGTCGTCCCTTTGCTTGATCTTCGCGCTGGTCAAACGTTGCTTGATTTATGTTCTGCTCCCGGGAATAAGACGGCGCAGGCGCTCGAATCAGGTGTCCGCGCCATCGCCTGCGATGTCAATCACCGCCGGCTACAAACCGTTAGCGGCTGCTCTCGAGTCGTTCTCGACGCCACTGTCTCCCTGCCATTTCAGGGACGGTTCGACCGCGTGCTGGTCGACGCGCCCTGCTCGGGTACCGGCACTCTCGGGCGTAATCCGGAGATCCGATGGAAGCTCAGGCCTCGGGATATCGAAGAGCTGCACGAGAAGCAAGTTCGTATCCTGAAGAATGCATTGGACGCGCTGGCGACCGACGGGCTGCTTGTGTATTCGACCTGCTCCCTCGAAAAGCGTGAAAACGAAGATGTTGTTGAACGGGTCACAGCAGAAACCGGTCACCGGATTATCGAAACGCGCTATCGGGTTCCGGGCAGAGAGCCCGGGGATGGATTTTTTGCGGCTGTCGTTTCTCGATGAACTTCGGGCCCCTATTGATGCAACTTCTTTGTTACCCTAGTAAAAGCCCACTAATGGTCGAGATTCTCCCTTCCATACTGTCGGCCGACTTTGCGCGGCTGGCAGACGAAATCGCCAAGGTTGAGAGCACGGGCATCTCCATGCTTCACGTCGACGTGATGGATGGTCACTTCGTGCCGAACTTGACGCTGGGACCTCCGGTGGTGAAGTCGATTCGTAAAGTGACCAAACTTACGCTCGATGTCCACCTGATGATCACGGATCCTGACCAGTACGCGCCGGTCTTCATTGAGGCAGGGGCCGATCAGGTATCGGTACACCAGGAAGCCTGCCCGCATCTTGATCGGACGCTTCGCATGATTCAGAGCGAAGGGGCGCGCGCGGGAGTAGTTATCAATCCTGCGACGCCGGTGAGCTTACTCGATGAGGTGCTGGAGTTCGTCGACTATGTGTTGGTAATGAGTGTGAACCCCGGTTTCGGAGCCCAACGGTTCCTGCCGAACGCGCTCAGGAAAGTTCGCGCCCTCGATTTGCGGCGCAGGGAACTCGGCGTGCAATTCGCAATCGAGATCGACGGCGGAATCTCTCAGGAGAATGTAACGGACGCCGTTCGAGCAGGTTGCGATTGGCTGGTGGCAGGGTCAAGTATTTTTGGGAGTGCCGACCCGGCCTCTACTGTGAACCGAATGCAACAGTTGGCCCGCGAGGCCCGCTTGGTTCATGTCTAAAAGATTTCGATTGTCGTTATTCAGGATTCATATATGAAGTTTAGTTCTGGAAAGTGGTTCCGCTTTGTCGCGCTGTTCGTGGCGCTGGCATTGCTGACTTCGTGCGGGATGCGGCGGAAGAAGTACGAGAACCCCATCACGTCGGACACTCAGCAACCTGATAAGGTCCTGTTCGATAAGGCCATTAAGGATATGGAACGCGGGCGCTACGAAGTCGCGCGACTTACCCTTCAAACCTTGATGAACACGTACGACACCAGCGAATATCTGGCAAAGGCGAAGCTGGCGTATGCCGACAGTTGGTTCCGCGAAGGCGGCACACACGGGCTCGCGCAGGCTGAGGCGGAATACAAGGACTTCATCCTGTTCTATCCGACACTCGAAGAGTCGGCCGAGGCCCAGGAGAAAGTCTGCCTGATTCACTACCGCCAGATGGAGAAGGCGGACCGCGATCCTCAACATGCCCTTCGCGCAGAAGAAGAATGCCGGAATGTCCTGGTCCAATTTCCAAACAGCAAGTTTGCGCCGAGCGCCCAACAGTTACTGCGCAATGTGCAGGAAGTGCTCGGTGAAGGCGAATTCCGTCGCGGCGCGTTCTACAACACCAAAGGAAGCCACCCGGCGGCGGCGAATCGTTTACAGACGCTTGCCGATCACTACCCGCTCTACAGCAAAGCGGATGAAGCGAATTGGCTGTTAGGGGATTCGTATTCGAAGATGGGCCCCCGATTCCGGCAAAAAGCGGGGACGGCTTATGCTCGCATCGTCAGAGAGTATCCGCTCAGCCCATTCGTCGAGGATGCGAAGAAGCGGCTGACTGCGATGGAACTCGCGATCCCCGAAGCCGATCCTGTGGCTTATAACCGGATGAAGTACGAACTCGAGAATCGGAATAAGCCCAGTATGGCAAGTCAGGCGCTTGGCGTCTTGAAGCGCGGTCCCGACGTTCGGACAGCCGCCAAGTCGGGCGAACCTGCCATGACGTCGTTGCGGCCCAGTATTCCGGTGAGTGTCCCGCTACCTGCCGAAGCTGGTGGAGGATTTGCCGGAGACGTGACAGCAACAACGATTCAGGATTCGACGACGCTCGATTCGCAACCGGATGCACGAGCTCCGAAAGCTGCTCCTCCGGCCGATGGCGAGACCGCAGCTCCTGGCTCGGACGTGACCGGGTCCGGCGCTCCAGCCGCGGAAGCCGGAACTCCGGCGGCGACAACTCCCAATGAAGCGGCGCCCAACGACAAGAAGGCCGCCGAGCAGAAGAAGAAGGACGAGAAGAAGAACAAGGACAAAAAGAAGAAATGACGCGAATCCTTCTCGCAGACGATAGCCCCCACGCACAGCGAATGGGAGAGCGCATTCTCCGCGAAGAAGGATTCGAAGTCGTTACCGTGACCGACGGCCAGACTGCGATGCTGCGTCTGGCCGATGTCGATCCGGACGTAGTATTCGCCGACGTTTCCCTCCCCCGCAAAAGCGGCTACGACATCTGCCGCGAAATCAAGCATCGCCCGCGCCACAAGCATGTCCGAGTCATCCTGACCGCCGGACTTCTCGAGACCTTCGACGAGAAGGAAGCAACCGTCGTTCAATGCGACGGTATCCTCAAAAAGCCCTTCGAAGCATCTCTCGTAATCGGGATGCTGAAACCGCTGATCGAGTCCGCGCAAAAGGACAAAGTCGACTATGGTCCCGATCTCGATTCTCAGAGTTCGGGAGTCGTCAGCGTAAAAGTAGTCACAGACCCGAATCAACTCGCCCCACTCGATCTGCCGCCCGACGTCGATGTAGAGCGTGTTCGCGCCGCTGTCACCTTAGCCCTTGATGCCGCGCTGCCTGCAATGATCGATAAGATCACGGAGCAGGTGCTGGTCGCGCTTGGCCACTAACGCTCGATAAACTTAGCCGCAAGCAGAACCCCGGCAGCGAATAACGCCGCCACATAACTGCTGCTATCTCGCAGCGCAAAAATGAGCGGATCATCAGCAAGTTCACCACGACCGGCCACAACCCACATGTGCGCAATCCAGTAAAGGACCACCGGACACATCAGCCATAGAATCTCGGGTCGCGCGTAGAGCGCGCGAACCTCCGGGCTGTAGATGTATAGCGCAAGAACCTGGACCGCCATCAGTCCCGAACCAACTCCCAATGCGAGCAGCGCGCGCGAGTCTTCCGAACGATAGCCACGGCGATCGCTCGGGCCATGGCGTTCTACCTCGACGTACCGTTTGGCCAAAGCAATGCTCAGGAAGAGGAACATGCAGAACGCGAGCGTCCAAGGCGAGATTCGAATACTCGTCGCGGCGCCGCCTGCAAGGACACGCATTGTATAAAACGAACCCAACAACAGCACGTCCACCACCGGTAAGGATTTTGCCCACGTCGAATAGACGGTGGCGCTCACAACATAAGCAAGGATGGCCAGACGCGCAGGCTGAGGCAGAGACAGCGCGGACACTGCTCCGCCAACCAACAGCAAGATCGCGATTATTCCTGCCGTGGGACGAGTTATCCGCCCCGAGGCAATCGGGCGCAAACGCTTCGTCGCATGGAGACGATCCGACTCGCGATCGAGCAAGTCGTTCAAAATGTAGATGAACGATGCAAAGAGCGAGAAGCTCAGGAAGCAGACGGCAGCGCTCCGCCACGCTTCCACGCTCGCCCATCGTTGCCCCAAGATGATCGGCGCAAAGATGAGGAGGTTCTTGGCCCAATGATGCGGTCGAATCGCGGCCACGTTCGCCGGCAAGGCATGAATCACGAGAACTCCCATAATATCCGTCCCGCTTTTCCCTTCCGAGATGGGCTACACTCGCCTCCATGGCGCGTGTGGCCTTTTGTTTTCTCTTAGCCTTTTTGACGGCGCAGGCGGAGTTGCGACGGATCGATGTGCGATCGCAGAAGGACTTCGGCTCATACGAGAGAATCATTGGCAAAGCATTCTTCACAGCTGACCCCAAGCTTGCGGCAAACAAGATCGTCACGGACATCGCGCTTGCGCCACAAAACGCTGACGGCTTCGTAGAATACTCAGGCGACCTGGTCATTTATCGGCCTAAACAATCGAGGGGAACAGTTTTTCTGGAGGTCGTGAATCGGGGAACGCCAAGTTCTCTGGGTATTCTCCAAAATGCGCAGCAGGCTGGCCGGATGCCGGAAGATTGGAGCCTCGGTGACGAGTTCTTGTTGAAGCAGGGCTTTACTCTCGCATTTCTCGGATGGCAGTTCGATGTGCAGGCCGGCGCCGGACTCACTTTTCAAACGCCAACAGCCAACGTCACCGGCCGCGTGCGAATGAACAGAATCGATGACGGAAGGGGCGATCGCAGGATCCGGATCGCTTTGCAGTACTGTGCCGCCGATTTCGCCGAGCCTGGCGCGATCCTGACGTTCCGAAGCAAGTTCGGAGACAGCGCTGAATCGTTACCGCGAACTGCATGGGCCTTCGATTCAGACGGCTGCGAATTAAGCCTCAAGGAGCCCACGACGCGCGGTCCGGCGCTATATGAAGTTGTCTATGCAGCGAAGGGATCGCCAATTGCAGGATTTGGGTTAGCAGCAATTCGAGATCTCGCGTCGTACTTTAAATTTGGTGAACCGGCTCAGAAACGCGTGATCGGCTACGGCTATTCTCAAAGCGCGCGATTCCTGCGTCAGTTTCTACGTGACGGCTTCAATGCCGACGAAAAGGATCGCGCTGCTTTTGACGGGATCCTGCTATCGTCAGCGGGCGCAGGTGTGGGAGGGTTCAATCACCGGTTTGCGTATCCGGGACACGCCGGCAATTCTGTGCTGTCCGTCCATAGGCCAGTGGATGTGCCTCCATTCCTTGACGACGGTCTATTAGCCGCCGCAAATCGGGCGAAGGTTACGCCGTACATCTTCACGACCTCGACCTCGACGGAATACTGGGCGCGAGCCGCTTCCTTAATACACACGCAAGATGGCTCATCGGATGCCCCACTCGGACCAAAATCTCGAATGTACGTGCTCACGGGAGCGGGCCATAGCCGAGGTTTGTTTCCACCGTCGCGCAGCACGCGAGCCGCAACGTTTCAGCACTTCACGAGTTTCGTCGAGCAAAGCTGGGTGACACGGGCGCTCATCGTCGACCTCGATGAATGGATTGCATCGGGGAAGGAGCCTCCACCATCAGCCTATCCGCTGCTTGCTAAGCAGCAACTGGTGAAACGTGCTGATGTTCGCTTTCCTCAAGTCAAATCCATGCCATTCCCGGATTACATGCCTCAGGTGTGGCGAGCCGACTATGGTCCCGATTTCGCGTCCAAAGGCATCATCGGTTACGAGCCGCCTCGTATTGGCGCCGCCTTCAACATATTGGTCCCGCAAGTTGATGACAACGGAAATGATCTCGGAGGCGTGCCGATGCCGGAGATCGCAGTCCCGCTCGGAACGTTCACCGGCTGGAATATCGCGATCCCTCAGTTAAGAGATCTGAATTACCTCGGCGGCCTGTTCGGCTCGTTCCAGCCCTTCGCTCGAACGAAGGAAGAACGGGAGCAGGCGAACGACCCTCGTCTTTCCATCGCGGAGCGCTACGAAAACCGCGAGGCATATCTCGGCAAGATCACAGCGGCGGCGGAGAATCTCGTAAGCCGGCGGCTGCTGCTGGCGGAAGACGTTCCTTCCGTGATCAACCGGGCAAAACTAATGTGGTCAGAACTCGTTCAGAAGGATTTCCCGCCTTCCCGATAAACCTGCCTTGCGCCACCGTGCTCGCGCACCGTTACGGAGGTGAGCTCGAAATCACGGCGCACATACGCTGTCGGTTCTTTAACGCTGATGGTCACCTCCCGTACCTCCATCGGTTTTATCGAAGTGTACGCGGATGCCCAACGCGTTTCGACCGGATGAAGACTGAGAACGGCCGGGAACGGTGAGTACGAAATGAATTGCGTAAAGGAGCTTGCCGTGCTTCCTGCAACTCTCGCATCGATCAGGCTTGACGGCCAGCGAAAAGCAGACCGGCAAAGCACGTCGCCTTGACGAGTCGAAGCAGCTTCGAAACACTGCAAACTATTCAGTACATTTGCCGGCTGTTGTTGAAGAGCGATCGTCTGCGTTCGGGGCTTGCCGAAGGCCGTCAGAAAGAGCGCAATCCGAGCCGTGAAGGGACCCTGCTGCAAGACGTCGTATTCAGACGGGCTGATCAGAGTCACATTTCGAAACGATAGCGTCTTGCCTTCGCCCTCCGTCCGGCTGTCCGTCGCAGGTTCGTAGAAATGCCATTTCAATGTACGACCGGTCGTACTCTGCAACGACGCCGTGATTCCATCCGCCCTCACGTCCAAGTTAGTGGGAATTCCGTGCAAGGTCACCGGCAGCACCACCTCGAGCACACGAGTTCCCCCTGGACCCATCCTCGGCCGGATCGACGGCTCGAGGGAGATCTGCAGACTGCTAGCGTCGAACGGCTCCTTCGAAAGCCGTGACTGCACCGCAAAGGCTAGCGGCCATGGAATGAAAAGATAGGCAAGCGCTCCAACAGCCAGCGACGACAGAGCAAAGATCCGGCTAAAGGTCGTTCGTCGCTTCTTGTACTGCATGTAAAGAGCGAAAATCGCAATCGCAAGAAACGCCACGAAGGCAATCGAATTGCGCACCCAGTCAACAGGACCAAGTGTTGCTCTCGCGCCCGGTAGAAGATAGAACGCGCCATAGACCACGGCGATAACCGTCATTCCGGCAACGACAAACTGAACCAGCCCGCGCGTCATGGATGCCAACGCTGCCACCGGAAGCGATACAAAAGCCGTAATCACAACCTGTGACCAGAGAAGACCGGGAATGTTGGACCACAGAGAAAAGCCGTTCAGGATCACGATGAAAAGGTGCGCGAGCAGTACCGGCGCCTGAACGAAGACGAAGATAAAGGCGAGCTTTGCCAGCAGCAAGCTCTTCCACCGATAAGGCCGCGTCACCCAGAATTGGTGATCTCCGGGGATCGCTTCCGCGTGAATCAGCCGGGCGATCATGAAGTTCGCGGCGGCGATTAACAGGATTTCGACCGGCCCCGAACTGCCAACCAATTGCCGCGGACCTGGTGTGGCGCCCCATATCAGGCCAAGAGCAAGCGCGAAGACCAAAACGATCTGATACCGCAGGTAGCGGACGTCCTTCAGGAAGATATGCCGAGCCTGACGCATCTTTCTCTCCTTATGCTGCTCTAAGACCGCTCCGCGCGATCGTGACGAAAATTGCCCGTAGCGACATCGGATTCACAGCGACATGTTTCACGTCGCCGAAGAGCCGCCGGATTTCCCCGGTTGTACGCTCAGGATCAAAACGCGTTTCGACGAAACGCACTACGGCGGTCGAGGACTCCGGGCGGATCCAACTCGTGGGCCAGTCAGTTCTGGCAGCAAGAACAGACGCAGGGTCGAGTGTTACTTCGACCTCCCGAAAACGGCCGCTTAGCGATGTCATCTCTTCGGAGAACTGCAAGATGCCGCGATCCAGATATCCGATGTGGCTGGCAAAGCTCTCAATCTCGGCGAGGTCGTGAGATGAGATAAACATGGTCGTTTCCCCCGCAATGTCGAGCAGCCCTTCAATCAGGTCTTCGCGAACCAAAGGATCGAGACCGCTGAATGGTTCATCCAGAACGAGGAGTCGCGGGCGGTACGCAAGGCACGAGACTAGCGCCGCTTTCATTCGCATGCCACGCGACAGGTGGCCGAGTTCCCGGTCAGCGGGCAACTGGTACTGACGCATCAACTCAGACACGTACTGGTCATCCCACGATGGATAGAAGTCCTTCAGGTATCGGAGGAAGTAGCCGACCGTCATCCAATCCGGAAGATCCTGGCTCTCCGACACGTACCCGATGCGCGTGAAATCGTCCGGACCAAGGTTCATGGAATCCACATCCAGAACGGTCGCCTTGCCGGAGGTCGGCCGCAGGATGTTCATCAGGATCTTAATCATCGTGGTCTTCCCCGCCCCGTTCGGCCCGACGAGCCCGAACACGCTGCCTTGGGGAATCGAGAGGCTCACTCGCTCAAGGGCGGTTGTGGATCGAAACTGCTTTCGAAGCTCGGTTGCAATCAGAGCATCGCTCATTCTTCTCTCCTGAAGTGGTTGTCATCGCCGTTTGTCGAGTCGAGTCGTCGCCAGTGCTCCGACACGGCATCGGTGACTTCACTCAGATCAAGTCCGAGTTTTTTGGCTTCGACGACGAGTTGTTCGAGTTCTTTCGTTAACAGGTTGCCGCGTTGAACCGGAGTCGAGGTAGCGCGTTCAGAAACGAAGGTTCCTAGGCCGGGCCGGACTTCAATGAGCCCTTCAGAGACCAACTGACCCACGACCTTATGTGCGGTGTTGG
The DNA here is from genome assembly GCA_963844855.1 of Bryobacteraceae bacterium. Taxonomy (GTDB): domain Bacteria; phylum Acidobacteriota; class Terriglobia; order Bryobacterales; family Bryobacteraceae; genus DASQDN01. Next base: position 418,503 of record CAWJQP010000073.1, read on the forward strand.
GGTTGATCTTAAGTTCCTTGCTCAGGGCGCGCACGGAGGGAAACGGATCTCCGGGACGAAGCTGACCGGCGATCACAGCCTTCTTGGCGGCATAGACCACCTGCTCGTAGAGCGAAACACCGGGCTCGAACGAGAGGCGGAAAGGAATCACATGTGTACTATAACAGCTAGTACACTAGTCGGCAAGCGAATTCGTTGAAGTGACGATCCACGAAAAGAAGGAGAATACAATGGCCGGGGAAAAGATTCTTGGAGCTTTGTTGCCCAATCCTTTACTGCCCAATCTGGGGTCAAGTCCTTCGCCTTACAGGTGACGCTTTGAGTGGGCGCGGTACCGGGTAATTTGAGCGACGCGGAAGGCCGACGAGGCGCGGACGCGCAACGTCATCCCAAAGTGGTATTTGTCGCTGGGAGAATCTTCTTACTTGAGATTCGACTCGACATCAAACGTTACGGACCTATTGCACGCCTGGAGTGCGGGGGACGCGAGCGCGCTCGAGCGACTTGTGCCGATTCTGTACGGAGAGCTCAAGCGGATCGCTACACGGTACATGGCGCGTGAGCGAAAGGACCATACTCTCCAGCCGACGGCGCTGGTGAACGAGGCCTTCCTCCGCCTAGTGGACGCGCACGGAGTTCAATGGCGTGACCGCGCGCACTTCTTCGCGCTGTCGGCGCAGATGATGCGCCGGATTCTCGTCAACTGCGCTATTGCCCGCGGCGCCGGGAAACGCGGCGGCGGAGCGCGCCAGGTATCGCTTGACGACGCGATGGCCATCTCCCCCGAACGCGACTCTGAACTGGTCTCACTGGATGCGGCTCTGGAAACGCTGGCTGCGTTCGACGCCCGCAAAGCACGAATCGTCGAGTTGCGCTTCTTCGGCGGGTTGAGCGTGGAAGAAACGGCCTCTGTGCTTAAGGTTTCGCCGCAAACGGTTCTCCGGGACTGGAGTCTCTCCAAAAGCTGGCTCGCCCGGGAGATGAGCCAGTGATTCACATTTTCTGACCCACCGTTAGAGTTTATCCACGCGATTCCTGCTTCCCCGGTTGGGAGGCAAGAATGGGCATTTTATGGGCCGTGATGATTCCATTGGCGGCGATCAGCGTCGACGTCAATATTTCCGATACAGTCAATTCCACAAAGGTCTTGGAGCACAACAAGGCCATCGTCTCTTCCATATTTGAACGGATCGGCGTTCAGATTCACTGGCGTGTGGGTGAGCCAGGCCCTGACTCGTTCGAAATTCGCGTGGCGCAGCACGCGCCGCCGACGGCGAGTGCTGAAGCAATGGCATCGACGCAAATTGCGGGAGGCGCGATCACCGTATACGAAGATCGCGTCCGCCAGCGGTTGGGCCGGGCGCATCCGGGCGCGGCGAAGATAGCGCTCGCCTACGTATTCGCACATGAGCTGGCGCACGCGATGCAGAGAGTCGGCCGACATTCCGACTCCGGCATCCTCAAGGCGCACTGGACCAACGACGACTTCACGGCCATGCTTTTTAACAAGCTCGTGTTCACCGAGTTCGATGCCACCTTGATCCGGAAGCGGCTCGCTACACGACAGTCCGCGCTGGCAATGAAATAGTACACTGCTTCTGTGAACGAGGAGGTTTGGCGCCGTATTGAAGAGTTGTACCACGCCGCGCTGGAGCTGCCCGCCCACGAGCGCGCGGCGTTTCTTTCTCATGCCTGCTCGGGAGACGCGCAACTGCTGGGCGAGGTTGAGTCGCTGCTGGCTCACGAGGGGAAGGCGGATGGACTGCTCGAGGGTCCGGCATTGACTCAGGTTTTAGTCGGGCAGGTAATCTCCCATTACCGCGTTACCGGGAAGCTAGGCGAAGGGGGCATGGGTGAGGTCTGGAAAGCCCACGACACCGAACTCGATCGCTCCGTGGCGCTGAAGACCCTCCCCGTCGAAATGGCCGCGGACGCCTCCCGCCGCAGCCGGTTTGTTCAGGAAGCCCGCTCGGCGAGCGCCCTCAATCACCCGAATATCATTACCATTCACGATATTGTGCACGAGGATGGCGCGCGCTATCTCGTAATGGAGTTCGTCGACGGGAAGTCGCTCGATCAACTGATTCCCAAAAAGGGCATGCGGTTGAACGACGCGCTCAAGTACGCGATTCAGATTTCGAGCGCCCTCGCCGCCGCTCATAAGATCGGTATCGTCCACCGCGATCTCAAGCCGGCGAATGTTATGGTAACGCCCGCGGGTGTTGTGAAGGTGCTCGATTTCGGACTCGCCAAAATGGTCGAGCCGGCGGCTCTTCCCAACAACGATCCGACGCACAGCGTGCGCGCTCTCACCGAACAAGGAATCATTGTCGGAACCCTCAACTACATGAGTCCGGAACAGGCCGAAGGCAGGACGGTGGATACATGTTCGGATATTTTTAGCTTCGGGTCGGTGCTCTACGAGATGATTTCCGGCGAGAGAGCATTTCAAAGGGAGTCGCGGATTTCGACGCTGTCCGCCGTTATTACTGAAGAACCGAAACCGCTAACGAATGCGCCGCCCGAACTTGTCAAGCTGGTTGCGCGGTGCTTGCGTAAGGATCCGGAGCAGCGCATGCAGCATATGGCGGACATCATGCTGATGTTGGAGGAGATAAAAGCGGAGGGGGAGTCCGCTCGATCCGCGACCGGCGGAAAGCTAGGCCGGAAGTGGCTCCGGCCTGCTGCCGTCGGACTTCTCCTGGTTTTCGCCGCTGGCGGTGTTTATCTATACCGCCAGTCGCCAGCCACTGAGGCGCTCCCTCTTCGAGCGGTCCCGATCACGAGCTATCCTGGCAGCGAAACAGAGCCGAGCCTTTCTCCAGACGGCAATACAGTTGCCTTCAGTTGGAACGGTGAGAATCGCGACAACGCAGACATCTACGTCAAGCTGGTCTCGGGCGGACCGGCGCTGCGACTGACGACCAATCGGGCACGAGACCGTCTGCCAAGATGGTCCCCTGATGGAAGGCAGATCGCATTCCTGCGATCCGACACCGCCGACAAAGCTGGGGAATCGATTATGCTGATTTCTCCGCTGGGTGGACCCGAGCGAAAGCTGGCCCAATCTCTGTCGTCCGTTCCCTGGAATATGGGACTCGCCTGGACCCCGGACGCCAAGTCACTGGCGTTTGCCGACCAGATGTCCCCCACCGATGGGCGCTACTCCATCTTTCTGATTTCGCTGGAAACCGGCGAGAGACGGCAACTCACCGCTCCAACGCCCGAGGCCTCCGCCGATCTCAGTTTTTCGTTTTCTCCCGATGGCGGTCGTCTGGCCTTTGCCAGGTATGGATCCAGCACTGCGGATCTCTACCTTCTCAACGTCGCGGGAAATGAAATTCCCCGGCGCATTTCAACTGCCATTGACAAAGTCGGGACCATAGCTTGGACGCCATCCGGCGACGAAATCATCTACTCCTCCGGAGGCGTTCTGTGGCGATGCAAAGCGAAGACCCCCACCGAGCCTCCGGTCAGCGTATCCGGAGCAGATGGTCCCGCCACGGATCCAGTGGCGTCCCTAACTGGGCGACTCGTTTATACGCGCACGACTTTTGACAGCAACGTATGGAAGTTAGATCTGAGTCAGCGTGGCGCCAAGCCAGCGCAGGTGGTGGCATCAACCTATGTGGACGAGTTCCCTCATCTGTCCCCAGATTTTTCCAGCCTAGTGTTCGCCTCGAACCGTTCGGGGTATCTCGAAATCTGGGTCTCCGACAGCAAAGGAGCAAATCCCGTACAGTTGACTTTTCTGCGAGGTTCCACTCACTCGCCGAAATGGTCGCCGGATGGGAAACAGATTGCTTTTTCAGCGATTGTAGAAGGGAAGCGAAACATCTACGTCATGGATGCATCGGGCGGATCCTTGCGCAGACTAACAAAAGGGCAGTATGCGTCAGGAAGGCCGAGTTGGTCACGCGACAGTAAATTCATCTACTTCTATTCCAACGCGGCCGGCCGCCAGGAGATTTGGAAGATGCCAGCTTCCGGTGGCGCGGACGTTCAAATCACGAGCGGTGGCGCTCATTCAGGCGAGGAGTCTCTTGACGGCACGACGTTTTTTTATTCGAAGTTCGACGATGCGGGAATTTATCGCCGCGATCGTTCCGGTGGCCAGGATGAGTTAATGGTGAAGCGCACGGTCCCAGGGTGGTGGTCGGTCTGCGATCAGGGTATTTACTTCGCGGAAATCCCCGGGGGTGGGGAGTTTCAGGACCCTCCCACCCTGATCAAGTTCTGGAATTATGCCACCCGTAAGATCTCAGAGGTTACCTTAATCGAAAAGCCCATCAATCTTCCTTCCGTTGGCCTCTCCGCCAGTCGCGACGGCAAAATCCTCGTCTGGGCTCAAATTGACCACATGGATTCTGACCTGATGCTGGTAGAGAACTTCCGCTGAAAGGGCCCACGCGAAAATGGATGTCGCTGGGCCGCCGTCGCTTTTGAATCCGTTTCGCCCACCCGGCAACTTGCCCGTCCACGTCACTATCGAAGAACCCAAAACAGAGCCAACTCTGTGTGAGCGCACCATCAAAATCCTCCAGCCGATCATCCTCGCCGCCATAAGACCATTCCCGGAAGCGCATCGCGCCATGAGCCTCGCCCTAATGCAGTTCGTTGTTCCGAAGTCTGTCACCTGGGCATTGCCTTCATGCCAACGCATTGCAATAAAGCGAAAAACCAAAAAAAATGCAAAACAGATCGGAACCATCGCCAACTGCGGTAACCAGCGTGCTGGACAATTCCTCTACCCGTTTGCTACACTTTAACTTCTAGCCCACTCGTCAGTGGTCGATGCCTGTCTTATTGGCACGCTCGCCACTTCAAAACTTGGGAGGCGGAGGGAGGCCGAAAGGCTCCTGAAGCCGTTTGTACCAGTAGAGGTTCTAAATGAGTCAGAAAACAGGAAAGAAGTTTGCGGCTGCTGCCGCGCAGGTCGAAGCGCGCGGTTACACGCTCGACGAAGCCATCGTCCTCGCCCAGAAAATCAAGTTCGCGAAGTTCGACGAAACGCTCGAAGTGCACATGCGCTTGGGTGTCGATCCGAAGCACGCCGATCAGATGGTTCGCGGCACGATCGTGCTGCCGAACGGTCTGGGTAAGTCGAAGAAAGTGCTCGTAATCGCGGGCGGACCGGACAAGATGCAGGAAGCGCTGGACAGCAGGCGCGGATTTCGCCGGCGGCGAAGAAATGGTCACCCGGATCATGTCGGAAGGCTGGATCGACTACGATGCCGTGATCGCCACTCCGGACATGATGCGCTCGGTCGGTCGTCTTGGTAAGGTTCTCGGCCCACGCGGTCTGATGCCCAACCCGAAGACCGGCACAGTGACAACCGATGTCGTGAAGGCGATCAAGGAAACCAAGGCCGGTAAGGTTGAGTTTCGTGTCGACAAGACCGGCGTTATCCACGCGCCATTGGGCAAGGTCAGCTTCGCCACCGACAAGCTGGTCGAGAACGCAAGCACGCTGATCAACGCGGTGGTTCGGGCGAAGCCGGCGGCGGCAAAGGGCAAGTACGTGAAGAGCGCGACCATCTGCTCGACCATGGGCCCGGGAGTTCCGCTGGACGTGGCGACTTTCAACGCTGAAGACAACGGACAAGAGCTAACCGGACGCGAGCATCAAGCAAACATGAAGAGCAGAGACGATAAAGCAAAGATCTGGAAGCCTTGCGCAAGGAGCTTGAACAGAGCCCCGCAATCTTCGTGACCGGCTACGAAAAGATGACCGTGCAGCAGGATTACGAGCTGCGCAAGACCGTCCGCGGCGCGGGCGGAAGCTACAAGGTCGTCAAAAACAACATCGCCGACAAAGCGTCGGACGGACTGGGCTCCAACGATGTCTTCGGCGATCTGAAGGGCATGACTTCCATCGCCTGGACAGCCGCCGATCCGGTCGCTCTCGCCAAGGCGCTGACGGCATATGCCAAAACGAACCCAGCGTTCACGTTCAAGGCCGGCTTTGTCGAAGGCCGTGTCGTTGAGGTTAAGAACATCCAGGAACTGGCGAGCATGCCTTCCAAGGAAGAGCTGATTGCAAAGGTGATGTTCCTGATCAACTCTTCGGCGCAGCGGCTGGCAGTTTCGCTTGCAGGTGTCGCCCGCAACCTGGCGGTCGTCATCGATCAGGCTGCCAAGGAAGGCAAGTTCAAAGAAGGCTAAGGTTTTGGTCGCGAGGTCCCGGGCTTTGCGTCCGGCCCCCGCGAGTGGCAAACGGTGAAGCGCTCGCGCGCGACCATACATTTCAAAGAGTAAGGGAGTTAAGAAGAACATGGCGGATGTAAACGCGAATTCTCGATCAGATCAAGAGCCTCACGCTTCTCGAGGCGTCGCAGTTGGTAAAGGGCATCGAAGAGGCCTTCGGCGTATCGGCAGCAGCGGCGGCAGTCGCAGCAGCTCCGGCGGCCGGCGCTGCTGCGGCAGCGGCCCCGGCGGAGGAAAAGACCGAATTCACGGTTGTTCTCACCGCTGCCGGCGCCAACAAGATCAACGTCATCAAGGCAGTTCGCGAAGTGACCAGCCTCGGCTTGAAGGAAGCCAAGGACCTGGTGGACGGCGCGCCAAAGCCGATCAAGGAAGGCGTGAACAAGGACGAAGCCGAGACCATCAAGAAGAAGTTCGTCGAAGCCGGCGCTACTGTCGAAGTAAAGTAGTTTATAATAATTTATGGTACGGAAGCCGCAGCCGATCCTGCGGTTTCCCTCGTTCCACCCCAACGCCCGTCTTAGGAAGTGTTTGCGAAAGGCGGGAGTCATTTAGAATCGAGTTGGTTGTCCGCCTCCGAGGGTGCCGGAATCGGCTTCAATGCGAATTGAGGTCTCGGCGACACATTCCCCTTTGACTGAGGTGGAACGCTGTGTTACAGTATGATATAGCCGGAGACGTCTCGGATTAATCTGCCCGTGAGTTCTACTTTCCGCTGTTTCGTGTGCGGTTTCCCCGAGGCTGCGCACCGGTTAGCCTTGCGCTTCTTTCAGCCTAGGCGAAGTGTATCTACTGTTTCAGCTCCAATTCGATCTCCATCGCAACCTGTCAGGTACAGTTTTTGTTCTCAAAGCCTATCGGGTAGGCCAGCCCGGTATCAGCTGCGCTTCGCGCAGTCTTAGCGCGAGCGAAACCGGCAGAGCTACGAGGCTCTGTCCGGCGCTTGAGTCATCAGGAGTGGAAAAAATGCAAAGTCAGCCTAACGGCGCCATCCGCGAACGAGTCGACTTTTCCAAAATCAAGACATCGATCCCGATCCCGAACCTCATCGAGGTTCAGAAGAAATCCTACGAGCGTTTTCTGCAGATGGAACTTCTGCCGGACGAGCGCGACGACATCGGTCTGCAGAGCGTCTTCAAATCCGTATTCCCGATCTCGGATTTTCGCGGGCTGAGCGAGCTCGCCTTCGTCGATTACTCGATCGGCAACTGGGAATGCAAGTGCGGCAGCCTCAAAGGTCTGAATCACCTTCGCACGGTTTGTAAGAATCCGCATTGCGGCGCGACGATCCGCACCGATCCGTTTCATCCGGGCGACGTCCTTTGCGACAAGTGCGGCACCTTCAACCGCAACATCGTCACGTTCTGCAACCGCTGCGGCGATCCCGTCGGCCTGCAGCTGAAGTACGACGTGCCGGAGTGCGAAGAGCGCGGCATGACCTACGCTGCTCCGCTGAAGGTCACGATCCGCCTCACCGTCTATGACAAGGATGCCGAGACCGGCACCAAGAGCATCCGCGACATCAAGGAACAGGAAGTCTTCTTCGGCGAAATCCCGCTGATGACGGAGAACGGCACGTTCATCATCAACGGCACCGAGCGCGTCATTGTCAGCCAGTTGCACCGCTCGCCCGGCGTATTTTTCGAACGCGTTGCGGCGCAGGGCTACTTCCTCGGCAAGATCATTCCCTACCGCGGCAGCTGGGTCGAGTTCGAGTACGACAACAAGAACCTGCTCTATGTCCGCATCGACCGCAAGCGCAAGTTCTACGGCACGGTTTTCCTTCGCGCGCTCGGTCTGAAGACGGATTCCGAATCCTGCGGGCGTTCTACAACATCAACAACATTCGCGATTCAGGACAAGAAGCTGTTCTGGAAGGTAATCCGGAATGCGCTGCTCGGCATGAAGCTCAGCTACGCGATCAACAACAAGAAGGGTGAGACAGATCGTTCGCCCAAGGCAAGAAGATCACCAACTCGGTGTTCAAGGAGATACCAGAAGCAGGGCATCGACGAAGTCGAGGTCGCCCCGAACGATCTTGCAGGGCGCTTTCGTCGCCGCCGACGTGGTCGACATGTCGACCGGCGAGGTCCTGATCGAAGCCAACCACGAGCTGACCGAGACCGGATTCCAGAAAGCTGATGGAAGCGGGCATCGACAGCGTCGAAGTTGTTCTTCCCCGAGCGCGACGATGCCGGCAACGTGATCAGCGTCACGCTGCGCAAGGACCCGGTCAAGATCGCCAGAACGACGCGCTGCTCGAGATCTACCGCAAGCTGCGCCCGGGCGATCCGCCGACGCTCGACACCGCGACGCAGCTGTTCCACGGCATGTTCTTCGACCCGCGGAAGTACGATTTCTCGCGCGTCGGCCGCATGAAGTTCAACATCAAGCTGCACGACAACGCGGATGCGCACGCTCGCTCGACAAGCGTGTGCTCGATCAGACAGGACTTCATCGACACCATCAAGTACCTGCTGAAGCTGCGCCGCGGTATCGGCGCGGTGGACGACATCGATCACCTCGGCAACCGCCGCGTGCGCGCCGTCGGCGAGCTGCTCGAGAACCAGTTCCGCATCGGCCTGGTCCGCATGGAACGCGCGATCAAGGAAAAGATGTCGGTTTACCAGGAAATGTCGACGGCGATGCCGCACGACCTGGTGAACGCCAAGCCCGTGATGGCGGCCATCCGCGAATTCTTCGGATCGAGCCAGTTGTCGCAGTTCATGGATCAGACGAACCCGCTGTCGGAGATCACGCACAAGCGCCGCCTGTCGGCCCTTGGACCAGGCGGTCTGTCGCGTGAGCGCGCCGGATTCGAAGTCCGCGACGTTCACCCGACGCACTATGGCCGCATCTGCCCGATCGAAACGCCGGAAGGTCCGAACATCGGTCTGATCTCGTCGCTGTCCTGCTTTGCCCGCATCAACGACTACGGCTTCATCGAGAGCCCGTACCGCCGCGTGCATCAGCGGCAGGGTCGTCGACGAAGTCAGGATCCTGAATCCCGGCGACACCGACTACAAGGTCGGCCAGGTCATGCTGCGCCAGGAAGCCGAGAAGGCGAACGCCAAGATCTCAGGACAGCAAGCAGCCTGCCGAGTTCGAAGCGCACTCCGATTACCTGTCGGCCTGGGAAGAAGACAAGTACATCGTCGCGCAGGCGAACGTCGGCCTCGATGCGGACGGCAACATCGTCAGCGATCTGGTCAACGCGCGGCAGGCGGGCAACTTCGTCCTGAAGCATCGCGATGAAGTCGAGTACATGGACGTGAGCCCGAAACAGCTCGTCTCCGTGGCCGCCAGTCTGATTCCGTTCCTCGAGAACGACGACGCGAACCGCGCGCTGATGGGATCGAACATGCAGCGCCAGGCGGTTCCGCTGCTCCGCGCCGACGCTCCTTACGTCGGCACCGGCATGGAGCGCGTGACGGCGCGCGATTCGGGCGCCGTTGTGATCTGCAAGCGCTCGGGCGTTGTCGATTCGGTCGACTCCGAGCGCATCATCGTTCGCGTCGAAGGCGGCGCGGCGCACGAAGGTCAGATGTCGCGCGAAGTCGGCGCGGACATCTACCAGCTGACCAAGTTCAAGCGGTCGAACCAGAACACCTGTATCAGCCAGAAGCCGATCGTCGACGTCGGGCCAGCGGGTGAAGAAGGGCGACGTTCTCGCCGACGGTCCTTGCACCGACAAGGGCGAACTCGCGCTTGGCCGCAACGTGCTGGTCGCGTTCATGCCGTGGCGCGGGTACAACTTCGAAGACGCGATCGTCGTCTCCGAGAAGCTGGTCAAGGAAGACTACTACACCTCGATCCACATCGAAGAGTTCGAGATCGAGGCTCGCGACACCAAGCTCGGTCCGGAAGAAATCACGCGCGATATTCCGAACATCGCCGAGACGTTCCTCCGCAACCTCGACGAAAGCGGCATCATCCGCATCGGCGCCACGGTAAAGCCGGGCGACATTCTGGTCGGCAAGGTGACGCCGAAAGGCGAAACGCAGCTCACTCCGGAAGAGAAGCTGCTCCGCGCGATCTTCGGCGAAAAGGCCGGCGACGTGAAGGACGCTTCGCTCTACTGCCCGCCGGGCATCGAAGGCACGGTTGTCGATTGCAAGGTGTTCTCGCGCAAGGGCGCCGAGCTCGACGAGCGGTCGAAGTCGATCCTCGACGACGCAGGAAGAGCGGCTGCACCGCAACCTCGAGGACGAAAAGCGCATTCTGAACGACGAGCGCGCCAAGCGTCTTGGCAACCTGCTCGAAAGCCGCGAAGTTCTGGCCGACCTGCACGACGAAAAGACCAACAAGAAGCTGCTCGTCGAAGGGCGTGATTCTCACTCGCGACCTGATCGAGAAGATGCGCGCCCGCGACCTGAAGCGCCTGCGCTTCAAGGACAAGGACACGCGGCTGAACGAGCAGATCGACGAGATCGAAGAGATGACCTCGCGCCAGATCGCGGTGCTCGAAAAGATCACGGAAGAGAAGATCGCCAAGCTGCGCAAGGGCGATGAACTTCCTCCGGGCGTGATCAAGCTCGTCAAGTGCTACATCGCCATGAAGCGCAAGCTTTCGGTCGGCGACAAGATGGCCGGCCGCCACGGCAACAAGGGTGTTATCGCGCGCATCGTTCCCGAAGAGGACATGCCGTATCTGCCGGACGGAACTCCGGTCGAGATCGTGCTGAATCCTCTCGGCGTTCCTTCCCGTATGAACGTCGGTCAGATTCTGGAGACGCACCTGGGCTGGGCCGCGGCGAAGCTGGGCCTGCACTTTGCGACTCCGGTGTTCGACGGCGCAACCGAAGCCAACATCAAGGAGCAGCTTGCCAAGGCCGAGCTTGCCGAGCTCGGGCAAGATCAAGCTGCACGACGGCATGACCGGTATGCCGTTCGAGCAGCCGGTGACAGTGGGCTATGATCTACATGCTGAAGCTGTCGCACCTGGTCGACGACAAGATCCACGCCCGCTCCATCGGACCGTACTCGCTGATCACGCAGCAGCCGCTGGGCGGCAAGGCGCAGTTCGGCGGCCAGCGCTTCGGCGAAATGGAAGTCTGGGCGCTCGAAGCATACGGCGCTGCGTATGTGCTGCAGGAGTTGTTGACCGCCAAGTCCGACGACGTCTATGGCCGCGCCAAGATTTACGAGGCCATCGTCAAGGGCGAAGCGGCAGCCGAGCCTGGCGTGCCCGAATCGTTCAACGTGTTGATCCGCGAGCTTGCAGTCGCTCTGCCTCGACGTGGAGTTGATGAAGAAGCCGCGGGACGTCATGGACACGGCGCTGGCGGCGGACTAAGGAATAGTGGCTAGCCGTGCAGGTTCAGATTGAATGTCCGTGCGGCGGTCAGGGTAGGCGTCCGCGATCGTCGGACAAGAGTGCATCGCCTACAAGCTTCGATAAGAGGCAGCTTAATGTATCGATCTTCTCCATACGACCGAGCGAACTTGATCGCCGACTTCGATTCGATTCGAATCAGTCTGGCTTCGCCCGAAAAAATCCGAAGCTGGTCTCACGGTGAAGTAACCAAGCCCGAAACGATCAACTACCGGACCTTCAAGCCGGAGCGGGACGGCTTGTTCTGCGCCCGAATCTTCGGTCCGATCGCCGACTGGGAGTGCTTGTGCGGCAAGTACAAGCGCATGAAGCACCGCGGCGTCATCTGCGACAAGTGCGGCGTCGAAGTTACGCTGTCCCGCGTCCGCCGCGAGCGTCTGGGCCACATCGAACTCGCCAGCCCGTGCTCGCACGTCTGGTTCTTCAAGGGTCTGCCGAGCCGCATCGGCTACCTGCTCGACATCACGCTTCGTGAACTCGAGCGCGTTCTGTACTTCGAAGCGTATGTCGTCCTCGAAACCGGCGAAGACACCGGCCTCAGCGTTGGTGAAGTGATCAGCGACGAGCGCAAGCGCAGCTCGACCAGGATCCCGCCGCGGCCGGCAAGTTCGTCGCCATGATGGGCGCCGAAGGCATCAAGGAACTGCTCCGCAAAGTCGACGTCGAAGCGCTCTCGATCGAGATGCGCGAGAAGATGAAGACCGAAGCTTCGCAGCAGAAGAAGCTGAAGTTCGCCAAGCGTCTTCGCGTCGTCGAATCGTTCCGCAAGTCCGGCAACAAGCCGGAGTGGATGATTCTCGACGTGCTCCCGGTGATCCCACCGGAATTGCGTCCGCTGGTGCCGCTCGATGGCGGCCGCTTCGCGACCTCGGATCTGAACGACCTGTACCGCCGCGTCATCAACCGCAACAACCGTCTGAAGAAGCTGATGGAGCTTCATGCGCCGGACGTGATCGTCCGCAACGAAAAGCGCATGCTGCAGGAAGCTGTCGACGCGCTGTTCGACAACGGCCGCCGCGGCCGTGTGCTGCGCGGCGCCAACAACCGTCCGCTGAAGTCGCTGTCCGACACCCTCAAAGGCAAGCAGGGCCGCTTCCGTCAGAACCTGCTCGGCAAGCGCGTCGACTACTCCGGCCGTTCGGTCATCGTCGTCGGCCCCGAACTGAAGCTGCACCAGTGCGGTCTTCCGAAGAAGATGGCGCTCGAGCTGTTCAAGCCGTTCATCTATCACCGGCTGGAGCAGCGCGGCCATTGCACCACCATCAAGCAGGCGAAGGAACTCGTCGAGCAGCAGGATCCGGTCGTTTGGGACATTCTCGAAGAGGTCATCAAGGACCATCCCGATCCTGTCTCAATCGCGCTCCAACGCTGCACCGCCTCGGTATTCAGGCGTTCGAGCCCGTGCTCGTCGAAGGCAAGGCGATCAAGATGCACCCGCTGACCTGTACGGCCTTCAACGCCGACTTCGACGGCGACCAGATGGCCGTCCACATTCCGCTGTCGCCCGAAGCGCAGATCGAAGCGTCGACGCTGATGCTCGCGTCGAACAACATCCTGTCGCCTGCCCACGGCTCGCCGATCGCGGTTCCGACGCAGGACATGGTGCTCGGTCTCTACTACCTGACCAAGACGCGTCCCGGTTCGAAGGGCGAAGGCCGCACGTTCGCGTCGATCGACGACGTGCTGATCGCGCTCGAAATGGGCGAAGTCGAAACGCTGACGCCGATCAAGCTGCGCTACACGGGCCGAGTCATCGATCTGACCAAGGCGTTCGACAGCCAGAACGTCAACCGCACCGAGCCGGTCGAATACGTCAAGCAGTACATGGACACCACCGTCGGCCGCGTGATCCTGAACGACGTTCTGCCGGACGACATGCCGTTCCTCAACGGCCTGCTGAAGAAGAAGGGTCTCGCGCAGCTGGTGCAGTACTGCTATCTGAAGTTCGGCCTGCAGATCACCGTCCAAATGCTCGATCGACGTGAAGGAACTCGGGTTCCTGTACGCGACGCGCGCCGGCATCTCGATCGGCATCGACGACATGGTCGTGCCTGCAGTTAAAGGACGGACTGGTCCGCGACGCCGAAAAGCAGGTCATCGAAGTCCAGAATCAGTACCAGGAAGGCGCCATCACCCAGGGCGAGCGCTACAACAAGATCATCGAAATCTGGTCGAAGGTCACCGAGCGTGTTTCGGAAGAGATGTTCAAGTCGATGGAAGAGGACGACCGCACCGGCCGCTACCTCAACCCGATTTACATCATGGCCGACTCCGGCGCTCGCGGATCGAAGCAGCAGATCCGTCAGCTTTCCGGTATGCGCGGACTGATGGCCAAGCCGTCGGGCGAGATCATCGAAACGCCGATCACGGCGAACTTCCGCGAAGGCCTGAACGTGCTGCAGTACTTCATCTCGACGCACGGCGCCCGTAAGGGTCTCGCCGATACCGCGTTGAAGACGGCCGACTCCGGCTACCTGACCCGCCGTCTTTGCGACGTGGCGCAGGACGTGATCATTCACGAGAACGATTGCGGCACCGGCGAAGGCATCTACGTCGAGCCGATCATCGAATCGGGCGAAATCATCGAGCCTCTGCGCGACCGCATCGTCGGCCGCGTTGCCGCTCGAAGATCAGCGCGACTACGAAGGCAACGTCATCGTCGCGGTGAACCAGGAGATCACGGAAGACCTCGCCAGCGCAGATCGAAGCGGCCGGTATCGAGCGCGTTCGTATTCGCTCGGTGCTGACCTGCGAATCGAAGCGCGGCGTTTGCCAGCTTTGCTACGGCCGTAACCTCGCCACGGGCCGGCTGGTCGAGCGCGGCGAAGCGGTCGGCATCATCTCGGCGCAGTCGATCGGTGAGCCCGGCACGCAGCTCACGATGCGTACGTTCCACATCGGTGGCGCGGCGACCGGCTCAGCGGAACAGTCCAAGCAGGACGCGAAGTCGGACGGTTTCGCGCGTTACATCGAACATCAACACCGTTCGCAATGCGAAGGGCGAACTGATCGCCATGAACCGCAACGGCATCCTGGCGATCGTCGACGACAAGGGCCGCGAAAAGGAACGCTATCAGGTCGTTTACGGCGCGCAAGATCCTGGTGGAAGACGGCGCTCCGGTCGAAGAGAACCAGGATCTGCTCGAATGGGATCCGTACACGTTCTCGATCCTGACGGAAATCAGCGGCGTCGTTCACTTCAAGGACCTGATCGAAGGCGTCACGATGCAGGAGCAGGTGGACGAGATCTCGGGCAACATGCAGCTTGTCGTGACCGATTCGCCGGACGAAAAGCGCGTGCCGACGATCGATGGTCCGTCCTGTCGGGCGGCAGCAAGCACGACGAGAAGCGGTACCTCATGCCGACCCACGCTCACTTGATGGTGCGTGACGGCGAAGAGGTCCACGCCGGCGACGTGCTGGCGAAGATCCCGCGCGCAACCACGAAGACCAAGGACATCACCGGCGGTCTGCCGCGTGTCGTCGAGCTGTTCGAGGCGCGCAAGCCTCGCGAGACGCGCCGTCATCGCGGAGATCAACGGCGTCGTCAAGTACGGCGAAATCGCAAAGGGTCAGCGCAAGGTCTACATCATCGGCGACGATGGCGAGCAGCGCGAATACTCGATCCCGCGCGGTGTCCACATCAACGTTCAGGAAGGCGAGCGCGTTCAGCGCCGGCGATCCGCTGATGGATGGTCCGCGCAATCCGCACGACATCCTGCACGTGCTCGGCGAGAACGAACTGCAGAAGTACCTGGTGAACGAAATTCAGGAAGTCTACCGTCTGCAGGGCGTCAACATCAACGACAAGCACCTCGAAGTCATCGTCCGTCAGATGATGCGCTGGGTGAAGGTCGAGGACATCGGCGACACCGAGTTCCTGCCGGAAGAAGTGGTCGATCGGTTCAAGTTCCGCGAAGAGAACAATCGCGTGCTCGAAGCGGGCGGCGTCCGGCGACGGGCAAGCCGGTGCTGCTCGGTATCACGAAGGCGTCGCTCTCGACGGATTCGTTCATCTCGGCGGCGTCGTTCCAGGAGACCACGCGCGTACTCACCGAAGCCGCAATCAACGGCAAGGTCGACTACCTGCGCGGTCTGAAGGAGAACGTCATCATGGGCCGCCTGATCCCGGCCGGTACCGGCATGGAGTACTACCGCCATGTCAAGATCGCCGGCGAGGATGTGGTGGAAGAAGAGCTGATCACCGATACCGATCTCGCGCATGGTCGAAGGCATCCCCGGCTACGACGAGGATGCCCGAGTCCAGTACGCTGGCGGACTCAGCGAAGGCACTCCGGAAGAGCTGTCCGAGTAACCCTATAAGCCAAAACCGACAAAGGCCCGGGGCTCAAAGCTCCGGGCCTTTCGTTTTTGATTCAAAACAAGCGTAGCCCTGCGGAGACAAAGCCCTGAAGGCCTTGTCTCTCGTGACTAGCACCGTCTCATGATCGATACCTATTTGCTCGATCAGACTATCGGCTAACCTCGGCTTCTGGTTTTTGCCAATTGCTTATATCTTCACCGCCCTGACCTTCGAATTACTTACCTGGCTATATGTATCGGCGACAATCACTCGAAGTCCCGTCGCAATGCTTCAAAGTCAATTGAGAACTTGACCTTCCCTCGCAGAGATCTGATCTTCTGGAACGACTTGGCCGCCACCACGGATTCCAAGCCCCGGCGAATTGTCGGAGTGAGGCCCTCTCCGGTCGCTTCCATCGCGCGTTGAATCAGATCATCGGGAAGCAACAGGGTGACTTTACGAAGATTGCCGGCTGCCATAACCGGTATTTTACCGTTATGGCAGCTATAGCGTCCTTAACTCAGCCTTGGCGTCACTTGCCCATTTCCGCAGTTGCCCATGACGATACGAGGGCGCGGTTTGCACCGCCTCCACAGCCTGCTGAAAAGCCTCGCGAGCCTCAGCCGTCCTTGCTGTCTTCTTTAACGCCACTCCGTAGTAGAACAGGCCTTCAGGATCATACGACCGATGAGTCGTATACCGCTCTAGCGGCGGAACCGCCTCCTTAGCAAGCCCGAGATCAAGCAGTACTGCCCCTAGGTCCCGCCAACCTTCCTGCCGGCCGACGCCGCTATCAGCCTTCAGCGCAAGTTCAATGTGACGTCGCGCTTCCTCATGTTTTCCTTGCGCGCGCAGCATACGGCCGAGTTGCAATTGAGCCTCGGCCTCATCAGGATGAATCTCTACGGCGCGCCGAAAGCTTGCTTCGGCCAACTCATATTGCCGCCTTTGCTGGTAGATCAGTCCAAGTTGATAATGCGCATCCGCATCCCGAGGATTCAGCATGGATGCTTCGAGTTGTCGGCGAAAGTTCTGGCGCGAGCTTACCGTCGACCCGAGAGACCGAAGATCTGGCGAATAGTAGCGGTACAAGATGAACAGCAACCAAGGGGACAGCAGAAGATAAGAAAAATTACCGATAACCGGCCACGCGAGCAGGAATCCCATTGCCGCCGCCCATGCGACGATCGTGCCTACGATTGCGACACCCACGGTCGTTCCGAAAATCGTACGTAGACAAAAGACGAAAAGCACGAGAAATGCTGTATGAGCTACAAACGCCGACAGGACTATCAATGCGGGTCCAAGAGCGGGAAAGAACAACAATGTCACCAACCCACACGGAATGTACACCGCCGACCAGGCGAGCAGCGCACAGATCAATAACGAGACATACTCCCGCTGCAGGACGATCGTAATCGACCCCAACGAATCCCTGACGGCAACGACGAGAATGGCCACAATCGGTATCACTACGAACGTCGCGAACAGGCCTGGAAAGGAAACGGGAGAGGCAAAGGCCGGGATGAATCTTCCGCCCGCAAACGACCAAACCACAAAAGCGACGACAGCGCAAAGGGCTGAGAATCCAAAGGAACTTTTGTCGATCGCGTCACTTGCCGCGCGGCTTGGATTCGTATAGAAACGCGCGAGCAGCGCGAGTTTTTCATTCATTCAGCGGGCGCCCTAAACTGAGAAGTATTCCAGATCGATCCAGTATTTCACGAGCCGCGCGAGATCTCTTCAAAGACGGCCCGCTAGTGCTTAGGACCATGCAACATTTGCGGCCGGATATTTGCCCTTTCGAGAAGCTACTTGCGATCGTCCCACCCGGAGCGTCCGTGATGGACATCGGTTGCGGAAGCGGAATCTTTCTCGGACTCCTCGAATACTTCGGGCTAAAAATCCAAGGATTTGGCTTCGACGCTTCCCGATCTGCGATCGATTGCGCAAACGCAATGACCCGGCGTCACAACCACTTCGATCTCCGCTTCGAACATATCCGCAAGGAAGATCCCTGGCCTGACGGACAATTTGACGTCGTTTCGATCATCGATGTTCTCCACCATATTCCAGTCGAGCATCAGAAAAGCGCGTTCGAAGCCGCTGCGGCGCGTGTCTCTCCGGGAGGTCTGCTCCTCTATAAGGACATGAGCAACACTCCCTGGTATCTCGCTGGCGCGAACCGTCTCCATGATTTGATCGTGGCGCGCGAGTGGATTTACTATGTACCTGTAGCGGACATTGAACGCTGGGCAGTCGGTCTCAACTTGCAGCTAGAGAATGAAGAGTCAGTCCGTATGCTCTGGTATCAGCACGATCTTCGCGTGTTCCGGAAGCCCCGGAACTGATCCATGCGCATCCTGTCAACGCTTTTTCTGGCCATCTATTTCTTCCTCCTCGCGCTTGGGGCCGCCTTCACGCCGCTCTGGCTCGACGAGTTGCACGAGTTGGTTGGAACATATCGCAAGTCTGTAAATGAACTGCTCTATTGGGCGCAGTTTAGTCCTGGCGCGACGCCCCTAAACTTCTTTGCGCAAAAGCTGAGTCTCGATGCCTTCGGGTTCTCGTCGCTAACGGTACGCCTCCCGGCGATGGTCTTTGGGACCGCATCGCTGTGGATTTTCCTCCGTATAGCGCGCGAATATACAAAGTCACTTTGGCTACTGGCTGGGATACTGTTCGCGTTACTGCCCCACGTTTATCGCTATGGCGTCGAAGCCCGGCCTTACTCGCAAGGGATGTTCTTTGCGCTGGTCGCGTTCTGGTTTTGGACGCGACTCGAGCGCGAGCCGTCCACTCGGGACGCAATATACTTGGCGCTCGCGGTCTCAGCCTCCTTGTACTCGCATGTTTACAGCGTGTTCGTAGCCTTTGGGACTGTGCTGTGGAGCCTTCAAAATCCAAGATCCCGTAAACTTGTCATCCTCGCGACCTTCGCCGGCTGCCTATCCTACGTTCCGTGGTTCCTCATTCAGAAAGCGACGCAATCGGTCGCCCCCGGAGCCGCCACGTATAGCGTCGATTGGGCGCATTTCACCATTCTGGGATTCATACGCGAACTTGGCGGTGGTGGTTATTTCTGTTCTGTGCCTCTACTCATCCTGGCCACCATCGGAGTAATCAAGACAAAAGATCTGCGACTGCTCGCGCCCTCCTTGGCTGCGCTCATCGGCCCTTTGGCGGCTGATGCCGTGATGGGATATTACTTCGCAGGAAGGCAACTGATCTTTGCACTCCCCTTTCTTGTCTTACTCGCCACGTCGGCGGTCGCACATGCGCCGAAATGGACCTCTGCGGCACTTTTAATCCCGCTCGTTGCTGCGTCCATCAAGTATGATTTCCGACAGGCTACCGTCGCGCGAGAAGACTGGCAGACGCCGGCACAAAAGCTCTCATCCTCAGGCGGTTGCGTTTACGTTTGGTCTCCAGATCAATTGCAATACTTGCAAGTCTATGAGCCCTCGTTGAAGCAGTGCGACATAAGCAAATCACCCGGCGAGATCCTCTATGTCAGCACCCGGTACAGCCCACCCATCGATCCACCGAGAGGTTATCAAAAAGTGCGGAGCGAACGCGTCGGAGTAGCGGAAATAGCCCTTTACCGTCGCGATGATAGTCTGAAGATATATGGGCTTTTCCGATTCTTTTTTCGCCAGTAAGTTCAATATCACTGAGCGTGATCTGGAGAGCTATCTTGCCGAAGCCCTCTCGAGCGGCGGTGATTATACCGACCTCTACTTCGAATATGTGGCGACATGCGCCATAAGTATCGATGAATCAATTGTAAAAAGCGCCACGCAAGGCGTCACTCTCGGCGTAGGCGTTAGGGTAATTTCCGGAGAACGCACAGGCTACGCGTATTCCGACGATCTGTCGCCCGAGAAGATTCGAAAGGCTGCGAAGGTAGCAGCCTGCATCGCGAATGGCCCGACGCAGGTCGAGAAGACCGGCCTTTACGAGGGTCCGAAGCGCGATTTATACCCGCTTCTGGTAGCGCCTGGAGAGACTTCGCTCGCCGAACGTGTCGACCTCGTGAAACGGGCCGATCGGGCCGCTCGCGCTGCCGATCCCCGAATCTTTCAGGTTCAGGCCAGCTACGTAGACAACATCCGTCATGTTCTTGTTGCCACCAGCGATGGCGTTCTCAATTACGACCGGCAGCCTCTTGCGCGCATGGGCGTGGCGGCGCTTGCCCGGCAAGACGGAGGAACGCCTCAGCGAGGCTACTCAGGCGGCGGCGGCCGCGTCGGATTGGGCTTCTTTCTAACCGATAAGACACCGGAGCATTTCGCCGCGCAGGCCGTGCGCCAAGCTCTAATTCAACTCGACGCAATCCCGGCGCCGGCGGGTGAAATGACTGTGGTTCTCGGGCCCGGATGGCCGGGCATCCTCCTGCACGAAGCCGTGGGACATGGCCTCGAAGCGGACTTCAATCGCAAGGGCGTCTCGGCTTTCAGCGATCGAATCGGCCAGCAAGTAGCGAGCCCGCTTTGTACAGTCGTCGACGACGGCGCCATCCAAAATCGCCGTGGTTCCTTGAATGTCGACGACGAAGGCAATCCGACACAGCACAACGTCCTGATCGAGAACGGTGTGCTTCGCGGATATCTCCAGGACAAGCTATCGAGTCGCATTACTCGCTCCAAGCCGACCGGCTCCGGCCGTCGCGAAAGCTATCAACACATCCCGATGCCGCGCATGACGAATACGTTCATGCTGGCCGGCGAGAGCGATCCCGAAGATATCATCCGTTCCGTGCCGAAGGGTCTCTATTGCGCCAACTTCGGCGGAGGACAAGTCGACATCACGAGCGGCAACTTCGTCTTCTCCGCTTCCGAGAGCTACTTGATCGAAGATGGTCGCCTCACCGCTCCCGTGCGTGGCGCAACACTCATCGGCAATGGTCCCGAAGCATTGAAGTACGTATCGATGGTGGGTAGCGATCTTAAGCTCGATGAGGGCGTAGGAGTCTGCGGTAAGGAAGGACAGAGCGTGCCGGTAGGCGTCGGCATTCCGACAATCAAACTAGATCGTATGACGGTCGGAGGAACGGCTTGAATCTCGAAGATCTGGCGAGCCGCGTAATCGAGCTTGCCAAAGTCAAAGGCGCATCGGCAGCCGAATGTACTGTATCCCAAGGGGAACACTTCTCGGCGAACGTGCGCCTGGGAGAAATTGAGAGCCTGAAGGATGCCGGTTCGCGCGGAGCCGGTGTTCGCATCCTGAACGGGAAGCATACGGGGTCCGCATACACGTCCGATCTGACCGACGAAGGTGTCGCTCAGATGGTCAACTCTGCGCTTGAGCTCGCAAAAATCACGACCGAAGATCCGTACGCCGGCCTCCCGGATCGGTCGGAATTGGGCAAAATCAATGACGATTTGGCGCTGTTCTCGCAGTCGGTTCCGGATCTCCCGGCCTCCACAAAGATCGAGTGGGCAAAGCGCGCCGAAGCTGCGGCAATGAGCGCGGACCCGCGCATTACAAACTCAGAAGGCGCATCCTGCGACAGTCACGTTGGGATGACGGTCTTCGCCAATTCACTCGGATTCCTCGGCAGTTATCGAACCAGCAGTTGCTCCATCTCCGCCGTCCCTGTAGCGAAAGAAAACGGGTCAATGGAGCGCGATTTCTGGTTCAGTGTTGCGCGTAGCGCTGACCGCCTCGAGAATCCCGAAGATGTAGGTCGCAAAGCGGCGGCTCGCGCTCTTCGCCGTTTGGGCGCTCGCAAAGTAAGCACGCAGAAGGCCCCTATTATTTTCGAACCGCGCGTGGCTAGATCGCTGCTGGACAACATCTTCGATGCCGTCAGCGGCGATTCCGTCTATCGCGGCGAAACGTTCCTTGCCGGTAAACTCGGGCAACAGATCGCGATCCCGGGACTTACAGTCATCGATGACGCGACCTTGCCTTATCTCTTCGGTTCATCTCCGTTTGACGATGAGGGTGTTCCGTCGCGAAGGACCACGGTAATTGAGAACGGCGTGTTGAAATCCTGGCTCCTGAATAGCTATACGGCTCGGAAGCTCGGCATGAAGACGACCGGGAACGCGTCGCGCGGTATCACCGGAAATGCCGGTGTCGGGCACGGAAACTTCTACATCCCCAACGGCGACGTGGCGCCAGAGAATATCATTAAAAGCATCAAAAGCGGTCTCTACGTCACCGAGTTGATTGGTTTCGGCATCAACATAGTGACCGGCGACTACTCTCGCGGCGCGGCGGGTATGTGGATTGAAAATGGCGAGTTCGCCTACCCTGTATCTGAAATCACGATCGCAAGCACATTGCAAGAGATGCTGATGGGCATCGAAGCAATCGGCTCAGATCTCGAGTTTCGCGGAGCGCTCGCGGCGCCAACCCTGCTCATCAGGGAGATGACCATCAGTGGCAAGTAAACCTAAGGAAGGCAATGGCGTTAATGTTCCGCTGGTCATCGTGCTGGCTCTATTGCCTCTGGGCATCGGCGCGATCTGGTATGCCAATAAGCGCGGGTCTGAGCCCCCTGCCCCGTTGGCTGCAGCAAGTGCCGAAGCCAAAGCTTATGTGAAGAGTCTCAAACTCAGTGGCGTTGAGATGAAAGCCACTGAGAATTTCGCCGGAGCCGCTGTGGTTGAGGTAATTGGGAACATCACCAATCAAGGCGATCGTACACTGGCGCGTGTCGATTTAAGCTGCATCTTTTACGACGTCAGCGGTCTGGTTGTTCTTCGGGAACGCGTTCCCATCGTCAAGACCACATTGAATCCCGGCGAAGCCAGGGCCTTCCGACTCGCTTTCGAAGGAGTATCGCAGAATTGGAATCAAACTCTGCCGCAAATGGTGATTGCGCAAATCGATTTCGCGCAGTGACAGCCCTGGGCCTAACGGCGCTGCTTTTCGCGGCAAGCGCATCGGCCGAGTCGCGGCACAGATTCAACGTATCGCAAACTGGCGAGGTCATCGCGACAATCGAAATGTCATCTCCCGGCGCCGATTGGGCGAAGCGAGGCGCGGAAGCAGCCGTGGCGGCCATCTCGCTCAACGGAAAACTGCACCAGCATGTCATCCTGTACGCCGGCGCCACGCCGCACAAGTATCGCGTCTCACTCGGCTCCCTCAGCCCCGGCGAGCACGAGTTGACCATCGTCCGTGACGCGCAGCACTCCGCATTTCAGGCGCAGCTCGAAACTGGTTCCATCCGCATGGAAGAAATATCCACCAGTCATCCCGAGTACGATGTTCAAGCCAATGCTCCAGTGCTTTTCGCCCGTCTGAATACAGTCGACAAGTTCTCCGACATCCCTCTTCTGCTCTACTGCGAACGGCTCAAGGAGAATGGCGAGGACGTGCTCCAGTACACTGTCATCTTTTCAAACGAAGATGGCGGCACCTCCACGCGAACGCTGATGGGAAGATGGGGACGGACCACGGATATCGAATATGTCTACAAGCGCTTTCTAAAGTCCGGAACCGCTACGGTGCAGGGTCCCAACCACGTCGAGGCGGAATTCACCGGAGAGCGCGAACGCACTCATCCGCTGCTGATGCCGGTGACGAACAATAATATGATTGCGGCGGCGAAGGATTCCCCGCTGCAGTTTCGTTTAGCGCCAGTACTCGTTGATCTCACAGCGGCATCGCGCGAGCACGTGATGGATCAACACCCCGCGATCTACGCCGTGATGGCGAAGGAACTCATTCGGGAGAGCAAGCTGCGGCCGTTTGGCGTCGCCGCTGCCGAGAAGATATCCGACCCACGAAACTACTTGTATGTCGACTACTCAGCAACGCTAACCAACTCGGCGATGACGGTGTCGGTGCGGTTGAAGGATGGCGCAACCTACGCATCAGATCTCGGTCGCCCTGAAATTGCGATATCCCGTAGCGGCCATGTGCGAACGACCATCGAGTTGCCGCCTGGCACAATCCCCACGAGTATCGCCGCGCTCAACTTCGACTGCCGTCTGGCGCTGCCTCCAAAGAACGAACCCGCGGCCCATTCCGGTTCCTGTACGCTAAACGGGGTCGCCAAGGTATTTCAACTTCGCGACGATTATTCTCCGGGTAAGAGTTTCTGGTGGCGCAAGGACCCGATCACACTGCCGACCGGTCGCGGAATGTCGTTCGCCCAGTGATTCCACCCGAGTTGGTCGCCCGGCTAAGTCAAGACGGTCGATTGGCACTATCCATCAAAGTCATTCCTAAGAGCTCGCGAAATGAGATCGTCGGACTGCTCGAGGATGGTTCGCTTAAGCTAAAGATCACCGCCGCGCCGGAAAAGGGCAAGGCCAATGCCGCGATCTGCGCGTTGCTGGCAGACGAATTCGGTATCCCGAAGCGCAACGTGGAGATCGTCCGCGGCGAAACGTCGTCGCTTAAGCAGATCCTGACTACTTCAGCCGGCGAGACTTCTCGATATCAGCAATAAGCTGCTTCACGATCTTGTCCGCTACATCCGCGCTCGCGCCCTTGAACTTGGCTCCCAGACTTTCCTGCGTGGTCGACCAGATGACATCGCCATCCACACTCACCAGTCGGACTGCCGCCATGGCTTCATGCTTCCGTTCGGCAGTCCGCTGCGATTCGTTGAGCCCGACTCCGAGGCTTGCCGCAGCGCGGCTTGAACGGGAACTGCTAGAAGCTCCGGTTCCCGTTCCCAGCGAGGCCCGCGCATCGACGCCTTCGCTCGTTTGAAATGTATCGACAAAGACCTGATCTTCAGCCGAGCCCTTCAGCATGGCGTCCGCCCGTTCGGCATTCTCCGTGACTATGAAGAGGTTCGCAGCTTGAAGCGCGTTGATGATCATGTCGCGAATCCGGGTCGCCGCCTCATCGCCGGAAAGCTTATCGATGTAGACGCGCTTCACCTTCAAGAGCGGTGGAGCCGCAGCCGGCTCGACCGCAAAGCATCCTACTGCTGTAACAAGAGCTACTAATGACTGTGCCGTGTTCATCCCTTCCCTGCCTTCCGCGCCTGTTCGTCTTGAAACTGAACCCGTAAACCAGTTCTCGCCTCAAGCGAGACAAGCAATGCGCGTATTTTCCCTTTATCGATCTTGAACACCATCGCCTGCTGTCGCCCTTCGCTGTCCGTGTACCCGAGACTCAGGAAGTGGTGGCGTTTCTTGCTTAGTATGAATAGAGGCGAAATGAGCGCTGCCACGATGTAGCGGCGATCCACGTTCTGTCCATACTCGATGAGGTTGATCTTCTCGTAAGGGACGTGCAGTTCCCTGCCCTTGGCTCTATATTCAAGGAACAACTCGTCCGTTGTCCGTATGATTCCGCTCGAATCGGCCTCGACCGCAGATACGGTGCCTCCCACGTATCGGGCGTCGGCGCCGTCCGCCGCCATGAGGGCGCACGAAACCGCCAGCAGAACCAGGATTCGCATAAGAATCTAGTACGATAGGCGACCAACTTTTCTCCCATGAGAGAATAAAAATGTACCGGCGGAATGTACGAAATCCCAGAGAACAAGCGGCGCTGGAGCCGCCGCATCCTGCTGAGCACCGGCGGCATGGGTGTCGTAGGCGCCGGCGCAATGATCTACCAGGCGGCACCCGGCTTTTGGCAGCAATACACGCGCGAACTACGGCGGCCCGTCTCCCCCAGTCCCAAAATCCCGAATCCTAAAGAATGGCCCGACAAAGGGCTACACGCGGCTTGGCTGGGTCACAGCACCGTGTTGCTAAAAATCGACGGTTTCACCATCATCACGGACCCGGTTTTCAGCACGCGCGCCGGACTGCATTTGGGACCGGTGACGCTTGGTGTGAAGCGATTAACCGCTCCGGCGCTGCCGCTGGCCGATCTTCCGAAGGTCGATCTTGTGCTGCTCTCGCATGCGCATATGGACCACTTCGACTTGCCTTCCCTCCGCCGTCTTGAAGAGCGCACGACCACGGTGGTAACGGCCAGCCGGACAGGAGACTTGCTCAGGGTCGGACAGTATGCAGGAGTACACGAAATCGGCTGGGGTCAGGAACAGCGTGTCGGTCCAGCAACCATCCGGGGGCTCGAAGTAAATCACTGGGGCGCCAGACTCCGCACGGATACTTACCGCGGATACAACGGATACCTAATCCAGATCGGCCGCTACCGGATCCTGTTCGCCGGAGATACCGCAGACACGACGAAGCTAACGAAGGTCGCTGGCTCGAAGCACGTCGATATGGCAATCATGCCCATCGGCGCATACAATCCCTGGGTGCGCTTCCATTGCACTCCCGAAGAGGCTTGGCGCATCAGCCAGGAAGCCCGAGCCGAATTGTTCTTTCCCGTTCATCATTCCACTTTTCAGTTGAGTCGCGAGCCCGTCACCGAGCCACTTGAGCGTCTGCACGCTGCGGCCGGAGCACAGGAAAACCGCATCATCATTCACGAGATCGGACAAGAGTTCAAGCTTTCCTAACCCATCGATGTCCCTCATCAGTCTTCAGAACATCAGTAAAACGTTTGGCGTGCGCGCGCTCTTTAACGGATTGTCCGTCGTCGTTGCCGAAGGCGAGCGCATCGGCCTGATCGGACCGAACGGTTCCGGCAAATCAACCCTGGTCTCGATCCTCGCAGGCATTGAGACTGCCGACGAAGGTATCGTCGCCTTCCGTAAAAATGTGCGGATCGGCTATGTTCCTCAGGAGTCGAAGTTCCAAGCCGGGGACACGGTGCGGTCAGTTCTCAATGACGTCCTCAAAGGCGACACTTCCGATGAATACGAGCGCGAATCGAAGATAAACGTCGCGGCTGGGCGAACAGGATTTGACTCGCTGGAACTGGATGCGGTCGCGCTATCCGGCGGATGGAAAAAGCGTTTGTCGATTGCGCGCGAGCTTGTTCGCGAGCCTGATGTTCTGCTACTCGATGAGCCGACAAACCATCTCGACCTCGATGGCATCATCTGGCTGGAAAAACTACTCAGCGGTTCAAGCTTCGCGAGCCTGGTAGTTAGTCACGATCGTTACTTTCTCGAGAATGTCGTCAGCGACATGGTCGAGATCAATCGCATCTACCCAGAAGGAATCTTCCGAGTCAAGGGCAACTACAGCGAGTTTCTGCTCAAGCGCGAAGAGTTCGTTGAGCTTCAGAACAAGCAGCGTGAGTCGCTCGAGAATGTAGTTCGACGCGAAGTCGAATGGCTGCGGCGAGGGCCGAAGGCCCGCACCACCAAATCAAAGGCGCGAATCGATCAAGCCGGCCGCATGATGTCTGATCTTGCCGACATGCAGGCGCGCGCGGTTACCGGCTCGACACAGATCGACTTCAGCGCTTCAGGGCGGAAGACCAAGAAGCTCATCGCGGTTGAAGGATTACGAAAAGAACTGGGTGGCCGGGCGCTGTTTCACAAGCTCAACCTCAATCTCGCTCCGGGTGTACGGCTCGGCCTGGTCGGCCCCAATGGCAGCGGCAAGACAACACTGCTCCGCCTACTCGCCGGACAGATGGAAGCCGACGCCGGAACCATCGAGCGAGCCGAGGGCCTACGCATCGTTTACTTCGATCAGCATCGCGAGCAGCTTGACCCGTCCCAATCGCTCCGAACCGCGCTCTGCCCCCATGGCGACAACGTGATCTTTCGTGATCGACCCATGCATGTTGTGTCCTGGGCAAAGCGGTTTCTTTTTCGGACAGAGCAGCTTGAGCTTGCCGTCGAGCGTTTATCAGGCGGCGAGAGAGCCCGTGTCGCGATCGCGAACCTGATGTTGCAGCCGGCCGATGTACTGATGCTCGATGAGCCGACCAACGATCTCGACATCAATACATTGGAAGTGCTCGAAGCGAATCTTCTCGACTTCGCCGGAGCGCTTGTACTTGTAACGCACGATCGCTACATGCTTGACCGGGTTTCGACGATCGTTCTCGGCCTTGATGGTAAGGGGGACTCGGGGCTGTTCGCAGACTACTCGCAATGGGAGCAGTTCCGCACGGAATCTGCGCGCGATCTCAAGGTAGAAGCGTCGGTAGCTACGAAACCGCAGGCGTCTGCGCCGAAGAAACGACTGTCTTATCACGAGCAGCGCGAATGGGACCAGATGGAAGCCCTGATCCATGCTGCGGAAGATAAGCTTGCCGTCGTGCAGCGCGCGCTCCAAGATCCTGCCGTCACGAGCGATCCCAAACGGCTGCAGGAGTTTTATGCGCAGCTTCAGCCCTCGCAGGCCGAAGTCGACCGGCTATACGAGCGTTGGGCCGAACTCGAATCAAAGATCGCGGGTTGACGCTTATTGAAGTTCCACCACCGGATCAGGCGCCGAGCCCTGCGGCAGCTTAATCTCTCCAACGATTTTCTTATCCGCAATCGAGATCACGTAAATCGTATCGGTGGTCTCAGTCGAGACGAAGGCCCGCTTGCCGTCGCGCGAGACATGGCATGAGATCGGCTCGCCCGGAACGATCACATAGCCTGTTTGCATGCGCTGCTTGGGATCGGCGAATGCCACTTTTTTCTCATGCATCAATGCGTAGACCAGTGTGTTCCCATCAGGAGTCCGGCCTATGCGAACCGGTCCTTTACCCGTCTGAATGTGGGCAACGGGCTGATGTTTCGCTGTATCAATGACTGTGATGAGACCTGCTTCGCGATTCGTCACATACAGCTCTTTGCCATCTCTCGACAGGACACCGCCCTCCGGACGCTCACCCGTCTTAATGAGCTTCGTTTCACCGGTAGTGACGTTGATCGCCGCCACATCCGCCGATCCGCTATTGCTGACATATGCCCATTGGGCAGCTGGGCCCAACGTGACCATGTGCGAAGTCTTGCCTTTGGTATCGAAATCTTTCACGACGCGACGCTTCAAAGGGTCAACAATCAGCAAGCGGTCCGGCAACTCGACAGTCACCGCGAGCATCCCTGTTCTCTCATCGACGTCGATCCCGTGCGGCCTGTAAAAGTCGCCCAGGGGGATCACGCCGATTCGTTTTCGCGACGCCACATCAATAATCGAAATTGTGTTTCCGCCCTTTCCCTGATGTTCGATGCGCATGACTCCGTTGTCGGTGGTGTACAGAAGCTTGCGATCGGGTGAGAACGCCATCTCGTGCGGGTGTTCGCCGACCGGAACACTGGAGAGCACCTTGCCGTCCGTAGCCAGATAGACAAGCGCATTTGTCCCTTTCAAAAGCGCGAGATAGATCGGATCGGCACCCCTAGCGAGAGCGGCTAGGAACAACAATAGAACAGCCAAATAGGGCGTCATCAGGCTCATGATGTCACAATAGTTACTCTATGGATACGACGCCCGTCGAACAACCGCGTCCGCCGCGCGTCACGGCTTTGATTGTCTCGCGCAATTGCGCCGGCCAGTTGCAAAGCTGCCTCGAAGCGCTCGAACGGTCGGTCGATCGCGAACGCCTGGAGATCGTTGTTATCGACAATGGCTCCGAGGACACTTCGGCCGACATACCGCACAACTTTCCCAGCGTCCAATCGATGCGGCTGCCCAAGAATTTCGGATGGACGAAGGCCGCGAACATCGGCATGCGCACCGCCAAGGGTGACGCGATGCTTTTTCTGTCTCCCAATGTGATCGTCGAGCCGGATACCATCAGTCGGCTTGCGACGCGCCTCGAAGACTCCGAAGCGGTCGGGGCTGTTTACCCGTTCGTCGACCGCTGGTATCGCCTGCCGGATCGGGATGCGCTCGCGCAGGCCTGCCGGACCGGAGAGCTCCCAAGTCCTCAGGCCACTCCAACCGACGCCGCTGAGGTAGCAGTCGACTATGCGCCAGGAGCGCCGATGCTCGTGCGCAAGATCTTCCTGCGAGGCATGAACTACTTCGACGAGCGCTTCGGGGAGGCTTGGTCTGACCTTGAGCTCTGCTGGCAATTGCGGAACGCCGGCAAAGCCATTCTCGTCCTCCCACAAGTCCGCGTGCAGTATGGGCCGGAATGCGAGCGGGAACAGGATGCCGTTCATCTGGCCGATCGCAAACTGGGCGCCGCGGCGTATCTCGGCAAGCATTTCGGGTCCGCCGCAGGTGTAAAATTCCGAGTCTCGGCAGCGCTTGGCGCGCTCGGGAAGGCGCAATTCTCGGAGTTATCCGCGATCGTTTCCGGGCAGAAAGTCGACGGCACACATCTCTAGCGGCTGAACGATATAATCAGCCCGACTGATGGGCTACCGAAAATTTCTACTCCTTTTCGCCGCGGGCGCGGCAGCTTTCGCGCAAAACAACACGCAGGCCGGACGTTTCCACGTCGAACATCCAACTCTCCTGAACCTCGGCTTCGAATGGGCGATCACCGGTGACGCGAATCGTAACGCGACCGTTGCCGTGCAGTTTCGCGCCGTCGGCGAATCGGCATGGAAGCCCGCGCTTCCACTGGTGCGTATTGGCGGAGAGAATATCTTTCGCCGTCGCGAGAACCTCGACTACACCGTGCCTGACGGTTTCGCCGGCAGCATCCTCAATCTTCAGCCGGGAACCGAGTATGAATGTCAGTTCAAGCTCACTGATCCGGATGGGGCAACCGGCCAGACCGAGCAGACTGTCAAGGTCAAGACGCGCACTGAGCCTCAGCCTTCGAAAGTAGGCCGCACCTTGCACGTCTATCCGCCCGGTCATGAAGGCAAGAAAATCGAACCGAGCTTCACCGGTATCCTGCAGGCCTACTACGGCGCGGGACTCGGCGATTGGAGCGTTGTTTGGGAGCGCCGGGCGCAACCGGGCGACACGCTG
This sequence comes from Bryobacteraceae bacterium, assembly GCA_963844855.1. Classification (GTDB taxonomy): domain Bacteria; phylum Acidobacteriota; class Terriglobia; order Bryobacterales; family Bryobacteraceae; genus DASQDN01. The sequence goes on from CAWJQP010000073.1 coordinate 449,014, forward strand.
CTTGTCCATGCCGGCTTGTACAAGCCGGAACGGTTGAACTACGTTGACCCGATGATGACGCCTTTCGACGGCTCCATGTCCCTAACCCTCAAGGGAACGACCTGATAAGCCGATCACGATCAAGGCCGCCGGCGATGGCGAAGTCGTCTTCGATGGCGACGGGAACGCCCGGCTCTTCGATGTCATGGCCTCGCAGTATCACATCTTCGATGGTCTGACGATTCGCAACACCGCAGTTGGCATCTTTGCCGGGCAGAAGGAAGTCATCGGCGCAGTCGGACTGACCGTCAAGAATTGCCGCTTCGAAGATGTCGGCTTTGGCGTATGGACCGAGTATGCCGGCTCGAGCGATTTCTACATCGCGGACAATCTGTTCCTGGGACGGGAAGACCGCATGCGTCTAATCGGCTGGACGGGTCCGCTGTGGGCCAGCGCCGGTCCCTATGGCTCGCACGGCCTTAAGAGTTACTACGCGGTGAAAGTCTATGGTACTGGACACGTCATCGCGCACAATGCGATCGCGTACTTCCACGACGGCATCGCCATCTCCACTTACGGAACTCCTGAAAAAGATCCCGATCGCCGCGCATCGTCAATTGACATCTACAACAACGAGATGCACATGTTCAATGACGACTTCGTCGAGACGGACGGCGGTGTGCACAACGTTCGCGTCTTCAACAATCGCGGTGTCAATGCGGCCCATGGCGGCTACAGTTCGCAGCCTGTATTCGGCGGGCCTGTCTACTTCATCCGAAACATCCTCTATCACGTCCCGAGCGGAGTAGCCTTCAAGTTCTCCGCCAAGCCTGCGGGCCTTTTCGTTTATCACAACACGATCATCGGCGAGCACATCGTTCGCGACCCCTCCGCAAACATGCACTACCGCAATAACCTCTACCTGGGCCGGGACACACCCGATCGCGGGATCTTCGCCATGGCGAATGCGACCGATGTTTACAGCTCGGACTACAACGGATACCGGCCGAATAAAGGAGTCGCCTCGCAATATCAATGGCTCGGGCCGAAGAAGGGCGAGCGGCTGTATGAACCGAAGGCTGATGATTGGAAGACTTTCGGAACACTCGCGGATTATCGCTCTGCAACAGGACAGGAGGCTCACAGCCTCGAAGTCGATTTCGACATCTTCGAGAAGATGGTTCCACCGGATCCATCGAAGCGTCACGCGGTCTATCACCAGATGGATCTGAATTTCCGATTGAAGCCCGATAGCAAAGCCGTCGATGCGGGTCTTGCCATTCCCACCGTGAACGATGGCTTCGCCGGCCGAGCCCCGGACTTGGGGGCCGTGGAGACGGGTAAGCCGGAATTAAAGTATGGCCCACGCTGGCTGACGTGGCAGCCGTTCTATCGCTAGTGAGTTCGTGAAACCACGCATTAGCTCTGTTGACGCTTTACGCGGACTCGTCATGATCATCATGGCGCTCGATCATGTGCGCGAGTTCTTTCACTCGGGCGCGATGTCCTTTCAGCCCGAGGACCTTACCCGCACAACAGTTCCTCTGTTCTTCACGCGCTGGATCACGCACATCTGCGCTCCGGTGTTCATGTTGACAGCCGGTATTGCGGCGTTTCTCTGGTACAAGCGTGGACATTCCAAGGCCGAGTTGTCGCGTTTCTTATGGACGCGCGGCCTATGGCTCGTGGTCCTCGATCTGACAGTTATGCGCTTCGCGTTCAACTTCAGCTTGACATCGGGACTTCTCATTTTGGGTGTATTGTGGGCGCTCGGATGGTCAATGGTAGTGCTGGCGCTGCTCATCTACATTCCCATTCGCTGGCTGACCGTGCTGAGCATTGCGACGATCGCCCTACACAATCTGGCTGACTCCGTTACAGGAGGCTGGATCTGGAACATCATTCATCAGCCGGGAATTTTCAAGATCGGCGATACTGTCGTCCTCGCCGCCTATCCATTAGTTCCCTGGATCGCGGTCATGTCGCTCGGGTTCTGTCTCGGACGCGTATTTCTTCTCGATCCTAGCGACCGTCAGAAATTCCTTCTTCGAGCCGGGCTGGCGACCACGATTGCCTTTCTCGTCATCCGCGCAATCAACATGTATGGTGATCCGTCGCCCTGGTCCACAGCGCTGTCGTTCCTGAGAACAACGAAGTATCCGCCATCTCTTGACTTCCTCCTAATGACCCTCGGACCCGCGATGCTGTTGCTGGCCGCATTCGAACGATTAAAACTCACTTCTTCGCATCCCTTCCTAGTGTTCGGCCGCACACCGCTGTTCTTCTTCATCGTTCATTTTTACGCGATTCACTTGTTGACCATTCCCTTCGCGCTTATCCGCTATGGAGAGGCGCCGTTTCTCCGCTATCCGACGCCTTCGCTCGGCGGCGACGCAAAGCTCTATCCGCCCGGCTACGGTTACGACCTCTGGGTGGTGTATTGCGTATGGCTGGGTATCGTCGTCCTTCTCTATCCGCTTTGCCTTTGGTTCGCGCGGCTGAAGGAGCGCCGCAAACACTGGTGGCTCAGCTATCTGTAAGCTGGAGTGAGTGGAGTCGATTTATTTCGTGCTGTCGTGGCTTTGCCACCGCACATGCGAACATTGCTACGAAGATCGCTTTCGTCCCTATTACGGCGACGATTTGAAGCGTGTCGTCGAGCAGTCTCGCCATAACGTACCCATCATCATCGACCATCTGCCGGATCACATGATCTATCGTGATCGAAGCGACTTGGATGCCAACGGCAGTCCGCGCGAAAAGGTCGGTCGCATCATCCTCGCCGGTGGAGAGATTCTCCTCCAGCCGGTTCGGGAATCGGTCCTTTATCCCGCGCTCGAAAAGCTTCACCACCGATATCGGGATCGTGGCGGTGTCGAACTGATCGTTCAAACAACTGGCGATCTGGTCAACGAAAAGCTTGTCCGCGAGCTGCTCGATCTGCATGTGAGCGTCATCTCAGTCTCTGGGATGGACGAATACCATAAGGGCTTCGAACAGATCAGTGACCGTGACGCCCTGAAAGCGAAACTCACGGCGCTGTTCGAGCAACACGGAATGGAAAACTGGCAGCCGCCACCGAGGCCCGCGCGCGGTCGCTACTATCATTTCTTCGGCGCTACGCCAGATCAGTGGATCGGCAAGCTCTGGCCCCGAGGGCGCGCCTGGACCAATCAACTCTCCACTGCGACCCTGTCCGATAACTTCTGTAATCGATGGTCGGGTGGTCTGAACTTTCTCGAATCGAACTTCAGCGGCTCAGAGGTCGCCATCGATCCCGAAGGCAATGTCTACCCTTGCTGTCTCAAGACCAAGAAGGCAATCGGGAATCTGCTTTACGACACGCTCGATGAAATTCTCGCCTCTGTAGCCGGCAATCCTGTTTATCAGGCAATCTCGATGGGTCAGCCCGAACGCATGGGTCTGACGCACGGTTGGTCCGTGGAGAAGTTCCTCGAGAAGTCGACCGTGCAGCTTCCCGGCGGACAGGTCTATCAGAATCTTTGTATCGGATGCGACAATTTCCATGACGAGATCCTCTCCCCGCTCGTCAACATTAGTTAGGCCGTAAATGGCTGCAAAAACAGGTCGCATGTTAAGATTGAGCTTCCCCCTCCCATGCCTACCCAGATCGAAAAAGTCTATGAACCTCAACGATTTGAGCCTGCTTGGGCCCAATGGTGGATCGAGAACGGCATCTTCAAGGCGAGTCGCGAAAAACACCGGCCGGACGTTCTCGATCGTCATCCCGCCGCCCGAATGTCACCGGCGTGCTCCACATGGGCCACATGCTCAATCACACCGAGCATCGACGTGGTCGTGCGATGGCACCGCATGCTGCGGCTACAACACCCTGTGGCTGCCCGGGACCGATCATGCCGGCATCGCGACGCAGATGGTGGTGGAGCGTCAGCTCGCAGCCGAAGGTATCACCCGCCAGCGAGCTCGGACGCGAAGAGTTCGAGAAGCGCGTCTGGAAGTGGAAGTGCGCAATCCGGCGGCACGATCCTGAAGCAGATGATCCGTCTCGGCACGAGCTGCGACTGGTCGCGCGAGCGCTTCACTCTGGATCCCGGCCTCTCGCGCGCCGTCCGCGAGACCTTCGTTCGCCTGTACGAAAAGGACCTCATCTATCGCGGCGAGTACATGGTGAACTGGTGCCCGCGATGCTTCACCGCCATCTCCGACCTCGAGACGGTTCACGAAGAAACGCAGGGCCAGCTGTGGCACATCGCTTATCCCGTGGTCGGCATCGGATCGAAAAGCTCGTGGTGGCGACCACGCGGCCGGAAACGATGCTCGGCGATACTGCCGTCGCGATCAATCCGGACGACGAGCGCTACACAGCATCTGCACGGCAAGACAGTGCTTCTGCCGTTGATGAATCGCGAGATCCCGATCATTCTCGACACGATGGCCGATCCGAAGTTCGGAACGGGCGTGGTGAAGGTGACGCCGGCGCACGATCCTGAACGACTTTGAAGCCGGCCGCCGCCACAATCTGCCGCTGCATCAAAGTGATCGGCGAAGACGCGAAGATGACGGCGGCCGCCGGCGCGTACGCCGGGCTCGACCGCTTCGACGCGCGCAAGCGAAATCGTCGCCGACCTCGAAGGCTCAGGACCTGCTGATCAAGACCGAGGATCATCGACTGCCGCTCGGCCGCTGCCAGCGATGCAGGACGCCGGTTGAGCCGCTGGTCTCCACGCAGTGGTTCGTCAAAACGAAGCCGCTCGCCGAGCCTGCCATTCGTGTGGTGGAAGACGGCCGGATCCAGCTCATCCCCGAGCATTGGTCGAAGACCTACTACGAGTGGATGTACAACATCCGCGACTGGTGCATCTCGCGCCAACTCTGGTGGGGCCATCGCATTCCCGCGTGGCACTGCCACGACTGCGGCCAGGTGACGGTGTCGCGCGAAGATCCCACGCAATGCGCGCACTGCCAGTCGAGCTCGGATCGAGCAGGATCCCGACGTGCTCGACACATGGTTCAGTTCCGGGCTGTGGCCGTTCTCGACCCTCGGCTGGCCCGACCAGACCGAGGATCTCGCGACGTTCTATCCGACATCGCTGCTGATCACCGGCTTCGACATTCTGTTCTTCTGGGTCGCGCGCATGATCATGCTTGGCCTGGAGTGCACGGGCGACGTGCCGTTCCGCGTCAGGTGTACCTGCACGGCATGGTGCGCGACGCCGAAGGCCAGAAGATGTCGAAGACGAAGGGCAACGTCATCGACCCGCTCGAAGTCACCGAGAAGTACGGCACCGACGCCGTGCGCATGGCGCTGATGCGTGGGCGCTGCGCCGGGCACCGACATCGCCATCGGCGTCGACAACTTCGAAAGCGCCCGGGCCTTCGCCAATAAGATCTGGAACGCGTCGCGGCTGATCTTCATGAAGATGGAAAGCTCAGGCGTCGAGCTCATGGCTGCCGCGCGAAGCATCGGAATTGCTGCCTTGCCCGAAGCCGCTGCCGGATAGTCTTGGTCGATTCCGCTCGAAGACCGGTGGATCTTCAGCCGGCTGAACCGCTGTGCCGAGATCCGTCAATCGCGCGATCGAGACAGTATCGCTTCCACGAAGCCGCGCAGACGCTGTGGCATTTCTTCTGGCACGAGTTCTGCGACTGGTATCTGGAGCTGAAGAAGCTGCGCTTCGAAGACAACACGGGCCTCAACGCGCACTGGCGCAATCTGCTGACCGTGTATGAGATGGCGCTGCGCCTGCTGCACCCGCTGATGCCGTTCATCACGGAAGAGCTGTGGCAGCGAATCGCCGAGGGCTGCGACTGACCGCCCGGAGTCGATCGCGCTGGCGCATTATCCGCAATACAAGCCGGAAGCTTCAGACTCGCAGGCCGAGTACGAGATGGAAATCCTGCAATCGATCGTCACAGCCGCTCGCGAGTTGCGGGCCGACATGAAGATCGATCCGAAAGCGACCATGGACGGTGTGCTCGTCGTCCGCGAACAAGCCTTGCCCATGATCGGTGAAATGCTCAGCGGTATCGAGAGGCTGTCCGGAGCCAAGCTGGACGTTCGGACAACGGCCGAATGGGCATCGAAGGCGTGAAGCGTGGCTTTCCGGAGTTCGATCTCATCATTCAGTGTCTCGGCCGCGCAGGCAGAAGCACAGCGATCGCGCATTCAGAAGGAGATCGACCAGATCGAGAAAGTCATCGCGAGTTCCGAGCGGCAGCTCGGTGATGAGAAGTTCGTCAGCCGCGCGCCGGCGCATGTGGTCGAGCACGATTACGGAAAAGCTGGCCGGATATCGAGCGCAGCTTCAAAAGCTCAACGAGTCGTTGAATGGCAGCCACTGAGTCCGGCAATTGGGACCATCCTGACATCCGTGCCCTGATCGAACTTGCGCTCCGGGAAGACATCGGACCGGGCGACATCACAAGCGCCGCGACGATTCCGGCAGACCGCGATGGCCGACGGCCGCTTCTATGCGCGGCAGGATGTCGTCCTGGCAGGTGTCGAGCTGCTCCCGATTATCTTCGCCATGCGAGGCGGTGTCGATTCGCTCGAGCTATTGGCTGCAAGCGGAGACAATGTCAAAGCCGATCATGGCGTCGCGCTTGTTCGCGGGACGAGCGCGCACGCTGCTCGAATGCGAGCGTGTCTCCCTGAACTTTCTGCAGCGGCTTTCCGGAGTCGCAACGCTGGCGCGCAAATATACCGACGCGGTAGCCGGTACAAACTGCCGCGTGCTCGATACTCGAAAGACGACTCCCGGTTTTCGACGTCTTGAGAAACTTGCGGCCGCGGCAGGTGGCGTGACAAATCACCGCATGGGCCTGTTCGACGCTGTGTTGATCAAGAACAACCACATCACAGCAGCGGGCGGTGTCCGCGCCGCGCTCGAACGCGTTCGGAATCTGAACTCAGTTCCAGTCGAGATCGAGATCCGGACTCGTGAGGAACTCGACGAAGCGCTGGCTGCGGGAGCGAAGCACGTGCTCCTCGACAACCTGACACCGAAGCAGGCCGCCGCCGAGATTCAATACATAGCGGGACGCGCCAAAGTCGAACTATCCGGCAACATTACGCTCGATACAATCCGCGCCTATGCTCAGACTGGCGCGGACTTCGTGTCATCCGGCGCCATCACCCACCAGGCGCAGGCGGTAAACTTCAATTTCCGCATCGAGCTTCAATAGCTGACATGGCCGAAATCCATCGCTTCGAGTCGTTGCCATCCACGATGCAGAAAGCGATCGAGCTTCGCGCACGAGGGTTGCGCCTCAGGAACGGTCGTCGTCGCAGGGGAACAGACAGCAGGACAGGGCCGTTTCGGACGAGCGTGGCACTCGGAGGCAGATTCGGGCTCTACATGTCCCAGGTGCTTCGCTTGAAGATATGTCCCGACAGCCTGCCGCTGGTCACTCTTGCGCTCGGGCTCGCTGTGGCCGAGACGATCGCTGACGCGGCCTCCGTCGCGCCGGATCTGCGCTGGCCGAACGACGTTCTGCTGAACGGCAAGAAGTGCGCAGGAATCCTGGTCCAGTTACATGAGGGAATTCTCATCGCCGGCATCGGGATCAACGTGAACCAGACATCGTTTCCCGACGAGCTTTCAGACTTGGCGACGTCGCTCCGCATCGCTACTGGCCGGTCGCACGATCTCGAGAAACTCCTCGGCCTACTGCTCGTGCAAATCGAGCAGCACCTGGACAATCTCCTGCAAAATGGCCGGGAGTCGATTCTTCGCGCCTTCTCCCAGGCGTCCAGCTACGTTCGTGGGCGTCGCGTCGTGGTCGATCAAAATGACGTAAGCTTAACCGGCGTAACCGATGGTCTGGACCCGCAAGGTTTTCTCTTCCTTCGTCAGGACAACGGTCAGCGAACGCTAATTCTCGCAGGAGGAGTACGACCCGCATGATCCTCGCTCTCGATGTCGGCAACACGAACATCACGATCGGTGTCTTCAATGCCGGAGTTCTGGCGCGTCGCTGGCGGCTGCGCACCGTTCATGATCAGACTGCCGATGAATGGGGCGTCCTGCTGCGGAATCTCTTTTCCCTCGGGGATCTAAGCTTAGATCGCATCGATGGCATCATCGTCGCGAGTGTTGTGCCGCCGCTCGATTCCACCCTGGCGGCCATGTCGAGGCAATACTTCGACCGCGAGCCGATGTTTGTCACTTCGGAAACGAACACCGGGCTTCGGATCCTCTACGACAATCCCCGGGAAGTCGGCGCCGACCGCATCGTCAACGGCGTCGCGGCATTTCAGCGATACGGCGGTCCGTGTGTTGTCGTGGATCTCGGAACGGCAATCACGTTCGATGCGGTTTCGGCTAACGCGGAATATCTCGGAGGGCGTGATCTGTCCCGGCATTGGCATGTCCGTGCAAGGTCTGTTCAGCCGTACCGCGCGGCTCCCCCTGGTTGATTTCCGCGAGCCCAACCGGCTCATCGGTACCAACACCGTTTCGAGCATGCAGTCCGGCCTTTACTATGGCGTCATCGGAATGATCGACGGCATCCTCGAACGCATGATGGAAACGCTCGGGGCCGAAACCAAAACAATCGCCACAGGCGGGCAATCGGAGCTGATCATCACGGGCTCGAAACGAGTGAAGGCGACAAATCCCGATCTCACTCTGGAAGGACTGCAATTCATATGGCAGCGGAACCAGAGCTGACCGGCTGGAACTACTTCAACTACTTCACCGAGATCGAAGAGCACTTCCAAAAAACGCGTGGAGCCGGTTTATTCCTGCTGTCCCCAGTCGATTGGGCCCTCATCGAGACGTGGAAGAATTCTGAAATCCCACTCGAAGCAGTGCTCCGTGGCATCGATTCCGCTTTCGAGAAGTGGCACACGAAGAAGGTCAAGGGCCGCCAGGTCAATTCGCTCACCTACTGCGCGCAGGCCGTGCACGAAGAAGCCGAAGCCATGGCAAAGGGTGGAGCGCTGCGATCCCGACAACCCGTCAAAGCCCCTTTCGAACTAGACGAACTGCGCCAGTACCTCATAGCCAATGCCGCAAAGCTACGAACCCAACCCGAGCCATTCCACGAGATCGCATCCAGCCTGGAAAAGATCGAACGCGAAGCAGAAACACACTACACCGACCTGGAGCAGCTCGAACAACGCCTCACTGTGCTCGAAGAAAAGATGTCGTCCATCGCCAAAAGCACAGAGTCAGAAGAAGCGTTGTTCCAAGCAAGAAGACAACTAGACGCTGCGCTGCGACCATATCGCGGCAAGATGTCGGCAGATCAGTTAACCATGCTCGAAAAACAGTTCCTCGACAGAAATCTGCTGGAACGAACCGGCCTGCCCCGCCTCAGCCTTTTTTATCTGCGTTAATCTGCGTTTTTCTAAGGCCTTATCGTTTGTAACCGATCTTTCGCAGAAAACCATGCCGCCACTTGGCGTCTTCGTCCGTCTCAACGCCCTTCGGAGAAGACCCGTCGATCACACCCAGAATCCCTCTTCCCTGCTCCGACTCCGCGACGATCACTTCCACCGGGTTCGCAGTCGCGCAGAAGATATTCACAACCTCCGGAACATCCTTAATGCGGCCGAGGATATTGATCGGGAAGCCATCCGTCATCACGATCACAAAGCAATGCCCGGCTCCCACGGCCTCGGCATTCATCACAGCAAGACGCTTCAGCGCCTCGTCATTGCCATCGACGCGGATCAGACACGGACCGGATGCTTCATTGAACGCAATCCCAAACTTCATCTGCGGCGCCGTATTGACAATCGCCTCATAGATGTCCTCAACCGTCTTGATGAAATGACTCGCGCCGAGAATAACATTTCCGCCTTCCGGTATCGTCAGGCGGACCGAGCTGATCTGCATGCCTATAATTGTATGCGTGGAAAAGCGCACAGGCGTGGTTTCTGACGAAGATTTGTTGAAACATTTGAGCCGTGCGACGCACGGCCGGTCCTCTTTCAAGAACCTTGCGCGAGAACTCGGAGCCAAGGGCGAAGACCGCCAAAGACTCAACGAGGCGCTCGAGCGTCTCACCGAACGAGGCGATCTGATCGAGCTTCGAGGCGGGCAATATGTCGTGGCTCGCATGAGTCGCGAGTACCTCCTCGGCCGCCTCCAGATGCACAAAGACGGCTTCGGTTTTGTGATCCCGGACAACCGTCCCGATAACATGCGTGGCGATCTCTTCATTCCGCCGGATAGCACGGGTCGCGCGATGCATGGCGACCGCGTCATTGCGCGTGTCCTTCGCGTCGAGGGCGATGGCAAAGCCGACGGAACCATTGTTAAGATCCTTCGGCGCGCGCACGAGACAGTCGTCGGCGAGTTCCAAGTCCGCAAACACGGCTGCTACGTCAAACCGCATGATGACCGCATCCGTCAATGGATCGAGATTGCCGAAGGCATGGCGATTCCGGACACGCGTCCTAGCGTAAATCGAGTTGGTGTGGAGGCCGCTCCAGTCCAGTCCGTCGAAGATCTCGACGGCAAGATCGTCAACGTAGAAATTCTTGAATTCGGAGAAGACGGTGAAAACTCGGTCGGTCGTGTCATCGAAGTTCTGGGATCACCCGACGACTTCGGGATCGATGTCGAAATCATCATCCGGAAATTCCACATACCCCATCAGTTTCCAGACGACGTCCTGCGTCAGGCCGAGGATTTCCAGAAGACGATTCCCGCCGTTGAAATCGGCCGCCGGCATGACTACCGCGGGTTTCAAGTCGTCACGATTGACGGTGAGACCGCGCGCGACTTCGATGATGCCGTTTGGGTAGACAAACTCGAGAACGGCAATTACGAATTGCATGTACATATCGCTGACGTCGGTTACTACGTTCGTCCAGGATCGCCTATCGACAAGGAGGCGATGAAGCGAGGAACAAGCGTCTACTTCCCCGATCGCGCAGTTCCGATGCTCCCGATGGAGTTGTCGACGGAGTTGTGCTCTCTCAAACCACAAGTCGATCGCCTGGTGCTGTCGGCGATTCTCGAGATCGATAACAAAGGCGACGTCGTCAGTCAGGAATTCACAAAAGGAGTCATCTGCAGTGTTGAGCGGATGACCTACACAAATGTCCATCTGTTGCTCGAAGGCGACAAAGGCGTCCGGGAGCGCTATGAGCCCCTGATCGAACGATTCGAGCTCATGAAGGAGCTTGCCCTAAAGCTAAACCGCAAGCGAACCAAACGCGGTTCCATCGACTTCGACCTCCCCGAGCCGCTCATCGAGTTCGACACCCAGGGCGAGATGATCGGCGTCGTCCGCAGCCCGCGCAACATCGCGCACCGCATCATTGAAGAATTCATGCTCGCTGCCAATGAAGCCGTCGCAGCGCATCTTGAGCAGGCGGACGTCCCGTCCATCTATCGCATTCACGAACAACCAGATCCCAAGCGCATCATGGATTTTGAAGAGGTTGCTGCGCGCTTCGGGTATTCCTTGAACGCCGGTCCTCTGCCGGTAAAGAAGTTCCGCAGCACCGATCGCAGGCGCGACGGTCGGAAGGTCACGAAAGAAATCGTGCTTCCAGACGAGAAGATCTCCATCCCTTCGCGCGCGTACCAGAAACTGACCGCAAAACTGGAAGGTAAGCCCGAAGAGCGCATCCTCACGTACCTCATGTTGCGATCGCTGAAACAGGCCCGGTACAAAGAGGAAAACGCCGGGCACTATGCGCTGGCTGCGGATAGCTACACCCATTTCACTTCTCCGATTCGCCGCTATCCCGATCTGATCGTCCACCGCCTTTTGAGTGAGTACATGGAGCAACGAATGACGTCGCTCAGCGAGGATCAGCTTCGCGTGATCGCCGAAGAATGCTCGCAGACCGAACGACGCGCCGATGAGGCCGAACGCGAACTCGTCGAATGGAAAAAGGCCAAGTTCATGGAGCAGCACGTCGGAGGGGACTTCGACGCGCTGGTCATCAGCGTCACCAAGTACGGTCTGTTCGTCGAACTGGAGAAGTTCTTCGTGGAAGGACTTGTGCCCATCGACACGCTCCCCGCCGACCGCTACATCTATCACGAAAATACCCGCAAGATCGTCGGCGATCGGTCTCGTCGGGAGTTCTCGATCGGCGACCGCCTGCGCGTCGTCCTCGATCGGGTGGACGCGATCGAGCGCAAACTGCAATTTTCGTTGCTCGATCCCACTCCTGCCCGGCGACGGAAGCGCGACCGGCGTTAGAAGCGAATCTCTAGGGACCGGCGCCAACCAGCTTTAAACGAAAGACGAAGCGCATTTCATCTTTCGTGCCAATCAATCCCAGTGCTGCCGTAGAAGGCTTCAGGTTGAAGTCACGAAGCTTGATCGAAGACGTTCCTTCGGCAGACAGAGATCGATCTTGGTTAGGATTCAATTTCACAATCACCTGAACCGGTTTCGTCACGTCACGGATCGTTAAAGGACCCATCACCTTCAGAACATTCGGTTCCTGGGCCGTAATTGACGTAGAGTGAAAAGAAATATTGGCGAATCGGTCCACAGCGAGCATGTCGCGCTCGGCATACTGCTGGACCTTCACCAGATCCTTCGCGCTGACCCAAGTGTCATTGGAGTGAATACTTGCGGCTTCGATCGTAAAATTCACTTGCGCGCTGGCGACGGGATTCTCAACATAACTCGCGCGACCTGCAAAGCGCGAAAACGTAAACACATGCGTTTTTCCTTTCAGCAAACCTGTCTTGTCAACTTCGAGCCGTACGTACGAACTTGCATCCGGCGCGATGGAATACTCGGCTCCTATCGCGGAGGAAGTTATCAGAAAGACAACTGCAGCAGTCTTTTTCACCGGTCCGCTCCGAATCGCACGACAAATCCGCCTCCGATGACAATGTTATGTTGATGGCCGCTGGATGGCTCGACATTGAAACTCGGATTACCGGAATAGAAGTCGCGCGCCTCGGCGCGTAAGCCGATAAATCGCCAGAGCTTGAAGTCGACGCCGCCGCCGTAAACGATCGTCGTCCCATGAGTGAATCTCGGCGCCGGATTGGGGTCGCCGGCCAACGTCATCTTGCTCTGCTCGTAGAGCGCGTATCCGCCTCCGAAAACGAAATAAGGTTGAACAGCCCGATTAGGAGCTAGCTTTATCCGAATTCCTGGTGTCACATAAGCGGTCGCAAAATCCCTGCTGACCCGTGAATCTGGAGACGCGACCTCGCGGAGTCCGTTGGCGAGAAAATGAGTTTCCAGGTAGGCGCTGAACGCAGTTCCTCTATAGATGCGAAAAGCATAGTTGGCCTGGAACGCAAGTCCACTGCTCAAGTTCAGCGCTCCGGACGGAGCATCCCGCTGATCCGCGAAGATGTGTCCTAAGGTCAAGCCCACTTCCTGTTTCTGCGCGAACGCCGCCGGTAAACATACAAAGAGAACGAAGACGGCGCGCGAAATCATTCCGGTTCGTTCCAACACAACAGCTACTTCGATGGAGGGTTCTTGAAAGTTACGCTATCAAGTGAGCCTGGCGCTCCTCAGATAGCCGATGCACGCTCCGGCAACCATCGCTGCGATCGCTGCGCCCAGATGCCAAACGATCAAATGAAGGCCATCTAGCAGGTTGCACTCAATTGTCAGAACAGCCACACCAGTGAGCCCCGCGAGCAAACCTGCCGTCATTCCATATGGAATAGCAGCCAACGGGAATCCACGCCGCAGCACCAGCCAGATCATCGCCGCCGTAACCGCGGCGCAAGCGATACCTGTCCGCCAACATCGAAATCCGGCCGATAGAAACTGCGAACTCGATTCGGTGAAGAAGAGCATCGCAAAAGCCGCTGCCAATGCGCTCAATGGAAGCGCGAGCAGCCATACTGGCGAAAACAAATGCTTGCTCCCCGGCGTCATCTGCTTGCTCAATGAATGAGCGAGCAATGGCAGGCTCAGCAACAGGATCCCGGATATCGTCGCTGCCTGCAGCCAAGTGAACGAACTCCATCCCGCCCAGCCCAATCTCGCGATGGCGATGGCGCCTACTAAAGCCGACAGTGAGAGCAGGCCGGCGCTTATGCGAAGCACGGAACCCACCGGCCTCACAGGCCGCAGGTCCGCGAGCACAGCCGTTTCGATACGGCGGAGCAGGGGTTCAGGAAGCGGATCCGTTGCGCGCTCGAGCATATCTTCAAAGTTCATCTGAGTACCGATCGAAGTTTGGTGTAAGCGCGGTGGGCCTTCAGCTTTACCGATCCAACGGTGGAAGCCGTTGCCCGGGCAACCTCTTCCAGGCTCATCCCACTTACTTTCAACATCGTGATGACTTCTCTCTGGCTGGGCGGGAGCGCGGATATCATGGCTTGGAAATCCGTGGCCTGCTCCGGGACGCGATCGGCGGAGCCAGGCGCCGCCGCGAGTTCCGGCAAGGAATCGGAGGTAACCTCACGCGACCTCACCCGCTGCTTTCGACGAAAACCATCGACTTTCACATGGCGCGCGATCGCGTAAATCCACGGCAGCGCCGAGGCGCCAGGACGATAAGTATGACGTGCTTTGTGAATCTGCAACCACGTTTCCTGTAGCAAATCCTCGGCATCCGGCCTACTGCCGGATTCAATGCTGAAATAGCGATAGAGCATGGGACTGACATGACGGATCAACGCCGTCGTTGCAGCCGAGTCCGCCTGCTGATAGCGGACCATCAGTTCGTCGAGATCGATCAAGGGTCCAGGAATGCCCGGCATTCTAGAATTCGCTCAACCTGGCGTAAAAGTTACGATTTGCAAATTCGAACCACCCGGCCAATTCGCCGCCGCTGCCCACTAGTGGGATCATTACATCATTAACGCGAAATGACTGACTCAGAGGCATTGACGAACGAATCCGGCTTACTCGAACCGCGCGCCGAGGAGTTTGCAGCTGTCCTGCGCGAAGCGAAAAACAATGTTGAAAAGCGCAATTTTGAGTGGTACCGATATGACTCACTGGGAAACCTGGGTCATCTCGATCGCTTGCTCGCACGCCATCCCGGCTTAGTCGAATTGGCCGGCGATCAGCCGGTGCTCGATTTTGGCTGCGCCGACGGCGACCTCGCCTTTTTCCTCGAGTCGCTCGGATTGCACGTGGTCACGTTCGATCACGTCCGTACCAACCACAATGGGATGCTTGGCGTCCGGACGCTGAAGCAGCAACTGGGCTCGAAGGTCGAGATCCACGAGTTGGACCTCGACAACAACTTCGAGATTCCGGAGGGCCGTTACGGTCTCGCGCTGGTTCTGGGCATCCTTTACCACCTCAAGAACCCCTTCTATGTGCTCGAAACCATTTCGAGGCGCGCGCGCTACTGCTTGCTGAGCACGCGCATCACACGATTCCTGCCGGATCGGCAGACCGACGTATCGAAGGTCCCCATGGCGTACCTCCTCGGCGAGGATGAACTCAACGCCGACGTGACCAACTTTTGGATCTTCTCCGAGGCCGGACTCAGGAGGATTGTCGAGCGGGCAAATTGGCGAGTGATCGAGTTTCTGCGGATTGGAGACACCGAAGCGTCCGATCCCGACAGCCTCGATCATGATGAGCGGGCGTTTCTTCTGCTCGAAAGCGTCTACGGCCTCGGACATCTCGATCTAAAAGAAGGCTGGCATGCGCCGGAGCCTGCCGGCTGGCGATGGACGGAAAAGAGCTTTCGCGTCGTGCTATCGAAGGCGCGCGTGGTCACTTTGAAGCTCTACGTGCCCCCGCCATTGATCGAGCGGTTCGGACCGGTCACGCTTTCGGCGGAGGCAAACGGTCAGCAACTGGCGCCCGAAACGTACGCCACTGCCGGAAATGCGATCTACAGCCGGAGGCTCCCTGAGGGTCCGGTGGACCTGACTTTCCGGCTAAGTCATGCGTTTCCGCCGAGCGAGTCCGATCAGCGGGAACTTGGAATGGTTGTGGTGCGTCTGGACGCTGAGTGACACCTCTGACTGAAACATGGAGTGACAGATGCGCTAAGTACGATAAGATGAGAAAGATAGCCGCACATGGTTTGTAGCAGCATGATTCGCAGTAGTCTTTTCGCTCTCTTGTCCTTCCTGCCGCTGTTGGCCCAGACGCCACAGCCGGCGCCGCCCGCACAGACAACCGCGCCGACAAGCATTCCGGCCGCGACGCCTGGCGCGGAAATCAAAGTGCAAGTCCGCGAAGTCATTGTTCCGGTGACGGTCACCGATATCAAGGGCCGCTTCGTGTCGGATCTCGACGCGAAGGACTTCAAAATCTTTGACGAAGGCAAAGAACAGAAAATCCAGTTCTTTACCAGGGAGCGCAATCAACCCGTCGTTGTGGGTTTCCTGCTCGATTTGAGCAATGCGAGCAAGATTCATTGGAAGACCTATCAGGAGTCAGCCATTGAATTGATCTCAACGCTACTTCCAAACGATCCGAAGTATAGCGGCTACCTCATCACGTACCACACAGACGCTGAGGTCGCGGTCAATACGACCCAAGACCCGGAGAAGCTGATCGACCGTGTTCGGAAGATCAAGCCCGGCGGCGGCGCCGCTCTTTATGATGCGATCTGGATGGCTTGCACGAGCCGGAAGCTTGTCAAAGGGGAGCCGATCGAGCCCCGACGTGTAATTGTCGTGATCGGCGACGGACACGACAACGCGAGTAAGAAAACGATTCACGAAGTTCTCGAAATTGCCCAGCGGAATCTCGTCACCATCTACGGCGTGAGTACAGTTGCCTTCGGCTTTAACTCGGAAGGCGAGAAGAACTTGACCAAGCTCGCCGAAGAGACAGGCGGCCGTGTGGAGTATCCGCTCGAAGGCGTATACAAAGACGTCATCGGTTACCTCGAAAAGCCCTCCGATGAAGGCAACTTCGCGTTGAAGGTTGGTACGGGCGGGTATGCGGCGCAGATCGCGCAGGGAATGTTCCGGGCAATCGCAAACGTTGCCGGTGAAGTGACAACGCAGTACATCATGCGATACGTCCCTGATACCGGCGAGACAGAGCCGAAGACGTTCCGCAACATCAAGATCACCGTTCCTGATCTACCGACTGTCAAGGTTCGAACCAGAAAAGGCTATTACGCTGGGGGTCCACCGCAGGGGTGATTCCGCTGGCATGAGCGCAATCGGACACTATACGATTCTTCAGACCGCGCTACCCGGCGCCGCCCCGGAGAACATCGGTGTCCTCCTGGTGGATGACGCCGGCTCTGCTCATGTGAAGATTCGTCGGGATCTGCGCTCGCTGGCCGACGAAGATGACGCGGAATACCTCGAAGCGCTCCAATTCGACCTGCGTCAGAAAGCGTCTGAACTCGGTGGTTCCTCGCTGATGGCATGGCTGACGGATAACGCCTCGAATTTCATCCAGGTGTCGGATGTCGAGGAGACTGCGGTGAGCTGGCCCGAAGCCGATCTGCGCCGTCTCTATTCCGAACACGTTCACGCCCGCGTTCTTCCATTCGAAACGCATCTTCCCCAATACACCCTGGCGGCTGCTGCCGGCAAATGGGGCGAACGGATGGAAGTGGAGCCCGAAGGTTGGGTGGAGTCCCCGGAAGGTCTTCGCATGACCGACGATATGTTCGTCGCCCATGTCACCGGCCATTCGATGGAACCGCGAATTCCGGCGGGTAGCCTCTGCGTGTTCCGCGCCGACGTTCCAGGCTCGCGCCAGGGCAAGCTCGTTCTCGTCGAGAACTACGGCGAGGCCGGCGAGAACCGCTACACCATCAAGCGCTATCGAAGCTTTAAGCAGCAGGATGAGACCGGCTGGCGCCATGAACGCATCGTCCTCGAGCCTTTGAATCCCGATTACGAAGCGTGGGACCTCGATGAAAACGCCAGCTTGCGTGTCGTAGCCGAGTTCGTCCGCGTCCTCGATTAGCTCTCCCGGAAACCACCAATATCGCAGGGCGTCTACCTTCACGGAGATACCTGATGAACTTTGAGGCTGCCGACGCGAGCCAGGAAGCGGATGAAAAACTGAATCTGCCAACCGAAGACGAGATGCGCGCCAACGTCATCCGGCTCGCTTTTCGTGGTGACGAAGCGCTTTACCGGCAGTTCTGCGACATTGTCCGCGAAGCAGTCCCGGAAGCAGAAGCCGTCGTAATGCGAGGTAGCTCAGTGACGGGCTGCCGGTACCGGGACAATGCTCCGTTCGATGCGGACGGTCCAGGCACTAGCGATCTGGATTTAACCCTGGTCGGAGCCGATGTGCTCCGTTACTACGCGCTCGACGGCTATTGGATCCCCGGCATTCATTCACGTCCATTGAGTAAAGAAGATCCGGACATCGCCCCGGAGTTGGTCCCGTTGCGCGAGCGGCTGATGGCGATGGTCAACCGCCCCGTCAATATTCAGGGCACGCGGAGTTGGATGCAGTATCTTCGCGGCGACATGATGGGACAACCGTACCTGACCATGTTCGGCAAGGTCAGTGAGTAATTACATTTGCGCCTTCTCAGCTACAATATCCGGCTCGGCGGAGGTGGCCGCGAGAAATGGATTGCCGGCGTAATCAACGCGTGCTCTCCTGACATCGTGATTCTTCAGGAGGCGATTCGGCCCGATGTGGTCGAGCGGGTTGCCAAGGAATGTGGCTTCTCGAAATGGGCCGCCTCCGCAGGCGACTCCCTCGCATACCTTAGCCGCGTGGACGTCGCGCATCACGCGTGGCGGGATGTCCGATTGGCCCGTCGACGATATCTCGAAATGGTCCTGCCCGGAACCAGCACGCGGATCTTCGGTGTCCATCTTGCCGCCATTCATTCGAATGTCACGGAACGCCGCCGCGAACACGAACTGAAATCCCTGCTGGCCAACATCGCGCAGCATCAACACGGCTTTCACGTTGTCACGGGCGACTTCAATACACTTGCCCCGGGCGAGCAGCTCGATATGGCGCGACTGCCGTTGCGCTATCGCGCTCTCGCGTGGATCACCGGACGCAAGATCCGATGGAAAACAATTCAATTGCTCCTCGACGCCGGCTACATGGACGGCTACCGGCTCTTCCACAAGCTTGACGCCGGCCATACGTTTCCCACCTGGGATCCGCATGTCCGGCTGGACTATGTTTTCATCCCTAAAGAGTTCTCCGACCGCCTTACCAGCTGTGAGGTCGTTCGTGACGTTCCGGGGCTTCGCGAAGCCTCCGATCACTTCCCGCTGCTATTTGAAATCACCGAGGGGTGAAAAAAGAGAGAAAATAAAGGCTATGGCGAGGGGCTGGGAAAGTAAGTCCATCGAATCACAGATCGAAGAGTTCGAACGGTCCAAGCCGCCGGTGAGCAAGTCACGCGAAGAGATTCGTCGCGAGCAACAGCGGGCCAGCATTGAGCTAACGCGGACACGGGTGCTGCACGACCTCGAAACAGCGACCCACGACCGTTACCGTCAGCAGCTCGAGGCAGCGCTGCGTCATCTCGATGCCCAACTGGCTTCGCTGGACGACGCTAATTGACGACGCCCATTAAGGAAGCGTCTCGGCAAGACGGTCCATCTCGGCCGGGTCGATGTAGAAGTGTGGCGACACTCTCACCCATCCCTGCCGGGGAGTCGGCTCAAAGCCCGCGGCACGCAACCGGCTAACGACCAACCTGCTATCCAATCCTTCCTTTCGGAAGCTGACAATCCCTGCGCCGGTTTGCGGCGTGCGCGGCTGCAAGACGGTATATCCGCGAGCCGTTACAACATCGGCCACGCGGTCACCCAGGGCTTGTACCGCCGGCGCTATGCGTTCGCTACCAACTTCAAGTAAAAATTCAATTGCTGCTCGTAAACCATAGATTCCGATCGTGTTAAGTGTCCCGCATTCGTACCGTCCCGCATCGCGACGAAGTGTCATTTCCCGGCTCGCATAGTCGTTATAAGCGGCGACATTAGTCCAGCCGAATTCGACCGGCTCAATCGAATCCTGAATATCCTTTTGAACGTAGAGGATCCCGCACCCTTCCGGTCCGAGGAGCCATTTGTGACCATCGGCCGCCAGCGCGTGAATGCGGCACTCCCTGACGTCCAGAGGAAAGGCGCCAAGTCCCTGGATGGCATCAACGAAGAACAAGGCTCCGTGACGGTGGCAGATCTCGCCCAGCGTTCGCAGGTCGGCTCTGTAACCGCTCAGGTATTGGACGAAACTGATCGAAAGGAGCCGTGCTCCGCGCACAGCTTCCTCAATCCGCTCGAGGGGATCCTGGAAGGAGAGCCACTCCACCTGTATCCCCTTTTCTTCCAGCCGCTTCCAAGGAAATACGTTTGCCGGAAACTCCTCGCGAAACGCGATGATGCGGTCGCCCGGCCTCCAATCGATGCCCGTGGCAACGGTCGAAATGCCTTCGGAAGTATTTTTGACGATCGCAATCTCGGAGGGCTCGGCGTGAATCAGCTTGGCAGTTGCGACCCTGAGACCCTGATACGCATCTAACCACTGGTCGTAATGGTGTGAGCCGTATAGCATTGCGTCATCGGCAAGGCGCTTCATAGCCTCGGCGGCGCGCCGGCACAGCGGGGCGACGGCGGCGTGGTTGAGGTAAACAAGGTTTTGGGAGACCGGGAAGTGCTCCTGGTACTCTTTCCAGAGTTCCTGGGCGGGGCCAGTTAAAGTTTCGTAACCCATCTTCTCGACTATACGTTAAAGCTACAGGAGCCTCCGGCCAGCAGAGTAAACTGTGCGCTGAATTTGCCGCTATTCCATAGCAGGGCAAACAGGCATATAGTAGAGTCAGCAGGATGGCTCGTTAAGGAGTTTTGATGAAACGTCTCGTTTCCGCCAGATTTTGGGCTGCTCATCTCGGCTTGGTAGCAGCGCTATCTCTCTCCACAGCCCCTCTTCAAGGCTTTGCTAAGGAAGACGAGGTCGAAAAGAGCGAAAAAGCCGACAAGAGCGAGAAAGCCGATAAGAACGAGAAGAAGAAAAAGAACTCGAAGAAAGACGTAGATGCCATTGGCGACCGCGATGTGGGCAAGGGCGTTAACTTCTATTCTCTTGAGAAAGAGATCGCCCTGGGCAAGCAAGTGGCTCAGGAAATCGAGCGGCAAGCCAGGGTCATCGACGACCCCGTCATCGCCGAGTACGTAAACCGTGTCGGGCAGAATCTCGTTCGTAATTCGGACGTAAAAGTTCCGGTCACTATTAAGGTGCTCGATGCGGAAGAGGTCAACGCGATGGCGTTACCTGGCGGATTCTTCTTCGTGAACGTCGGACTCATCATGAAGGCGGAAAGTGAGTCGGAGTTGGCGGGTGTGATGGCGCACGAGATCGCGCATATTGCGGCCAGGCACGGAACGCGGCAGGCGACACGTGGACAGGTAATCAATCTCGCTTCCATTCCACTTATCTTCATGGGCGGCTGGACGGGATACGGCATCCGCCAAGCGACGAGCATTCTGGTACCGATCGGATTCCTGAAGTTCTCACGGTCGTTCGAGCAGGAAGCGGACCTTCTCGGCCTGCAGTATATGTATAAGGCCGGCTACGATCCGACCGCGTTCGTCGACTTCTTCGAGAAGATCCAGTCGATGGAGAAGAAGAAGCCCGGCACGATGGCCAAGGTCTTCTCTTCGCACCCGATGACGGACGACCGGATCAAGGACTCCCAGAAGAACATCCAGGAGATTCTGGAAGCCAAGCCCGAGTACGTCGTGACGACCTCGGAGTTTAACGACGTGAAAACTCGGCTGGCATCAATGCAGAATCGCCGCAAGATCGACGACAAGGGTGATGACAATCGTCCCAAGCTGAAGAAGGCTCCGGGCGGTGGCTCCTCGCCGATCGAGGATAAGGACAGCAAGGGCAAGACGAAGGAAGAAGAGGACGAGCGTCCGACTCTCAAGCGTCGAACCTAGAAATCAAGATACATCCCCGCAAGCAATTCGGATGGACGACAGGGCTCTCGAGAAATCGGGAGCCCTGTTGTTTAGGGAACACTCCACAGCGAGACGGCCTTATCGAGATTTGCGGTCGCAACCAACTTGCCGTCAGGGGAGAACACTGTGCTATTCACCCGGTTCGGCGAAGGCATCGTCCGTAAGACCTTGCCCGAAGCCATGTCTCGAATCAGGATAGATACAGCCATCTTGCTCGAAATGTCATTAAAGCCTCCTGTGACGATCAGGCGGCCGTCGGGTGAGATCGCCAGGCAGGAGATCATTTCCTCTTGACCGGGCACTTTCCTGACGAGCTTCCAGGTCTTTGCGTCCCACAAGTAGAGCGTGCGATCCACGCCGGCCGATGCGAGGTATTTGCCATCCGGCGAAAATGCCAGGGCGAACATCGCTACCGGCAGTTCCTCGATGATCCTGAGGATCTCGCCGTTCTTCGTATTCCAGACTCGTACGTTCGTGTCGCTGTCGGCAGCGACGAACATGGCTCCGTCCGGAGAAAAGGCCGTGCCCATCGCGCCACCTAACCCGCCATTCACTGCGACTCGCTCCTTGCCGGTCGCAGTATCCCAGATCCGCACTTTCTTGTCGGCGCTCGAGGTTGCGAGCGCACTCGCGTCGCGCGAGAAGGTAAGGGCGCCTTGGCGCATTCCGGCAATGTCGAATTCGCGATTCGTTTGACCGGTCGTGGCATCCCACATCCGAAGCCCCTTTTCGGTTCCGAAGGAAGCGATTCGCTCGGCGCCGGGAGCAACTGTAAACGCGCGACCCTTGTCATCGATCGGAATGGTACGGATCAACTTGCCTGAACCGACGTTCCACACGCGGATCTTTCCATCCGTACCGACTCCGGAGAGGGTATCCCCATGCGGGGAAAACGTGAGACCTCGGACTAAGACGTCTGTCTGGATAACGCGATCCGTCATTTCACGCTTTCTCCAGGCAGAGATCGAAGCTGACCACCGTACGGGGCGTCGTTCCCTGCTCATACAACAGGACCGGGCGAATCAATTCGCGATTTCCGACAATCCCGCCCTTGGCGTGTTTCCGATCGGGATCGCCTTCAAAGTATGGATCCGTAGCGAAGTACACCTGGGTGATCAACGTCTTGTGACCCGGTGCCGTGATCAGGTAATGGATATGCTGCGCAGGCCGGTCAGAGTAATGACCAGGCATGACGGTTTCGATCTCATAGTTCGAAACATCATCGAGCGCCAGTTTCGTTCGATACCGGTATCCCTGAACGTCGTAACGGCCATGATGATCGGCTTGCCAGATGTCAACTCGAGCACCGGCAACGGGCTCGCCACGGGTGTTCAGGATCTTACCCGAGACGGTCAAAGGGACGCCCTGATCGCCCGAAGCGCGGAGGTTCTTTACGTTCGGAGCATGCTTCTTGAAGAATGGTCCGAGCACTTCTTCGGGCGTGGGTTTCGTGGCTTGCTCCTCCGTCTTCTGCCATAGGGCAAAGAGTTTGGAGGATGACATGGGGACGCTGGCAATCAGCAGCCCATTAACGATGCAACGTTCGAATATTTCCCGCCGGCTGACGCGTGTGCTTTCCATGGGTAGAAATAGCATACACGAGAACACGATAGAGAAGAAGCAGCCCGAGAACCCCGGCATAGAGCGCCGGCAGACGCACGTCGGACTTCACCAGCCAGAAGTAATGGATTACGCCGGCAGCTGCGCTGACGTAAATCAACCGGTGGAGCAATTGCCACCGCTTGCCCCCGAGACGCCGTATCCAACCCGCGGTGGATGTCAGCGCAAGAGGAGCCATCAGAACGAACGAGGCAAAACCGGCAGTGACGAATGGCCGTTTCGCGATGTCTTTCCAGATACCCGGCCAATCGAAGAACTGGTCCAGCCAAAGGTAAGTCATCAGATGCAGACAGCCGTAGAAGAAGGCGAAGAGTCCCAGCATCCGACGGAACCGGATTAACTGCGGTTGTGCAAACAGCTTGCGAACTGGAGTGATCGCGAGCGTGATCAGAAGGAAACGAAGCGTCCAGTCACCGGTGGCGTGAGTGATGAACTCAATCGGATTTGCGCCGAGATCCTGTTTGTAGAAGCGCCAGCTCAAAGAGGCTAGCGGCGCGAGGCAAACCAGGAATACGGCGATCTTGGCGACCTGGCGGGCCACTAAAAGTACTTTTTCAGGTCCATGCCAGCGTACAACTTGGCGACCTGATCACCATAGCCGTTGAACATCAGAGTATCGCGCTTTCCGAATTCGCCGAGCCGCCGCTCTTTGGCTTGTGACCAACGAGGATGATCTACTTCCGGATTCACGTTCGAATAGAAGCCGTATTCTCGCGGATTAGCCAGGCTCCAGGTGATGGGGGGCTCTTTCTCCACTAAGCGGATCTTGGCGATGGACTTGATGCTCTTGAATCCGTACTTCCACGGCACGATCAGACGCAGGGGAGCGCCGTTCTGATTTGGAAGCGTCTCGCCGTACAGCCCGACGGAGATGATCGTCAGCGGGTGCATGGCTTCGTCCATGCGCAGGCCCTCGACGTAAGGGAACGGAATGCCGCCATAGCGTCCCTGAGGCATCTGTTTCGAATCGTAGTAGGTGGTAAAAGCGACGTATTTGGCTTTGGACGTCGGTTGCGCGACCTTGATGAGTTCGCTCAGGGGAAACCCGATCCACGGCACGATCATCGACCACGCCTCGACACAGCGGAAACGATAGATTCGCTCTTCGAGCGGAGCGACCTTCATAATGGCGTCAAGGTCGAGTATCTTGGGTTTGGCTACTTCCCCTTCGATGCTTACTTGCCAGGGCGAAGTACGGAACTCCCGAGCTAGCTTTGCGGGCTGATCCTTAGCGGTCCCGAACTCGTAGAAGTTGTTGTACTGGGTAACTGCTTCGTACGGTGTTGGCTTCTCGTCCGTGCTAAGCGGACTCGTCTTCGAGCCGAGCTTCGTACCGGCCATTGCCGGGAAGGCAGTCAGCGCCGCTCCTGCCGCGGCGATGAACTTGCGACGGTTCAGGAACACGTCCTTCGGTGTTACTTCGGAATAGCGAATCAGCATACGATCGTCCTATTTATAGGGTAGCGGACGCGTTTGTCCGCCATCGACTACATGATATAAGGACGCTTCGGCCAGCTTCGTGTCGAACGTTGCGAATGTTACCGGCACAGGCTCCCAGCCTGTGGACGTGAACGCGGTTCCCATCAGGGCGCCGGGATTGAGCGCTGTCGTCTTGCCGAACTTCGTCACACTGTATCGATGGTTGTGCCCGAAGCACACAAGGTCATACAGTTGCGATTTTGCGATGGGAGCTGCGATGTTGTCGAAGTGATTCACGGCGATGCGAAAGCCATCGAGATCGAACTCGAGGAACTCGCCATGGACCTGGACCCGGGCATCGGATTTTCGCGTAATCCGGAACAGGTCGGCATCGTTGTTGCCGAAGACGATGTGGACCGGACCGGGGTACTTTTTCAACTCCTCCATCACGAAGGGCGAGCACAGGTCGCCGCAACAGATCAGGATTTCCGTTTCGCCGCTCAGCGCGCGAATCGCGGGTTGAAGATTGTGCAAGTGGTCATGGATATCGGAGATTACACCGATACGCATACGACCCTACTTGCTGCGAGCGCAGGCGAGGCGGGCTTCGGCGCGCCGCATCGAGTTGATGGCGCGGGCAACATCGATGCCTGCCGACGAGGGGGCGCTCAGCCGTTCCATTGCGCGCTTTAAAGACGCTTCGGCGCGGGCGGTATCGATCTCCGCAACATTCTCGGCACGGTCGGTGAGGACTCGGACTGCATTGTTGAGTATCTGCACCCAGCCGCCGGCTACGAACAGCTTCCGACGACCGGACGACGCAACATAAGTCAACTCGCCGACCCCCAACTCGCTTAACAACGGAGCGTGCTCGGGTAGAATGCCGATCATTCCCTCCTTGGCGGGAATATAGACTTCGGTCACATCTTCCTTAAGCAGGAGACGTTCCGGGGTCGCGATTTCCAGATGCAGAATACCGGCCATCGCTGACTAGGCCTTCTTCATCTGCTCGTCGCGCTCGAGCACGTCGTCGATGGTGCCCTGCATATAGAACGCCTGCTCCGGGATTTCGTCGTGCTTGCCATCGACGATTTCCTTGAACGACCGAATGGTATCGGCCAGCTTCACGTACTTACCCTTGAAGCCCGTGAACTGCTCGGCGACGTGGAACGGCTGCGATAGGAAGCGCTGAACTTTACGAGCGCGCGATACGGTCTGCCGATCGTCTTCGGACAATTCGTCGATACCCAGAATCGCGATGATGTCCTGAAGATCTTTGTAGCGCTGCAGGATCTGCTTCACGGATTGGGCTACACCGTAGTGCTCCGCGCCGATAACGTTCGGATCGAGAATGCGCGACGTGGATGCGAGCGGATCGACCGCCGGGTAGATGCCGAGCTCGGAGATGGCGCGGGAAAGGTTCGTGGTCGCGTCGAGGTGGGCGAAGGTGGTCGCCGGCGCCGGATCGGTATAGTCGTCGGCAGGCACGTAAATGGCCTGCACCGAGGTGATGGAACCCTTATTGGTCGATGTGATGCGCTCCTGCAGCGCGCCCATCTCAGACGCCAGGTTCGGCTGGTAGCCGACGGCGGAAGGCATACGGCCAAGAAGCGCCGAGACTTCCGAACCAGCTTGGGTGAACCGGAAAATGTTGTCGATGAAGAGCAGTACGTCCTGGCCTTCTTCGTCGCGGAAGTATTCGGCGACGGTGAGGCCGGTGAGACCGACGCGCAAGACGCGCTCCGGGCGGCTCGGTCATCTGTCCATAGATCAATGCGACTTTCGACTTGGTCCAGTCGGTCGGATCGAGAACGCCCGACTCCTGCATTTCGAGCCAGAGATCGTTGCCTTCACGCGTCCGCTCGCCTACACCGGCGAATACCGACACACCGCCGTGCTTCATGGCGATGTTGTTGATCAACTCCATGATGACGACGGTCTTGCCGACACCAGCGCCGCCAAACAGGCCGATCTTGCCGCCCTTCAAGTAGGGCTCGAGCAGGTCGATGACCTTGATACCGGTCTCGAGCATCTGCAACTCGGTGGACTGCTCGTCGAACCTCGGCGCAGGCCGGTGAATCGGGATAGCGCTGCGCGGTGTTGACAGGACCTTGCTCGTCGACCGGCTCGCCGATCACGTTCAGCACACGGCCGAGCGTCTGCTTGCCGACCGGAACCGATACCGGAGCGCCAGTGCTCTCGGCCTTCATGCCACGAACCAGACCTTCGGTTGGCTGCAGCGCGATGGTGCGGACGCGACCCTCGCCGATGTGCTGAGCAACTTCGACGATGATGTCAACGGGGTTCGGTACGTTGAAGCCTTCGCTGGTGATGCGGACTGCGGTGTAGAATCGGAGGGATCTGCCCCTCGGGAAACTGGATGTCGATGGCGGGACCCGCGACCTGGATCACTTTGCCGACGGCTGTGGTGGCAACGGAAGTTTGCATACGTTACTCCAAAGCGGACGCGCCGCTGACAACTTCGATGATTTCTCGTGTGATGCTCGCCTGGCGGACGCGGTTCATGTACAGCGTCAGACTCTCGATCACGTCGCCGCGTTGTTGGTTGCCGAGTCCATCGCTGTCATGCGCGCGGCATGTTCCGCAGCAGCCGTTTCAAGCATGGCGGTGTAGACTTGGACTTCGACGTACTTGGGCAGCAGAGACGCCAGCATCTCCTCGACCGGCTGCTCGAAGATGTAGTCGACCGGCTCGCCCGGCGGCGCGGCGACAGGCAAGGATCTTCTCGATCAGTCAATTTTTGCGCAATTACGCTCTTGAACTCGTTGTAGATGACGTAGACCGAATCGATCTCTTCGTTGGCGAAGCGGTCGATGATCTTGCGGGCGATTCCGGACGCATCCGCGTAGGCGGGCTTGTTGAGAATGCCCGATATGATCGCCGGAGATCGGATATGTTCGCCGGCGGAAGAAGTCCCGGCCCTTGCGGCCGATCAGTTCGAGTTCGATCGTGGCGTCAGGCTGATCTTCGATGAAGCGCTGGGCGGCTTTGATGAGATTGCCGTTGAAAGCGCCTGCCAGACCGCGGTCGGAGGTGAAGAGGATCGAGTTGAATGCGCGCTCTCGGGCCGCTCTTTCAGCAGCGGCGAGTTCGCGATCTTCTTCGTTCCCGGCCGCAGCGGCAGCGACGTTGGACAGAACGCTCTGCAGCATCGCGCCATACGGACGAGCCGCGATCACCCGCTCCTGCGCCCGGCGCAGCTTCGCGGCCGAGACCATTTTCATGGCCTTGGTAATCTGCTGCGTGTTCTTGACCGAGCGGATTCGCCGCCGGATGTCGATCAGACTAGGCATCGCCGATTACCGGCCTGCCTGCCCTGCGCCTGCCGCAGCCGATGAGGTGAACCGTTGCTTGAACTCCGTCAGCATGTTCTTGATATCGGCCTTGAGAGCGTCGTCGATGGCTTTCTTCTCGCGAATCGTACTGGAGGATTCCGGGGTGCGCGTTCTCGACGAAGCGGTACAACTCGGCTTCAAACCGGCGCACCTGCTCCACCGGAATGTCGTCCAGAAAGCCGTTGGTTCCGGCGAAGACGATCAACACCTGCTTTTCAAACGGCAGCGGCTGATACTGACCCTGCTTGAGGATTTCGACCAGACGGCGGCCGCGATTGAGCTGCTGCTGCGAGGATTTGTCGAGATCGGAGCCGAACTGCGCGAATGCGGCGAGCTCGCGATATTGCGCGAGTTCGAGACGAAGTGAACCAGCGACGGAACGCATTGCTTTCGTCTGCGCGCTACCGCCGACGCGGCTTACGGACAGACCGACGTTGATGGCGGGACGCACGTTCGAGTTGAACAGATCGGCTTCGAGATAGATCTGACCATCGGTGATCGAAATCACGTTGGTCGGAATGTACGCGGATACGTCGCCCGCCTGCGTTTCGATGAACGGGAGCGCGGTGAGCGATCCGCCACCCTTGCGCATTGTTCAGTTTCGCGGCGCGCTCCAGCAGGCGGCTGTGCAGATAGAACACGTCGCCGGGGAACGCCTCGCGTCCTGGAGGACGGCGCAGCAGCAGCGAGATCTCACGATATGCCGCGGCGTGCTTGGAAAGGTCGTCATAGATAATCAGCGCGTGACGGCCCTTATCGCGGAAGTACTCGCCCATCGCGCAACCAGCGAACGGAGCGATGTACTGCATCGGCGCAGGATCGGACGCAGTAGCCGCGACGACGATGGTGTAATCCATCGCGCCGTAGTCAGTGCAGCGTCTTGACGACCTGAGCCACGGTGGAGCGCTTCTGCCCGACGGCGACATAGATGCAGATGACGTCCCCGCCCTTCTGGTTGATGATCGTATCGAGCGCGATCGCAGTCTTGCCCGTTTGGCGGTCGCCGATGATCAGTTCGCGCTGACCGCGGCCGATCGGGATCATCGCGTCGATGGCCTTGATGCCGGTTTGCAGCGGCTCTTTTACCGGCTGCCGATCGACGACACCAGGGGCCAACGCTTCAAGGGGATTGAAGATCGTTGTATCGATGGGACCACGATCATCGATCGGGGCGCCGAGTGAATCGACCACGCGTCCGATCAGCGCTTCGCCAACCGGAACGGACATAATACGACCGGTGCGGCGGACTTCGTCGCCTTCCTTGATGTCGGTGTAATCACCGAGCAGCACGGCGCCGACCTGATCTTCTTCGAGGTTCAGCGCGATGCCTGACACGTTCTGGGGAAACTCGATCAATTCGCCCGCCATGACGGTTTCGAGACCATGGATGCGGGCAATACCGTCGCCGACCGAAATGACGAACCCGGTTTCCGATACGCTGACAGCGCGCTCGTAATTTTCAATCTCTTCGCGGAGAACTCGCGTTATCTCGTCTGCTCGAATTTGAGCCATATTCCTGTTAATCCTGCCAGAGTGCTTTTAACGGGCAACCAACCGCTCGCGCAACGAATTCAGCTGCGTGCGGACCGAACCGTCATAGACGGTAGAACCAATCCGTGCGACCAACACCGCCGATCAACTCCGGATCAATCGAGAAGTCGCACCGGACCTGTTTCCCCGAAACTCGCGACAACTCCTGCTGCAAATCAGACTGCTGGCGGTCGTTCAAAGGCGCCGCCGACTTCACATCTGCCCTTACAATTCCAAGGCGTTCATCGAGCGCAGCCTCAAACGCGTCAGTGATGTCGTTGAGGCGGCCTGAGCGGCGACGATCGATGATGACATACAAAAAATTACGAACGAGCCGGGATAGAGGAAGCGATTCGGCAAACCGAGCGATGACGGCTCGCTTCTTTGCGTTGGACACAGCCGGCGAGAGGAGTACATGTCGGAACTCGGAAGACTCGTCGACGATGTTACCGAAGACACGAAGCTGCTCGAGCGCCTGAGCCGGCTTTACTTCCGACGTGGGACTGAGGACTGCGTCAGCGAGGGCGCGCGCATAACGGATGGAGACGGCTTGAGGCATCGACTACTGCAACCTCCCCGCTTCCGCCGACTTCTCCTGCTTGAGGTCATGAAGGAAGGCGTCCGCCAAATCGTCTTGCGTTGGCTGATCGAGGCGTTGCCGAATCTGCTTTTCCGCCAATTCGAGCGCGAGCTGAGCGGAATAGGCTTTCAGCTCCAACGTCGCGCTTTTTGTTGCAGATGCGATTTCGACTTCCGCCTGAGCCTGAATCTTCTTCATCTGGGCCTCAGTTTCGCTTTGGAGACGGGCTCCTTCGGCGTTCATCTCTTCGAGCGATCGAGCGCGTAATTCTTCGATATCCCCAGAAAGGTTAACCAGCCGCTTTTCGATCGCGGAGGCGCGCGCTTCAGCTTCGGCGCGAACCTGCGCGGCATCCTTAATGCCCTTCTGGATCTCCTCGGAACGCGAACGGAAGAACGGACCGGCGTTCTTTGCGACCAAATAACCTAAACCTGCCGCGAGAACAGCGAAGTTTGCCCATTTCCACCAGATCTCGTTCGGCATCGGCGCTTCGCCTTCGGAATGGGACTCGCCGTGGGCGGGTGCAGGCTCATGAGCCTGGGAGAACGCTAGCGACGTGGCGATGAGCGTAATCCCGACGACGTACTTCAAACGGTTCTCCTTTGCAGAATGGCCTGCGTTATCTGATCGGCGAGAGCCTGGCTGTTCGCGGCCAAAGCGGCTCTGGCCTCGCCGGCTTCGGCTGCGACGGTCGCTTTCGCTTCCTTCACCAAAGCTTCCGTGCGTTGCCGGGCGTTGGCGATTTGAGCGGTTTGGTCGTCGCGCCATTTGAGGCGAACCTCTTCGTGTTCGCGATAAATCTCGTTGCGGGCCGCGCGCATCTGCTCTTCGTAAGCAGCCACTTTGGCCTGGGCGCGGTCAAGCGCAGCCGCTGCCTTTTGACGGGCGCCTTCGGTCGCTTCATCGCGTTCGGCGAGCACTCGCTCCAGAGGTTTGAAAAAAACCGAGCGCAAATAAACAAAAAGCAGAAGAACTAGGACAAAAGTCGGCAGGGCCTGCACAAGGATTTGGCCCAACGCATGTAGGGTAGCTTCCATTGATTTCCGGGGAAGTGCGGGCTGAACACCGCAGTTTGTACAGTACAGCCCGAAAAATTACGGTATCACAATTATGACACCGAATCAATCGGTTACAGTATCGTCTTATTCTATAGCGGGTCCAGGTGTAAGTGTCAACAACTCCGGGCTCTCGCCCTGCCCCACTTGGGCTCATAGGAGGCGGCCCTTTGGGTAATCCCATGTGAAGCGCTTTCGCGCCCACCACCAGGTGAGAGCTAGAGAGAGCGCGAGGTCATCGGGAGCGCCTTCGTAGCGCCAGTTTCCGGATCGCGAGGGTTTGGCGCGCATGCCAGCCAGTTCCTGGACAAGGTGCTCGGTCGCGGGCATCGATTCGGGCATCTCGAACTTGCCGCATTCGAAAAGAACCTGCAGGCCTGTTATGAGATCGCGCTTGGGAACGCTGTGGCCGCTGCCGTTCGTCGACTCGCCTGTTCCGCCGGTGATGGTGACTGGAAGGATGCGGCAACTGAGGCGCGCCGCGCGGAGCAAATCCACGACCGGGACGCCGACACCGGTTGCATCGACGACCAGCGTACAGTCTTTGAGCGAGGGCATCTGAAGAAGCTTGCGGATCCGTTCGACGACGCCGGGGTAGCTGGTTCCGAGGCTGATGCGTTCCATATGGATGAGGCGGATGACGCGATTGCGCTTCCATTCATAGGTGACGAGATCACGCACAGGCTCGCCGGTCTCCGCGTACTCGAGGATCGAAAGAGCGCTGTAGTCCTGTTTCTGGCCGAGGTCGAGCCCAATGATGATTTCCTTCACTGCCATGGCAGTCCTGCTTCGGCCATGAGCGGTTTGAGGTCCTTCCTGATGCAGCCGCGGATGAGGGCTTCATCGAAGAGGGCGCCGGCTTCGAGTGTGAACTCGCACATGTATTCCTGACGGAACCATGCTTCGCTGACTTTCGCTCGTTCTCTCTCCAGGAATTTTTTCGAGATTCGGGGGCATTCCTCGGCCGTTGCGGTGATGCGCGTCCAAGTGGTATCGGCTCCGGTCCATTCCTCATAGAAAAAGCCACGTTTGCCGAAAGGCGTGCTCATGAGCCAGAGATCGCCATCGCTGACGGCAAGCATGGGGCGAATGGAATCGTACATGGTGTCCGGCACACGCGCCGCTTCATCGACGATGAGAAGCGTGACGGCGGAGAAGCCGCGGACGGTCATCTCCCTGCTCGGGAGGCCGATGATGCGCGAGCCATTGGGGAGCACGAGCGAGATTTTATTTCTGCCGTCGCCTTTTACGCAGTGCCCGAGTTGGCGGACGAACTGAGCGGCTTTGAGGACGAACTCGGCGCTTTGGCGCTCGGAAGGGCTGACGACGAGGACGAGCGCCTGCTCCTGTGTCTGCGCACAATGCACGGCTTTGAGGGCTGCGATCGTCGATTTTCCCCACTGGCGCGAGCAGTTGAGTATTCCATGGGTGTTCTCCGGACGGAGGATGAGTTCCTGCAAAGGATCGGGGCGAAAGCCGAGGACCTCGCGCGCAAAGCGGAGAGGATCGAGGGTATGCTCCAGTTCGATCACGTGTCAGCCTGTCGGATGCGATCGAGTTCGGCAAGGACTGCTGCGCGCGCTTCGGGGAAATGTGTGAGACCTCGCATGATGGCGGTGTTGTAGGCGCTTCTTGAGGGCTCGGACTTGGCGGTGTTCGTCTTCCGCCGATAACGCAGTATTGATTTGTCGAATGGGTATTTGTCGAATCCGATAATCATTTGG
This sequence comes from Bryobacteraceae bacterium, assembly GCA_963844855.1. GTDB lineage: Bacteria > Acidobacteriota > Terriglobia > Bryobacterales > Bryobacteraceae > DASQDN01. Next base: position 482,050 of record CAWJQP010000073.1, read on the forward strand.
GACTCGACTCGGTTTGCGAGGTGTGTTGCTGCGTGCTGTCGTTGGTTTGCGGTTCGGAAATGCGCGGGAGATTGATCGCGTGAATCCTGCTGTTGGGTTCGTTTTCCGATTTTGCTATTTCGCCTTGGGATGAACGTGCCGAGCTCGTTGCTTCCGAGTCGATGTTGGGTTCGTTTCGCAGTTTGCTTTCTGACTCGGGCTGCGAGGGGAATTGCGCGCGGATTTCGTTGTAATTGCGCAGCGCGCGGTCGAATCGGCGGGTGATGCGGGTTTCGAGCTGGTCGAGGCTTTGGAGGTCGAGTTTGCGGGAGACGTGGGCGCTGGCCTGGACGAGGGCCATGTCGGCCTGGTCATATTGCTCCTCGATGACCGGGAACTCGTCGGCTATTCCTTGGTCGAGGATGGACACCTGCATCTTCCAGATCCGTTCGAGGCGCCAGCGGCAGACGGCCATTTCAATAACAATGCGTTCTTCGACGAAATCGCGCGGCTGGAATTTGACGAGAAATTCGTGTTGGAATTGTTCCCATTCTTCCTTGGATTCGCCGTCAATGACTACGGATTTGTGCGAAGTGAGGCCGTGACGAATGGCGTTTTGGGAAGACCGCTCACGGCCTTCGGTGGTTACCGGGCCTTTCGATTTGGCTCCATTTCTTTTCGATGCTTCAATCTGCGCTGTACTACGCATACTCATCCTCCGGTTCTACGGTAGCAGCCAGATTTGGTGGGATTGCCAGGGTTTTTCGTTAAGTTATTGAGAAATGCGGGTAATAAAGATTTTGAACTTTGGTGATTGTATGTGTGCGCTGCAGCGTGGGCGAGATAAAATCCCGCCCAGGCGTTCTGGAGGCGCCGCTGCAGTATGGAAAAGTATATCGGTTGCGACATGCACAAGAAATACTCGGTGTTTGTCACCCTGGATGAGAAGGGACGGTTAGAGCCTGCCGTCAAAGTCTCTAACGACTTACTCGAGTTGCGAGCCTATCTGGCAACCCTACCGAGTGGAGCGCCCGTCGCGGTGGAAGCCACGGGGAGTTGGTACTGGTTCGTGGATGAGTTGGAAGCAGCCGGGCTGGAGGCCCGTCTGGTCAATCCGCTCGAAGCAAAGAAGCGAATGCCCGGCACCAAGAAGACTGACCCTGGCGATGCTCGCGGGCTAGCCATGCTCCTGCGCAATGGAACGTTACCGGAAGTCTGGATCCCGTCGGCACAATTGCGCGATCTGCGTGGGTTGTTGCGGACGCGGTCTGAGTCTTCGACGGCATACGACCACTTTGAAGAACCGAATTCACGGCGCGATTCGACGCTATGGCCAATACGAGCCGGGAGAGCCAAAAGACCTTTTTGTTGGCAAAGGGCGCGTGCAATTAGCGGTCTATATTGGCGCATTACCCCAAGAAACGCGGCTGTCCACACGGCACGAGTGGCAACTGGTGGATGAAGTCGAAGCGCATATCCAGGCTCTCGAAACACGAATCCGCCTGGGCATCGGACAACTCGGATGGGTGCGCTTGCTCAAGACTCTGCCCGGCGTAGGCAACATTTTGTCCGCCACCATCTTTCTTGAGATCGGAGACGTCGAACGTTTTCCCTCACCGGCGCATTTGGCCAGCTATGCCGGGCTGACACCTACCGTCCAAGCGAGCGGAGGGAAGGTTCGCCTGGGCAGAACATCGCCTGTGGCCAATCACTACTTGAAGTGGGCATTGGTGGAAGCAGCCAATTGTATCGTGATGCGCAAACAATGCTATGCAGGCAGCCATGTTGTTGCGCTCTACGAGCGGCTGCGAGCGAGCAAGAATCACGGCAAAGCAGCCGTTGCTGTGGCTCGCCATTTGGCAGAAGCCAGTTGGTGGATGCTCACAAAAAAACAAGCTTATCGAGAGCCGGCGCCGGCTTCGATGCCTTCGTCCAATACCGGGTCAGCGCGGAATCCATCCTAGCGAAACCTAAGCTGTTTGTGTGATTGCGAAACCCGGGACGAAGCGATGCTCATGCTCCTTGAGGGCGGATAGATGACTGAGCGACGAAGACGTCGAAGTAGAGCGCTCCGGACGAAAGAATCTTTTTCGAGGAGGTGCAAATAAATAGTTAGAACTGGGGCTCCGCCCCAGACCCCGGCGTTTAACGCTTTGATGCCGGGATTTGATTCCGGTCAGGGCCGCTGCGTATCTTGTTCGCGACCCCGATCCCGGCCTCCGGACCGGCGCTCGGGTCGCTCGCCAGCGTTGCCCTGTCCTCCGTCCGGCTCACTCGAAGTGTATCTTAATTCATGAAATTCGACTTCAAAACCGCTGTTATTTACTCATTGACATCGGCAGCGCACCCATAGATGAACTTAGATTTGGAGTGGATGAAATGGGTATTCTCTTGGCGCCTTCACGAAGTATCTGTCGGGCCTATCGTGGTGAGCGCTTGTTCTCGGGTTGTAAAAACATGCTGTCCGTCAGCGCTTGCCAGGTTCGCGAGTTGTGTACGGCGATGCGAGATTTTCTTTTCGATTGACGACGGTCAGCCGCTAGCGTCGCGTGCGTCGCCCTCACCGAACACTTGGTAGTGGTGTCGGATCGGAACATCGAGCAGATCCACGAATCGTCATTCTACGTCGCATTGAATTCCTGGAGCCTGTTGCTTTTCTCGTTCCTTGATCGTGTCGACGAGACAGAAGTGCGTCACATCAGCGGTTTGGGTAAGAACACGGACGGAAGAGGCATCACAGCCCGATCCCCTGCCCGGCGAGTCCGGGAGAGTCGAGAGAGGGGAACACCCTCTCTCAGCCGCTCGGAGCGGGATCAGGCGGACCGTGGCGACCGGAGAAAGCGGCCAAGGACGTTGGGTCAACTGGCATATGCCCGTACCGGCCGTGATCAAAGAATGGCCTTCCACTCGGTAATCAGCTCAGCCCAAGCCCCTTGGACGTTCCTCGTGATCATGTCGGCCTTTTTGAAGCTAATGGGTCGCGTAAGTTTACCAGTCTTCTTAGCCTTCGCGTGCGCCAGTTCACCCGTTACCCTGGCGGAGTGCACCTCAGCAAACCACTTCGCTGCTCTTGGCAGCTGGGCCGCTAGGGCACCATTGTTGGCCCAATTTCCCAGATCCGGCACTGCAGCAACGGCTGGTTTTGCCTTAGCGTAAGCCACGCTTAGGGCGGGATGCTTCGCCGAGAAGTTCTGAAGAAGAAGCTCATTGAACGTATCCAGAAGAGTAATCCGAGCCGTAGGATCGCCAATTAAGAGCTGCTGAAACCTGAGGCACCTTCTCTCGGCTTCTCGCCAATCGTTCCCGAATGCCTTCCGCCAAGGCAAGGCTATGGCTATCAATCACGCCCGCCGGTTGTTCGTCTTTGGCTCATTGTGTCGGCTTATCAGCGGGTGAATGCTGCGTAGGAGCTTCTATGTGTGCCGCTCTCACTACTTCCGCAGTTTGCAAAAGGCTGTACCTGCTTTGCAGTTGCGCTGATAACCACGATCCGGTTTTTCCGGGTGCTTACCCGCTTCGACGCTATACCAGACAACCGGGTTGTCGGCGTTAGTGACCTGCTCGTCACCGCATCCTTCCTCCGATCCGTTCGCATCCCCCAATTTGTGCTTGGGTCCGGTACTATTGTCATTCTTCAGGGCATAACGGACCCGGACGCCCTTGTCATCGCCGTCTGTATCGCATGCAAATACCCGGATGCCATCACGCACGCCGCCGTAACCGGCTTCCGGCTTGGGAAGCATGGTTTTGCCTTCCTTGGCAGATATGGGCAAGATTGTGCCGGCCAAAGCGCAGAAAACAAGCAATTGAAGCGTTCTCATATCAATCGCCTCCTTTGTAAACCGGGGCGGTTTCGCCCTCTGGAAGTCGCTGCGAATGCCGCAGGACCTTCTACCTCGGAAAGCGACTTTTTACGCCGGTTTCCCTCACGATCGCGTAATATTACAGGTTGGAACCAGCAATTGAGTATGAATGGCGGGAACGCCGTCGGGGATGATTTCTCAGCTTACGTTTGGCCTCTTGCAGAAGCGTTTCGGCTTCATGCCTGCGGCCCAGCAGATCGAGACACCAGGCAAGTGCGCTCTCTGCCGTACCCTCCTGCCAGGAAGGTAAAGGAAAAGGCGGATTGCGCACGAATTGAATCGCGTCGCGCAGGAGAGGTTCTGCTTCTGCGGCCCTATGTTGAACGAGCAAGCCTCTCGCCAGCGTGATCTGTGCCTGAATTATGTCGGGATGACGTTCGGAGAGCGCGCGCCGGCGAATTTCCAGAGCCTTACTCGCGGCATGTTCGGCGGAAGCGCCGTCTCCGGAGGCAATTTGAACTTCCGCCAACTGGAGAAGTGGCGCGGCTAGAGACGTCGTATTCGGGCCTTTCAATTCGACGTACATCTCTATCGCTTGCCGTTGGAGTCGATCGGCCGTCGCATAGCTGTACTGATCCAGTTCAATAGAGCCCAGGTTCGAAATTATCGACGCGGCTTTCTCCCGGTCGTGCGTTGCGGCCAGGGCTTGATTGTAAAGATGCCTGGCTTGTGAGAGACGCCCGGCCGCGTGCTGGAGCGCAGCCAGATTCGTTTGAGTAGCTATGACGTAAGGGTGGCTTGGCCCGAGCAGCCTTGTGCCGGAGTTGAGCATTTCACGAAGTAGCGGCTCTGCTTCCGCCCACTTGCCCTGATTCAGCAGGGCAACACTCAGGTTGTTGGTGGGAGTGAACAACGCGGGATGTTGTTTGTCGTGAACCTTGTGATGAATCGCCAATGACTGGCGCAAAACCGATTCCGCCTCCGAGTAATTTCCCGAGCTGATGAGTGTTCGCGCGAGATTGTTCAAGCTGGTCGCGTAAATCGGACTGTCCGGGCCTTCCACTCGCTGGGCAATGTCAACGCTCTCACGCATCACCCGCATTGCATCGGGATAATGTCCCTTACGCTCCAGCAACAATGCGAGGACTTCGCGAGTATCTACTCCTAGATTCGAGCCCCGCCTTCGATAAATGGGAAGCGCCTGCTGTAGCAGGTCCTCCGCCTCTGCATCTTTGTGCTGCTGCGATAAGGATGCCCCCAATAGCATCAAACTTTGAGCTAACGCAGGATCATCCGGACTGAGGATCTTCCTTCGGATCGCGAGCACCTGTCGGAGTAAGGCTTCGGCGCTTTCATATTCACCTTTGTTGCCGATGATCCTGGCTACCAGCAAAAGCGTATCGGCGGTAGTAGGATCATCTGCTCCAAGTGTTTGTACTCTCAGTTCATGGGACCTCTGGGCAGCGCGTTGGGCCTCTTCATATAAGCCGAGGCTGTAATATGCGGAAGCGATGTTTCGTAACAGCGAAGCCTGAACCTCTGGTTCCCCCGCCAGTTCGCGATCGACCCGATTTGCGCCCTGATCCAATAAATCTCGTGCCGTAACGTCGCGGCCTCGGGCTACATGCGGCGTCGCCGAACGAAACATGTCCGCCAGGAACGCGGCCTGACGTTCCGCTTTCAGCTGTTCCCGTTTTGCTCGGCCGTGTAGAACTGCCATGCCCGACACAAAAGCGATTAGCGTTAGCATCAGGACAAAACCCGCTATTACACCGAGTTTGTGACGCTGGAAGAACTTGGTAGCGCGATACGCAACCGTATCCACTCGCGCAGTTACGGGATAACCATTCAGGTACGCGCCGACATCCTCGGCAAATTGCGCAACCGAGGCGTAGCGCCGGTCCGGTTCGTGACGAGTCGCCATCAACACGATCTGGTCCAGATCGCCCTTCAGTTTTCGTGCCAGGTCCGGATCACCATTTCCCCGAGCCACAGAACTGGGCGGTTGCGGCTCGGTTTCGGAGACTTGGCGTAGAAACTCGTGTGGGCTGGAAGCCCGGCTCCGGAACGGATGACGCCCTGTCAGCAATTCATACAGAACTAGGCCGAGACCATATACATCGGTAACCGTAGAAACGGAATCGCCTCGAATCTGTTCCGGGCTCGCATACTCGGGCGTCAATAACCGCTCCAATGGGAGTGTGGGAGCAACAAGCCGGTCCGCGATTTCACAATCGTCCATCAGCTTCGCAATGCCGAAATCGAGAAGCTTAGGAACGCCCTGGGCCGTCACCAGAATGTTCGCCGGCTTGATATCCCTATGGACAACAAGGTTCTTGTGTGCAAAGGCGACAGCAGAACACACTTGGGCGAAAAGCTTCAGCCTGCCTTCAAGGGAAAGTTTTTTTTGCTTGCAGTAATCGTCGATAGAAATGCCGTCGACAAACTCCATCACGAGGTACGGTGTGCCATCCGTCAGGACACCAGCGTCCAAAAGCCGCGCGATGTTCGGGTGACTGAGGTTCGCGAGTATCTGTCTCTCCACACGAAACCGCAGCAGCATCGCCCGCCTCTGCGAAATTCCGCCAAGCATTACTTTGATCGCTACGGCCTGTTCATACTGCTCATCCGCCCTGGCTCCGAGATAAACTCTGGCCATGCCGCCTTCGCCGAGGAGCCGGACCAAGCGGTAGGCGCCGAACTGCTGAAGTTCCTCGGAAGCAGCGACACCCAACTTCCGTCTTTCCTGATCCACTGGTTTGCTCAGAAAACTCGATGTGTTTTCTGAGGATGCGACGAGCGCTTCCACCTCCCTCCTCAAGAGGGTGTCCCAGTCAGCCTCGCGGAACAATGCCGCACGCTGTTCCGGCTCCATGTCGCACGCAGTCTGAAACAGGTCTTCGATTACTCGCCAGCGCGTCGAGGAGACGCTCGCACTCATCGGATCTCTGGGTCTCCGGCAACTGGTTTGAGCTCCCTGCAAAGCCAAGCCTTCGCCAATCTCAGTTCTCGATGCAGAGTAGCAGTTGATATTTCCAGGACACCAGCGCATTCGTTATACGTCAATCCGCCAAAGAACAACAATTCGATAACACTGCTTTTTCGGGGGTCACAGTTCGCAAGGTGCTGCAGGGCTTCATCGAGTTCAAGAATTTCGGGCGACGACTCACTGGCAACCTGAAGTCCATCTACAGAAATATTCGGCTCGCCGCAACCACGCTTCTGACGGCGCCGCGCTCGGGCATGATCCACAAGAATATGTCTCATGACCTGCACGGCTGACATGACGAAGGTTTGTGCATTTTGCAGCTTACACTCAGTTCGGGCGAGCCGGACATAGGCTTCATGTACTAGCGCTGTAGCCTGTAAAGTGTTGCCCCGACGTTCAAGAGCTACATACCGTCGTGCCAACCTCCGAAGCTCCTGATAGACGACCGGAAGAAGCTCATTCAGGCGTTGTTCATTGCTTCCAGCTCGGTTGCTCGTCGCCATACTTTCGCCCAAGCGGGCGGGTGTCGCGCGCTGCGACTAACATGCAGCGCTCTCGGTCCCTTGGTATCAACTTGCAACCCAGGTTCCAGATTCACAGCTTTAGGTACCGCACAGGAAACCTTCGTTTACCCTCATGTAGCGAGCCAAGCAGTCTAAGAGCGTCAATACCAGTTGTTTTGCCGCGCCGGCGGCCGGTTTCTTCGGCAATACCGGCCGCGCGCCGCTTCATGGTCCAGGAATCAACAACTGGGACATCGGACTGGAAAAGCAGTTCCCGATCCCAATTACCGAGCAGATGAAGCTCCAATTTCGCGGGGAGTTATTCAATGCCTTCAATCATGCCCAGTTCAACAATCCCAATGGTGACACCGGAGCCGGGGCGAACTTCGGCCGTATTTCAAGCGCTCGCGCGCCGCGCTTGATTCAATTGGGTTTGAAGCTGGTATGGTGACGGATGGACAGTGTGTATGCCAGTAAAAGTCGGAATAATAGGATCGGGTAATATTGGCACGGACCTGATGATCAAGGTTCTGCGCCATTCGAGCGTTCTGGAGATGGCGGCCTTCGTCGGTGTCGACCCGACGTCGGAGGGATTGGCTCGTGCGAAGCGCATGGGTGTCCCCATCACGGATCGAGGAATCGACGGGATGGTCGGAATGGATACCTTCGATGACATTCGGGTTGTCTTCGATGCGACCTCGGCCAAGGCGCACCATCACAACTCGGATGTACTTCGCAAACACGGTAAGCAAGTGATCGATCTCACGCCGGCCGCAATCGGACCTTATGTTGTCCCGGTCGTAAACCTGACGGAGCACTCGGACGCGCCGAATCTGAACATGGTGAGTTGCGGGGGACAGGCGACCATTCCTATTGTGGCTGCAGTAAATCGCGTCTCCGGCGTACACTATGCGGAGATCGTATCCAGCATTGCCAGTAAGTCAGCCGGTCCAGGTACACGAGCCAACATCGACGAATTTACCCAGACCACAGCACGGGCGATAGAAAAGATCGGCGGCGCAGCAAGGGGTAAAGCCATTATTGTGCTGAATCCGGCCGAACCGCCCTTGATCATGCGAAACACCGTCTTCTGCTTCACAGCGGAAGCAGACCAGGATGCAATCGTCGCTTCGATCGATCGCATGGTGGAGCATGTTCGTAGCTATGTGCCGGGTTACCGGTTGAAGCAGTCGGTGCAGTTTGAGAGCTATTCCGGGCGGCGAATCCTATCGAAAGACCGCAACGAACCCGTAAAAGGGTTGAAAATTTCTGTCTTTTTGGAGATTGAGGGAGCGGGACACTACCTCCCTCCGTATGCGGGAAATCTCGACATCATGACTTCGGCCGCGCTAAAGACAGCGGAAAGATTGGTAGAACTGAAGTACGAGGGCAATGGAAATGGACGCCACTAAAAAGCTGTACATCCAGGACGTCACACTGCGGGATGGCATGCACGCCATACGCCACCAGTATTCCATCGAGCAGGCTCAGGCGATCGCACGAGCCCTGGATGAGGCAGGTGTCGACGCGATCGAGATCACCCACGGAGATGGTCTTGCCGGATCGAGCTTCAACTACGGATTTGGGGCTCACTCCGACACTGAATGGATTACGGCCGTAGCCCAAGTCGTAAAGACGGCGAAGGTCACGGTCTTGCTGATTCCCGGGATCGGCACAGTGGAGGACCTTCATGAAGCGTATGAAGCAGGAGCGCGTTCCGTCCGGATTGCAACGCATTGTACAGAGGCGGACATTTCGCAGCAGCACATGGAAGTCGCCCGCAAGATGGGGATGGACGTTGCAGGCTTTCTCATGATGTCTCACATGGCTCCGCCGGCCGAGCTTGCGCGCCAAGCAAAGCTGATGGAATCCTACGGCGCGCATTGCGTTTATGTCGTCGATTCGGCTGGGGCGTTGCTAATGCACGAAGTGGGAGAACGCTTTCGCGCGTTTCGCGACCACCTCTCTCCAGAAACCCAGATGGGAATGCACGCGCATCATAATCTTTCTCTGGGAGTTGCGAACACGGTGGTTGCAATTGAGAGCGGATGCGACAGAGTGGACGGTTCGTTGGCGGGAATGGGCGCAGGCGCGGGAAACGCTCCTCTCGAGGTGCTTATCGCTGTTATGAATCGAATGGGCATGGCTCATGGGTGCGACTTGTTCGCTTTAATGGATGCGGCTGAGGATCTCATCCGTCCGCTTCAGGATCGGCCGGTGCGCGTTGACCGCGAAACCTTGTCCTTAGGCTATGCAGGGGTGTATTCCAGTTTCCTTCGTCATGCCGAAGCCGCTTCGGCGCGATACGGTATCGACACACGCGACATCCTGGTGGAACTGGGCCAACGGCGAATGGTAGGTGGGCAGGAAGACATGATCGTAGACGTTACGCTCGATCTTGTGAAGTCAGTAAAACAGGAATCGAACGTAGCCTAGTGAGAGGCGCTTACTCCGCCCTTCTCTTCTTTTCATACGGGAAGGTTTTCCAGTCTTCGCCCGCCCGGCCGTTCAGGTCCCAAACAACTTTTCCTTTGCGAACAGTCAACTCCGCCACGATCATCCGAGTTCCCTCAAACCGGGCGCCAGCGGAATCAAGAAATCCAAACTGTCCATTTTGAATTCTCAACACGGCGATATCCGCTTCAGACCCTACATCGAGATTCCCGAGTTGCGGCCGCCCAATTTCCTTTGCTGGATTCCACGTCGTCATCCGAACGAGGTCATCGAGGCGAACATCAAGGTTCAGGAACTTCGACATTACGTTCGGTAGATCGCGCATGGCGCCGTTCATGCTTCCGAAGTGCAGATCAGTCGAGATCGAGTCGGGGAAGAACTTATTCTTGATCGCCGCGATGGTCATGTTCCAGAAGAAGCTCCCGCCGCCATGTCCTACATCGAACAGAATGCCTCGTTTGCGAGCCGCCAACATTACCGGATTCATCGTCTTGTCTGGCAGAATCTCACCTCTCAATCCCGAGAAGCAATGAGTATAAACATCGCCCGGACGAAGCTTATCGAGTAGGAGAGTCCGGAGATTTCTCTCCGCCGTGGCTTGACCGAAGTCAACCATAACAGGCAGTCCCGTCTGACGACCGGCCGCTACTGCGCCATCGACTGCGGCCCATCCTGGCCCGGCATAATGCGCTGTCTTGAATCCGATGATCAGGTCCGGGTTGCTTTTCGCAACTTTGACCGCGCCTTCGACATCCATCTGTGCCGGGTCATTTTCATTGCCTTGACCCATACCCGCAGCCACGATATTCAACCACGCCAGCACCCGAGTCTGTGAGCGCTGAATCGTGATCTCACGAAAATTGCCGAAGTCCCGCCAGCCGGATGTCCCGGGATCCACCATGGTGGTGACTCCGCTCCGAAAGGAGGACGCGTCAGGCTGAACGCTTTGATTCCGCTTCGGTGGAGGATTGCCTGGTCTGTTATACAAGTGAGCGTGGATGTCTACAAGTCCTGGCGTGACGTACAGCCCTTGCAGGTCGAGTGTCTTTCTCGCCTGCGACGCAGGGATGTCCGGTGCTACGCGCGCAATCTTGCCACCCGCTATCGCTACGTCCGAGACTCGGCTGACCCGGTTCTTCGGATCGATGACGTGACCATTCTTCAGCAGGAGGTCATAAGCGGGCTGTGCTGCCATATAAGACGCGCAGGCGAGTAAGAAGAAGGAGACGCGAATCGACATTCCTCTCAGTATCCTGCGGCATAAAGCATGTTCACAAACTGGCAGGTGCGGCCCGCAAAAAAAAAATTGCGCTTCCGGTGCGCTCGCTTGAAAAGCGACCGGAAGCGTTGAACTCAGTTAGCCAATCGGTAAAAATAGTAGTCAGTGGTGTACGGCACAAACTTGATAGCTCCGTAAACCTCGCAGGCGCCAGTCGGCTTAGCTCCGCCGTCTGTATTCAGACGATGAATATAAGTCGTTTGCATGAGGAACGAACCGCCCATCGGTCCTCGTTGCTTCCCGACAATTTCGAGGAGTAGCCAAGGAATGGCTCCGGGTTTAACGTAGGCGGGGTCCGTCGAATCTGCCACTGCTTTTGCCCAGACGGTGCTCGAATCAACGGAGTGATGCCATGCGGGACGAGCCTTGCCATCTTCTGTCGGATTGGCGCTCAGAAAATGGGTAAGGATCTGTTGACGACCTTCTCCTCCAAACCAAGGAAAGACTAGGAAGCCCGTCGCCTGCGGTCCCTGGAAGGTCCAGGTGGGTCCGTCGGGGCCGGGCAGGCAGACATAATTCTGTGTGCCGGCCGCGGACGTTTTCAGATAGGCGACGTTCCCGGCAGGGACCTTCAGTTTCTCAGGCACTGGCGGCACGGGTATCGAAGCTCCCAACTGCGCCATCGCAGACGGACTAAGAATGACTAAGACCGCTGCGGCGAACCCGCGCAGCACGGAGTTGCGCATGCCCACGATTTTGTCTTTCTCAAGAAGAGTCACTTCACGAGTGAACTTCGGGACGAGCATCGGCACTTGCTTGCGATACACGACATACTCCGGGTGTTCCTTTACGAGGTCGGCTTCTTCGAATCGAATGGCCACAAGGATGTAAGCGGTCGTCATGACGGCGAACAGCAGATGCGTAACGGTCATCGTCGGAGCGCACCAGAAAGCCAACAGCCAGCCGACATACAGCGGGTGCCGGACGATCCGGTAGAGCAGAGGAGCGACGAACGGAACTTTGTTCTGCTCTTGACCTTTGATGTGCCGCCAAACCTGGCGCAGACCGAACAGGTCGAAGTGGTTGATCACGAATGTCGTGATCAACACCAGGGCCCAGCCGCAGGCGTAGCCCGCGAATAGCGCAATGCGGCCCAGTGTGGAATCGACGTTCCAGACGGTTCCACCCAGTGGCTGCCATTGCCAGAAGAGCAGACAGAGCGCGAGGCTGCTCGCCAGAACATACGTGCTGCGCTCGGCCGAGACCGGGATCACACGCGTGAGCAGGCGCTTGAATGCAGGACGCGCCATGACGCTGTGCTGTAGCGCGAAGACTGTAAGCAGGCCGAGATCGATAAGCAGGGCGTCGCGCCATGATCCGGCCGTGGGCGAGTCGAGAGTTTTCGGTACACCGAAGTTGCCGATGAATCCGATGGCGTAAAGAAACGTGGCCAGAAAGACTGCGTAGGAAACGAGGCCGTAGAGAAAGACCGCGATTCTACCTGGTAGGCGTGCAGAGTGCGTGTTCATTGGATGATCTCCTTTCGTGTGCTAAGTTGCGCAGGCGCCTATGCGATGCGGTTGAAGCGATACGTTATCTCGTACCGGCTGTCCTCGGTTTCGCTCACGTACTCGCGGGTTTCGCGATACTGCAGCGGCAATTTCTCTGGGGGAATAGTCTTGTTCACGTTGACTGAAATACCTCCGTCGCCCTCGCTCTGGAACGAGAATGGAGGCGGCGCAGGGAAGCTTGCGCTGGTCAGGCGGTCAAGATCGATGACCGAGAAACCGAACGAGTCCCGTATGATCGGATCCGCCGGCGCCCAAAGCGCCACAACCACGTCGATCGCAAGAGTGATAGCTAAGGCGATTCCGGCTATCCATCCTGCCACCGCGCCAAGCTTGGTCAACGCAGCCACTCCTCCCGCCGCGCCTACGCCGGCGCCGATAAACTTCGCCTGCTGCTTGATCAACTCCACGAAGAAGTCCATTCGCGACGTGATGAGCTGGTTGAATGCTCGTTCGCTGTCGATCTCGAAGCCGGCGACGGAAAGCGCCATTCCGATGATCGGCTGATTGTGTGTGAACACGAGCCGGGTAATGTCGCGAGAAGTTCCCGAGTCAAAGTCGGCGTCGCGAATGTCCTTGAACTTTTCTTCCTGTAGATCTCCGAATGTTCCATCGGCGAATAGCGGAAAGGCAATTGCCTGAAGGCCGACTTCGTCCGAACCAAATGACGCGGGGGACGTTTCGCGGCGCGCGAAGATCTTGTCGGTCACGATCTGGAAACGCGCAGTGGGCGGTGTTACTACCTGAATGAACTCGCCATCGGAATTGAGGAAGTCGCCGAACACGGGCATTCCTGTGATGTTCGGCACAAAGACTTGGATCTGATATGTGCCAGGAGTCAAGTCCTGCGGTACTACGAATGTCAGACGGTCTTGCACGCGACAGTCATTAATGAGCACCGATTGGCCGTTTACGTCTTCGGTGACCGGTGTATCCACATCACCCCAGATGTGCGCGTCGATATCTCGTATGGTTTGGCCGGTATCTCTGTTTGTGATCCGGACCTTTGTGTCAGTACTGAAGTAGTTAACGCCCTGCAGGGTCATACTATCGCCGGCAAAGACTTCCAGAACGCGGGCACAAGCAGTGTTGTGGATCAGATTTCCGGGGCAGTTGTTGGCTCGCACCTGGCAGACCACTTGAGGTTGGCCGTTGACGATCACGGGCGCGCAATCCTGGTGGAACTCGCTCGGGAGAAACTCGCCGATAGGCGGCAGAGGAACAAAGTTCGCCGTACGAATGCCGTTGATGCGGCAGATACGGACTTGGTTGGGTGGGATCTCTCCGGAGGGCGGGAACACACGAATCTTCCCGGGCCGTTCCTGTTCGGCAGCCTTTGGATCTCCGAAGATTTGAAGAGCGGCGCGCTCTTTAATCTCCTTACCAAGCGCGGCCACGAGAATGGATTCGGTGACCGGTTCATCGGGATCGAGCATGAGCGATTCGGCGAACAGTCGCGTGCGCTGCTGCGTGGGAAGCGCATCGAACGCGTCCACAGTGCAAGACAACATGTCTCGTGAGATGCGCTCGAGTACAGGGAATGCCGCGATTTCGAGCGCGTTGGCCGGAGACTTGCCGCGCACGAATCGGCGAGCCATATGCAGCGTGGCTGACGCGATGGCGCTGGGAACCCGGACACTCTCGGCGAGTTGACTCATTTTCATCTTCCGACCTAACTTGTGCTTGGCTCCCGCGACCACGGGAATGCAAGCCCCCGTTTGTTGGTCTGGTGTCGTGCAGGGGCAATTTCGGGGAGACGGACCGCAGGTATGGATATGAACGTCGCCGCACTGTTCGATGTGAATACCTCCATTGCAGCCGCTTTTCGTGGGGGCCTGCGGGTCCAGGGAGATGTCCGGCAAGTCCGGAGTCATAAGGCTCTTGTACATGGAATTCCTCCAAATATCGTTAGAAATTCGGACCGCGCTACCGGAGCAGCCTGTCCTTCTATAAGGGAAAGCGCGGGCAGTGGGAGAAATTCGCAGACGAAATTGCCGCTACTGGATCACAAGCTAGGATGAGAACGTTATGTCTTTCATCCCTAGCGCATGGATTCTGACGCTATGCGCGGCCTCTGTCTTCGCGCAGAAGAGGTACGACCTTCTCATTCGCGGTGGACACGTTATCGATCCAAAGAACGATATCGATCGCGTCCTCGACGTTGCAGTTAAGGACGGTAAGATTGCGCGCGTGGCGTCCGGCATCGCGGCCGGCGAAGCCCTGCGTGTGATCGAAGCGAAGGGCCTTTATGTCGTTCCTGGTCTCGTCGACATCCATGCTCACGTGTTCGCCGGTGGCGGAACGCGCGATTCATTTGCTGGCGGAGATTTCAGCATCACTCCTGACGGCCTGAGCTTCCGGAGCGGTGTGACCACCATTGTCGATGCAGGAAGCTCTGGCTGGCGCAATTTCTCCGAATTCAAGAAACGCATTCTGGATCGGGATATCAACCATCCGATGGTACGTGTGCTCGCGGTGTTGAATATTGTTGGCAATGGTATGGGCGGCGGCAAGATCGAACAGAATACTTCCGACATGGATGCCCAGGCGACAGCGCGTGTCGCCCGCGCACATTCCGACCTGATTGTCGGAGTCAAGGTAGCGCACTACGTAGCCCAAGATTGGATCGCGGTTGACCGCGCAGTGGAAGCGGGTAAACTCGCCGATATTCCCGTAATGGTGGATTTCGGCCGTTCAACACCCGAGCGTTCCTACCAGGATTTAGTTTTGAAGCATCTGCGCCCGGGTGACATCAGCACGCACATGTATGCATCGAGCATTCCGCTTTTCGACCCGGACCGCAAACTACATCCATATCTAGCCGAGGCGCGAAAGCGTGGCATTCATTTTGACCTCGGTCATGGCAATAAGAGCTTCTTTTGGAAGCAGTCCGTCGATGCAGCGCGGCAGGGGTGGATTCCCGATTCCATCTCGACCGACATTCATGTCCGCAGTCAGCTAACAAGCATGCAAGACATGACGACCGTCATGTCGAAAGTTCTACTTCTCGGAGTACCTCTGAAGGACGTAATCCGGATGTCGACAGTTCGGCCCGCCATGCAAATCAAGCGACCGGATCTCGGCCATCTGACGGCAGGATCAAACGCAGACATTGCCGTCCTACGTCTTCAGAAGGGCGAGTTCGGCTTCCTTGACGGCGACGACTTGCGATATTCCGCGTCCCAGAAGCTGATCTGTGAGCTCACGCTTCTCGAAGGCCGGATCGCATGGGACTTGAATGGGCTCGCGGGAAAACCGTGGAAGCCCTGATAACAATCACCGAAACTTCTCGACAACATAGACATCGCTGCCGGCACGATCGACCCGGGAGTGGAAGACCGCCGTCTCGTCGTCGTTGACCGCCAGCCCACCGTCATAAAGGACCGGATGATTGGTTAAGGTGCGCAGAACCTTTGATTCGCCGCTGGCTTTGTCGAGCGCCACCAGTTCATAACCGGAAGGTCTCACGCTGCGGACGTAATAGATCCGTTTCCGCCCCAGCGCCCATTGGCCCCAAAGATTGCGCGCAAGATCCCGAATCACCAACTGTTCATCGCCGCCGGTCACCGTCATGCGCCACAGACCATCCTCAGCCGGACCTTTCGAATAGTAGATATCCTGACCATCGTGCGATTCCGTGGAAGAATATCCCCCCTCTCGCGTGATCTGTTGAGGAGAGCTACTCCCATCCGCCTTCTGCCGCCATAACTGCCAGCGACCAGTTGCGTCGGAAGCGTAGTAAATCCATTGTCCGTCGCGAGACCAGCTGGGGAGAATCTCGTTTGTTCGCGCCGTCGTAATGCGCGCCGTCGCCAAGCCCGTCACCGCCACCTTGTAAATATCAGCGTGTCCATTGCTACGAGAGTCGTACAGTATCTCAGCCCCGGAAGGCGACCATCTCGGACTACCTGTCAATGGCCCGACCGAATTCGTAATCTTGTGGGGGCCTGATCCGTCGATATTACTGATCCAAATCTCGTCGAAGCCGGTTCGCACGCTTCGAAATGCGACAAGTTTCCCGTCGGGCGAGATGTTCGGGCTTGTATCCAGCTCGTTGGAATTTGCGATCTCCCGGTCTGTCGCGGTCGCAGGACTCAAAGGAAAACGCCAGATGTTGGTGTCTGTGAACGTCGAGAGAAAAACCATGCGATTCCCGACACGTGCAACATCCGGGTAACGCGGTTTAAGAGCGCTCAACACGACACGCTGCGGTTCACCACCATCCACAGGAATCCGCCAGAGGCTTCTCGGTGTTTCCGCGCGCGTGACCGAAACGATCAGTTCGCTGCCATCCGCAGACCAGGAAAAGCCCGCTATCTCGCGATTGTCCGATGTGAGCCGGCGGGCCTCAGCGCCATCGTGTTTCCAATCGTCGATGACGTGAAGATCCTGCACATTCGCGCCGTAGGATCGCGTGAACGCCAAGCGACCGCCATCAGGCGAAAACCGCGGTGATCGATCGCCTGCTGCATTCAGGGGACCTCCTCCGAATGTCCGCCGCATTCCATTGGTAACCGAAATCAACACGATGTGAGCCGGCGCTGCTGACGTGGCTTGATCGGAAGTCGCAATCCACAGACCATCAGGCGACCAATCCACCGAGTCCACCGTGGTCACGGTCGCCAGGAAACGATCCGAACCACGCTCAAGGTTGTTGATCCTGATCTCAGTGCGGACTTGGTCCAGTTTCCTCTGATACGCAACTTGCTTACCATCCGGTGACCATGTTGGATAGTAATCGAGTGTATTCCCGGTCGTGATGTCTCTCGTCGAACGTGTTTTCAGATCGTGAATCTGAATGTGTGAATAGCCGCCCTCATCGGCTGACCATGCGACCTTGTCGCCGCCCGGTGAAAGTACCGGTTTGCGCGCCTTTGTGACGCTATCGGTTAGGAGTCGAGGAAGAGGCAGCGGAGCAGGATCACGACGCGCGAACCAAATCGCGGCACATACCGCGGCGATAGCCGCTATGCCGGCCATGGTTCGAGCCGGAAAGGTACTACGACCCTCCGGTTCCGGCCGGGGAGCAATCGTGGGAACGAAGAGCGGAACGTAAGAGGATTTGGGAAGCTGAATTTGCAGCGGATCGGATGAGCCGGTGTTTGCGTAGTACTCCGCCAGCTTGAGTCGAAGCCGGCGAGCCTCGGTCCTGACGATCGCATCCACCTTCGGATCGTAATCAGGCTCGCGGCCGAAGACATCCACCGCAATGACGGTCTGCTTCAACCCTTCGGCTCGTCCTTCCAGTTTGGCGCGAACCAGGTATTCGAGAAGCTGCCGCATGCGCTCAGCCTGGACAAACTCAGGCGAGGTGCAGACCCGCGTCAGCGCATCTTGAACCCCCTCCGACCCATTCGAATGGCTCCCATTTCTTTTCAATGAGTTAAGAGGGGTTGCCAACCTGTTTCCTACCTGCTAACACCTTCTCCGACAGCCGCACAGGACGCTAGTGTAACACTTCTGGACCGAGTTCCTGGGAAAGAAGGCGAGACCGATGCGAGTAATGAAGACTACAATCCTATGCCTGATGCTGCTGTCATTTGCGATACACAGTCAGGCCCAGAAAGTGCCTGACTGTGGGAACGAAGACCAGCGACTTTGTGACATTGGAGACCGGGAATTCTGGACCAATGGCTCCGGAGCCTGCGAGGTAGATCTAAATGAGAAAGCGCACAGCTTCACTCGCTGGTCGTGCGAAAACGACACACGACGCCGTCACGAGCTGACAGGTGGATGGCTCGGCTGGGCGATGAAGCAACAGAGATTCGGTGTCGGGGGAAACGCGCCGGTCAACCAGATCTTCCATTTCGGAACGCACAACTCCTACAGTAATTACACGCAGGCATTCCTGAATCCGCTGAATACGAATCAACTGTGGTCGATCACGGATCAGTTGCAGATGGGCGCCCGCTACATCCGGCTTGACCCGCACTGGTTCAACAGCGAAATGCGTCTTTGCCACGCCGAATCGAACCGGCTGCAGGGAACAAGCTGCGATGCTCCGTCCGTGTCACCAGGCAGACTCTACGGGAATGGCGTGCGCGAGATCGCGAACTGGCTGGAGGCGAACCCGACCGAAGTCGTAATTCTGACGATGAACGACTACTCGGAGGATCACGACGAACATATCGAGGAACCAATTGAAGAGTTCCTCGGATCGAAAGTCTTCAAGCCGGCTCATAAGCGCGCCGACCGCTGGCCCACCCTCAATGAGATGCTCGCTGCCAAACGCCAGATCATTATCTTCAGTAACGACACGCATGGTGACGACTGGATTTTTCCCAAGAATACCTGGATTGAAGCCCCGAATTATCCGGACAACGAAAACTTCCTGAACTGCTTCGACAACGACGGCAAGAAAATCCACAATCGTTCTCCGCATAAATGGGCTGCTATAACAGAGGGCCGGACAGGAAGCGATGAGATCGATAGTCATATCTTCCTACTGAACGAGCAGCAAGTCCGGGCCGCCACAAAATGCGGTTACAGCATGGTCGGAGTGGATTTCCTGAACGCGCTGCATGCCGCCTGGTCGAAGTATTCTCGCGACGGCGAGGATGGCCGACGTGAGGCCACCATATGGTCGTACGAAGAAGGCGATTTCGGCGAGCGCGGCCCAGCGGTAATCCGCGGCAACTCGGGTCGTTGGTATTCGCATCTGGAAACCAACTACCATCACGCCGCATGCTCCTTACCTGATTTCTCCCCAACAGGCAAGGGCTGGAACGTGACACAGACTTTGACCACCTACTACGCAGCGGACAACCAATGCAAAGCAGAATTTGGACCCACGTGGAAGTTCGATTTCCCACATAACGGCTATGAAAACGAGCGTATTCGCCAACTCGCGCTAGGACGGGACGTTTGGACGAAATACAGCGCCATCAAGATTCGCGAAGTGGCTGCGGCTCCGCCATACATGCTCTTCTTGATGGACCGAGCCTCTAGCGTACCTCCGTCCCGCACAGCGAAGGTCTACGGCATCCGTGTAAACACAAGCTACACCATAAGCATCTCGTTCCAGAAGTTCATGGGACAGGATGTGGCGCCGTGGTTAGCCGTTCAGACCATCAACGGCGGATCGACCGATGTCATCCGTCAGGGAGGTAGCCCGCTCACACTGCGCATCTTGCCAGCCGCGCAGAATCTTCAAGTCGGCGGGTACGACGCCATGATTAGCCTTACGCATTCGACCGGCGTTGCGACCATCGCGGTTCATCTTGAGATCAAAGAACCGGTCACTGTGACCCTAACTCCGAAGCTTCCGACCGTGAACGATGGCCAACCCGTCGAGTTTACGGCGGATGTGTCAGGACGGAGGCTCCCAGGACTACAGGACTACATCACTGGGACAGTAATTCTCTGGAAGCTGATCGAAGATGCCAATGGCAATCCTGTCGACTCGCAGGAAATCGCGCGCGGCCAAGTAAACAACTTCGACGGTAGTTCCGTGCAGGATGGTCGCGCAACTCTGGTGGCTCAGAACCTCGAAGGTGGAACCTACAAACTGGTGGCCGAGTATGTCGGTGACAGCCACTACGGACAGCGAATGTCGCAGACGCTGACTTACACCGTGCAGCGCTTCATCACCGCTCTGCCCAATCCAATGCGATTCAAGGTCAAGTACAATGGCTCCTCCCCGAACAGCCAGTTGCTTTCTGCCAACGTACCCGCCGACTTCTCCAAGTTAGGCGGCAATCCTGCATCATTCGTGACCATGACGCGGGCCAGCGACCGTAGCGCAAACGTCAACGTGAGCTCGATCGGCCTTGAAATGGGTCACTACGAACAGATGGTTATCGTGACCTCGCCAGTGAACGGCCGGCACGACCACGTGCGTGTGTTTCTGGATGTGACGACGTCAATCTTCGGCGACAAACAATCGATTGCGTTCACCCCTCAAAATGTTTCGAATGGAAGCACATTCCGAATCACAGCGCAGCGCGGCGCCGTCGCACTGAAGTTCGATGTGCAGACATCATCGGGCGGCAACTGGCTTCAGATTTCGCCGGGCTCGCTAGTGACGCCATCCTTGGTACAGGTGAGAGCCAATACGGCCGGCCTAGCCGCGGGAACGTACGCAGGAAAGATCACCGTCACATCGGACCTTGCGATCTTGCCCTGGGTCATCAATGTGAGTCTCCAGGTCTATCCGAAGACGACGATCACCGGAAACAAAGACGGAGTAATCGCCGACATCGACGGAGTGCGGCAGACGCTGCCCTACGCGGCATATTGGACACCCGGCTCGCAGCATCTCGTCTCGATTCCAACGCCGCAGACGACTGCGCAGGGGCGCATGACGTTCCAGCGCTGGGGGGATGGAAACACGAATCCCTCGCGAACCTTCTCTGCTTCATCCACTGACACAACGATCGGCGCGAGTTTCAAAGGAGAGTACCTGATAGCCGGCGATGCAGTGCCCTCCGCCGGAGGTGCGCTGACATGGACCCCTAACACTCCAGATCACTACTATCCCGAGGGCTCGCTGTTGACGATCACCGCGAAACCGAAGCCCGGCTATGAGTTCAAGGGCTTCTCAGGAGCCTTGACCGGACTTGCTGAACAGGCTAGCTTGACAGTTACAGGTCCTGCTCAGTTCACAGCCTCGTTCGCCGCAAAGGCGGTGACAGGTCCGCCGAATCTCTACGTAGGGACCGCTCAGCAGCGCACTGACGCGGGCCCCGGACAGCGGCGAGTACCGGTCAACGTAACGAATGCTTCCTTGAATACCGCAAGCAGCGTGTCGATTACTGCTGTTACCGACTTCAAGGTCGTATCGGGAAGCGGCGTCGTAAGCCTCGCTTCTCCAGTCCCAATAGCCCTCGGCGATCTTGGACCGAACGCGAGCAGGTATACGCCAGAAGTAGTTTTGAACTGGCCCGCGACCGCAACACGCGTTCAGATGACGTTCCATGTTTCGGCCAACGGCGGCGCTTACACGAAGACTACGACTTTGACGGTGATCCGATGAAAACCTTGATCCTGACGTTTGCTTTCCTTCTGACGGGAGGCTGCCTTCAGGCGGCTCCCGTTCTCAATGTCACTCCGACCCACGAGAGTGTCGCGCCGGGAGGAGTAGCGACCTTCGGCTTCTCTCTCGAGAACTCCGATCCGCTCTACCTGACGATCACCTCGTCATTGGTCTTGACCGAGACGGAACCGATCGGCGTCTATGAAGACGTGATTGCAACTCTGGGTGGTCCAGTGGATGCGCTAATTCTCCCAGGCACGACCTGGAATCTATCCGATGGGTTGGGCAAGTATGTTGTGTTGCCGAGCGCCACTCCCGGAACGATAAACGACTTCAGCGTTCTAGTCTTATATGAAGCCTACTCTGACGATCCACGCACATGCGGATTCTGTTTTGCTGGCAGTGAAAGTTTTCAAGCATCTCTGAGCGTCGAAGTAATTGCAGCCCAGCCGGTCCCCGAACCGGGATATGCGGGCCTGATCGTGGCCGGGATCGCAATAGGCTGGGCCAGACGCCGCGAATCAATGTGAATAGCGCTTAGTAAAACCATTTCGCGTGTTGGTAATGGTGAACGCACCGTCGGTCGCGGCAGAGATCTTGATCCACTTGAATCCGTCCGTAGGCTCGATGTTTGCAATGAAGTCCTCTGGAGGATTGGCATCTTTGCCAGCATTTAAAGACTGATGAACTTGCCAAATATCCTGGATGCCAGGAGCAGCACGCAGTACGGGCCAGGTTTGCGCGTCAGCGCCCTTTCTGGCGCCATTTGCTTGTATCACAACGGGAGCGCGAACCGCTCCCACCATTTCCGGAGCGACGCCCTTGAACTGTCCGTGCACATTCAAGTTGTACACATCCACGGAACCGATTAAGTTCTTCGGACAGACCAAATTATGGCTGTGATGAGCTTCTAGGTCTGCCAGGTCGAGCATACGAAACTTACCGAACGTGATCAGCAATCCGATCGAACGATTGTCCTCGACGTCGCGCTCGATCACCGCGGCTTGCTTGTACGTTTCGCAGAGCGGATTACCGGCGCCTGCGCCTCGCAGCGGCTTTGTAATCAAATTCCCGGCCGCTGACAAAACCTGCATGTCTACTCCTCGAATTGGTATCTTGTCCCCCGGCTTCAACACAGTCGCGCCAAATTTCTCACGGATTGCCGCATAAGCGTTCATTCGCTCGCCCGAAGGAATCGCGCCGTGATCCAACAGTTTACGCACTGGAAACTTGTCAACGAGTTCCGGAACGTCACCCATATGGTCCACATCAAAGTGAGACACGACAAGGAAATCTATCTGCTTCAATCCGGCAGCGCGCGCGACTTCAACAATCCGGCCAGTAGAGGATTGCCGTTTAGCTGACGCCGGCCAACCGACATCAAACAACATCGACTGTCCAGACGGGGAAACGAACAAAACAGACTTGCCGCCTTCCACATCGATAACGTAAATGTCCAGAGTCTTAGCGGCCGTGAGGGAAACGGCGTAGACGATCAGCAGAATCAGAATCTTCATCGAGCCGATCAGCGATACTCTTCCTGCAAGGCATCGAGCGCCGCGGAACCGGGGCATAAAGCCTCGAACGGAATATCGACCAACGGCATGTCGGGCGTGCGATTCATCTCATGAACGTCCGGAACCGATTCGTTCATGTATAAGAGACCAGTCACGATTTCATTGCGTCGCTGGTGCTCCTGCAAACACGCCATTACTGCTTCCCGATCCGTCGGATCGTAGTCCTTCGGGACCGATCGAAACCGAACGACGCTGCCATCGTGCATCGTAACTGTCCTGCCGCCGCCGATCTCGGCAACAATCTCGTTTGCGGGAGGAACAAAGTCTGCTTCTGTCGCGCGAACCGAGTGCTTCCGGGTATAGATGTAACTCTTTGTCGATCCGTTGTGATCGTTGAACGTGACACAAGGCGAGATCACATCCACCAACGCGAACCCTCGGTGCGCCAGCGCAGCCTTCAAGATCGGCACTAGCTGTTCTTTGTCCCCCGAAAAACTGCGCGCCAGGAATGTCGCGCCTATGCTCAGGCCGAGCATAACGGGATCAATCGGCGCCATCCGGTTATCTTCTCCGCGCTTACTCTTCGAACCAACGTCGGCCGACGCAGAAAACTGGCCTTTGGTCAAACCATACACACCGTTGTTTTCGATTACGTAGGCCATCCTGACATTGCGACGAATCGCATGGCAGAGATGTCCCAGCCCGATCGAAAGCGAATCGCCATCCCCCGACACCCCAACATAAAGGAGCTTGCCGTTCGCCGCGTTGGCCCCGGTCGCGATAGGTGGCATGCGTCCATGCGCGGAGTTGAATCCATGGGCGCCGTTGACGAAGTAAGCCGTGGTCTTCGAGGAACAGCCGATACCGCTCATCTTCACCAGCATGTGGGGTGGTGTCGATAGTTCCCAAAGCGCTCGTACGATGGCGGCTGTGATCGAGTCGTGGCCGCATCCTGCGCAGAGCGTCGACATTGTCCCTTCATAGTCCCGAATCGTCAGTCCGAGCTGATTCCGCTGCAAACTGGGGTGCGCCGCAATTGGCTTAGTGATGGACGGCAACTGGGACCTCCTTCGTGCTCAATATTCCGTCCAAGACATGCGATGCGCTCAGCGGGAATCCACCGTAACTCAGAATCGACCGCAGCTTGTCTTTGGGAGCCGACGTTTCATTCAAGATCAATGTTCGAAGCTGCGCATCGCGGCTTTGCTCGATCACGTAGCAGTAGTCGTGTTCCTCGATGAACTTCGAAACGCCGTCTACAAACGGGAATCCTCGAATACGCATGTAACTCGCCGGAGTTCCACGCTCTTGCAGAAGATCGAGAGCTTCGCGCACAGCCAGATCGCAGCCGCCCACCGTGACAATCCCGAATCGCGCTCCTGTACGGCGTTCAATTATCGGTACTGGAACATGTTTCGCGGCCGCGCCATGCTTCAGCAGCAGCCGATCGACAACTTCCTGATACTCATTCGGCGATTCCGTATAGGCGCCAAATTTGTTGTGTCCGGAGCCACGTGTGAAGTAGGCGCCCTTGGGATGCACGCCGGCGAATGTCCGAGCTGCGACCTCGGTACCGTTCTCCGCCAGGTATCGTTGGAACTTCTGAATCGACTCGAGTTCCTCGGCGCGCAGCACATGCCCCCGATCCGGCCTGTAGTCCTCGTTCCAGCGAAGCCTCGGCACGACCCAATCGTTCATGCCGATATCGAGGTCGGAGAGGACGATGACCGGCGTCTGGAATCGCTCGGCAAGGTCGAACGCGATGGGCGCAAACTCAAAACACTCAGCAGGATTCGATGGAAACAGAAGAATGTGTTTGGTGTCGCCATGCGATGCGTAGGCGCATTCCAGAATGTCGGCCTGTTGCGTGCGAGTCGGCATGCCCGTCGACGGCCCGACGCGCTGTACATCTACAACCACCACCGGAATCTCCGCATAGTACGCAAGCCCCAACAGCTCGTTCATCAACGAAATACCTGGGCCGGCCGTGGACGTAAATGCGCGAGCGCCATTCCACATCGCGCCGATCACCATCCCGATCGCCGCGATCTCATCTTCGGCCTGCAAGATCAAATAGTTATTCTTCCCCGTCGTAGGATCTTTGCGATAGCGCTCGCAAAATTCTTTGAACGCATCCATTACAGAAGTGGCCGGCGTAATCGGATACCAGGCAGCTACAGTCGCGCCCGCGTATACACAACCGAGGGCAATCGCCGTGTTGCCGTCGATGAGAATTTTGTCGTCATTGGCATCCATCTGCTTCAAATGAAACGCCAGAGGGCAATCGAAATGCGTCTTGGCATATTCGTATCCCAACAGTAGGGCACGCGTATTCGATTGCCGAAGCGCTTTCTTGCTGGCGAATCTCTCATCGAGCAACTGCTCGACAATGGTCATGTCGATATTGAGAATCGCCACCAGAGCCCCGGCATACGCGATGTTCTTCATCAAGATGCGTTCGCGCGCATCGCCAAAGGATTCATTGCACATGCGTGCAAGCGGTACACCTAAAAACACAACGTCGTCACGAGAGAGATCTTCATCCAGCGGCCAACTGGAGTCATAGAGAACATAGCCGCCGGACCGTACCTCGCTAATGTCACGAGCATATGTTTGCCCGTTCATCGCTACCATCAGGTCATATTCCAGCGCCCGCGCGGTATTCCCGTCTTTGTTCACGCGGATCTCGTACCAAGTGGGTAAGCCCTGGATGTTCGATGGGAACAGATTCTTCCCCGAGACCGGAATGCCCATGCGGAATATGGCCTGCATGAGAAGTCCGTTGGCGCTGGCTGAGCCAGTACCGTTGACGTTTGCAAGTTTAAACGCGAAATCGTTTATACGCTGATGGCCGTTTGGCTGCACGTAACCTGTCCTGCCAGTGGATAGAAAAGTTCAAATTTTTGCATATCCCACGCGGCCGTCGGGCATCGTTCCGCACAGAGACCGCAATGGACACAGAGATCTTCGTCTTTTGCCATGATGCGCGCTGTCTGTGGGAGCGGATCGGACACGTACAGGTCCTGTGTCGGGTTTTCTGCAGGAGCCGACAACCGGACGCGCAAATCCAGTTCTTCGCCGTTGCGCGTAATGGTGAGGCATTGGACGGGACAAATATCGATGCATGCGTCGCATTCGATGCACTTGGGCGCTACAAACACGGTTTGCACGTCGCAATTCAGGCATCTTTGAACTTCATACGCGGTCTGGGAGGCGGTGAATCCAAGTTCCACTTCCACGTTCAACTGCTCGAACCGCCGCGTAAGATCGACGTGCGTCATCTTCTGACGAGCCGCGGGATTGTAATCGTTGTGATAACTCCATTCGCTAATGCCCATCTTCTGGGAAATCAAATTCATTCCATTAGGCGGGCGCTCGGTCACAGAGATGCCTTGCGCCAGGTTGTGAATGGAGATGGCTGCCTGGTGGCCGTGCTCAACGGCCCAGATAATATTCTTCGGTCCAAAGGCGGAATCACCGCCGAAAAAGACACCGGGCCGGGTGGATTCCATCGTCTTTTCGTTCACGACGGGTACGTCCCACTGATCGAACTCGATCCCGAGGTCACGCTCGATCCAGGGGAATGCGTTCTCCTGGCCGATGGCGAGGATCACATCATCAGCCGGCAGAATGACGCTATCGACCACATTTGAGCGGCGCGCCTCGCGGTCCCATTCGAGGCGCTCGAATTCCATACCGACGAGTTTTCCGCCTTCGAGAATGAAACGCTTAGGAGCATGGTTAATCAGAATCTCCACACCCTCTTCTTCGGCGTCCTCGAGTTCCCAAGGAGAAGCTTTGAAATAACCGCGCGGCCGGCGAGCCATCACCTTGATGTCCCTCCCGCCCAGTCGCCGGGAGGTCCGGCAACAGTCCATCGCCGTATTGCCGACGCCAATAATCAGGACATTCTCGCCTATGGAGTCGATATGCCCAAACGCGACAGACTCCAGCCAGTCGATGCCAATATGAATTCGATCCGTCTCATAGCGCCCGGGAATATCGAGATTCTTGCCGCGTGGAGCCCCGGAACCGGCAAATATCGCGTCGAAACCTTCCTGCAAAAGGCTCTTCATGCTTTCGACCGGAGCGTTGTACCGCACGTCGGCTCCCATGCCGACGATATAGTCGATTTCCTCGTACAGCACACTTTCCGGCAAACGGAAGGAGGGAATGTTGCTGCGCATCAATCCTCCCGGCTTGTCAGATTTTTCAAAAATCACGACTTCGTAACCGAGAGGCAACAAGTCATTAGCGACCGTCAGCGAGGCCGGACCAGCTCCGACGCAAGCCACCCGCGTCCCATTTTTTTGGGCTGGAGCCTTTGGTATGAGGTGCTTAACCTCGTCACGGTGATCCGACGCCACTCTCTTCAGCCGGCAGATCGCGACCGGCTTACCGTCAATTCGTCCTCGACGGCAGGCAGGCTCACAAGGACGGTCGCACGTGCGGCCCAGGATCCCTGGAAACACATTCGATTCGCGATTCAGTAAATAGGCGTCAGTGTAGCGTCCTTGCGCAATCAGGCGAATATACTCGGGCACATTTGTGTGCGCCGGGCAGGCCCACTGGCAATCCACGACTTTGTGGAAGTAGTCCGGGTTCCGAACGTCTGTCGGTTTCACGCCGAACGTCATTCTATAACGATTTGAGCATCCGTAGCGAATTCGATATAAGATCTTCAGACGGAGGTTCGCGTTTGCCTATAACGCTTGGAGTTCCGCGCGAGACCTTTCCGGGCGAAACTCGCGTCGCCCTCACGCCCCGCGCTTGCGAAGCATTACAAAAGACTGGAATGGCGGTCCTCGTCGAGGAAAATGCCGGAGCCGCTGCTGGCTTTCCGGATCGACAGTTCCTTGAACGAGGAGCACGCATAGTTACTCGCGCCGGTGTTTTTGAGGCTGCGGACTTGATTGTTCAAGTCCGGTCGCTCGGCGCAAACCCTGAGGCCGGCGCCGCAGATTTACCTCTGCTCCGTGCCGGGCAAATTATCATCGGTTTCGCCGAGCCGCTCACATCTCTTCAGCAATGTGCCGAGCTGGCGACGCGCAAAGTTAGCTTATTCGCCATGGAGTTGATCCCGCGCATCACGCGGGCGCAGAGTATGGATGCGCTCTCGTCGATGGCCACTTTAGCCGGTTATCGCGCCGTCATTTTGGCTGCAAGCACGCTCCCCAAGATGTTTCCAATGATGATGACTGCAGCCGGGACAATCGCGCCGGCCAAGGTTTTCGTGCTTGGAGCCGGTGTCGCCGGGCTGCAGGCGATCGCCACATCGAAGCGCCTGGGAGCAGTTGTCAGCGCGTATGATGTCCGCCCTGCCGTGAAGGAACAAGTGGAAAGCGTGGGGGCCAAGTTCGTAACTCTCGACGTTCAGGCAGGCGAAGCTGAGGACAAGGGCGGTTACGCGAAGGCGATGGACGAAGCCTTCTATAAGCGTCAGAGGGAACTCATGACGGCGGTTCTTCGCGAGCAGGATGTCGTCATCACTACCGCGGCGGTGCCCGGTCTGAAAGCGCCGATACTGATTACCGCCGAGATGGCGGAGGCGATGCCGGCTGGATCGGTGATTGTCGATATCGCAGCCGAACGTGGCGGGAACTGCGAATTAACGCGACCCGGTGAGACGTTTGTACACAACGGTGTCACAATCATCGGTCCGCTCAACCTGCCTTCCGCATTGCCGCGGGACGCCAGCCAACTCTATTCCTCGAACGTGTCCGCGCTTCTAAAACTCATCGCGCCGAAGGGGGAACTCGTGCTGAACCACGAGGATCAGATCATTCGTGACAGTCTGGTTACGCATGACGGGAAAATCGTCCATGCCAGAGTGATCGAACTATACGCGAAGGCCCAGTCACAGGTGGTGACGCAATGAAGGAATACGAGTCGGGATTATGGATATTTATGCTGGCGGCCTTTCTCGGCTTCCAGTTGATACGCGGAGTTTCTCCGTTGTTACACACACCCTTGATGTCGCTGACGAATGCGATATCAGCCATCGCAGTCGTCGGAGCAATCTTGATCACCGGCGAGAAAGACGCGCCGCCTTTATCGAAAGCGCTCGGCTTCATAGCCGTGATGGCGTCCACAATCAATCTTGTCAGCGGCTATTTGATAACGGATCGCATGCTGAAGATGTTTAAGAAGCGTGGCGGTGAGAGGCAGACATGAGAGAGCTCATTCTTCCCTTGTTGTACCTTCTGGCGGCAGCCGGATTTATCCTCGCGTTGAAATGGATGAGTTCGCCGGCGACCGCGCGTCGTGGTGTTTTCGCCGGCGAAATCGGAATGCTGCTCGCAGTAGTGGGAACCCTACTGCGCTTTGAGGTAGTCGAATACCAATGGATCCTGATCGCATTCTTCCTTGGATCTGCCATCGGTGTTCCACTTGCTTATCTCATGCCGATGACGGCAGTGCCTCAGCGCACCGCCATCTCGCACGCATTCGGAGCCCTTGCCTCGGCGCTAATCGGAACCGCGGAATATTACCGGCACACGCCCGACCAGATCACGATGGTCGCTCTGGCGCTCGAGATCCTTCTCGGATTCTTGACCTTCACCGCTAGCTTAATGGCGTTCGGAAAACTTCAAGAAGTCCTTCCGACTCGTCCGATCACCTATAAAGGCCAGAATATTGTCAATTTGTTCGTGTTCTCATTGGCTTTTCTACTGGCGAGCGCGCTTGTCGTCTCCCCGGAACAGACATGGTTGTTCCCCATCTTTGCAGGTCTTTCGCTGCTGTTCGGCGTATTGCTCATCGTCCCGATCGGCGGAGCCGATATGCCTACCGTTATTGCTCTGCTCAATTCCTATGCGGGACTGTCTGCGTGTGCAATGGGATTTGCCCTAAACAACAAACTGCTGATCGTCGCCGGCGCCCTCGATGGATCGTCGGGATTCATTCTTGCAGTCATCATGTGCAAGGCAATGAACCGGTCATTCTCCAATGTTCTATTCGGCGCCTTTGGACAGTTACAGACCACAACTGCCAAGACGACTGAGCGGCCGGTACGGTCGGCCGTAGCGGAGGAAGCCGCGTATTTGCTTGAATCGGCGCGAAGTGTCATCATCATTCCGGGCTACGGAATGGCCGTCGCTCAGGCTCAGCACAAACTTCGCGAGTTAGCAGACGCGCTCGCCAAAAGAGGTGTCGAGGTGCGTTTTGCAATCCATCCGGTCGCGGGCCGAATGCCTGGGCACATGAATGTGTTACTTGCGGAGGCGGACGTGCCTTATGACAAACTCGTCGAGATGGAAGAAATCAATCCTGATTTCCCGATGACCGATGTGGCATTAGTAATCGGCGCCAACGATGTGGTCAACCCCGCGGCGAAAAACGACAGCACTAGTCCCATAGCGGGCATGCCGATCCTGCATGCATACCGGGCGCGCACTGTTATGGTCATCAAGCGCAGCATGAATCCCGGATTCGCAGGTATTGATAACGACTTGTACTACATGGAAAATACGCTCATGCTATTCGGCGATGCAAAAGCTTTCGTTGGCGACATCGTCAAAGAGTTGAGTTCTACGGCCAAAGTTGCCTGACAATTCGGCGCTACAGGTCTACAACAATCAAGGAGAGACACGAAATGAAGTGCTTACTCATGGTGCTTGCGGCAGTCATTGCAGTACAGGCGCAGGATGCCAAAACTCCCAAGCCTAAACGCATCAACCGCGCAATTGAGCTGCTCGAATCGGGGCAGCCGATCTACTATACCGGCGGTCGAGGCGGCTACGAAGAAGGCAAAAAGATGTCTGCGACGAAGGCCGACTACATCAACTATGAAATGGAGCACGGCGCTTTCGACATGAAAGAGCTGCGTGATTTCATGCGCGGTCTCGTCGATGCCGGACCGACCCGAACCGGTCATCGCACGCCTGCCGTGATCGTAACGCTTCCGATTCTCGGCAAAGATCCCGCCTCCATGCGGGCAAACTACTGGGTCGCCCAACAAGTAATGGCTGCGGGAGTTCATGGCATCCTGCTCTGTCACGCCGAGAATCCTGAAGCGGTCAAAATCTTTGTTGAATCCCTTCGCTACCCATTCGCCGAGAAGCATCCCGGCCTCGATACCGGTATCCGAGGCAACGGCAGTCAGAACTTCGCCTCGCAGATTTGGGGATTGTCGTCGACTGACTACATGCTAAAAGCGGACGTGTGGCCATTGAACAAGAACGGCGAAGTACTACTGGGTGTGAAAATCGAAACTCCGATGGCGGCGGAAAATGCTGAGAAAACAACGCGCATTCCCGGCATCGGCTTCGCAGAGTGGGGACCCGGCGACCAGAGCTTCTTCCTTGTCGGTCCTCCCACACCTGGCGGAATTCGCGAAGCGCACCCGGCCATGCAAAAAGTCCGCACCAAAGTTTTCAATGCTGCGAAGGCCGCCAAGATTTTCTTCCTGAACTCGTGCAATGAGCAGAACGTTATCGATATGCTCAAAGAGGGCGTGATGATCTGCACCGGTGGAGACTCCCCTGCTGCAGACAAAGGCCGTCAATTCTCGAAACGACAGGGCGTATGGTAAACATCATTCGATTACTCCTCATCACGGCGTGTGTCGCAACAGCCCAGGACGACTGGCGCGTATTATTCGACGGTAAGACCCTCAACGGCTGGGAAGCGCGTCCCACATCGGTTCCCGACAGTAAGGGCGATTGGTCAGTTCAGAACGGCGCTCTTGTTTGTGGGGGAACCGTGCCCAGTTGGATTCACACCAATGATTCCTTTTCCGACTTCGGATTAACGCTAGAGTTTCGTGGCGCGGAAACAGTCAACAGTGGTGTGTTCCTGCGATCCCAGAAAGAAGGACAACCTCACGTTACGGGCTACGAACTGCAGATCTGGGACTACCAACCCGCGGGCTTCAACACAGGAAGCCTCGTTGGCTCGCTGAAAGCGGATTCAGTCAAGATCCTTCCCGGTCAATGGAACAAATACGATGTCACTGCCAGAGGCGGCCACTTCACAGTCGTTCTCAACGGGAAAAAGATTCTCGATGCAGGAGACGCCAAACACAAAAGCGGCGTGATCGGCTTTCAGTGTCAGAAGGACCAGCGGATTGAGTTCCGAAATATCAAGCTGCAGCCAATCAAGTAATTCAGTTCGCGCAAGTCTGCAGCGCGAACTCACGAAGACCCACTGAACACGCGCAGTCCGTCCGGGCGACGCCGGAGAGTCGAGCTACTGCGCATCGCCCCGCCGGATCCTCCGACCCCAAACTGAGCGCGAGCTTCAGCTTCTGCATCGCCTCGCTTTTCCGCTTCCCTGCCTCGAGCAGTAATCCGTGAACCAGATACGGGCGGTCCCATTCCGGCCAGCGCGACTCAATTGCCTTGAGTTGCTTCTCGGCTTCTTCCGATTGACCGGCCACCGCCAGAACCATGGCACGGGTCAACAAAAGATCGCTGTCGCCCGGCGAGACCGCAACCGAACGCTCAATAAGTGCGACAGCTTCTTTTTCGCGAGAGAAGCGCAGAAGCTGGATCACAACTTCCGCCGCCAGTTCGCGTCGGACGGTTGTGTCGCGCAACCCTGCGGTGAGGAGTTCCGCCGCTTCATCACGCCGGCCCGCCGCCTCGAGAATGCGGGATTTCACCAGCAGAAACTCGTTCGTGCGAGAAGCTGATGGAACCGCGTTGATCACCTCTAGGGCCGGCCCTGGACCCTCAAGGCGCAACACGACCATCGCGAGGTCAAGACGCGCCGTTGGTCTCTCAGATGACGCTCGTTCAAAGAATCGCCGCGCAAGCGGATACCGTCCCGCGCGCGCAAGAGTTTGTCCGCATTCTTCGACAGCGTGCGAATCCACGTTCATCGCGAGCAGCCGCTCGAACTCCTTCTCGTCTTCTGCTACTTGGCCAGCGGAAAGAAGCAATTCCGCCAGATGGCGCTGGAGCGTCGGATCGTCGGGACGCGATCTCGCAAGGCGTCGTAGCCGATCGATCTCGCGATTCCTTCGCTCGTCATCGGGCAATGTCGCCAGCCCGATCATTCCGGGTTCTCGGCGCGCGTCACGCTGCCTTTTCGGACGCGCGTTCTGATATTGATCGAGGTACTTTTGCGCTTCTTCCGCACGATTCAACGCCATCAACGCTCGCCCGAGATGCATCAAAACATCCGGATCATTGGCATTCAGCTCCGACGCTCGTCGCAGAGCCTTCTCCGCTTCCTCCGCCCGGTCGAGCGCCAGATAAACCAAGCCCAGTTGATCCAGCGCTTGTGCATTATCGGGCGTGATCGCAAGGGCCGCTTCGAGATGTTTCGCCGCCTCGTCACTGCGGCCTAATCGGTGAAGCAACCACGCGAGAGAAACATGCGCCGGAGCGAACTGACTATCGATTCGCAGCGCCGTCGTCAACTCATTGAGCGAGCCTTCCGCGTCATCCTTCCAAAGAAACTGCGCAAGGTTATAGTGACCCACCGGATCGTTCGGATACGCCTTGATATAAGCTCGCATCTCCTTTAGACCTTCGTCCAATCGAACTCCTGTGTAGGCGAGCACACGAGCACGATCTCGGCGAGCAGCGACGTCCAGAGGCTTCAGCCGTACATACCGGTCGTAGGCAATCGCCGAATCGCCATAAAACTGCGCATCCTCCG
Source organism: Bryobacteraceae bacterium (assembly GCA_963844855.1). Classification (GTDB taxonomy): domain Bacteria; phylum Acidobacteriota; class Terriglobia; order Bryobacterales; family Bryobacteraceae; genus DASQDN01. The sequence continues at coordinate 515,664 of CAWJQP010000073.1, forward strand.
CGGCCCGCGCGAGAGCCAGTACGATGTCCGCGCGATCCGGAGCCTTCTGCTGCGCCTGCGCCAGAAAATACACGCCACGGTTGTAGTCTTTCGCGGCGGCGTGCGCGAGACCAAGCTCCAGCAACGCCTCAACATCGCCCGGACGGAGCTTCAGCGCCGTCGTCAGCACACTCTGAGCGCGGTCGTAATGTTGGGCTCGCGCAGCCGCGCGGCCGAGCTGATACAAGGCATCGAAATCGCTCGGCATCGCGACGAGCACTCGCTGGAAAGCTTGCTCAGCACGATCGAACATGCCCAGTCTGGCAAAAAGGTTGCCCGTAGCGAACAGCACACGTGGATCGTCGCTGTTCACCTGTGACAAATAAGCCCGCGCCTCACCGTCCTGCTTGGCGTCAACTGCCAGAATTGCGAGTTGCAGATTCGCATTTGTGTGCGTTGGCTGCAACTTCACTAATTTTTCAAATTGTGTGCGAGCCTTTGGCGGATCACCGCAAAGTAAATAGTGATTGCCTGCGTTGTTTAACAGAGCAGCGGACGCAACACCACCGCCGAGCGCCTTCTCATAGAACGCAGCCGACTCCTTGCATCTGCCTTCCCCATCAAGACGCGCTGCTTCCCGCATGTCTTTTGGCTGGGCTGCCGCTTCAGCAACGAGGACCAGCCAAAAGACAAATCTCCACACGCCCGTCAAAACTCGATGCGAAGCCCGAGTTGTGTACGTCTGCCGTAGGTGTTTGCCAACTGGTTATTCGACTTGCCGAACAAGCTGCTCTGGACGTTGGTATTCGGATTCGCCCAAGTCATGTTATTCAGCGTATTGAAGATGTCTATGCGAAGCTCGAATCGGTAGTTCTCGAACATCGGAATCCTCTTCACGATCGAATTGTCGAGGTTGAACAGGCCCGGATTCGTAATCCCCTCATACTGCCACGGATTGGTTCGCGGAGTGAAGTTAGGCAGCCGCACAAAAGCATCGGTGTTGAACCAGCGATCCGGCGTTGGATTGTCGACATGCGGGTCGCCGACCACCTCCATCCCTCCAAACCGAACGAAGAACCCGGAGCGCCAGGTCAGCAACCCGGTTACGTCCCAACCGCCGATCACCGCATCGAGGACGCGATTCATTCCAGACATAAACTGGCGCCCCTTACCTACAGGAATCTCCCACGTGCCTGCGACCGTTAGCCGGTGACGGGGACGATCGTTCTCCTGCCAAGTAAATGTCTGGAGGTAGCTGTCGATGTCATTGAAAAACACTTCGTCTTTCTGGCGGCTGTAGTTGTAACCCGTCAGTACCGAGTAGCCATTCGCGAATCTGCGATTCAGCGCAATTGGAACGAGTGATAGCTCATATCGCCGCCATCGATCCCATCAATCACGTTGAGATTGCCGTATTGCGGATAGGGGCGCATCAGCGAAGTCAGCGCAACGTTCTGTTGATACCGAAGAGCGCCCGGGAACTTGTCCACCGTCAAATAGTTGTAGAACGGATTCGGCACCGATCGATTGATTGCATCTTTATACTCATACGCCACACGAGGATCGATCTGGTTGACGTTGAACGCTCCAATCAATTGGCTCGTCATGTTGAAGTAATACGTCAAATCCAGGACGATTCCCTGCGGCAGTTGACGTTGCAGCGACACGTTGAATCGGTCACTGTAGCTTCTCGGCCTGTCCCCGACGACATAGTTGATAGTGTCTCCCAGATTTGTATATCGACCCAGGCTCTTCTCATACGCAGGGACAACGGGCGCCGACGACGGGAATGGGTTGCTTAAAGTCATCTGCGGCACGCCCTGCACCGCCGGATAAGCCGCTGTAACATTTCGGAACCCGTTGTAGTACGTCCCAAAAATGTCGAGCGTACCTCCTGTCCACGGCGTGAGATAACGGCCATAGCCCGCTCGCAGCGAGGTAAGGTCATTCAATCGATACGCCATGCCGATTCTAGGCGAGAAGCCACCCTTGCCGGCGTTCCACTGACCACGGTTATCATCGTCCGCAAACTGAAAGGCGCCGTTGAAGATCGTCGGCCCGTTATAGTACTGCCGTAGTTCGGCAGGCATCTGCGGCGCAGTGGCTCCCTGCATTTCCGGAATCGGCGAATCCAGATCCAGCGGACGGGTCACTCGATTCTCCGGATCCGAGTATGCAGTTTCAAACTCGTATCGCAGTCCGAGATTCAGAGTCAGATTCTTGGTGATCTTCCAATCATCATTGATGAACTGCCCATAGAAGCGGTTCTGCGCTGTCGGCAGGCTCTGCACGGTCATTGAGGTCGCGCCGCTGTCCCAACTATCAGCGCCACCGCCGGCAGGCTGGACGGCTCCCAGAAGGAACGTCGCGTAGCCATCACCCGATGTCCGCAGATCAGGATTGACATAACGTCGCAGCCGTGCCATCCGCTTGGAATCCGAAACCGGGATTGTTGTTGATGATCAGACTGGTCGTTCTCGATCCTCGCGTGTCCGCGCCCATCTTGAAGTAGTGTTTACCGTGTTGCTGCGTGATCTTCACGCTGACGCTATCAGCGTCGGGCCGTTGATCCCAGTAGCCGCCCCTCGGTCCCATACTCGCCCAATATTCGCTATTATTCACACCCATGATCGACATGCGCGGGAGAAGCACGGGAATGCGGGGATCTTCGAAGATCGGCTTATAAAAATCCGAATTCGGCCAGATCTGCGCCCATCCCCCGCCCTCGGCGTAGTTCGAATCGAAACTCGATGCATCCACAAACGAGTGGTATGTCCCATTGATATTGATCACGGTGCTGGGACTGAGCATATAAACTGCGTCGCCACTATAGGAGGTGGCGTCGCGCTGGCTTCCACGATCAGAAAGGAAGAATTCCGATCCTGTCGGATTCGACGTCGTCACGGGAGTCCACAACTTGCTGTAGCGACCGTAAAATCGAAGCTTCTCGCTGTGAATGTAGTCGACCCGGTCCAAAATGTTGTGGTAGTCGTACTCGATGGGGAGCGGAGCATAGTAGTTATTGATGTGATACGGCCCGTCGCCGGGACGATTCGGCTTCCACAGGTTCGGACATGTACTTCGCCGCGACCGGATCAATCCTCGAAGCCGGAATAATATTGCCCGGAAAGGCGTGCGGGTGACCGTGCGCCCATCCGCCGATGTCATCAGTCGACCAAGGGTCGTAGATCGTGCGGAGGCCACCCAATGCGTTCAATGATTGCGAAAGTTGCCCTTGGCGCTCGAGATCGGTCGGCAGCGTTTGAATCAGATCATTCGGGTCAGCCTTCTTCCATTGCTCGTATGAGAAGAAGTTAAACAGCTTTCCCTTCAGAATTGGATTGCCCAGCGTCCCGCCAAACATATGCGTTCGGCCTTTGTTGACAGTCCTGACAACACGATTCTCAAGAGCGTTCGCCCATGGGTACTGACCCTGGTAAAAGGCGTTGCCGTGCCAATCGTTACTGCCGGATTTCATCACTAGACTGACAGCCGAACCGGAACTGTGTCCGAACTCGGCATCGACTGCATTCTGCTGAACGTTGACTTCCTGCACCGCGTCCGGCGAAGGCATGTAGCTGGTCTTATAGCCGATGCCGATCGGACTCCCGTCGATCTGAAGGTCATTCGAATAATTTCTTCCGCCGCCGATCTCCTGCCGGTTGCCGGCCCACGTCATATACGGCTCCACTTCGCGAGCGGTGTCGCTATGCACGACGGAAGGATCGAGCCTCGCCAGCAATAGCGGATTACGCGAGGCCTGCGGCAGATTACTCACGAGTGAGCTGTCGATCGTCGTCTCCAGCCGGCTTGTATTGAACTGTACGGTGCTCGCCTGACCGGTTACAGTCACAGTCTCAACGACATCTCCAGGCTTCAGTCGTATATCGACCGTGACGTCGGCTCGTGATTGAAGCACGATGTCCGTTTGGACGTACTTGTTGAATCCCTGCGACTCGACCGTCATCGAGTACGTGCCCGGGAGGACGAGATCGAAAATGTAACGACCGCGTTCATCGGACTCGCGTGTGCTCGACACACCGGTACCGACGTTCAGTAGGGTGACACGAGCGCCCGGAATCGTGGACTCCGTGCTATCAAACACTGATCCTTGAACTCTACCCCGATACTCCTGAGCGTATAAACCGGCAGTCAAGAAGACTGCGATTGCCAATCGAGAGGTTATAGCTGAGCGGATACGTCGCATATTTCCTCCTTACACCGTGAGTTGCGGAGAATACTATCACGTTTGAATGGCGAGTATTAATTTTGTTCTTGGGCACGCTCATTTATCCGAAGGATTTGATTTGCAGCGACATTTCTAAAACTATCGATCTTTCCGCTCGGCCATACTATCTCGACCGATGCGGCGGATAACTCCGTTCCCAGTCCGAAGTGAACCCGCCGATCGCTTGACGAAAGAAATCCCACACTGGTGGTTATGTGGTTGTGAAGAGTGCGACCCGATGCAGTGGTTACCTTAATTCGCGCTCCAATCGCGTCCCGGCTCGATTGATGGCCCGTAGCCTCGATCAGCAGCCAATTGCCGCCGTCCCCCGAATTCATCAGGATGCGAGGTTTACGATGCAACGCGGTGACGACGATGTCAACGAAACCATCATTGTTAAAGTCTGCAAATGCCGAGCCTCGTTTGTAGCCGGAGTATACAAAGTCGGGACCCATTTGTTTCGACACATCCACAAACGATTTCCCATCGACATTCTGAAACATTGTTTCGCCTTGCTCGGCGTTTTGTCGAAGGCTATCCACGTCACCGTTTGCTGAAAACAAGTCTTTCCAGCCATCGTTGTTGTAATCGATGAAACCTCCGCTCCACCCGGAATATGACGTGCTCAACGAAACAAGCTTTGTGGCAGGAGAAATATAGCGAAACGTTCTTCCGGAAACATTGCGGAACAATCCCCAGATCTGTCCCATCAGATCGTTATAGAACACGTCCGGCCAGCCATCGTTGTCATAGTCTTTGACGTCGGCGCCCATCGCGGAAACTGTCGTTGCGTCCTCGTTGTAGGAAACTCCGAACAGCAGTCCCTGCTCCTTGAATGTGCCGTTCTTTTGGTTGACGTAGAGAAAATTGCGCTCCGTGTCATTTGCTATGAAAACGTCCGTCCACCCGTCGTTGTTCACATCGGCGATACCGATTCCCATCCCTTTTCCACGAACGCTCGCGAACCCCGACGAATCGCTCACATCGGTAAACTTTCCCTTTCCCAGATTGCGGTACAGACGGTGCGCTACTGCAGGATAGGTTTTCGGATGGCAGTAGAATTCGACACCGTCTTCGCGCACACATCGTCGATCGGTCGCAACAGTCCACAGCGTGTAATTGGAAAGAGCCAGATCCAACAGACCATCGTTGTCGAAGTCGAACCAGCCGCCTTGAACGCTCAGAACTCCGTCGGGTTTCGTGAGCCCTGAAGATGCTGTCACATCCTGAAACGAACCATTGCCGTTATTGCGATAGAGCGCATTGGCTCCTGCATTCGCGATGAATAGATCTGTCGAACCATCGTTGTCGAAGTCACCTGCGGCAACGCCTAAGCTGTACCCAAGATGCTCGCCTGTCATGCCGGCGCGCTGGGTGATATCTTCGAACGTCCCATCCCGCTTGTTGCGAAGTAAAGCATGGTGGAACGACGGAGTCACTTTCTTTAGCTCCGGAAACTTAGCTCCGTTAGTGAAGAAAATATCTATCCAGCCATCGTTATCAAAATCGAGAACGGCTACGCCGCCGCACAATGGCTGCGGAAAATACTTCCGATCGGTAAAGCCGTTGTTCGTCACATAAGAAAACTTCGATCTTCCCGCAACGTCGAGATACCGCGGTCGTGCCGGATCGGACTGCGGCATGGCCGCCAGGTGAACGAACACAAAGGGAATGAAACAGATCCCGAACAGACAGACACTGACCCTTCGTAAGTCTTTACTGGTCCGCAAGCGCCTCCAGCGGCGATATCCGGGCTGCCCTGTGGGACGGCAGCAAACACGCGATAAGAGTCACTCCCCCCAGGACACTGCCGGCTCCGGCAAGAACAGCCCAGTTCATCGCTGGAACATTGAATAGGACAGTTTGCATAGCCTGACCCGTCACGATAGCGCCGATAAAGCCAAGGATAGCGCCCGGGACGATCAGGCGTAAGGCGAGTAGAAGAAACTGTGACCGAATTTGTTCCGGTCTCGCTCCCAATGCCATCCTCACGCCAATCTCGCGGCGACGCTGTGCCACGGCGTAGCTTAATACTCCATATGTGCCAATCGCCGTGAGGAGGACGGCAACCACGGAGAAGAATCCGGACAGTAGCGCCGGAGCACGACGCGTCGTAAGACTATTCGCAATACGCGCTTCCATCGAGCGTATGTCAGTGACCGGAAGATCGCGGTCGATTTGCCGGACCACCTTCTGTAGGGTCAACGCCAGCGGCTCCGGAGGTTGTGCTGTTCGGACGACGACATAGGTGTCGTTGTCGCTTCTGTGAACATAAGGGTAGTAAATAGCGCCTTGACCGGAGTCTTCCGTAAGTCCGGCCTGCTTCACGCTACCGACGACCCCAACGACGGTGAACAGTTCACCTTCGCTGGCTTCCCCTGGGCGTTGAAAGCCTTGCCACAATCGGCGTCCGATCGGGTTCGAGCTCGGCCAGTAACGCTTGGCGATGTCCTCGTCGACGACACAAACTCTTTCCGCGCGTCGCGAATCTCCGTCAGTAAGAAACCTGCCAGATAGCAGCGAGAAGCCCATCGCCCCGAAGAAATCGCCTCCCACACCGTAGGAGTAGATCCCATGCGGAGGTTCGCCTGGCTTAAGAACATGGCCTTCTATCGTTGCCGAGCTCTTACCGGACTTGCCGCTGAGAGGTACGTTAGTAACCACCCCGGCTGACGCTACGCCGGGTTGCCCAGAAATTTCTCGAACCACGTTTTCAACAAACGCCAGGCGTTGCGAGACATTCGCGTAACTGCCAGCTGGCAGAGACACTTGTCCAGTCAGAATATTCTCAGGACGGAACCCTGGGGAGATCGCCATCGCTTGCTTGAGACTGATGGCGAGCAGACCCGTTCCAGCCAGCAGGACAAAAGCCATGGCGATTTGCATCACAAGGAACACAGAGCGCAGTCGCTGTACGCCTTGGCTGGCGGTCCCACTACGCGTTTCCGACTGAAGCGCTAAGCCCATCGGTCGTTGAATGTTGAACCAGGCGATCGGCGCGGCAAGCATAATGCCTACGGCAATTCCGACAAACAGTGCTGCGAGTCCGATGCGCACATCGAAGGCAATATGAGCCAACCACGGCAGACGATCTGCGCCGAGTATGCCTAACAGACGGGTTGCACCTGCTGCTCCTGCGAACCCAAGGATCCCCGCAAACAACGCAAGCACCGTAGTCTCAGTAACTACGTCAATCACGAGTTGGCTTTGGGTGCGCGCCCAAGGACTGGCGCACCGCTAACTCTTTGCCGCGTCCGTTGGCGCGGATCAACAGCAAATTAACAAGATTGACGATCCCAATTAAGAGCAGAACAAGTACTCCTGCCTGGAGCAACAACAGGGCTGGCCGAATAGTCGCGACATGATCCCCGTGAAGTGATACCACCAATGAACGGAAGCCCGCGTCGGCCATTCTCTTCGCATTTCCGCTACCGGCCTCTACGCTTGCATTGTGCGAGTCAATCTGAGACTGCGCGGCAGCAATAGTCCCGTCTGGCGTCAGCCGGGCGACCATGTGAGTATAGTTTCCGCCCGAATGGCGCTGATCTGCCGAACGATCTTGCAAACGCGAGGCGAGCGGCAAGTAAATGCGAGCTTCCGAGGAAAGAAATCGAAACCCGGGCTTTAGTACGCCAACAACCATCTTGGAAAGCCCGTCAATCCGCACTTGCTTTCCGAGCACGTTGGGATCGGCGTTGAAACGATCCTTCCAGTAGCTATCGGTAATGATGGCGACGCCGTCTGTTCGATATGTCGTTTCTTCCTCTGTGAACGTTCGTCCAACGGCCGGCGCCAATCCTAACGTAGAGAAAAAGTCGGGCGTGACACGGGTGATTTGTTCTCGCGTCGTTACCCCCGCTTCGCCGACAATTGCCGTGCCGGGGCGATAGAGCGCAACCGATGTAAAGGCCTTGATACGGCTACGCCGCTCATAGTAATTGGTTAGCGATGATCCATCGCGCTCTACCGCAGCCTTCGGGTACGTGTTGAATATCGTCACCAAACGATCTGCTTCTGGGAATGGAAGTGGACGCAGCAATACCGAGTCGATAACTGCAAAAATCATCAGATTCGCGCCAAGACAAATGGCGAGAGTCAACACAGCAGTAGCCGCGAACCCAGGCGACCTTCGCATCATTCGAATGGCATAGCGAGCCTGCCGGTGAACCGCCTCAATAAAATGAATGCCCCGAGTTTCTCGGCATTCCTCTTCCACACTGCTCAAGGCCCCAAACTCGATGCGCGCCCGGCGAGCTGCTTCTTCCGGCTTCACACCGGAGCCAATCAGATCGGCGGTGTACTGCTCGATATGAAATTGCAGTTCGTAGCTCATAGCGGCTTCAAAGGCGCTGCGCGAAGTGAGACCCCGAAGAAACGAGCGAAGGCGCTTCAACACATCACACCTCTTCCGGTTTCGTATTCAAGGCCGTGGAAATGGCTGTGGCCAATCGGTTCCAGCCAGCCGTCTCGTCCTTCAGCCGCCGTCGTCCGGCTGCGGTGAGCGTATAGTATTTGGCTCGCCGATTGTTGTCGCTTTGCGCCCACTCGGCCGAAATAAGCTCCTGTTGTTCCAATCGGTACAGCGCCGGATACAACGACCCTTGCGGTATTTCCAACGCGTCCCCGGAGATCTGTCGAATGCGCAGCAACACTCCATATCCATGAAGTGGCTTCAAGGAAACCGCCTTGAGAATTAGCATGTCGAGCGTCCCGGGAAGTAGATCTGCTGTTTTACCCACAGAGAATGTGGCTCCTCCTAGTATGGCTAGGAGTATAGCAGACTTTCCTAGTCTGACAAGGAGAGGTAGGCAGATCGTAGAATCAACCGTGCCTTAACGCTTCCGCCGGCGCTATTCTAGCCGCGCGACGCGCTGGCATCCAGGCGCTGGCAATACCCACTAGACACAACACCGCTGCTCCAAGAAGATAGCTCGTCGGATCGGTCGGCTTCAATCCCCACAACATCGATTCGGCCGTCCGTGCTGCAACAAACGCGATTGGCAGACCGCAAAGAAGTCCCAGCACGATCACCCGGCCGCTCTGACTCAGCACGTCATAAACAACAGTGGAAGGCGTTGCGCCCAATGCCATCCGTACACCGATTGCCTGTCGCTGCTGCCCGATTCGATAACTCAGCACGCCATAAAGCCCAATAGCAGCCAGGATCAACGCCAGCACTCCGAAAATACTGGAAAGCCCTGACAGCAGCCGTTCGGAGAGCAGAGTGTTGTCAACCTGTTGTCGCATCGTGATCACTTCCGAAATCAGCAAACCCGGGTACAGACCGGAGAGTTTCCTCCGTATCGGTTCCGCAAGTTCGATCTGGCTGGTTGCGGTACCCGACGTAACCGTCAACGTGAGCCGCCTGTATGAGTCTCTCGGTTGTTGAATTGACACATAGGTCAAACGCGGAGGGGGTTCGCGAAGATTCTTATGCTTGGTGTCCCGAACGACTCCGACAATTCGATACTCGTCATCCGGTGCTCCTTTCCGCGGGAACTCCAGAGGCTGACCGATGGGATCAATCCCACGAAAGTACGTACGAGCGGCCGTTTCGTTGATCAGCGCTACCTTGGGGGTATTCTCCGTATCAGAGAGGGTCAGCAGACGCCCGCGAAGAAGCTTTATGCCGAGAGTTTCAAAGTAGCCGTCGGATACGTGATTAACGCGGATCGTAGCTTCCTCCGCCGTTGCTGGCTGAAATCCCCGAATCCGTACCGGAGCGCCGACGTCTCTGCCCGATAGCGGAGTGAACACACAAAAACCACTGGCGCGCACTCCGGGAAGTTCTCGTACAGCTCTCAACACGCTGTTCCACGCCCCAATAGATTTGTCGGGCGCCGTGAATCCCTCTGGCAGCTCAATCGACATTGTGAGGGCGTGTTCGTTTTGGAAACCCGGTTCGACATGCTTCAGATTCGTGAGCGTCCGAACGAACGTTATCGCTCCGACCAATAAAACGAGTGACAGAGCAACTTGGCATCCGACCAGAACTCCCATCAACGATGAAGACCCACGAGATTGAGTGATTCGGGCCTCGCCTTCCTTGATCGTTTTCTCGGGATCGGCACGAAATGCGCGCCAAACCGGAAGCAGACTTGACAACAATCCCGCCGCAAGCGTCACAGCGATGGAAAACGTCAGGATCCGCCAGTTCAGATTTACGTCCAATGTGATTGGGCGCCGTCCCTGAGCAAACAACGATTCGACTACCGTTACACCCCAACGCGCGAAGATGACTCCTGGAACAGCGCCAAACGCAAACAGCAGGAGAGTTTCACTCCACAACTGCCGCGCCAGATGTGCTCTCGACGCTCCTGTTGCCAGGCGGATTGCGAACTCTCGCCTGCGACTGATTCCGCGAGCCAGCAGCAGATTCGCAATATTAGCTGTCGCCAGGAGTAAAACGAAGCCCGCAATCCCCATTAACGCAAACAAGGGCTTCGAGAATCGGCTACGAAGAGTATCAATGCCGTGCGCAGCCGGCTGTAGTTCCAATTGCGCAGGCCGCGACCCGATAAGTTCGGAACGTCGTGGTCCCGACATACATGCCGCAAACACGACATTGGATGCTGCTTGCGCCTGAACTCTTGTGACACCTGGCTGCAGGCGACCAATCGCATCGAACCACCAGGGTCCAGAATAAGTCTGCAGGCTCCGCGCAGTATCGATAGGAACTGTTATGTCAACGGGCCTTCCGGGCTGTAAACCCAGGAACTCTGGAGGCGTGACTCCGACGATCGTATACGTCCGATCGAGAACGGCGATGGCCTTTCCCATCACAGCGGGATCACGATCGAACCTTCGGTCCCAATATCGATCGCTTATCACCGCAATCGGAGGATCCAGACTCTCATCTTTGGCAGTCATCAACCGTCCCGCAGCTGGCCGAACGCCTAGAAGCTCGAAATAATTCCCCGACGCGACCTGACCGAAAACCTGTTCTGCCTTGCCGTCGATCTCTACTCGCGATTCGTCGGTGGCAAACACAGCCAATCCTGCGAACGATGTAGTTGCGGAAGGCAGTTGGGCCAAGCACGGATACGGAGTCGCGTTCGCAGGTGGTGGGCGTCCTGCAGGATCAATGAAAACGAGTTCCTTCGGAGCTTTAACAGGTAGCAACTGAAGCAATACGGCATCCAGCAAACTGAAGACCGCCGTGTTAGCTCCCACACCGAGCGCAATCGTCAACGCAGCCGCTGCGGTGAAGGCCCGAGACTTCCGCAATAGCCGCGAGCCGTAGCGCAGATCTCTTCCCAAGCCCTGCCACCACTGGCACCGATGAGACTCGTTAAATCTCTCCTGAGCCATCGATACATTTCCAAACGCGCGCCGCGCAGCGAACTGCGCTTCGGCGGCCGGCATCCCATCGGCAATCAGCCTGTCAGCTTCAAGACGAATATGCGATTCGATCTCGGCCTGGAAATCACTATCCTTACGCCCACGAAACCACATACGCGCTCCTCAACCGGCTGGATCTTCCGCCGCCAGAACGCGCGCCACCGCAGCAGTAATCCGGTCCCACTGCCTCGTTTCGGTGGTGAGCTGTTTCCTGCCAGCAGACGTCAGACGATAGAAACGCGCCTTTCTGTTGTTACCGCTCGTACCCCATTCCGCATCGACCCACCCCTTGGACTCGAGTCGCTGCAGCGCCGGGTATAGCGAACCATGATCGACAAGGAGTTCATCTCCACTCATTGACTGGATCGCGCGCGCGATGCCCTGCCCGTGCTCCCTACCGAACAACAAGGTCCGCAGAATCAGCAAGTCCAGAGTTCCCTGCAACAGGTTAATCCGGTCATCATCGGGATTTCGTGTCGGCATTCTACCCGAGACTAATTCTTCTTGGGTCGAATGTCAACAGGAAACGAATTAACTGTTCGTTACACAAGGCAATTCCTGTACGAAGCCTTCTTATTTGTAATTCCGGGCAAAAAAATAACTCCTGCAGCGACTGCGCGCCATTAAACAAATAAGGTGTATTCACCAGTAAAAGGAGAGCCGGTTGTGAACAGAATTACAGCTAAGAAGTTATTCTCGGCAGTATGTACAGTTGCTTTGTTTTCCACACTTCCGCTCGGCGCTTGGGCACAGCACCAAGTCGAAGTGAAGCAGGCTAAGGTGCTCTACGTCTCCGGGAACGATGTCGTGATCAGAACCACAGATGGCAGCACTAGGCACCTCGTCGTACCCTCTGATTTCAGGTTCAAAGTGGATGGGAAAGAGATTGGCGTTCAGGATCTTCGGACTGGAACCGTGCTGACACAAACCATCACAACCACGACCGAAGAAAAGATGGTCACAAATTCGATGAATGTCGATGCAAAAGTGATCGAAGTAGCCCCACCGTATCTTACCGTCGGCATGGACGACAAGATCAAAAGGGTCAAGGTTCCCACAGGGACGACGTTCACGATTGACGGTAAGACGAAGACTCTGACCGAGCTTAAAGAAGGCATGCGCGTGAAGGGCACGGTGATTACGTCAACGCCCACTTCAGTCGTCAGTCGCTCGAGGAATGTGAGTGGCCAAACTCCTGTTCGTGAGATCGTCGTCACGCCGATTGCATCTGGTGTGTTGTTGATCGAGGAAGTTGATGTAGTTCCTTAGTCGCGTTAGAGTCGTGACAATTAGCATTGCCGGATAGATGCGCCGTACGAAATTAACGGCGCATTTCGCCGGACGACGTGTTGTTGTTGTCAGTAAGTCAGCACACCTACGCTAAAATGCCCTTCACGACTTCCCCGTGCACATCGGTTAGGCGGAAGTCACGTCCAGCATAGCGATACGTCAGTCGCTTGTGATCCAGACCGAGCAGGTGAAGGATCGTGGCGTGCAAGTCGTGAAAGTGAACCTTGTCGACTACAGAGTAGTAGCTGTAGTCGTCAGTGGCGCCGAAAGACAAACCGGGCTTTACACCGCCACCCGCCATCCACATCGTGAATGCTTCCGGATTGTGATCGCGGCCGTCCGATCCTTGCGCTGTCGGCGTGCGCCCGAACTCACCGCCCCAAAGCACGAGCGTGTCTTCCAACAATCCACGAGACTTCAAATCACGTAGCAGGCCCGCGATGGGCTTGTCCACTTCGGCCGCATTCTGTTGGTGATCGCGCTTCAGATTCTCGTGCTGGTCCCACTTGTACGTGTGGCTCACCTGGACAAAGCGAACACCTTTCTCAGAGAACCGTCGAGCCATTAAGCACTGTCTGCCAAAATCCTCCGTGATTGGATGGTCAAGCCCGTACATCTTTTTCGTCGCTTCTGACTCCTTGCCCAGATCCTGCAGATCCGGAGCCTCCGTTTGCATTCGGAAAGCCAGCTCGAAAGATTCAATACGGCCTTCCAGCGCTCGATCCGGACCGGTAAGCTCGAGTTGTCTTCTGTTCAGCTCCTGCGTGTAGTCGATCTCCATGCGCTGGATCGACCGTGGCGTTTCCTGGTTGGTGATGAAAGGAATCTTAGCGTCACGCGCCGGAATACCCACTGACCCGATTGCGGTACCCGCGTAAGGCGCAGGAAGGAATGCGGAGCCGAAATTATTGGCGCCACCATGGGATTGCGTCGGACAAATCGTGACAAAGCCCGGCATCGAAGAATTCTCGCTGCCGAGGCCGTAGGTCACCCAAGAGCCCATGCTCGGGCGAATAAACGTATCCGAGCCGGTATGCAACTCGAGCAGAGCGCCACCATGCCGTGAGTTCGAGCCGTGCATGGACTTGATGATGCAAAGATCGTCTACGCATTTGGCAACCTCTGGAAACAGATCGCTGACCCACGCGCCGCTTTGTCCATACTGGCGGAAAGCCCAGGGCGACTGCAGAAGATTGAACGTTTCGCTTGAGACCACTTTAGGGCGAGCAAAAGGAAGTGGCTTGCCATGATCGCGTTTTAGCAATGGCTTGTAGTCGAATGTGTCCATCTGGGATGGGCCGCCATGCATGAACAGAAAAATAACCCGCTTTGCGCGAGCCGGAAAATGAGGAGCCTTCACCGCGAGGGGATCCGTCGATGCGCTCGCTGCCCGGGCCTGCTCCTCTCCGAGCAATCCGGCCAGAGCCAACCCGCCGAATCCAGCACTCGACACCCTGAGCAGGTCGCGCCTCGATAACTTCTGATTGAGATAGGAATTCCAGTGGGGGTTCATGTCAGTTCACATAAATGAATTCGCTCGAAGCCAGCAGCGCCTTACAGAAACTCTGCCATGCATTTGCCTTGGAGCCTTGCCACTCTCGTTCGATGCGAGAAATGAAGGACAAGGCGTTATCCACTTCCGCCGGAGTGGCCGGACGGGTCAGTGCCCTCTCGTAAGCCTCGCGTATTCGCGCGGAGTCATCTAAATCAGCACGAGCCAAAAGACCATCTGCCATCTTGCGACTGTGTTTAAGCATGACGGAGCTGTTCATCATGAACAGCGCTTGTGGCGCAACGACTGTCGAATCCCGGTCTCCGTTCGAACTCGATGGGTCAGGTAGATCGAACGCTGTGAACACGTCGTACATTGAGCTGCGGACAACGGGAATATACACGGCGCGAATCGGTCGATCATAGTCGACCGTTCCACCACGCGCGGTATTCGCGACATACTCGCGATCCTTGTACGGGAGCAGACTTCCGCCCCCTTCAGTAGCCAGTTCGCCCGACACGCTCATGATGCCGTCACGAATGGCTTCAGCTTCCAGGCGCCTGCGGGGCATCCGCCAAAGGAGAACATTCTCAGGATCGATCTCAGAAGCTTTCGCGTTGTACTCACTGCTCATCTGGTACGTATTCGACAGCATGATCATCCGATGCATCGACTTGATCGACCAACCGTTCTCCATGAATCGCAACGCAAGCCAGTCGAGCAATGGTTGATTCGAAGGCTTCTCACCCAATCGGCCGAAGTTGTCGACGCTCGGTACGATACCCCTTCCGAAGTGGCCGCGCCAGATCCGGTTAACCATTACCCTGCTTGTCAGCGGGTGGTCTTTCTGCGTCATCCAACGCGCCAACTGCAGCCGCCCGCTCTCGGTCGAAGGAATGGAAGGCTGTTCGGCGGAGATCACGTTTAGAAAACGCCTGGGTACTTTCTCACCCAGCGTCCAATGGCTACCCCGAAGGTGGATCGCAAGATCGCCGATTGAGCTGTTCTCTGTTACTCCCATGGCTTGCGGGATACTTCGGAGTCGCAGCTTCGAGAATCTTCAATTCAGCGTCGAGGCGAGTAAGTTCCTCGCGCGTCTCAGCCGGATAGTAGCGCCGGAAATTGGCAGGCGCGCGAAATGGACCGAACTTCTCGGTGATGAAGCCGTACACCGCCTTGATCCTGGGATCTGACGCATTCATGCCTTCCTTGGCAGCCCGCTGGAAGAGTGCTTCATACTGTGCCGCCAAAGCCTCCGGGGATTCTGCAGGAGTGCCGTCCTTGCCCTGAATCTCCCACGCATACAGAACCGAAGCGGTTGCGCCATTCGAGCGCTCGAGATACTCGACGAGTTGTGTCAGATAAGTGGGATTGACTTCATAGCGATTCGCAATCTGAACAGTTGTCAATGGCGTTCGATCGATGGAGTTCGGCGCAACCAACAGCTTTTCGAAATACGGGAAGCGCGTTGCATGCTCCAGCCGAATCGTGTTCGAACCCTGCTTGAGCGGGACGATTGCAAGATACGACCATCCGCCCGCATCCGGCGAAGCCGCTCGATTCTGAACCGGCCCTGCGCCTTGTTTCACCCAGACACCGTTTACCCAAAGGTCCGCGGTACCTGCGCCCTTCTCTTCGTTGAAAATGTCGACCTGATAACTGCCAGTCGCGGGAACCTCGATTTGGTACTCGGCAAAGAACGGACCTTGCGCGTCTTTTGGCACGTTAGGCTTCTTCTTTTCGAGAGTCCGCGGAACGTTCCCGTGCTCGGAATGAGCCGGCATCGACGATGATGGAGTTCGGCGCGGATTCTACTGGAGCGATCTGGATCTGCTGATCGCGCTGTACATGCGCCGCCGCCAGTAAATAGGCGCCCATTCGATTGATGCCTTCGCTGGACAGCTTTTCGTTATTGGCGCTGGTGATCTTGCCGATTTCCTTGCGCTTGGCTTCCACCTTCGCCTCGTGAGCGATTAGCTTGTCTCGGTCTTCCTTCGGCGCCAGAACATGCTCGTGCCACTTTGCGACAACTTTGAAGTTGTCCATGGTCTTTGAGCTTTTGAAGATGCCCGCAAGCGCGTAGTAGTCGGCGTGGCTGATCGGATCGAATTTATGATCGTGACAGCGAGCGCAACCGACTGTCAGCCCCATGAACGCGCGCGCGGTCGTATCGAGTTGCTCGTCGATGATGTCCATCTCCATCTTCAACGGATCGTCCTCGGCCAGCATTTTGGCCCCGAGGCTAAGAAAGCCTGTGGCAGTCAACCGCTCGTAACGCAACTTCTCATCATCGGTCTGCTGCAAAAGATCGGTCTGCGGCAAAAGATCGCCCGCAAGCTGCTCGTGGACAAACTGGTCGAACGGCTTGTCCTTATTGAAAGCCGCAATTACGTAGTCGCGGTAACGATAAGCGTTCTTATAGACGAGATTCTCGTCCAGGCCGTTCGAGTCGGCATAGCGGGCGACATCCAACCAATGGCGGCCCCAACGCTCTCCATATCTGGGCGAGGCGAGCAGTCGGTCGATTACTCGGCTAAAGGCATCCGGCGACTCGTCCCCGAGGAAGTCCCGCACTTCCGCCGTAGTCGGAGGCAACCCGGTCAAGTCATACGAAGCCCGCCGAATGAGCGTACGCTTTTCCGCTTGTCTAGAGGGACTAAGTCCCTTCTTTTCTAAGGCATCAAGCATGAACGAGTCGATTGCAGAACGAACCCAAGCTTTGCCTTTTACGTCAGGTATGGCGGGCTCAGCAGGAGGCACAAACGCCCAGAACTTCTGGCTGCTGGCCTTAGAGGTAGCCACCGATCCCCACGGGGCGCCCATCTGGATCCATTGCGCGAGCAAAGCCACATCGGCGTCCTTCATTTTTGGTCCTGGCGGCATCTTCAGCGCGCCGGCCGCGTGCTGAACGGCTTTTATCAGCAGACTTTCCGCAACGTTTCCAGGAACAATGGAAGGTCCCCGGCTACCACCTTTTATAGCCGCTTCTCGGCTATCCAGCCGGAGCGCACCCATAATGGGTTGGCTCTCGGCGGAGTGGCAACTCAGGCACTGTTTGACGAAGATAGGCCGGATGTTTTTCTCGAAAAACGCAGCTCCGTCTTCTTGCGCGAGCAACGGGAATGCGCCGATCAGGAGTGCGAAGGCGCGCCAGGCTGCCATGCGCGGATTGTATCATTAGGCATTGGCGACGACGTCCATCTCGTTCCGACTGAACGGCGAGAATGTCGAGGTCAGTCGTGTGCCTCCCCAGACTACCCTCCTCGATTTCATCCGCTCACGAGGCCTGACGGGAGCCAAAGAAGGCTGCGCGGAAGGCGAATGCGGCGCTTGCGCCGTCCTTTTAGGTCGAAACGCGGTGAACAGTTGCTTAATGTTCCTTCCTATGGCGGCCGGACAGGACATTTACACTGTGGAATCGGTCGGATCACCGGAGGAACCTCACGTCGTCCAGCAGGCCTTGGCCCAAGCTGGGGGGTCCCAGTGTGGTTACTGCACGCCGGGGTTCGTGATAAGCCTGTTCGCTGAATACTATCGGCCCGACCGGTCCGGGCCTTGCGACGTGGAGGCGCTCGGCGGGAACCTGTGTCGATGTACCGGATACCGTCCGATCCGCGACGCCGCCCTGTCCTTGGGTCCAGCGGTCGATGACCGGTTCAGCCGAATAGCCGCTACTACGCTGCAACCTTTTTCTTATCAGTACGATGATGTTTCCTTCCACCGGCCGACGTGCTTAGCTGAGTGCCTGGCGCTATTGCAAAACGAACCCGAGAGCCGCATCGTGGCCGGCAATACCGACCTTGGCGTCGAGTCCAATTTGAAGTACAAACAGTACCCGCATCTAATTAGCGTCGAAGCCATTCCAGAATTGGTTTCGTTTTGCGATACGGAAGATGCGGTCGAGATCGGAGCCGGTCTAACTCTCACGGAAATCGAAGCGCGCTGGACCACTTCACCCGCTGTCGTCAAGGAATGGTTCCCCCTGTTTGCATCGCCTCTGATCCGCAATCGCGCGACACTCGGCGGCAATCTCTGTACGGCATCGCCGATCGGTGATGCCGCGCCGCTGTTACTGGCTTTAAATGCTTCCGTAAACATAGCTTCTGTCGCTGGAATGCGAACGATTCCGCTCGATTCGTTCTTTACGGGATATCGCAAAACTGCCCTCGAAGAGGGCGAGATTCTCGTTTCTGTGACTTTACCCAAGCCGTTTCCAACCTTCGCGCGCTTCTATAAGGCGGCGAAGCGCCGAGTCGATGACATCAGCACCGTATCGGCTTGTTTCGCCATCTCAGATGGACAAACGCGGGCGGCGTTCGGTGGTGTGGCTGCAGTCCCGACGGTCGGATTATCACGTCCTTTGGCGCCGATCTCCGATCATCGTGGGTCTGCAGAGTATCGGGCTGCGCTCGCGCAGTCGCTACTCGAGAAATTCCGGAGCGAGCATGAAATGGGTAGGTAAACCCGTCCCGCACGAGAGCGCGATTGGTCATGTGACCGGCTCGGCATTGTTCACGGATGACTTGATAGGGCGCTTCCCCGGCATTCTGCACGCCTGGCCGGTGCTATCGCCGCACACACACGCCAGAGTGCTTGCCGTTCAATCTCCAGCTACCACACTGGCCGTGGCAGAGGAGGCTTGCCACTTCCACCAACCCGTCGCTTGGGTACTCGGCGAAACGTTGGAAGAGGCTCGTGAAACGGCAGCAAAAGTTAATGTCGAGTACGAAATTCTCGACGCGATTCTGACGATTGAGCAGGCGATCGAGCGAGAGAGTTTTCTCGCTGGTCCGGCAAAATGCGTGCGCGGAGACGCAGCGGCCGCGATTCGAAGCAGCCCGCGGCAGGTCAGCGGAGAGATCTACATCGGCGGCCAAGAACACTTTTATCTCGAAACGCAGTGCGCTATTGCCTGGAAAGACGAGTCGGATGGCATCGCGCTCTACTCTTCGACGCAGCACCCTAGCGAGACGCAGGCCGTTGTGGCGAAGACGCTCGGCATCGAAGAGCATCGCGTGACGGTTGAGTGCCTGCGCATGGGCGGGGCGTTCGGAGGCAAAGAGGTTCAGGCGAACGAATATGCGGCCATAGCCGCTCTTGGGGCCTGGAAAACAGGACGTCCCGTTCGCGTACGACTACCCCGTTTGCTGGACATGGAGCTAACGGGTAAGCGTCATCCCTTCTTGGCGCGCTATACCGCTGGTTTCGATTCCACTGGCCGGCTCCATGGGCTGATGCTTGAGCTTTATTCGGATGGAGGCTGGAGTCTCGATTTATCGGTTCCAATTCTATGGCGCGCCATCTTTCATTGCGACAATGCCTATCACTTGCCGGCTTTAGATGTGACAGGGCGAATCTGTCGAACCCACAAGACATCGCAGACTGCTTTTCGTGGCTTCGGCGGACCGCAAGGGATGCTGGTGATTGAAGATGTGATGGATCGGATTGCTCGAACCCTCGATCTTCCGGCCGATGTCGTTCGGGAGCGCAACTTCTACCACGAAGGCGAGACAACACATTACGGCATGGTCGTCAAAGATGCCGAAAGAATTTCACGGATCTGGGATGAACTGAAAGCAAGCAGCGACTATGTTGCGCGAAGAGAGCGAATAGACCAATTCAATCGCCAGCAAAAGCATACAAAGCGCGGCCTCGCTATCACACCGATGAAGTTCGGTATTTCCTTCACCGCTACGGCCTTCAATCAAGCAGGCGCGCTTGTGCTTGTGTATCGGGACGGAAGCGTTCAAGTCAATCACGGCGGCACGGAGATGGGACAGGGACTTCATACCAAGATTCGCCAGATTGCGGCGGAGTGTCTCGGTATCTCGCTCGACGCGGTGCGTGTGATGCCGACACGGACGGATAAAGTTCCGAATACATCGGCCACCGCCGCCTCTGCCAGCACAGATTTGAATGGCGCAGCGGTTGCCGACGCGTGCCGGCAGATTCTGGCGCGTCTGAAGCCAATTGGCGACGGCCCGTTCCATGAAATCGTGGAGGCTGCGTATCAGCGACGCATCCCGCTGTTCGCACAGGGCTACTATCGGACTCCGAACCTCGACTACAACCCAGCGACGGGCCAGGGCAAGCCTTTCCACTACTTTGCGTATGGCGCTGCGGTAGCCGAAGTCGAGATCGATGGCTTCACAGGCGACAGCAGGATTCTTCGTGTGGATATTCTGCAGGATGTCGGGGACTCGTCATCTCCGTTGATCGACAAAGGGCAAATCGAGGGAGGTTTCATTCAAGGCGTAGGGTGGTTGACGATCGAGGAACTCCTTTGGGACAAGAGCGGCAGACTCGCTACGAACGGAGCATCAACCTACAAGCTGCCCTCCTGGTCCGAGATGCCTGAGGACTTTCGCGTGTCATTCCTGACGCGGGCGAACGAGCCGGATGTAGTGTTCGGCAGCAAGGCAGTCGGAGAGCCTCCACTGATGTTGGCCCTCTCAGTGCGCGAAGCGATTCGAGAAGCTATCGCCGCGTACGGCGCCCACGGTCCGGTCCCACTAGACAGTCCCGCTACTCCGGAGCGCGTTTTCTGGGCGGTGCAGCGCGCCAAGTCAGCAGATAGGGTCGCGGAGGTAGCTCTTCAGGGATGACGCTCTCCGAGATCAATGCTTTATCCCGCGCAGACTTCGTTCGCCAACTCGGGTGGGTGTTTGAGGGTTCGCCCTGGGTAGCAGATCGAACATGGCACTTACGACCCTTCGATTCCTTTGAACAACTACGCACTGCTCTGTCGACCCAAGTCGAACGAGCAGCCATCAGTGCCAAACTCCAATTGCTGCGGGCTCATCCCGATTTGGGGGCCCGGGCGCGTATGAGCACAGCGTCAACAGGAGAACAGAGCAAGGCGGGACTCGATCAACTGACCGCGGACGAACACGACACGCTACTGTCTTTGAATGCAACTTATCGCGAGAAGTTCGGCTATCCTTTCCTGTTCGCGGTGAAAGGCAGCAATAAGCAAGACATCCTCAAAGCCTTGCGCCGGAGGATCGACTCGCTTCCGGAATTAGAGTTCGATGAAGCGATCATGCAGGCTTGCCGCATCGCGGCATTTCGCTTGGAAGACATTATCCTCAAGCAGGGGAGATAACTAAGTCCAACGTGGAACGCTTCGCCAGTGGATGGAAACAAAACTATTACGGGAAGGGCGACGTTACCGTTTATAGACTGCATCGAAATGGCGTCGTTCCGGAAGGACGATCACCTATTTTCGGAGCGAATGTTCTGTTGTTGATCTACGGAGATGCGTTCTGGCCAACATACACGACCGGAGACAACACTGGCCTCATTGCAACGGATTCCATGAAGAATTTCATCCAGAGAGAGACCATGCACTTCGCTGGTTTCGACCTGGAGAGCTATTGCCGCTTCCTCACGGAAAAGTTCCTGACAACATATCCGCACGTTAGCGGAGCAAAGATGTCAGCCACTGAAATTCCTTACGATGGCATCGGCAATACGGGCTTGGCTTTCGCGCCCGACGGGCCTGATCGCGCTTTTTCCCATGTGGAACTGATTCGCGAAGCGAACCAACTTCGTGTTTTGGATGTCCGATCGGGGATACGAGGGTTTCGGCTCCTACGACTTGGCGGAAGCGCATTTCATGGATTTGTGCGCGATGAGTACACAACTCTGCCCGACATCCACAACCGCCCGTTGCACATGTGGCTCGACTTAGAATGGACTTACACACGCGTCGAAAGCGCCTTTCACGAGGGTGCCATCACCCGAGATGTTCGACGCATCGTGAAGCGAGTCTTTGACAATTTCGAATCCGGCAGCATCCAGGAAGTCATTTATCAGATCGGTTCACGCATGCTCGAGGAAATTCCAGACATTGCGGGAGTTGATCTCGAAGCCAACAATCGCACATGGGACACCGTTGTTGAACAAGGCGACGAACTGGGTGTGTATACGGACTCACGACCTCCGTACGGTTGCCTGGGTTTGTCCCTACGGAGGTGAGAATTGGCGAAACTCTCCACACACGTTCTGGACACCGCCGCTGGGAAGCCAGCGGCAGGGGTACGTATCGTGTTGTTCCATGTCACTGCAACTGAACGACGTCAGTGTGGCTCGGCCGTGACAAATAAAGACGGGAGGACGGACGTACCGTTGCTCTCTGGAGATTCGATCGCTACGGGAGTCTACGAGTTGGTGTTCGAAGCTGGAGAATACTTCAAACGATACGGCATCGATTTACCAAATCCACCGTTCCTCGACGAGGTGGTCATTCGCTTTGGAATTTCGGATGGGAGCGGGGCCTATCATGTTCCTCTTCTGTTATCGCCATACGGCTACACCACATACCGCGGATCGTGATGAACCGCTGGACTCAGGAAGCGAAACTCGTAATAAGTAGGTGTCGCGAACTCGCGCGTTTCTCTGAAGAGCCTGGGAAGATCACACGCACTTACTTATCACCGCCGATGCACGACGTCCATCGCGCCATCAAATCCTGGTGCGAGTCCGCCGGATGTTCGGTAACGATCGATGCGGCCGGCAACCTGCGCGCGCTCTATGGAGAGAGCGCAGATTGCCCACGCTTGCTCATCGGATCGCACCTCGATACCGTACCGGACGCTGGAGCGTTCGACGGCATAGTTGGTGTCCTACTGGGACTTGCGTTGATTGAAACGTTGAAACATCGGACACTCCCGTTTGCGATAGAGCTTGTCGGGTTCTCTGAAGAAGAGGGTGTTCGCTTTGGGATCCCATTCCTTGGAAGCCGAGCCCTGATCGGCTCGTTGGACAACGCGCTTGTTGCGACCATAGAATCCGCGATTCGTGCATTTGGATTGGACCCTATGCAATTAACCCAAGCGCGTCACACGAATCACGCTGCCGGATACCTCGAGTTCCATATTGAGCAGGGTCCGATCCTCGAGCGCCTCGATCTACCACTTGGTGTCGTCACGGCTATCGCCGGACAAAGCCGTCTGACCGTTACTTTTCAAGGCGCCGCCAACCATGCCGGGACGACACCAATGGACATGCGCAAAGATGCGCTTGCCTGCGCCGCAGAGTGGATCGTATTTGTCGAAGCGAAAGCCAAACAGACGTCGGGGCTGGTCGCCACCGTTGGAAAACTAGAGGCGCATCCGGGAGCCACGAACGTAGTGCCCGGCACTGCTCGCGCCAGCCTCGATGTGCGTCATGCTTGCGATGAGACGCGTAGTTCGGCTGTGATGGCAATGACTGCGCAGGCAGAGGAGATTGCGAAGAACCGAGGTTTGGCCGTCTCTTTCGAGACGAGAATGGACCAAGCCGCTGTTGTGATGGATGAACGAATGACAAGTCGATTGCAGCACGCAGTCGAGCGTGCGGGGTATCCAGTGGCGCATTTAGTCAGTGGAGCCGGTCACGACGCTATGATCATCGCTCCGCACATTCCGTCCTCGATGCTATTTCTACGGAGCCCAAGAGGAATCAGTCATCATCCGGATGAAAGCGTAAGAGTGGAAGATGTCGAAGCAGTGATCGCCACCGGCGTTTGTTTTCTGGACCAATTCGGAGCGTTTGCGTGCACGACATCGTAATTCGCGGGGGAATGGTGATTGCGCCAGCCGGGGCGACCCTCGCTGATGTGGCGATCGAAGATGGGCGGATCACCGATGTTGGCCCCGAATTGGCAGGCGGCCGGGAAGAAATCGATGCTCAGGGCTTGCATGTCTTTCCTGGCCTGATAGACGATCACGTTCACTTCAACGAACCCGGCCACGCGGATTGGGAAGGCGCGGCGACAGGCAGCCATGCGTTGGCCGCCGGTGGAGGAACGCTGTTCTTTGACATGCCGTTGAATTCGATCCCATGCACAATCAATGCAGTCGAGTTTCATCGAAAAAGGGAGGCGCTTCAGCAGGCATCCGTCACCGACTTCGCTCTGTGGGGCGGACTTACACCGGCAAGCGTCAGTCATCTCAGCGAACTAGCAGAATGCGGGGTCATCGGATTCAAAGCTTTCATGGCGAACTCAGGTCTGCCCGAATTTCCACGCGCAGATGATCTGACGCTCTACGAAGGCATGCGCGAAGCCGCGCGCCTTGACTTGACGGTTGCCGTTCATGCCGAGAGCGAAGAGTTGACCGCCCAGCTTTCACAACGAAAGATGGCGGCCGGCAGAGTTGATGTCGGCGACTATCTGCAATCGAGGCCAGTCCTGGCGGAAGTCGAGGCCATTCACCGAGCGGGATTGATTGCGGCTGAGACCGGCGCCAGGTTGCAGATCGTTCACGTCAGCTCCGGGAAAGGCGTCGCAGCGGCTCTTCAAGCGCGTGCGCAGGGCGCGAACATCTCGATTGAAACGTGTCCCCACTATCTCTATTTTTCGCAGGACGATATGGAAACGATTGGGGCCGCCGCCAAATGCGCGCCACCACTTCGCGATGTGGCGGAAAAGGAGGACCTTTGGAGTCATGTGCTCTCAGGCAATGTGGATGTCATCGGTTCTGACCATTCGCCCGCGCCTTTATCAATGAAACAGGGCCCCAATTTCTTCAAAATCTGGGGCGGCGTTGCTGGCGTCCAGTCGACACTTGCTGTACTGATCACAGAGGGTTACTTCAATCGCGGATTGCCGCTCGACAAAATTGCTCATCTCGTAGCCCGTCGACCAGCCGAATTCTTTCGACTTTCCAACAAAGGCTCATTGGCATTGGGTAACGATGCAGATTTATCTGTTATAGATCTAGCCGCCAGCTACAGGCTCCGATCCGATGATCTTTTTCAACGACACACGATCAGCCCGTATATCGGATCGACGTTTCGGGGCATTGTTCGGCGCACGATGCTCAGAGGCAAAACGATGTTCGAGTCTGGGAAGATGATCAGCAGCGCTAAAGGACAATTGGTTCGGCCTAGTCACAGTCATGCAGCATCTCGGACACACTCGTAGCGTTCATCGCGGTAATCATCTACTGCTCACGCCGGATACCTTCGTGCGTGCTCCGCTCCCCGGGATGAAGAACGCTACAGCGATCGTACATATCTCGCCCGCAGCGGGTGCGGGGTTCCTGCAGTATACGGCCGAGATGGAAGCAGGCGGCCACCTTGGAACAGTACTGGGGCAGCGCTTCGTCTACGTGCTTGACGGACAAATCAGCGCAGGACGGAACTCTCTGTCTCGTGGCCAATTCGCCTATGCGCCGCAGGGCTCGGATTTCCACGTACTGGCAGAGTTGCCGACGAAAGTTGTAGTTATCGAGAAGAAATACCAGTCACTGACAGGTGTAGAGACACCAGACGCCTTCAGTGGAGATGAAAGCGCAGTACAGCCATCTTCGCTTCTCGGAGATGACTCAATTCAGGTCCGGCCATTGGTTCCGCAAGACAGCGGTTTCGATTTTGCGGTGAACTCCATGACATTCGATCCGGGCGCCGCTCTTCCAATGGTGGAAATGCACGTCATGGAGCACGGCCTGATGATGCTCGATGGCGGCGGCATTTATCGATTAGGAGACCACTGGTATTCCGTCAGCGCAGGAGACGTCATCTGGATGGGCCCGTATTGTCCGCAGTGGTTTGGAGCGCTGGGTAGAACCCCATCCCGCTATTTGATCTACAAAGATTGGAACCGCCATCCTCTGACTCGGTCATGAAGTTCGTCATCGACGCGGAACGCATTGCTTTGGAATTGGATCGGCTCGCTTCCTATTCGGATGCGATTGCTCCCGCTGTCACACGAGTAGTTTTCACTCCTGTCGATCTGCAAGCGAGGGCCTACATAAAGGGCTTGGCGATGGCCGCTGGTCTTGTTGTCCGCGAAGATGCTGTGGGCAACATGTTTGCGAGATGGCAAGGCTCCAGTCCGAGCGAAGCAGCGGTGGGAACGGGATCGCACATCGACGCTATTCCGAACGCTGGGATGTATGACGGCACTGTTGGAGTGCTCGGAGAGTTGGAAGCGATTCGCGCGTTGCAAGCGGGCGGCTACAAACCTCGGCGGTCCATAGAACTGTTGATGTTTACGTCAGAAGAGCCGACACGATTCGGCATCGGATGTCTCGGAAGCCGGCTGCTGTCCGGAGCGTTGAGTGCAGCGGCCGGGGACCGTCTGCAGGATAGGAACGGCACCACACTCAATTCGGCTCGTGAAGCTGTAGGATTCACGGGCGATCTCTCATCGGTTGCCCTTGGTCCACACTATTACAGCTCCTTTGTCGAGTTACATATCGAGCAAGGTCCGCTACTCGAAAGAGAACAACTCTCTGTTGGCGTGGTGACTGCGATCTCCGCCCCAGCAACTGTGCGCATGACTCTGGAAGGCGAAGGCGGACACGCGGGCGCTGTGCTCATGCCGGATCGTCACGACGCCTTTCTTGCCGGCGCGGAGATCGCTCTTGCTGCGGAACGGCTTGCCTTGTCTACGAAATCGATTGACACCGTCGCGACCTGTGGAGTGTGCGAAATCTTCCCAGGCGCGGTCAACAGCATTCCAAGCCGTGTTCAAATCGATCTGGATATCAGGGATATCGACGGATCTCGCCGGGACGTTGTCCTTCAGGGTGTACAAGAGGCTGGGCGAGACATTGCCGAGCGTCGTGGAGTGAATCTAAAAATCGAAGTACTCAACGCAGACGAGCCCGCGTACTGCGACTCAGGTATTGTTGCTGCTTTGACAGAGTCGGCTCAATCCTGTGGAGTGTCGTATCGCGCGATGGTGAGTCGGGCGTATCACGATTCGTTGTTCTTGTCCCGAATCGCGCCGACCGCCATGTTGTTTATCCCGTGCCGCAATGGCTGGAGTCACAGGCCCGACGAGTACGCATCGATAGAAGACATCGCCACCGGCTCCGCGGTTCTTGCGAGCGCTCTTGCTGCATTGAGCGCCTAAGGACTCACCCGGTCCCAGAGCGACTTGACGACGTAACCTCTTACCTCGCCTCCGGGCCGAAGCTGTAAATCTCGCGTGAAGAGATTCATATACAACTCCCGCTATCCCGGTGGCGGGCCTTCGACTACGACTTCACGGGACCAAGAAACGTTCGGATACTCACGGAAATACCAGAGAGCGGCCATAGATTCTTACGCGTGTAGACAGCTACCCTTATGCTCTTTACTTCCGAACCATCCAAACATAACTCTCACCAACATTCCCCAAATGCGGCAAAGTATCCGACGTATAGGTGATCCGGATCACAGGCATCCGAATCATCGCAGTACAAAGAGGCGCGATGTCACCTGATATAGTTCCATGACAGCATGTCTGGAATGGCTTCATGGTGGCTCTGGCTTTTGGCCGGGTGCCTCCTCTTCGTTCTTGAGTTGGTCACTCCGGGCGGCTTTTTCATTTTTTTCTTTGGAGTCGGCGCAATCTTTGTTGGCTTGGTGGGAGCACTCGGACTCGCTGGCCCACCGTGGCTTCAATGGCTCCTTTTCGGAGTAATCTCCATAGCGCTTCTCGTGCTTTTTCGAAAGCCTTTACAACGCAGAATTGGGAGAGGATCCGACCGACCGGTCGATACCATGGTCGGAGAAACCGCAATTGCCTTAGGCGACATCCCTATCAATGAGATCGAAAAAGTGGAACTGCGAGGCAGCGCCTGGAATGCTCGCAACGTGGGCAGCACGTACATTCTGAAAGGCCAGCGTTGTCAGGTGGAGCGCGTCGAAGGGCTGACGCTAAATGTTCGCAGCCTACTATGAGGAGCACCCCATGGATCTTGGTCTAATAGCAACAATTGCCTTTGTAGCGCTGGCAATCGTTACCATTGCGAAGACTGCAGTCGTCGTACCGCAGCAGAGCGCATACGTTGTTGAGCGACTCGGGAAATATAGCGGCACACTTCATGCCGGCTTCCACATACTCATTCCGTTCCTTGATGCCATCCGCTATCGACATAGCCTGAAGGAAATCGCAATCGATATTCCCGAGCAAGTTTGCATCACGCGCGACAACGTGCAGGTCGGTATCGATGGAGTGCTGTACTTGCGAGTGCTCGATCCGGAGCGCGCTTCATACGGAATTTATGACTATAACTTTGCGATTTCTCAACTAGCGCAGACGACATTGCGGAGTGAAGTCGGCAAGATCGAACTCGATCGTACATTTGAAGAACGAACCAACATCAACATTTCGGTTGTTAGCGAGCTCGATAAAGCGTCGGAAGCCTGGGGTGTCAAGGTACTCCGCTACGAGATAAAGAACATTACGCCTCCGCAGGATGTTCTGGCAGCGATGGAGAAACAGATGAGAGCCGAGCGCGAGAAGCGGGCAACCATTCTGAATTCTGAAGGAGCACGTGATTCCGCCATCAATACAGCTGAAGGCCAGAAGCAGCAGGTGATCAAAGCCTCTGAGGCGCGGAAGCAGCAGCAGATCAATGAAGCCGAAGGACAGGGAGCGGCAATTCTGACGGTAGCGACCGCGACCGCCGAGGGCATCCGCCGGGTTGCAGACGCAATCGGGACTCCTGGCGGCCTGGAAGCAGTCCAATTAAGAGTCGCCGAACAGTATGTGAAAGAATTCGGAAATCTGGCAAAAACGGGGACTACGATGATACTGCCAGCGAATCTGACCGACGTTGCGTCATTGATCGCTACGGCTATGACCGTTATACGTGGATCATCAACTGAAGGGCTGGCGTCTCGGATCCGTCCTGGCGGTGTGTCGTCGTAACCTCCACAAATCGGTCACTTCTTGGGTTCGAGAACGACAATTCCAATGCGATACGTGTTCCGATCAGATGTTTGACCTGGAAACTCGACGATTGAGACCAGCAGTTGATCCGATAGGGCGGTAATACCGCCCAGCGGGCGATGTTCCCAATCTTCGAAGTTTACTTGCTTTCCTTGGATCGTCCCTTTTAGGACTAGCTCAAGACCCAGTGGATCGTGAACTTGTTCCACGAGGTTCCCTTTGACCGCCGCGTATTCTCCGGCGCGTCCGCAGATGGGACATGTCTCAACGTCAGCATGATGCGGGTTTGCATGTTCCACTTCATAATGTGCGCTGGCCGCAAAGCGGTAGAAGTCTCGAGCGCCTTGCTTACGATCCAGCCTCACCTTTTGAAGCACTGCAGAATTGAGCGCCGAGTAGTAATAGCGCATATGAAAGGCGTGCGCATGCTGAAGCTGACGCTGCGCGCGGTCCACCCAGGGCTGCAGATGCTCAACGCGCACTTCGTAGTCACACCCTTCAGGGTTATCGAAAGGAGGAAAATACTCAGGCAAACGCATCTTCTCGCGGAGTCGCCGAGTGACGAACTTCACCGCTTCGTCATGCGACTTCACCAAGCTGGCATCCACGTAAAACCACACGTTTGGGTAACGGGGCATGGCCGCCGGGAACGTCGTCTTCGAGGGCAGATGGAACGAATCTATCGTCTGGCCGAGGAGCGGTGTGACGAACACGGCGAGAACGAGCGTCCGGAACAGATACGACACCTAGACTTCCAGGGCTCCGAACATATGCCGCGTGTTCCCGCTCATGCCAACACCTTCTTGACTACGTTCCCACGAACTCCGGTTATTCTTTGCTGCAGTCCGGAGTAGAAGTACGTGAGGCGTGTATGGTCGAGCCCCATCAAGTGCAGGATTGTCGCGTGAAGATCTGACACATGGATTGGTTCTTCTACGGCTTTGAAACCTAGCTCATCCGTAGATCCAATCGCCTGACCGCCTTTCACACCGGCGCCAGCTAGCCACATGCTGAACCCATGCCAATCGTGATCACGGCCCGGTTTTCCTACACCTTCGCTCGTTGGAGTGCGGCCGAATTCCCCGCCCCAGACAAGAAGCGTTTCATCCCAAAGTCCAGTGCGCTTCAAATCGGCAATCAGAGCGGCGATAGGCTTATCGGTTTCCCCGGCGTGAAGTTTATGGTTCGAGATGCAATCGTTGTGGCCGTCCCAGGTATCCTCGATGTGGCCTCCGCCGGAATACAGTTGGACGAAACGTACACCGCGTTCCAACAGCCTGCGCGTGACCAGACATTTTCTCCCAAAGTCGGAAGTAATCTTCTCATCCAGCCCATACATTGCACGCGTCTGCGGAGACTCCCGATCGAGATCGACTGCTTCCGCCGCGGACGTCTGCATTCTGTATGCGAGTTCGTAGGACTCAATACGCGCAGCCAGTTCACTCTCATCCGGGCGCAACTGCATGTGCGCCTCATTCATCTCCTTCAGCAGGTCGAGCGCATGCCGCTGTGTTTGCTTGTTGACGCCTTCGGGTGTTGCAAGGTCGAGCAACGGCGTTCCGCCACTTCGGAACAGGGTACCCTGGTACGCGGCCGGCATGTAACCGGCGGTCCAATTCGATGCGCTGCCGATGGGACCGCCGCGCGGATCGGTCATGACGACGAAAGCCGGCATGTTCTCGTTATCGGTACCCAGCCCATACGATAGCCATGAACCGAGAGACGGCTTTCCGATGAGGATACTCCCTGTATTCATCTGTAAGCAGCCGGAGGCATGCGCCGCGGTATCCGTATACAGCGATCGAAGCACGCAGAGATCATCAGCGAACTTCGCCGTGTGCGGGAACAGACTGCTGATCTCAAGACCACTTTGGCCGTGCTTGCGGAACTCGAATGGCGAAGCCATCAGGTGTCCGACGGCACGCATGTTCGATCCTACTGTGAGATCACCCTTGTACGGCTCGCCGTGATGCCGAGTAAGATCGGGCTTGGGGTCAAAAGTGTCCACTTGACTTGGAGCGCCATTCATGAAAAGAAAGACAACATGTTTGGCTCTGGCTGCAAAGTGTGGTGGCTTTGCGGCAAGTGGATTCGTTCCAGCGCTGGAGGGCGCTGCAGTCGCGTGCTTTGCGAAGAAACCATCCCGGCTGAGTAGATCGACGAGTGCAAGCATCGGAAACCCGGCCCCAATACTGCGAAGAAAATGGCGACGATCCTTGTTCATGATGATCTCAATCCGTGTATGCGAACTCGTTCATATTGAGGATGACGCGACATAGTTGCTCCATGGCGCTTTTCCCTCCACCTTGCTCATCTACGAAGCGGATCAATGACGACAGCTCAGACGTCGATGGCAATCGCGCAAAGCATAGCCTATAGGCGTACTCGATCTGCCGCTTGAGATCGGGACCGGCTTCTAGGGCTAACCGCGCCGCCAGATGTCGCGCCTGTCTGTTCACGAAATCTCCATTGAACAGCGTGAGGGCTTGCGGCGCGACACTCGTGTTGATCCTTTTCGGGGAACTTCGGGACGTGTCGCAGAAGTCAAGCACATCCAGCATCGGGACAATCATCGATCGCTTGATGAATGCATAGATGGTCCGACGCGACGCTTCGCTCTCATTGAATGGCTGCCAGATCTTATCCGGGTCGCTGCTGCCTTCCAGAGCCTGTCGGGGAACGAAAGGATACATACCGGGCCCGTACATTGTCGTATTCAGATTGCCGCTCACGGCGAGCATGGAATCGCGAATCGCTTCTACTTCGAGACGGGCGTAGGGCACTCTCCACAGCAGACGATTCTCAGGATCTTCCGCGACGTACGCGGGGACAGATCGTTTGCTCATGCGATAGGTATTGCTCGTCATGATAAGGCGATGAAGCTTCTTGAGTGACCAGCCATTCTCGACAAACCAATTGGCAAGCCAATCGAGCAATTCTGGATGCGTTGGCTTCTCGCCAATCCTTCCGAAATCACTCGGTGTGCGAACCAACGCTTCGCCGAAATGTGCTTGCCACACACGATTCACGATTACTCGCGCCGTCAAAGGATTCTCCGGATCAGCGATCCACCGCGCCAAAGTCAGACGCCGCATGCTGGTGTCAGCTGATTGTGGGAACATCGGCTGAGTTTTCGTGAGAATGGCAGGAACCGCCGGAGGAACTTCAGGTCCAGGCGCTCTTGCGTTGCCGCGAATCAGAAGATGAGTTGTTCCTGGCGGTTTTGGTTCGTTCAGGAAGTAGCTGCGCGGCAAGTCGGGAGTGGATTCGCGCAGGGCAGCGATCTGCGTCTCGAGATCTTTTATTTCATTGTTGACGCTGGCGGGAGTTGCGAGCGAAATTTCCTTATCGAGATCTTTGCCTAACTTCGCAACCAAAGCCTTCTGATTGTCGGTCCGTTTCGCGGGCTCGGCGCGAAATGCCTCCAGGGCTTCCAATCCCAGTGAACTCTTGCCGCTATCGAGAAATTCTCGCCTGAACTTCTCCCGAAGTTCGGCAATCTGCTTTCTAATGGGCTCGATCTTGCAATCGCGCGATGCTTCACGCTCGAGTTCTTCCGAGGTACCCACGGCCAAATCAAGCTCCGTTCTGCCGTTTCGCGGACGCTGGAGGCCGTTAAAGATCGCGACCATCGAGTAGTAATCACGAGCCGTCAAGGGATCGAACTTGTGGTTGTGGCATCGCGCGCAGCCGAGAGTTACTCCGAGAAATGCCTGCGAGGTAGTGCTAACGACGTCGTCAAGCTGATCGAAACGATCCGTCTCAGGATCGGCGGGCTCATCGTCCCAGGCGCCCAGTCGGTTGAAGCCCATCGCGATCATCGTCTCGGCGTTGCGATCTGGTAATTCATCGCCTGCTAACTGCTCGAGAACAAAGCGATCGTAAGGTTTGTCCTGATTCAACGATCGAATTACGTAATCGCGGTAACGCCAGGCATGAGGCTTGATGGCATCACGTTCATATCCGTTTGTGTCGGCGTACCGAACCAAATCGAGCCAATGCCTCGCCCACCGTTCGCCGTACATTGCCCGTCCCAGCAGATCGTCGATGACGCGATCGAGCGCCTCCGGCGTCGGATCGCGAAGCAGTGCATCCTGTTCGCCGATAGATGGAGGTAGGCCTGTCAGATTCAAGTGAAAGCGACGCAGAAGTTGGTACGCTTCTGCCTGGGGCGACGGTTTCCATCCGCGAGCCTCGAGCTTCGCAAGAACGAACGCGTCGATTGGATTGCGTATCCACTTTTTGTCCTTGACCTGCGGTGGGACTGGACGCCCTCTCGGCTTGAATGCCCAATGATCAAGTGCGGGCTTTTGAGCACTCGGCTCTGCATCCGCTTCAGGCCAAACTGCTCCCTGATCAATCCAGTTTTTTAGAGTTTCAATCTGCTGCGGCGTAAGGCGCGGACCTGCCGGCGGCATAACGGTCTTCGCGTCGAGACCTGCGACGTATCGTATAAGAGACTTTCCGCGCTCTTATGTGGAACAATTGCCGGCACACCAGACCCACCACCGCGCAAGGCGTCGCTCTTGCGGTCAAGTCGCAGTTCACCCAGGTGCAACTTGCTGCCGTGACAGGAATGGCAGCGGCTCACAAGAATCGGTTGAACTTCGCGTATGAAGTCCACGGTCGCCTGCGGAAAACAAGGGATGGAAGTGAGCAGGATCCCCAACGATGCAGCGATTCCAGATGTTCTCATGCTAGTGAGCCAAGTGCTGCCTTCGCTCGTTGCGCCCAGACCGGCTCCGGATCTTTCGAACCTTTGCTGTAAGAAATCACGGCAGCAGACAAGTAAGGTTGCCACTCTGGGCTTACGAGAGGAATATCCTCAGCCAGCGACGCAAGATATTTGTAGTAGTGAACCTCGTCCGCTTTCCCGACAGTGATTTGCATTGCAGTCTTCAGGAATGCTCGTCTGCCCTCCACGGTCCGCGTCAGGCGCATCACGCGAGCGAAGGAATCATCGAGATTTGAACCATCGTTTTTGAACACGTCGGCCAAGGCACTCTCCGAATTTACCTCAGTCGCACTGGGCTTGAGGTCCTCAATTGATAAGGGTCGCACGTTGTCCTTACGAGTTTCCGCCCAAGTTCGAAACTGACCCATCCAGCCAACAGACTGTAACAGGATAAGTAAGCGTACCGCCGGATCACTTGCTGAAAGGTAGGCGTGATGTAGACCATTGCAAGACGTGACCGCATGCACGCCGATGATGGAAGCGCTTCCCGATACGCGCATACGCAACTCACAGCCAGCAAGATGAACCGCATCCCAGATCGTCGCCGGACCCACGGCGCCCTTGGCAAGACGTTCGCCCACAGCGGCACATGCTTGCTTGGGCGAAGCGGTTCGAATTTCCTTCAAAATGGTGCGGGTGACAGCTGGATCAGCCGGTTTCACAGACCAGTCCGCGGCCATTCGTGGAAGAATCTTGCTTACTTGATCGACGTTGCTGGAATAGCATTGATCAACAAAGGCGTAGCCATTGACCTCTTGTTCTAGACCGAAATCGAGCAGGCCGAGTACGAGAGAGCGGAGCACGGGCTCGGAGTGCTGCCAGCCGATCGTCCGGAGTGTACGCTCGGCATTAGCGACGAAGATGGCTTTGTGACCGATGTTGCGGTAATCCCGCACGCCATAGCGCCACATTGGCTCGAACGCTTCGGTTGCGCTGCGGTGGCGAGCAACCGAAGTTACAGCGCGCTCGGCTCTGGGCGAATCCCAGGATTCCATCGCAGACAAAAACTCCGGCAAGGCCTTGGCTGCTGAAATGTTCGTTTGGTCAATGGACCGCATCACGTAATCGCCGGTTGACGATCGAGCATCGCGTTCCTGCGCCGTCTTGAAGACATCCAGCGCATAGAAGAGAGGCAGAGGACGGGAATTTGGAGGGGATTGCAGACCGATGACGTGAGCGGCGTGAATGACAAACACACTGTGAAGCGCAAACCCCGGCGGCCTCGGATTGATGTTTCGGATTGCCGCGAGGAACAGTGCGGCCATCAGTTCCTTATAGGAAACGCCGGCACGGAGTTGTGCCACGACTACCTCGGCCGCTTTATCCTTGGAGACACCTTCGATCAGAGCAACGATCGGCTCGATCTCAGGTGAAAAAGTAGCGATTCCCGGAGTGACTTGCGCTTGACTCCGCGGAACTGTCACGGAAGCAGTCAGCACTCCCAGTGAGCGCATGGCTCCCGCGCTGGCCATCGATTCAAATAGGGACCGTCTGGAGATGAGCATGCCTACCTCTCTCGTCGAGAGCGATGATAACAAGAATTACATGTAGTCGGGGCGCTTCTAGTTGAATTGAGACGCGTGTGTGTAGACACGCTTCGCCGGTCCAGGCAACCACTGGGTTCAGTGCAAGGCTTGCGCTATGCAACTTTCAAGGTTATTTGCGTTTCGAATACAAGCCGAACACTAGACGTCTACGACGTGCAATACAAGCTCAGTAGAGCTAGGCTGCCTTAGTCTTTCACCTTATCAGGAGGAAAACTTCAGTTTTTGGCAAAATAGATACAAGCAGCAGTACTTGATATGCAAGCAGCACTAACCCCTTTGCCCTCTATGTGAGCCGTCGTTTAGTACTTACTGACGGTGGATCTACCGTGAATGCCTAATTCATAAGACATCCTGTTATGCGCAAGATTCACATTCGTGTCATTATCCAGTCGTACGGCCATCGCAATCGGGCCGTCTCAATATGCGAATTCTATCGATCGCAGATGACATGACCGGCGCTCTCGAGGTTGGCTCAGTCTTCGCCGCGTTCGGATTTCAGGCTGTTGTCACCACCCAGCCCATGCCCGGCGATCTCGCCGAGGTCGTGGTCGTGGATAGCGAAACCAGACACAGCGTCCCGGCTGGGGCAGCTGCACGCGTAGTATCTATCACACGCCAATACGGCGACACACCGAACTTTATTTACAAGAAAACAGACTCCACCCTCAGAGGAAACATCCGTTCAGAGCTGAACGCGATTTATGGGTTATTTCCGTATTTCCAGATAGGTTATGTTCCGGCATATCCAGCGCAAGGGCGCACGCTAAAAGATGGCCTACTTTACGTAAATGATCGGCAATTACACGAAACATCAGCAGCTAAGGATGTTCTCAATCCCGTTAGTTCAAGTTCGGTTCGGGAACTGATAGGTCCCGATCTACCATGCGTAATCTTCGACGGTGAGAATGATGTCGACGTCTTGAACGCGGTCGACACGATACTTGCCGACGAGACGTTACGTATCCTCGCTGGTCCGGCCGCCATTGCCCGAGCCTTGGCACATCGGCTCCGTCCGAATACAACAAGCGCAGTCGAAGCGTTTCCGCGCGTTCCGACCTGTCTGGTTGTGAATGGAAGCCGGACGGGTTGCTCCGAATTGCAAGTTGCACATGCCCTTCGCTGCGGTTGTTTGAGCCATGAGACGAAGGAGAACTGGATGGTATTGGCTCTCGACTTTTCAAACGGGCTCAGTCCGGAAGCGGTCGCAAAACGCAGGGCAGAACACACTATAAGCATGCTACGGAACCATAGGCAGGACGCTGTTTTTCTCATCGGAGGCGACACGGCATTCGCTTTCATCGCCGCTTTAGGACACCCGTCACTGCATCCGATCTCAGAAGTATTGCCGGGGATAGCCGTTTCCCGAATAGCTAACGCGGATCTGCACAATTGCCTACCTGGCTACAAGCGTGATCTCGTCGTTATCACGAAAGCAGGCGGATTCGGCCAGATGGACGTAATCTGTAGCGTTCGTCGGATACTGGAACAAGATGCGGGATAGATTGCCGTACGGCGTCACCATTGGAGATTCGAGTGGAGTTGGCCCCGAGATTCTCTTGAAGGCTTTTGCTGCCGGCGAGTTGACTTGGCCGGTCGTCGTATTCGGAGACACGGAAGCGATGCGCTTCTATAACGACCATCTCCGTTATGGCGTTAGCTTGCGTTCGATTCAATCTGCCGCTGGGTATCAACCGAACTCTCTGAATATCATCGATCAAAAAATCATCGAACAGAGCGAAATTACTCCGGGCAAGCTGAATCAAAAAGCAGGTTATGCAGCCCGGGAATACGTCATCGCGGCGACTCACGCGGCGATTGCGGGAGAGATTGCCGCGATGATCACGCTTCCCATGAATAAAGAAGCTACCCGGCTATCGGATTCCACGTTTACTGGCCACACCGAATTGATTGGAGAGCTTTGCGGCAAGGACGATGTCACAATCATGCTTGCCTCCGATGATTTGATTGTGACCCACGTAACCACGCATATGTCGCTTCTCCAAGCAATCCATGCCGCAAAACAAGCGCGGATACAAACGATCATCGAATTGACAGCGCATGCTGTCGCCAATCTCCTTCCATCTCCGCGAATCGCAGTCGCGGGACTCAACCCGCACGCCGGTGAAAATGGTCTATTCGGGGATGAGGAAATCAAAGAAATCATCCCGGCCGTGAAGTGGGCGCAGGAGAAAGGATTCCCGGTTCAGGGTCCTTTTCCTCCAGATACATTGTTTTATATGGCAGTACGTCGGAAACAATTCGACGCAATTGTATGCATGTATCACGACCAGGGGCACGTTCCGCTCAAACTACTTGACTTCGAAGGTGGCGTGAATATTACTCTTGGCCTTCCGATTATTAGGACATCGGTAGACCATGGAACAGCATTCGATATCGCGGGAACAGGTGTTGCATCTACACACAGCCTCATACGAGCGATCGAGTTCGCCGACAAGTTGGCTCGTAAGCCGTCCTTGTCCTCGTAGTAAGCGCTATAAACTCGTCAAATAATCGAGCTTGCCCGTACTGTCAGCGAAAGATTTTCCGGACACACCCATTTGCTCCATCATCGATAAATGGAGATTTGCGAGAGGTGTATCCACTGGATATTTGACGTAACGTCCCGGATGAAACAATCCATTTCCTCGGCCGGTCAGCAAAGTAGGTAGATTATCGTGATCGTGATCTCGGCCGAGACCGCTTCCGTACGAGACCATCACGTGATCGAACAATGTGCCGTCACCGTCCGGTGTGGACTTCAACTTTCCGATGAAGTAAACCAACTGCTCTATCTGATAGCGGTTGATCTGAACACACTTGGCGATCTTCTCCTTATCGCCACCATGGTGAGTCAGTCCGTGGTGCGAATCCGTGATGCCGATTTCGCGATACGCCCGATTGCTCTGCTCAATTGCCATCAGGAACGTAATCACGCGGGTCGAATCCGTTTGAAACGCAGCAGTGATCAAATCGAACATCAAACGCGCATGTTCACCGTAATGCTCTGGAACACTCGAAGACGGTCGGTCTAGCGTCGGCTCAATCCGAACCTTGTTCTCTTGTTCCGCCTTCTCGACACGCGTTTCAATGTCACGGATCGCATACAGGTACTCATCTACCTTACGGCGGTCAGCGCTTCCCAGTTCCGATTGCAAACGTGTCGCATCGGCCAGGACGGAATCGAGCACACTCCGTCGGTATCGCGCGTTCCTGGCGCGCCGCACCGGGTCCTTTTCGACATCACTCGCGCCGAACAATCGCTCGAAGACAGCGCGCGGTCGAATTTCAGGTGGGTTCGGCGTAGACGGAGTCCGCCAGGAGATGCTGTTGCTGTACGCGCAACTATAGCCGTTATCGCAATTCCCACCCTGAATGCCTTCTTCACATCCGAGTTCCAACGACGCATACCGTGTTTGTCCTCCAAGCTTCTGCGCCACCATTTGATCGATCGAGAGCCCAGCCTGGATGTCCTTGCCGAATGTCTTCTTCGGATGAGCGCCTGTAAGGTAAGCGGCTCCTGCTCTGCCGTGGTCGCCGGGCCCGTCTCCATGCGCTCGGCCACCGTCGTTTGTCAGTCCGCCCAACAGGAGCACGTCCCCCCGAAGCGGCGCCAGAGGCTGCAACACAGGCGGAAGATTCTCGGTCAATGCGCTGGTCTGAGCGTCAACTTTAGGCCACCACGATTCCACTTGGACGCCGTTCGGGAAGTAGAGGAACGCCATTCGCGAAGGAGACTTCGAGTTCGCAGGGGCTGCAAATGCTGGAGCCATCGCATCGAGTAGCGGCAGTCCCATCACTGCCCCAATCCCCCGCAGAAATGTCCGTCTCGGCAGGTGCTTCTTCACGCTGATGTTCACAACTTACCTCCCTCTCCGTCGCGCGTCCGAAATGGCCGGCTATTCACGACTCCAAGTACCAGATTAGAAAATTTGTAGTCGTTTCGCGCAGCTTGTCTCACGATCTCCTCGACCGCATCGCTGTCATATGATTCCAATCCGCGTCCCAACGCAAAGGTCAACAATTTCTCCGTAAAATTCCGAGTAAAGGCTTCCGATTGGGAACGCAAAATCTGCTTCAAATCTTTAGCGCCTTTGAAGGATTTTCCGTCGGGTAACACACCGGAAGTGTCGATTGCTACCTTGCCGTCATGAGTGCGCCAACTGCCAACGCCGTCGTAGCTCTCGAGACCAAAGCCGATGGGATCCATCGAATTGTGGCACGCCGAGCAGCTCGGATCCTTCCTGTGTTGCTCCAGCCGTTCGCGCAGAGACATCGCTCCCGCGTTCTTTGACTCATCGAGCACCGGAACATCTGGCGGTGGTGGCGGAGGGGCGGCGCCCAGCAAGTTTTCGAGCACCCATTTCCCGCGGACCGGCGGGGACGTTCTCGTAGGGTACGAGGAGACAGTGAGAATGGCCCCTTGCGTCAGGAGTCCGCTTCTTTGCTCTCCGTCGAGGTTGACTCGCCGGAACTCTTCCCCCGAAACGCCCGTAATTCCGTAGTGTCGGGCAAGCGGTCCGTTCAGATACGTGAACGGAGCATCGATGAAATCGAGAATGCTGCGATTCTCACGAAACACCGCTTCGACAAACAGATTTGTCTCGCGTTTCATTGCGTCCAAAAGCTCGTCATCGAATGTCGGAAAACGAGCCGGGTCAGGTTTGGTTCGGCCCAGATTGCGCAACTGCAGCCATTGAGCGGCAAAATTCTCAACTAGGTTGGACGCCTTCCCATCAGCCAGCATTCGTCTGACCTGTGCTTCAAGCACCCCCGGCTTTTGCAGACTCTTGGTATCCGCAGCACGACGTAGCGCTTCGTCGGGCATGCTAGACCAAAGGAAATAGGAGAGCCTCGACGCCAGCTCGTAGTCGCTAAGAGCGCGGTCCGAATTGCGTTCGGAGCGGAAAAGGAAATCGGGCGATGCCAATACTGCTTCAAGCGCCAACCGAATCCCTTCTTCGAAAGAATCACCTTCCTTTTGCGCGAGGGCGACCAGTTGCAGCTTCGCATCGACTTCCTTTTGTGTGACCGGACGGCGATAGGCTCGTTTCAACAGGCTATCGAGAATAGTTCGGCCGCATTGAGCGCCATGACCGCCGGGGGAATGGCCGCACACAAACAGCCGTTGATAACTCGGTGGAGGTTGCTTGCTCGGGTTAAACGGACCAACGATCTCCATGTAATCCACAAACAATCCGCGGCGCTTGTCAGGGTTGATATTCAGCCGCGGATCTTCGAGATCGGCAAGTTCCGGATACGATGCTCGGAGGAGTCGTTCTCCTGCCTTTATAGGCGCTCGAGCGACAAACTCGCCTCGTTCGTATCCAAAAGTCGCGGTTCCCTCAACAACTGTGCTGATGACTGGAGTTCCGTCAACCGCAAGAATCAATTTCCTCGGCGGCGCAGCATTGCGAGCAGTCTCTTCCCGCGCTTTCAATTCTTCCGCTGTCGGTTCAATAACAATACCGGCGGCGCGTTGCGCTCGCCGTAGCCGTCGTTCCTCGGCCGTAAGGGCAGGAGCCTCAGGCCCGGGTCGAAAATTGGCGATACGAAGCCGGAACTCGTACTCCGCATCCACGGGAAACGTCCAGGAACCGTACATTGCGCCACGCATCGAGTACGGAAGATATGCGCCGTAGTTTCCGTTCGACAGCACATCACTTGCGTCGTGCGATCGCCTGTTCAGAAGGCGGACCAGGCGCGTTGGCTTCTCGGGAACGGTCTCTCCGAACACTGCCAATCGCGAAATCCGATTGGCGGCGGCCATGTACTTCTCCATTAGCATGGGAGAAACGGTCAGAACATCGGCGATATTGTCGAAGCCATAACCCGAGTCGTCCACCGGAAACTCGTCCGCAGGTCGGCCGGGAACTCCCAGCAGATCGCGAATCGTGTTGTTGTACTCGACACGATTCAAACGGCGCGCCACTACTCGTCCGGGCGCGCTTGCTGTCTCAATCGGCTTCGTCAAACCGTCGATCCAGCTTGTGATGGCCGAAAGGTCAGATTTGCTGAGTTGCGCCTGTCCGGGAGGCGGCATCTTTCCGGCGATCACCTTCTCGCGAACTTTGGACCATGCCGCGCCGTGTCCTTCTCCAGAAAGCGTTTCCAGATTTAAGTTGGCAAAGGTGAGCTTCGCGTTATGACAGGAAAAGCAATGCTTTGCGAGCACCGGCCGCACTCTAGTCGTGAAGGCGCCGGTGTCCTGCCCCAGTAGCGTGGACCATGAGGTCGCAAGTATAGCTACGGCCGCCGAGAGAAAGATCTTCATGCGCTGCCTGTATTAGTCTATCGTCATTGCAGGCCAAATAGGCGGTAAAGGACGATCGCGAAGAATGCCGCAGCCACTTTGAAGATCGTCATCATGAAAATATCGGGGTATGATTGCCGGTGCGTCAGACCCGTGATCGCCAGCAGCGTGATTACTGCGCCGTTGTGCGGCAATGTATCCATTCCGCCGCTCGCCATGGCGGCGATGCGATGCAAAACTTCCAGTGGAATCCCGGCGGCTTGCGCGCGCTCGACATAAGTCTGTCCAAGAGATCCCAGGACGATACTCAATCCGCCCGAAGCCGACCCGGTTATGCCTGCCAACACGTTCGTGGTGACGGCAATGTTCAGCAAGGTGTCTTCAATCGTACGAGACAGAAAATCATTGATGGCGCGAAAGCCTGGAAGCAGCGCAATTACGGCTCCAAAACCGTATTCGGAGCCAGTATTCAAACACGCAAGAATGGCTCCCCCAACCGCCGAACCGGTCGCAACCTGGAACGTCAAGCGAATTCTCTGCCAGGCGATCACGACAATCACAACGATGGCCGCAAATAAAGCAATCTGCACCGCCCAAAGCGCCGATACAGCAGCCACATCGATCGCTGCCGGACCCTGTATACCCTGGGCGCTGAAGTCGA
Organism: Bryobacteraceae bacterium; assembly: GCA_963844855.1. GTDB lineage: Bacteria > Acidobacteriota > Terriglobia > Bryobacterales > Bryobacteraceae > DASQDN01. Next base: position 557,840 of record CAWJQP010000073.1, read on the forward strand.
ACTTCTGCCCGTAAACAGGAGGAATTCGCGAAGTCAGGACTTTGTTGAGCACCCCAACCAGCACCAGAGGCAGCGCTGCCAGCAAGGGGTGTGGCAGTTTCCCCAGATCGAGCGGCGTGGACAGGTCGGCATCCACCGGACCGTAACTTTCATTTGCACGCGCAGCTTGCCGACGCCGCCATTCGAGATAGAACATTCCTGTCAAAAACAAAAAACATGCCCCACTCAGGCCGAGCCATGGCGCGGCCCACGCATCCGTCTTGAAGAATGTCGTGGGGATGAGATTCTGTATCTGCGGTGAGCCGGGCAGCGCATCCATCGTGAATGTGAAAGCACCCAGCGCAATCGTCGCCGGAATCAGGCGTTTCGGAATGCCGGCCGTACGAAATAGCTCTGCGGCAAACGGATACACGGCGAAAGCAACTACAAAGAGCGACACTCCTCCATACGTGAGCACCGCGCATACCAGCACAATCGACAACATCGCTTGACTCGGACGCATAACGGACCCCAACGCCCGTATAATCGATCGCGCAAATCCGGATACATCCATCAGTTTGCCGAAAACCGCGCCAAGCAGAAAAATCGGGAAATAGAGCTTCAGAAATCCTGCCGCTCTTTCCATGAAGACACCGGAATAAAAGGGCAGAACGAGGCTCGGCCCAGTAAGAAACACCGCAAGCAAAGCCGCAACAGGAGCGAACAGAATAACGCTATATCCCCGATAAGCAACAATTGTCAGGAAAAGAAGGGCAGACAGAACGATTAGAATGTCCAATGAGTCAGCCTCTTAATGATCCTTGACCGTGACATATCCATGCCGCGCCAGGAAACGAAAGTATCCCTCATAGTCGAACGTGTCCGGTCCAAGTTCGAGTCTGGTAAGGCGAATAACCTCGGCCAGGGAGCGGCGGCCGTCGCACCAGAACAGCGCCGTCATCAACCGCTCGGACCATGCGCCGGATGGATATCCTTCCCGCTTCTCTTCTGGTAAATCATCAAGTGGCAGGCTGCCGAAGCGCTTGCGCGTTATGACCAATCTCGAAGCCTCGGAGCGCGTCTCTCGTTGTTCCGCTCTTCGTCCAGCAGCCGCTTCGACACGTTGAACCTGCTCGTTTTCAAACGATGCCGCTCTCGACGTCAATGAGCTAAGTATATTCGCGCCTCCTGGCGCGACCCGCGCAATCGATCCGATTGCTTGCTTCTGGCGCGCTGCAACGTAATGTATCTTTTCAATCGCGTCCCGTAGGGCCGATGAGATCTCACCTTCCGTGTGCGCATTCAACACCGTCTCGAGGGAGTTCGATGTCGCTGCCGAGATCTTGTCATATGCGCGAGTGAGCGTCAGCTCACCAAGCCACTGCGCATCAATGTCGCTTGCCATCGCGGCGTAATACAGAAACGACGCCGTTACAATCGAGATATCGCGAAGCGAACGCTCATCCACACGGCTCGGAGTATCTTCGCTGTTATGGTGAGTCTCCACACCACTGCCGCTGTAGGCCCAGGTAGTCGGTACGCCAATCATCGGATCGCTAAGAAATGTGTCCGTGCCCGCTGTGAATGGCTTCTCACGCCACGGCCTTTTGACCAGCGGAAAATAGGTCTCAGCAACCCGCAGAATTAGCGCGTCTACCCAGCTCGCGGCCACATGCGGGTTCATATAGAACGAGTACTCGGTCCCAGCAATCTCATAAGCTGCTGCCGGTGCGTCCAGGCACATCGCAGCAACTGTATTTCGAATGCGGTCGGGATTCTTGGCAACATAATCCATCGACCCATACAACTCTCCCATCACAAGAAGCCGGATGGATCGTCGTGGACGCTTTAGCTTCCCAGCTAAGATCAAACGATTGAGAGAAGCCATCGCTTCTAGCATCGCGGCAACACCTGTAGCGTTGTCGTGAGCTCCTTGCTCTGCTGCATGTCCCAGGATGAGTACCTCTTCACGTGGATCGAGGCCTGGAATAACGCCGGTCGAATAAGGATAAATACCTTCGTAATAACGGCTGTCGACAACCGCTCGTAGCTTCACAGGACCCTTCTTGAGAAGCGTTCGGATCAAATCAGCTTTTCTTGGCGAGATGGAAAAGGAAAGCAGTGGGACATTGTTTTTGGTGAAGCCCCATCCGTTGTCTCCCCATGCATTGATCCACTGATGTCCATCGCGCAAACTTGGATTCTCCGTGAATGTGTTGATAGCGCCAACGGCTCCCGCTTTCGCCATAGCGGTCTTGATCGAGCGGGTATCACCTGCAAGAACGATCTTGCCTTTCAGATTCATACTCGCTACTTCATTCGGCTTCTTCGTCTTCACCTCTATGAGTTCAGCGGTGATGCCGCCTGGCGGCGTGGGGCCGCTCCACATTCCAAGGGATGCCGGAGTCTTCAGATAATCCGCTAGCATCCTTTGATCTGCCGGAACATGCGGTTCGACAATCTCGAGAGTTGCCTTCGTAACGTCCCAAGCCAGAGGCATTGTCCAGAACCCCGCTTGCGTTTTGCCGTCGGCCGGCGCTCCCAGAATCTCGACGTTCTGAAGGCCGGCTAATTTCATCTGCGCCGCTACATACTTGGTTGTGTCGTGAAACTTCGGGAACGTGAACCAGCGGTCCGTCGAATACACTCGACGCATGCGATCCATCGCGTCGCCGGGCCGCACTTCGGATCGAAGCTCGCCAACGATATGATCGAGGGTGAGCCGGTCCGCTGCGTTGGCGATCGCGGCTAGCAGCCCAAACAACACCAGCAAACGAAACGGATAGGCCATTAGACGTTTTGTGTCATTATCGCAGGGAACGCACAATACAAAAGGAGAATTTCGTGGCAGAGTTGACGCCAATGGAAGTAGGCTTGATGTTTTGGGGCGAAAAGAATCCCCGGAAAACCATCCAAGCCGTCAAGTCGCTAGGCTTGCGATGTGGGCATCTCGGATTCGCCGGACACGTGCCGCTCGACGGTGTAGCTGAGCAGTGGAAGGCCGCTGCCGACGCGGAAGATTTTGTCGTCACCTCCATCTGGGCAGCCTTTGAGGGCGAAAGCTATGCCGACAAGCCCACCATTGAACGCACTGTAGGCTTTGTGCCTCCGTCCACCCGCGCTGCTCGCGAGCAGCGCGCGAAAATGATCATCGATACGGGCCATGCGATGGGCATACCGATCTTTGCTTGTCACATCGGATTCGTGCCCGAAGATCACAACAATGCAGTCTTTGTTGCGATGCGCGACCTCGTTCAGCGCCTTTGCGACCATGCTTCCAAACATGGCATGACGTTCGCCTTAGAAACGGGTCAGGAACGAGCAAACGCAATGATGCATTTCATGGATGCGGTCGGCCGAGACAATCTGAAAATCAACTTCGATCCGGCCAATATGATTCTCTACGGTACCGCTGAACCAATAAAAGCCCTCGAAACGATGTCTTCCCGCGTGGTGTCCGTGCATTGCAAGGACGGAACGTGGCCGCCGGAAGGCGTTGCCGATGGCCTCGGAAACGAGATGCCACTCGGTGAGGGAGCAGTCGGCATGGATAGTTTTGTCGCCAAGTTGAAAGACATTGGGTATCGCGGTCCGCTCACGATAGAGCGCGAAGTCTCGTTGGATCAGGATATGGACGACCGTCACAAAGAAGGCTTGTCGCACCTGGACGATATAAAGAGCGCCATAGCGCTACTTCAACGACTCCGCGCGAAGGCCCTAGGACTATAACATGCGACTTCTATTACTCCTCGGATTCGCGGGACTGACCCTCGCTCAGGAATACGACCTTCTATTCAAGGGCGGGCATGTGATCGACCCAAAGAATCGAATCTCTGGACGTAGGGATGTTGCCGTTAAAGATGGCAAGATCGCGGCAGTTGAGGCGAATATTCCGGCTCAAAAGGCATTGAAGACGATCGATGTGTCTGACCTGTATGTCACTCCAGGTCTCGTGGACATTCATGTCCACGTTTTCGCCGGAACGGGAACGGAGTACACAGGTCCTTCAAGCGTCCGCCCGGATGATCACACCTTCCGCTCTGGAGTGACAACCGTCGTCGACGCCGGCTCGTCAGGCTGGCGCAACTTTGAAGACTTCAAGAAGAACATCATCGATCGCTCACGCACGCGTGTCCTTGCCCTGTTGAATATCGTTGGGGCAGGCATGTCCGGAACACCGGAACAAAACATGCAAGACATGGACCCAGCGAAAGTTGGCGAGATGATTGCCAAACACAAGGCCGTGATCGTTGGCGTCAAGACTGCGCACTTCGCCGGGCCTGAGTGGACTGCCGTCGAGAACGCCGTGAAAGCCGCTGAGGCCGCGAAGGTGCCAGTCATGGTCGACTTCGGCCGTTTCCGCTCGGAGCGTCCTTTCGAGGAATTGGTCACGAAGAAACTTCGTCCGGGAGACATGTACACTCACATGTTTCTATCTTCAGTACCGATGCTGGACGACCATGGCCGCGTGCGCGCGTTTATGTCCGAGGCTCGCAAGCGCGGCGTGCTATTCGACGTAGGTCATGGCGGAGGAAGCTTTCTATTCCGGCAAGCAGTACCGGCCGTGAAGCAGGGCTTTCTGCCCGATTCCATCTCGACAGATCTTCACATCGGGAGCATGAACGGAGGTATGCAAACGATGCTGACAACAATGTCGAAGTTTCTCAACATGGGAATGACTCTGGATGACGTGATCCTGCGGTCCACCTGGCATCCCGCGCGCCAGATCAAGCGAGAGGAACTCGGGAATCTTTCCGTCGGCGCCCCGGCCGACATTGCAGTTCTTCGCCTGGCGAAAGGCAAATTCGGATTCGTCGATGTGAACGGCGCACGCATGCGTGGCACACAAAAGCTGGAAGGAGAACTGACGACCCGTGACGGCAAGGTTGTGTGGGACATGAACGGACTCTCCCGAAGCGATTGGGACACCCTCGGCAATTACGGCGCCCAGGGCGATACCAAATGGGACGGGATCGTCAGGGATGAGAATCGAGTCAGGAAGTAACGATCGACTTAATAACCGAGCCTTGCACTTCCGTCAGGCGCTCGCGGCGACCTTGATGAAGGTAGCTGAGAGCATCCTGATTTAGGCCGAGTTGGTTCAGGATGGTCGTGTGAATGTCGCGCAGGTGGTGCGGTTCCTCGACGGCATGCAACCCGAGTTCGTCGGTAGCTCCGACGGTAACTCCGCCGCGGATCCCGCCGCCCGCCATCCACATGGTGAAGCCGGTGTTGTTATGATCGCGACCCTTGCCGCCTTGCGCTTCTGGTGTGCGGCCGAACTCCCCGCCCCACACCACGAGCGTGCTGTCGAGAAGCCCGCGCTGTTTCAGGTCCTTCAGTAGCCCCGCAATAGGCTTGTCCGTCCGCGCGGCCATTCTCAAGTGGTTCTCTTCTATATCGTCGTGGGCATCCCACTGGGAGATAGCGGGACCACCGGAGACTACCGTCACAAATCGGACGCCCTTTTCCACGAGCCGCCTGGCCAACAGGCAACGCCTTCCAAAATCGTCAGTGACGTCGTCCTCCATGCCGTAAAGTTTGCGTACATGTTCGGGCTCATTTGATAGGTCGAACGTGGCTGGAGCCTCTGTCTGCATTTTGAAGGCGAGATCGTAAGTGCTCATGCGCGCGGAGAACTCGTCGTCGTTGGCGTGCATCGTCGCCTGATCAAGCTCGCGAATGAAGTTCAGCGTATTCTTGCGCTGGGCTGGGGTGATGCCTTCCGGAAGGTCCAGATTCAGTACCGGTTTCTTGCCCGCGCGCAGAACGCTGGGTTGATAGACCGCCGGCAGGAACGCATTGGCATAGACCGGTTGACCCGCTTCGATCGTTCCGTAAGGATCGGGCATGACAACGTAGCCGGGCAGCGACTCACTCTCGCTCCCCAATCCGTATAGCGTCCACGAACCCATACTCGGGAAGCCGGGAAGGATCCGCCCCGTGAAAAGCTGATACTGCGCCGACGAGTGAATAAACGCGTCCGCCTGACAGGAGCGAATGACAGCCAAATCGTCTACGCATTCGCCGGTGTGAGGAAGCAAGTCCGAGACCCAGAGGCCGCTCTTACCCCGCTGTTGAAAGCTTCGCTTCGTGCCGAGCAGCTTCGGCTCGCCTTTGATGAACTGCCGTTTGGCCGGGTTGAACGATGCGGGCATCGGCTGACCACTCAGCTTGTTCAGCAGCGGTTTGGGATCGAACGTCTCCATCTGGCTGGGGCCGCCCGCCATAAACAGGAAGATGACCGACTTTGCCTTTGCACGATCTGGAGAATGCGGCGGCTTCGGGGCCAGTGGATTGACACTCTGAGCCGCAACATTGCACCGAAGGCAAGACTGCCAAAGCCGCAGAAAGCGTCAGTCAGGAACTCCCTCCGGTTCCGTGTTGGCTTCGAGTGGTTATTGAACATAGAGGAAGTCATTCGCCGCAAACAGCGCCAGCGCAAACTCGCGCGTAGGATTCTTTTTGAGGAATCGAAGCGATGCTTCGCGTTCCTTGGTATTTGGCTTTCGGCCAAACACGAGATCGAAAGCAAGGTCGATCTGGCGTCCGGTCGATGGCCCGGCTTCACGCTTCAATCGATCTGCCAGCGCAACAGAAGCTTGTCGCGTTACAGAACCGTTCAGCAGTTCCAAAGCTTGCGGCGCATGCGTGCTGCTCTCGCGCCGCGCACAGCTCAGGAGCGTGTCCGGAGCATCGAAGACTTCCATGAACGGCACACGCAAGTTCCGCTTGTGGAACAGGTAGATGCTGCGCCGATTGTGCTCTGCAGTGTCCGGATCGACGACCCACTGTCCCGGCTTGTACAGCAGGTTTACAAGTTCACTCTCGATTGGAACGATAACGCTGGGACCGAAACGCTTCGGGTTGTAGAGGCCACTCGCAACCATCATTGCGTCGCGTAGTTCTTCGGCTTGCAGACGCCGTCTGCTGAATTGCCATAGAAGCTTGTTCTGCGGATCAAGTTCCATCGCCTTCGCGCTCGGCTCCGGCACGTACGATTGCTGGTACGTCTTGCTTAGCAGAATCATGCGATGGATAGGCTTCATTCGAAGGCCACCTTCGACAAACTGATTCGCAAGCCAATCGAGCAGTTCAGGATGCGAAGGCCGCGTACCCATACGGCCGAAATCATTGGGCGTCGCTACGATCCCGGTGCCAAAGTGGCCCTGCCACATCCGATTGACCATGACTCGCGCCGTGAGGGGATTCGCAGGGTCAGTGATCCACTTGGCGAGCGTGAGGCGAGGCTTGTCGATCGAATCGCCCAACTCCCCAGAGCCGTCGGGGAGAAGCACTCCAAGCGGCCGCATGCCCATCTTTTCTCCGGGAGCGTCAGAGCTACCTCTGTCCAACACGTGAACCGGAGTGTACTGCTTGGCATCGGTCTGGACGGTCTTCAGCGCCGGCAATGGCTCGGGAACGTTCTTTTCCTTCTCTCCGACGATTCGTTCGATCCTGGCTTTTTCGGGTCCGGCGGCAGCTTTCAGTTTCTCCCGAAGGGCAGTCAATTCCTTCGAGGCGGCGTCCGATTTCTGCTTCCACGCCGCTTGTTCCGCCTCATTTGCCAACGTGATGTCCTTATGCTGCGTTGTCGCGAAGAACGCCTGCATACGGTAGTAGTCCGTGTGGCGGATCGGATCGAACTTGTGGTCATGACAGCGAGCGCATCCCAATGTGACCCCCAGGAAGGCGCCTCCAACGACGTTGGTCATCTCGGTCAGCATTTCGTTGCGAATGTACGCCGCATCCTGATTGCCGGCATTTTTCCGAAATGGACCTAAGCGGTTGAAACTCGCGGCCACCAGCATTTCCTGGTTGTCGGGCGCGATCTCGTCGCCTGCAAGCTGTTCCTGGACGAAGCGGTCATACGGCTTGTCCTCGGCGAAGGATCGGATGACGTAGTCGCGGTACTGCCACGCTTCGGTCCGATGGGTGTCGTACTCGAATCCATCGCTCTCGGCAAAGCGGACGACATCCAGCCACTGCTGGGCTTGGCGCTCGGCATATTCCGGACTGGCGAGGAGACGGTCCACCAGAGTCTCGTAGGCGTTTGCGGACTTGTCGGCACCGAAGCGCTTCACGTCCTCCGGAGACGGCGGAATTCCTGTCACATCGAGGTAGACCCTACGAATCAGCGTTGTCCGGCTGGCCGGCGGAGCCGGACTGAGGCCCTGTTCCTTCAGTTTCTGAAGGATGAACGCATCGATCGACCCTTGCGCGATTGGCGCGCGGGGTCGGAACGACCAGTGCCGCCGCTCGGCAACCGAATACTTCTCGCCCGTCGTAACGAAAAAGCCGGCGACCGGAAGAACGATCAGCCCAAGCGCGATTCCGGCTTTGATTACATGCCCCACCTCTTTATAGTAGAGTGATCGCCCATGGCCCGCTACTTGATCGGCATTTTGCTGTTACCGGCGGCTCTGTTCGCGCAGCTCCAGACGGATTTCACTCGTGTGGCCGACGGCGACGGGATGCGCATCCAAGCTACCCTGCGCAATACCGGTAAGGCTCCTATTCAATTGGGCCGAGTTGTTCTTTCGGAACGACGCGATCCAGCGCTGACCAAAGCTCATCTCTTGACCATGTCCGGCTGGCAAGTGGCTTCGCGGGTCAAGCGGCCAGCGCCGGGAACTACGTTGACCAGCAAGGTGGTTACCCAGCTTTACGAGCCCGACACCGGCCGTTATACCCATGCCGGGTTCCTATCGTTCGATCGCGTCTCTACCCTGCACGAGCTGGAATGGCGGACCTCGGGCGAGGCAGTGTTCCGCTCCGTATGTGACTTCGAAGGCTACAGCCTTCCTCCCGGCCAGACGGTAACCACCGAAGAGCTGTGGATCACACCGGGCTTGCACCTTGACGACTGGGCGCAGCGTGTTGCCGACCGCTATCAGCCGCGACTTCCCGAGACGCCCCCGTCGGGCTGGGTCGGCTGGTCCTGGGTAGACCCTTTCAACGTCGAGTCGTATGAGGAGGTGGCTCTTCGGAACGCGAAGGCGATCCGCCAGCGCCTGCCGGGTCTCCCCATTGATTTTCTGTGGGTAAGCCTGGGGAACCTTCCCGATCGCCGTCCTGGCGCATGGCTCCAATGGAACACGAAGTCCTTCCCCAGCGGGCGAGAGGGCTTCATCAAGCAACTTACAGCGCTCGATTATAAGCTCGGCCTTTGGAGCGGCGCGTTCTGGCTCAACAGCCAGCTCAAAGATGAAGTCGAGCGGTTGCGCCCCGCCTTTCTTCGCAAGGATGGGCAACCGCTGACTGTTCCCCATCGCGACCTCGGGGAGATGTTCATTCTCGACCCCACACATCCGCTCACGCTCGAGCAACTTCGCCGCGTGTTCACGGAGTACCGCAGTTGGGGTGTCCGCTACTACATGATCGACTTCCTGAACGCAATCGGCGGCTCGACACCGGGGACTTTCCGCCCTTCGACATACACCGATGCGGACATCATCCCGGGGCCGGCGCCTTACCGGAAGGCCCTCAAGGTGATTCGTGAAGCCGCCGGGCCGGACACGTTTCTGCTGAGCAGCACCGGCCCCACGTTCTGGAACATCGGTCTCTTTGACGGGATCCGCGCCGGATCAGATTACGGCGAGGGGCGGCCCTTGGATGGTCCTGGCAAAGGGTTCTGGCCCGGGACGTTTGTCATCAACAAACCCACTCATTGGACATCTCACCGGACAGCCACCGACGCCCTCGCTTCGCACGCTTTTCTACACCGCAAGCTCTTCTGGTCCGACGCAGGAAACGTGCTCACGGTGGGCCAGCCCGTGCCGCTCCAGGATGCGCAGATCAGCACCACCATTTTCGGCTTGAGCGGCGGTCAGATCATGCTCGGCGACGAGATCAGCCAGCTTCCACCGGAACGCCTGCGACTTCTCCGTCTCGTATTCCCGCGCGCTCCCGAGTCGGCGGAAGCGATCGATTTATTCACCAGCGTCGATCCCGATTACCCTAAATTTTTTCACCTGCCCATTCGCACAGCCTGGGACGAGTGGGACCTATATGCGATCTTCAACTACGGCCCTGAGCCACTGACCAGATCGATCCCACGCTCAAGCGCTTCGATCGCCTGGGACTTCTGGAACGAACGCTTTCTCGGAGCCGGGAGCAACGAGTTACAGGTTACGGTTCCGCCCGAATCTGTCCGACTGATCCGTCTGTCACGACGCCGCGAGCATCCCTGGGTCATTGGGACGAACTTGAACGTACGCCAAGGTCAAGCCGAGATTGCGACCTGCACGTGGAACGAATCGGCAAATCAACTCGACATCACGTATCGCACTTATCCCCAACAGGAGGGTGCGATTTTCGTTCATGCCCCCGCTGGATGGTCGGTTGCGAACCCCAAAGATCTTGCGATCGCGAAGGACGGCAACGATGAAGGGCTCATTATTGCCGTGCCGGTCCGCCAACCAAGCGGGTCCGTATCGATCTCCTTTAGGCCAGCAACGCCTCGCGCAGCGCTTCCTTCATCACCGCTTCAGGCGCGGTTTGCCCGGTCCACAGCTCAAACCCGATGACGCCCTGGTAGACCAGCATCGATAGACCGTCGAGCACACGTAGCCCATGCTTGCTCGCCATCGCTAAGAGCCGCGTCTCCGGAGGATTGAAGACGACATCCGTTACGAGCATAGAAGCGCCGGCTTGCGAAAGATCGACGTCCGGCATGCCTTCGATGTCAGGATAGAGACCGATGGACGTAGCATTCACGAGAATATCGACGTCCTTTGGAACGAGGAAAGTCCCGTTCCACGGCAGGAGACGGACCGCGCCAGCAATGTGCCGCTTCAGATCCTCTGTCATTGACTGACCTCGTTTTGCATCGCGATTCACGACAACGATCTCCGCTGCTCCGGCTAAGCCCAATTCGGTCGCGATCGCGCGAGCCGCGCCACCGGCACCGAGCAACACGATGCGCTTGCCTTTCGGATCAACACCAGCATCCTGGCGGAGGGCGCGAAGAAAGCCTTTGCCATCGGTATTCTCTCCGATGAACCGATCGCCATCGCGGCGCACGGTATTCACCGCTCCGATCATGCGGGCCTCGGGAGCGATGTCGTCGAGATGCTGCATGACTGCGACTTTATGCGGGATGGTCAGATTGAAACCCCGCCATCCCATAGCGCGAGCGCCCCCAACCGCATCCTTGAGACCAGCAGGCGCGACCTCAACGGTGAGGTAGCGCCAGTTCAAGCCCGCAGCGGCAAAGCCGGCTTCCTGCATCACTCCAGTTGGATTCTCGGCAACCGGCTGTCCGAAACACGCAACCAAGTCTGCTTTGTAGTTTGCAGGCATTGGCTACTTGGAACCTCGCTTCAGCGCAGCCGCATCGAGGACCCATCTACGGAGGATTTCATAGCCCCGATCGCCCGGATTGTAGCGGCGACCACCCTGGTGACCGTCTTCTTTCCCGCTTTGCACGTTTAGAGGCTTTCGGAGAATCTTGCTTTGTTCTACGTCTTGTTCATTGACACGCTCAAGCAGGGTGACATAGTTCGAATGGACCGCTTTCGGGCTCAAGTAGCCATTGTTGTCGGCAGGCATCAAAGGCATCGAAGGAACTCTGCCTGCGACCGCATGGCAACCAAGACAGGCTTGCTCGTCTTCCCGGTTCGACTTGGTGAATTCGGGGGCCACCCATGTCTTGAAGTACTCGAAGTTTTCTCTCCAAGCTACTGACATGGCAGCCACTTCCGAAATGTCAGCCTCCATATAGTCTGGTTTGACTTTCTGGAGAACCGGCGCGATGCGAGGGTGAGACCGAACCTTTGTATCTGCCGCAAGCGCCAGCGCAGCATTCCGAAGCCGCTTGTCCGTTTTTGGCTCGGTGAGTTGCTTCAGATAGAGATCGACGGAGCGATCCTTTAGTTCCGCATTCGCATCTGGTCCGGCGTTATTTTTCGATCGACACTCTGGTATGGGCGTGTTGTACGTCAGGAGCCATTTGATGCTCGGCAACCAGAGCATCTCTTCCATCTGCGTTGCGAAAGTCTTCGGGAAGCGGGCGAGGAGCGCGGGAGTTTGCAGGTCAGGATTGGTATGAATAACCTGGCCGATGCTCCGCGCCAGATACCAATCAGGAGATTCTTTGTCCATCTGGAGAAGCTCCCGCGTGTTCTCTTCGAGCTTTCCCCGTTCCGGCGGAAACGTCGGAACCAAGAGCCCAAAAAAGATCCGCTGCTGTTCTTCGGTCTTTGGAATGTCCCATCGCGCTCGGGAGAAAAGTTTGATCAGCGGACCTACAAGCTCGTTGCGGCGTTCCGGCTCTTTTGCGCCTCGTTGTATCTGATCTGCGAGCGGCTCCAGAAACTCTTGTGTGCCGGGCAACGATATGACACGCGGGTCGGACAGCGACGTGGCAGCAAGCGTTCGCAGATTTTCGGGTCCGTTGCTCGAATACGCCAAGACTTTCTTCTGCAGCGGATCCCAGGTGGCATTGGCGGATGCTTCGATTGCGAGACGGATGGCGACATCATCCTTCGATTCTTCCGCTTTGGTCCAATATGGCAAAAGCGCTTTTCCGACCATCTCGGCAGACTTCGGCGTGACATACCCCATCTGCCCGGGTCCACCGTCTCCTCCAGCCATGCTGTAGTACGTTGCCGCAACTTTCGCTACTCGTTGCGAGAGATTTGCAGAGTCCCCGCGATCCAATTTCTTCGTGATGGCTTCGAACAACAATGCCAGTTCGGGATACTGATGCTCTTTGCTGCCGTTTGCACGCTGACCGTTGGCGATGAATAGCGCCTCGGTCTGATAGCGTTTGGCCGTTTCCACCAACGAACTTTGTTCCGGCTGTTCCAGGCTTAAAAGGAACGCTTCGTTCAAACGAAGACGAACAGGCGGGTTCCACACCCACCAATTCCACGCCGCGCGCGACGCCCAAGCGCGCACGCCCGGATGCGGGTCTTTGTTCATCATCCGATCAAACGCTCCGGCCAAACGAGGATAGCCAGCGGCAGTGCGCGAGAGTACGCCATCAGCGCGCATGAGAAGAGATCCTGCCATGGATTCCCGCGTGAGATCGTCCGCGGTTTCATATGCGGCGAAAAGATGATCCCATCCTTTGTCGTCGAGTAGCGTTTGGCGCATTCCCCAGCGTGCCGCTTCCCGGACCATCTTCACCGGGTCACCGAGCCCTCGGAGTTGCGCAGCAACACCTCGCTCGTTATGAACGGCGCCGAGCGCTATCTGCGCCCAATACCGAACCTGTGGACTGGCATGATCGGCGCCCGGAAGAATCAGATCGACATACTGTCCATCGTCGACGTTGAGTCCCAATTGCGCCATGGCGCGGAAGCGCGCGACCGTGTCTGACAATGATTCATTGCCCACAGGGGTGAAGTCGCTTTTCTGCGGTCCTGGGGCGTTATCGGGATACAGCCGAGATAACGCATGCAACACGTAGGCGGTGGTGACAAAACCCGTAAGCGCATTCCGATTCCAGCGACCGTATGGGTCCTGCATCTTCAATAAGGCGTCGACGCCACGCTTCACTGCGGAATCGCGATCATCGTGACCAAGGGCAGCGAGCGCAGTTAGCGCCAAAGCGGTTGGAGCTGGATCAATATCCTTTGGATCTGTGGTTCCATTTACACCGGGATGAAAACCCCAAGTACCATCCGGCTTCTGCAGGGCGCGCAGACGCTGCTCGTCCTCTGCGATCTGTTTACGGCTGCGAGCCCACAGCGCCTTTGCCGCGTCCGATTCCTCACGGATGGCCACATAGTTCGAGGGCATCGTCTTCACGAAGAACTCGATCCGATTCGACAAGTCGTCGCTGTACTTCGGGACGACAGTCAGCATCTTCTCGGCTTTCTGTTCCAAGGCGGCGAGATAGCGCTCATCCCGCGTTTGCTCCCATGCGCGACGTAAGATCTCTCCGGCAAAGCGGTAAACGATCGATTGCCCTACGTTCGAGCCCGGCCCTGCAGCATTGATCCCGCTTGGGTCGGCTGACTGGAGGACGAAATTTGCGGTTCGGATCTGTTGCGCAGAATGAAGCCTGCGGGCGGGAACGAGGGCCTCGAGAGTCGTTACGTTATAACCGGCGACACGCGTACCGGCCGGACCGTCACCTAAGTCGAGTGGAGCCAGGCTTGTGTTATTCGCCGCATCCTGCAGAACGTTTGTGGGCCGCAGCGACTCGTACATGACATTGATGAGATGGCGCAGATTCGCCACGTTCTCGACACGATAGCCGTTGGCGATGGCGCCGACCGGTCCCCATACGCCCGATTGGGTATGACAGCTCATGCAATGCGATCCGAGCAAACTTCCCGTGTCACGAATGCGACGATCGACGCTCGCTCCACGTGGACGATTTAGCAGCCAGGCATCGACTTGCGACAGATGATCGTACATCGCGAGTCTTACCGCTTCACGGGGATCGGTGTAAGGGGCCGGTTTGCGTAGTCGCAACTCGACCTCATAGCCGGGAGAATTGGCCTCCACCTTCAGGAAATAAGCTGTCCCTGGCTGCAGTAGACGGCTAATTTCGGTGCGATGTCCTTCGGTCTGCTGATGAACGCGTTCGTTCGCGTTTGCTCCTTCGCGATACTCTTTGCCATCGGCGGTGTAGAACAACACTTGCGACACGACGAGCGGATCGGGAACCGTCAGATTGGCTGTGAAGAGGCGGGGTTCTTTGCCCTGAAAATCAATCCGAAACCAATCGAGGCCGGAGACGCCAACCTTGCCGTTATCGAAATACTCGATATCGTCGGCGCTCCCGGTGATGTGAAGATTCTCAGCGGCGCCGGACTTTCCGAGAGTTATCGTTTGGGCATCGGCGATGGAATCGTTCGGCTCGGCTTCAATCGTCATGCCTCGGGTCGACGTCCCAGGTTGGATGGGCGTCAGGTGTACGCGCAATGGCAACCGATGGCCTGCTGGCCAAGGGGTTAGCTTCGGAAACCGGTCAATCTTCTGGATGCTGCCCGCTTCCCGCCAGCGAGGCATATTGAATATGGGCTCCTCGTCTTCGACTGCTGAGACCTTCAATGTCAGTTGGCCCGATTTGGGAGCCCGATACACCAGATAAAAATCCGGATCGAGAGCGTGGAGCACCTTGCGATAACCTGCCCACTCTACGGCGACTCTGCCATTGGGGGGCAGCTTCGAAGGTGATGGCAATCCAACGCTGATCTCTATCATCTGACCGGCTTCAAGCGGATAGGAGCGGGTGTAATGGCCGCTGAAATCAACTGAGAGTGGAGGATCCGCCGCCAGAGTCGCAGCAGTCAAGAGCACCAATAGAGAGAGATAGATCATGTTTAGAATGTTCGCGTGCCAGACACCTTCGTCGGCACATGATAGACGGACTTTCTTGCGGTGATGTAGAGCCCACGGAATCCTTCGCCCCAGCAGCAGTTACTGGGACCCTCCGGTGTTCTGATGATTCCGAGTTCCTGTCCGGCGGAATCATGGACATAGATGCCATCGCGCGCAGCCATCCAGACATTGCCGGCCTCATCCGTCTTCAAACCATCTACGCGCAGATTCGCGTAATCGCGTCCGGGGCCAAGACGGCCATCGCTCGCAATGTCATGGACCTTGACGACGCTCGTCTTGACGTCGGCTATGTAGAGTTGCTGCTGATTCGGGGAGAGAGCGACGCCGTTCGGCGCAGGGGTTTCGGCTACGACACGAACTTCACCCTTGGGTGGCGCGCCGCCGACACCACTGCGCTGGCGGGTGATCTGATAGACGCGCGACTTAGGAAGGTCAGTGAAGTAGATGCTGCCGTCGATCGAATAGACGAGGTCGTTCGGGGCCTGCAGGCCGTCGTCGGCGAGCACGGTGACCGCTCCGTTCTTCTCTGTTCGCGTCACGCGACCGCCGCCCTCGGCAACCAAGAGACGCCCTTGGTGATCGAACGTGAGGCCATTCGCCTTGTTGCTGCTTTCGCGCAGCGTAATAAGCTCACCACGCTCCCATTTCAGTATCTTGTTGTTGGGAATATCGCTGAACAGCAGAAATCCACGGCGGCTAAAGACAGGCCCTTCTGTGAACGTGAAGCCGGTATTCACCTGCTTAACTGTCGCGTCCTTTTCGATCAGCTTCCAGAAGTTCTCCGACTTGGCTTCGAGGCTCATTAAGACCCCTCTCCGTGCGCATACCAACTTTTCGAAGGAGCCTTGTATGAAATTTTGAGGTCGGGAGTTTCTAAACGCTTTCCATTCCGATATCCCGAGTCCATTAACGCTGACAGCGCCCCGCTGACGAGTAACGTACGCTCGACAGGATAAGGCGGGGCGCCGCCAGAGATCATTTGGGAGATGCCGTGAACGAGCATGGAGAAGTTGTTAGAGTTTTCGATCGGGATGTAGCACAGCGTTGCTTCAGGAGCTTTACTTTTGGGCTTGACAGCAGCTATATACTCGGACACGCCGTCCAACGCCAGCACAGCAGCCTTGAAGCCATCGCGATATTCCACCAGACCAAGCACGGCGCGCATGTCTTCGGGGCGCTTAGCGGATCGCGCTTTTTGCTGCCGGGCAAGCGCAGCGTCCAATAGATCGCGCCGCCACAGTCCCTGTTGAGCCGCCGTCCAGACCTCGGCGTTCTTGAGCATCTGAACGGATCGAACACCGGTTTCTGCGCCCTTCCGGCGCTCGACGAATGCTTGCAGCGTTTCGAGAATATGGAAGATCCCACCATCGGCAACCCAACCACCGCCGATGCTTAAAGCGGATTCCATCTCTACTCCTAAGGCAGGGTCATACTCGGGACGGCGAAACGTTACGGGGACGCTGGAACCAGCCATCAGGGGGAACTTTAGTTCGCGCGACCAATCGTACATTTGCCTGGCCTTGCGCCAGTCGTAGGACAGATGCTTATCGACGAAGACAGGGCATGACTTGCCGCTCTCTTTGAACACCTTTACAACCTGCTCAAAGAATTCGAATCGCGGATAAAGCTGCTGCTGCTTTTCGTTGTGCGGATAGTTTCCGTGCTCGCACACAAGGATGACGCCGTCGACAGCGAGACGTCGCGTTCCGAGCGTGAGCGCGTCCGCGATACTTTTTGCGACAGGCACATCGTAAGCCTTTGCAAGGCGCTGACCGATATCGCCCGGATGAGGCTGATCCATCCAGAGGGAGGCTACTTCAAATGGAGGCTCGTAGTATTTCTCGTGAATCCAGTAGCCTTCGAGAAACCGAGTGATGAAGTTGTCCGAGTGCGAGCGAAGGTGATAGGTGGAGGACAGACAGGCGATGCGCTTCTTGCCGGTTTGGGCGAGCAGAGGCGCAGCGGTTGTGACTGCGAGAAACTCGCGGCGTTTCATCTTTTCTTTGCTACCTCATCGATCATTTTCTTGTCGTTTCTTCTTTTTCGCTCATTTTTTCGCGACCGCTTCGCTGCTGCGCAAAACGCGAAGCAGGTTCAGTCCCATGATTTTTCGGATGTCCTGGTCTGAATATCCCATCTCGATCAATCCCTTTACCAGCACAGGGTACTTGGAAACATCTTCCATACCTACCGGGGTCATGCCGGAAATGCCATCGAAGTCGGACCCGAGAGCAACATGATCCGGGCCGGCGATTTTAGCCACATGATCGACGTGCTTTAAAAGAACTTTGTAATCCACTTTCGGCATTTTGGCGAAGTACTTCCCCTGGATGCTTCGTACTGTTTCCCATCGTGCAGGATCGGTGGGACGCGCGGTAAGTACATCCTTGATCTCCTGGTCGCGCGCCGGCCGGTTCGCGATATAGACGTCGTAGGCGTTCTTCTCCAAATAACCAGCGTGGAAATTGATGCAGATTACACCGCCTTTCGCTGCAATTGCCTTTATGACATTGTCCGGCATGTTGCGGACGATGGGCGCGATTGACTTAGCGGAGGAGTGAGAGGCAAGCACGGGAGCCTTGCTCACTTCGACGGCGTCCAGCACTGCTTTATCGGAGATGTGCGAAACATCCACCATCATTCCGATGCGGTTCATTTCCCGGACTAACTCGCGGCCAAGCTTCGACAAGCCGTTGTGCGTCTCGGTATCGGTCATCGAATCGGCAAAGCTGTTGGAGCGAAAATGCGCGAGTGTCATATATCGAATTCCCATGCGATAGAAGGCTTGAAGCACACCCATGCTGTCAGCGATGAGATGGCCGCCCTCGAGGCTTGCCATCGCGGCAAGCTTGCCGGACTTATGAATGCGCTCTACGTCAGAAGCGGAGTAGGCAAACTCCATATCCTTGCGGTTTGCCGCTACCTCCTGATGAAGGGCTTCGAGACACTCCAAGGATCGCGGAAGCCAAAGATGAGACGGGTAGTCCTGCGGTTGGACATAGATGCCGAAGAAAACGGCGCCCAATTTTCCCTGACGCATTCTGGGTATATCCAACTCGTAGTATTTGTGCTCATCAGCAAGACGGTAACCTTCGTCGACAAAATAGCGCGGTGTGTCGATGTGAGCGTCGAAAACCAAGATGTCACGCATCAGCCGATCGAAGCGGTCCTGAGCTGATAACGAGCCAAGACATAGTATGAGCAGCAGGAGCGATCGACGCATGCGACGAAGTATACTACGCGGTCCGAAGCGCAGGACTATGCCGATCGAGCGTTCGGGTCGGGCGATATAAGGCGGTCGAGTTCGGCAATGACGGCTGCGCGGGCTTCGGGAAAGTGCGTGAGGCCTCGCATGATGGCCGTGTTGTAGGCGCTTCTCGAAGGTTCGAACGTGCTGGTCTTGGCCTTCCGACGGTAGCGCAACATTGATTGGTCGAATCGGGATTTATCGAATCCGGTGATCATATGGGGCTCGACTCGGTGGGTTGCGCTTCGGAAATCCGCGGGAGATTGATCGCGTGAATCCTGTTGTTGGGTTCGTTTTCCGATTTTGCGATTTCGCGTGGGGATTCCCATTCCGGGAGCGCTTCTTGCGAGTCAGCCTCGGGTTCGTTTTGCAATTTGTTGTCTGATTCGGTGGGTGGCGGAAACTGGGCGCGGATTTCGTTGTAGGTGCGGAGCGCACGTTCGAACCTGCGGGTGATGCGGGTTTCGAGCTGGTCGAGGCTTTGGAGGTCGAGCTTGCGGGACACGTAGGCGCTGGCCTGGACGAGTGCCATGTCGGCTTGGTCGTATTGCTCTTCGATAATCGGAAATTCCTCGGCGATTCCCTGGTCGAGGACAGAGACCTGCATCTTCCAGATGCGTTCGAGGCGCCAGCGGCAGACGGCCATTTCGATCACTAGACGTTCTTCGACGAAATCACGCGGTTGGAATTTGACGAGGAATTCGTGTTGGAACTGCTCCCATTCTTCCTTGGATTCGCCGTCAATGATTACGGATTTATGGGAAGTGAGTCCGTGCCGGACGGCGTTTTGGGAAGACCGCGCACGGCCTTCGGTGGTGACCGGGCCTTTCGATTTGGCCCCATTTTTCTTCGATGCTTCGATCTGCGCTGCTGAACGCATAATTCATCCTCCGGTTCTACGGTAGCAGCCAGAATCGCCCGATTCGGGTAGGTTTTTGGTTAAGTTATTGAGAAATGCGGGCAATAAAGATATTGAACTTTGGTGAACCGCCGAGATTGTCCGGTGTTCCGTTGAAAGTCGAGTAACCTCGATTGATAGGTCGTCGTATCGTAGCGATCCAATCATTCGGGTGCCACTCGGACTCAAATTTCCTTCAAGTCTTTTGTACGGCCCAATCGCAGGAATGAACCAGGCGCGATCGGCCCGCACTAAGTCACTGCGACAGCCTTGTAAACCGGCGGCTCAGCGGTCTGGCACACCTTTCGGAGTCCAGGCGGGCTGGTTACGACATACAGGCCATCAATCGCATCGGCCGGCGAGAGCGCCGTCAGGCCCTCGATTCCATCGAAGAAGCGCGCATTGTTTTCGGCCTTCGGCTGATCTCCGGATGTGGCCTGCTTCATCTTACGAAGCTCGAGATTCTCACGGATTCTGCGCGACATCTCTCCCATCAGCCGACCTGTTGTGTTTTCGATGTCGGCGAAATCCTCGACGCCTGACACGAGATTCAGAAATGCGCGCTTGATATCGTGCGGATCGGTTTGAAAGAGCGTCAACTCCTCAGCCTTGCTGAAATAGCCGAGTTTACCGCGATTCTCATAAAACGCCGCAACAAACACAAGAAATCTGAGATAGGCTCGCCGATAGCTTTGCTCATAAAAGCTGATCGCCTGATCCTCCATCACTTCTCCCCGAACAAGGCTGGCAATACTCGCTGCGGCCAGCAGCCCGCTATACATGGCCAGGTGAACGCCGGTCGACAACAGGGGATCGAGAAAGCAGGCGGCATCGCCGGCCATAAAGAATCCCGCGCCGGTGAATCGTTCCGAGGTGTATGAGTAATCCTGCTCGACCTTTACTTCGGAGGTCAGATTTCCTGTCCGCGTTAGTCTCGACACCAAGGGCGAAGAAGCTATCGCGTCGCAATAGATCTGATGCGCTGAGCACGACTGGCGGGCCGCTCTGAATGCATCTCGATGAATCACCGCTCCCACACTCATTTGCCCGTTACTGAACGGGATACCCCAAACCCAGCCATCGGCGATAGAGCCGACAGCGATCGCGCCCGCCTGTCGCCCATCCAGCCTTTGAGCGCCGTCCCAGTAACCCCACACTGCTACATTCTTAAACACGCTGTGGTGCTGCCGGTTGCGTAGATACTTCGTCGACATAATTCCCGCACGACCTGAGGCGTCTACCAGATAGTTGAAGTGAATCTCTAAGGTCTCGCCTGAATCCCGCGCCAGGCACACGGCGCCGAAAGGCCTCTCGCCATCGAACAGGATTTGAGTCGTCTGCACGCCCTCCAAAATCCGCGCTCCTTGGGAACGTGCATGTTTGAGCAATAGGTGATCAAACTCTCCACGAGGCACCTGGAAGGCGTACTGATAATTCCCCCGAAGTTCGCCGAAATCGAGTGACCACTGCTCTCCCATCCATTCGAGATAAGCGCCCGGCTTCTTCTGAAAACCCCAGGATTCGATCAACTCACGCGCCCCTAATAGGGTTAAGATCTCGAGGCACGACGGCAGCAGCGACTCACCAATGTGATAGCGCGGAAAGATCTCGCGCTCCACTATCGTCACGTCGACTCCGGCGCGGGCCAGAAACCCTGCGACGGTGGATCCGGCAGGGCCGCCGCCCACTACAAGGACGTTCGTTTTCAGATGTTGCTTCATGTCAGGCCGCTCCCACCGTACTCGCTTGGAGTGCGGTCACGTTCCTATGAAACTCGCGCCAGCGTGCATCGATGAGATCCCACACCGCGTCGACCATCTCCAAAGCGAACGCCTGGCATTGATCGTCGAGCACGGTGTTCAGCAGCAGGGATTCGGTATCGCTACTCTGGTTGACCATGTGTCCCGGCTCTCTCTCGAAATGTATCTGTCCCAGATACGAAAGCTTGGTCCCAATCTCGCTTTCGAATACCCTGCTTATCTCGACGAGCGTCCCGAACAGGATGTGCGCAAACGACTCGAGCGCGGTGAGCATGCTGTAGCGGATCAGTGGATCGGTAGCTCGGGAAGCGAGAACGCAAAACTGATACGTTGCCATTCTCTGAGTGCGCGTTTCCTCGCTCCACAGGTAGCGCAGCGCCTCGGAGAACTTCATCGGGCGGTCGAGGCCGAGTTTGTGAAGGTCGCTCAGATACCATTGCCAGTGGTTCGAATCTTCGGACGCGTGGTCGTTTACAGCTTTTTTCAGAGGATCGGCTGCGGCCTCGCCCTCGGGGTATCGAAAGATTTCCGCATTTAGATCCTTAAAGCCGAAGACGAAGAACGCAGCTGCCGGAAGCCAGGCCGATAAACGGTCGCGCTCAGGTGTCGGCTCCTTGAGCCATGTAATGAAGGGATTCAGACGCAGCTTCTCCGTCTTTCGATCGATGTGTTCGATCACTTCTCTCATAGGCCTCCTGTTCAGCCTGCTCAATGAAACTCAGCCACGAGTAAGGGAAAACCGGCAAGTTGCCCGACCGGTTAAAAGGGATCCTGCGTGAGATAGCTCGTGATCGGATGGATCACCACATAGTTTGGTGTGGGCGAGTAGATGTCTTGTCGCTTCGCGGCAGAGATGACCGGGGCGCCTCCGCCCCAATAGTTGTTGTTAGCCCATAACTGGATGAGGGAACCTGCCGCGGCATTGATCAGCGAGATATCGCCGTCTAACTCGACAGGCAGACCCGACTCCGTCGTTTCGATGATGCCGTCCCCATCGCTGCCCGGAGGCACGTAGCCAGGAACTCCGTTCCTCACGAACCGGTTGCGGCCCAGGCTGCCGAGCGGCCCCCCGCCAAGATCGACGATTGCGCCACCGACAGCGCCGATCGTGCGAGTGGCCGGGTTGATCCACTGGATAGCTTCGTCCGTGAGACCGCTGAAGGAGCAACTCTCTACCTTGATCTTCAGAGTGCCAATGTCGCTGACATTTCCGGTGATCGCAGAGCCGAGGCCGCGTCCCAGACCGGAGACGAAGACGTTCTTGAGATCGAGGCTGATCTCTGCTACTTGGGTGCCAGCCACCGTCGCGAAGTATCGTATCTGGTTGTCCTCGAACCCGATCAGATTCCGGTTGTACAGGAAAGAGTCCCTCACAGACACCCTGTAAATCCCTCTGGTTGGGTTATTGCTGTCGATCAGCTTAATGTTTGAGTTGGCCGGATCCTTGAGGATGGCATTCCGGATGGAGACGTT
Source organism: Bryobacteraceae bacterium (assembly GCA_963844855.1). Classification (GTDB taxonomy): domain Bacteria; phylum Acidobacteriota; class Terriglobia; order Bryobacterales; family Bryobacteraceae; genus DASQDN01. Next base: position 580,500 of record CAWJQP010000073.1, read on the forward strand.
CAGCAGTCCGTCGCGGCTGGAGCGGTGCTGGAGCTCGATCGAGTCGCCATTGATGTGTTCGCCAGTGAGTCGCGGGTTATCAATTACGATTCCGTCAATATCGGCATTAACGACCGGATTCAGTCCAACGGCCAGAAGCACCAGGCCATCCGAGGCGAAGTATCCGGCCGGAGACAGGTTCGAGGCGACGAAATTATCGAGGTCGAGTGTGGACGTCGTGGTGTCGATGGTGATCACCGTGATGCCGCGCGATCGCACCACGTGATGGCTGTTGCCGGTCGCTAACGGGTCCGGAAGACGTTGCGAAAGATCTTTTACGAGATTGGCGTCGATGTCCATGGCAACTTTGACACCGGTGTCGTTGATGATCATGATTCCATCGGAGTTACCGTCGCGAACGATGTTCCCTGTGATGTCGTATTCGACTGGACTTGCGATAGTGCCGCTTCCCGGGACAAGAGATGAGCAGTAGTTGTCTAACTTGACAAGAGGATCTTTCGGTTCTGCTCGCGGCTGAGGACCACATGCAAGAAGCGTGATCGCGCCAAAGTGATTGGTCTGCGGCGCGAAGATGATGAAACCATTCGGCCATTCTCCGTCACAGATGGGCTGTCCGTTGACGACACCACAGGTGGACAGCCCGCGACCTTCGATGGCATCGAGATTGTGGACAGCCATGTCGTTAGTCATCAGATTCCCGCGAATCTTTGCTCCGTCCGCATTGATGCCGAAAACCGACGAGCGATATGCGTTGTCAAACTGAATGTTTTCGATAATATTGTCGTTGGACAGCCGGACAATGTCCCCGTCGTAGCGGATACGCTGGGTATTAGTGAGTTTGGCTCGTTCACTGTTTGGACCGGCGATAAGGACGCTCGATCCAAGTCCGGTTAGCCTTTGCCTGCTCTTTAACTGAATTCCGCCATCAAGGACGAGCGCTGGTCGGGCCGGCAGAACATAAATCGTGTCTCCCGTCCTGGACGCGGTTTCAACCTGCTGCAGCGAGTTAAAAGGACGGTTTCTGCTCCCGTTGCCGTTGCTGGCGGCGCCGGCCTTAACGTACCAGTCGGCTGCCTCGAGCGAAGGCCAGGTGACCAGAAAAATGACCAGCAGCAGACGTTTAGTCAGAGAAACAAAAAGCGACGTTACTCGCAGAATATTCATTGTTCGCGCCCTCCGGACGAATAAGGGCGCGCAACCCTGCAAAACCCGCCACATATTTCGAGTTTTTTTGATCCGACGCAATTGTTCCGGAAATAGGGAAGCGCCAAACCGAGCAGTGAACGATGGAGTTGTCCTACGATAGTTCACTGAATGACAGACGAGCGCTGGTCAACCGTCTGGGAGCTGTTTAATTCTGCGCACGAAATGCCTGCCGAGCAACGCTCGGCGCTCCTGGCGTCCAATTGCATCGAGCCTGACGTTCGCAGTGAGGTCCTCGCCCTGCTGGAAGTGTCTTCTTCCTGCACCTTACACCGGTCGGCGCCCGCGTCTCAATTTGCAAGTCCTGAATACCCGGCGGGGTTTGAGTTTGGCCGCTACCGGATCATTGGCCTCATCGGCCAGGGGGGCTTCGGCCGAATCTATGCGGCACACGACCAGGATCTGCGAAGAGTCGTAGCACTGAAGGTTCTGGCCAGCGCACTGCTTGGCGATCGCGAGCGTCTGGTGGAGGAGGCCCGCGCGGCCTCGGCGCTCAACCACCCGAGCATTGTGACAGTCTACGAAACCATCTCCGGCGAAGATTGCCTTGCGATCGTAATGGAGTTTGTCGACGGACGCTCCCTACGCCAGATCCTGAAGGACGCGCCAGGTCCTTTGCCGGGCGAAAAGGTAATTCGATACGGCCGGCAGATGGCCGAGGCTCTCGAGGCGGCCCACGCAGCGGGTATCACACATCGCGACGTGAAGCCAGAGAACATTCTGGTGCGAAAGGACGAATACGTAAAGCTGGTCGACTTTGGTTTGGCCACCAACATGGTAGTAACATCGCCGGACACCGCAGCTCGGCCGCTGGCAGGAACTCTGCGGTACTTCTCACCGGAACAACTTCGCGGCCATCCGGCGTCGCCGGCCTCCGACATGTTTTCGCTGGGTCTGGTGTTCTACGAAATGGCAACGGGAGTCCACGCGTTTGGTGGTGAGTCTCCGCTCGATACGGCAGATGCGATTGCGACGGCACAACTGGTCCCCGCATCGCGGAAGGCGCCGCAGATTCCTCCCGAATTGGATCGCGTCCTCGCGGCGATGCTGCGGAAACATCCCTCCGAGCGTCCGACAGCTGCTGAAGTCGGCCAATCGTTGGCGCAAATTGCGGCAGCCTCGGGAAGAAGCGCGGAGCGCCGGTGGATGTGGGTAATAGGAGCAACGCTCCTGACCGTCGGGGGATTGGCAGTTGGAATGTCGCAGTATGTGCGCAAGCCACCTCACCTGGCCCTGAGCCTGGATAGCAGACCTCTTACAGGGAACGAGGGCCGGGAAATCCAACCGGCTCTCTCGAGGAATGGACGCTACGTCGTCTATATCCGCCACGAAAAAATCAACAGCAAGCCCGTCACCCTCTTGCGGGAGATTGGCTCGGACCGCGAGAAGATACTTCCGATCCCGGGCCCCTTCAGTTGGCTGCCTGACAATAGACAGATCGCTTTTGTGCGTCGCGGCGCCGGCCGCGATACCCTCTGCACAATTGCGATAGAGGGAACCGCAGTCCAAGAGATCCTCCAGACGAAACGCATCCTGACCTTCGAATGGTCTCCCGATCAAAAGTGGATTGCATACAGCGCACCGGCTGGCAGCGAAGGAATTTCCGCGCTCTTTCTCTACTCCACCAGCTCCCGGCAAACCCGGCAGATTACTTTCCCGCCGCCTGCCTCTCTCGGAGACGAGCAGTTCGCCATCTCACCGGACGGACGGCAACTCGTTTACCGACGCACTTTCAACTTTGCTAAGAGCGATATATTCCTGATCGCCATGCCCGGGCCCGGTCCAGCGCGACAGGTCACGTTCCATGAAACGGGAGGCAACACGGTGGCTTGGACACGCGATGGCGCTGGGATCATTTCGTCCGTCTCCCGTGGAGCAAACCAGAGTCTTTGGCTGCATCCGCTTAGCTCGCCTCAAAAACCAACTCGATTGACTGAGGTCGGCATCGAGGCGTTTGACATAGCGTCGGCAGCCGGGCGAAATCGCCTGGCATGGGTGAATGCATTGGAGGACACGAACATCTGGAGCGTGCCTGCGATCGGAGGAAAGCCCATTCGAGTGATTGCTTCGGCCATGCGGGATCTTGATGTGGCATCATCAAGCCTCGGGCTACTCGCTTTTCGAAGTGACCGATCCGGCTTTCCCGAAATCTGGATCTCCGGCAGGAATGGCGAGTCTCAGAAGAAGGTCACTAACCTCGAGAGCTTCACCGGCAGTCCGCGATGGTCTCCGAACGGGCGCCGGCTGGCTTTCGATTCTCGTCGCACGAGCGCGGCGACAGATATCTACGTAATGAATTGCGATCCGGTAGCGATGCAGTGCGACGAGCCCGTGCAGCTTACAGACCACGCAGCCTCCGATGCCATCCCCCGTTGGTCAGCCGATGGATCGCACCTTTACTTCGCGTCTCAGCGGAGCGGCCAGTGGCAAGTCTGGAAGATCCCGGCAGACGGCGCCGGCCGGCAGGCTGTCCCGATGACGACTCACGGCGGATTCTTCGCCGCGGAGGCGCCGGGCTCGCGCTGGCTCTATTATTCGCGCATCGATTCGGAACGGGCACGGGGTGTATGGCGAAAGCTTCTGCCTGGCGGCAGCGCTTCGCCATTCCGGGCAGATGATCCGGGGGAAATGGTCCTTCCGATGGAATTCCGGGCAACCGCGACCTGGAGTTTATCAGGCCGGGAAATCTTCTATTCAGCGTTCGGAGATGCGGACAGCTCTCCAGCAGTGTGGGCCTTCAATCTGCAAACGCGGCAAAGGCGAATTGTCTACGACTCGGGGGATACGCCGCTGCGAAGAGGATTGACCTTGTCGCCGGATGGAACGACCATCTTTTTCTCGCGCCTCGACCGCTGGCAGAGCAACATCATCGTCGCTGATTACGAGGTTGTGAAGTAAGTGTCTTAACTATGGAAGAGGATGAACATGGAAGCTTCCCTCGAGATTCGCTCGCTCATGTTGCGCTTCCGTGCAGGCGATCGCGCCGCAGCGGATGCGCTCGTTGCCCACTTCTATCCCGAACTACGCCGCATCGCCGCTGCCAAGATGCGTACGGAACGTCCGGAGCATACCTGGACACCCACCGTTCTCGTCAACGAACTCTATCTCGAACTAGTGAAGATCAAAGCTCTGCGCACATCCCATGAGGACGCCGGCGAGCGAGACGCTTTCCTGACCCTGGCCGGTCACATCATGCGCCGCCTTCTGATTCACCATGCGCGGCCGCTGTACCGTAAGGCCCGTAAAGTGGAAGTGGAAGGGAATGGGGCGCAGCTTGCTGAGCGCGGCGTAATGACTGGGGCCCGGAAGTTCTGGCGGAGGTTGAGGATTTGCTCGAGAGACTCAGGAAGATGGATCCCAGGCTTCGCACCGTAGTGGAATTGAGGGCTTTCCAGGGCAGAACCGCGAATGAGACGGCCGACGTGATGGGTTGCTCGCTACGGACGGTCGAAAGGTGTTGGAACTTCGCCAAGCACTGGCTGGCGAGCGAGCTAAGGGACTCAGGCAATCCAGAGTAAAGCTGGTGAATGGTTCTACTAGCTGGCAAGGCAATGGATACTGTCGTCCGGGAGAGCCGGGAAGACCAGAATAGTTGCGTGAAGTAGGTGGCACTCCTTCGTGGCGTTAACTTCGGAGGAAAAATCTTGTCAGCATGGCCGAGATGCGAGCCCATCTCGAGCAAATTTGGATTGAAGAACGTGAGCACTTGCATTCAAAGTGGAAACGTACTATTCGAGAGCAGGCGCGAATCTAGTCCAATTGTCCAGCATCATCGAAAACGCGCTATCAGAAAATTCGGGTTTGCTCTCTTTGCGGTTGTAGTTACAGAAGATCGATTGGAACAGGTGATCGCGCAAGCTCCGCCTGCCTTTGTCGCGGAGAAGTATGGATTCTCCTGTGCGAGCGGCTTAGGTCCGGTGAAAGGTCATGCGCTGGGAGTCCATTCACAACTTCCCTGCTGCTCAAGTGACTTCACCGGTTGATCTCAGCTGGCGGGACGGACTGTGGCGGCGATCAACAAGATCGGCTGCTCGGCCAGCGTCACGTTAGGCGCCGCTTTAGCAACTCGTCGATGTCTTCGTATCCAGAAGGATAATTGACACCCCGGACAGATGCTCCCGAGTCGAGCAGCGCTTTGACAGATTCAGGGGACCGCCGGTATGCCCAGTACGAGTTCACACATGCTCGAACCGCAAGAGCCAAGGGCGTGCGTCCCTTTTCATCCAGCGCGTCTATTGGCGCTCCGGCTTCGATTAGAAATTTCACCGTCCTGTGCCAGGCTCGCCACGCCGCGACGTGGAGCGCAGTGCTGTTCTTCGCAATTTCGAAATAACCATCACCTGCATACAGCGCGTCCACGTTGACACCCAAAGCAAGGAGTTGGCGAACGCCATCTGTGTTTGCGGTTCCGGCGAACTCCGCGAGCAGTGTTCCACCCTCGTCAAGTAATTCGCGAACGAGATGTGGTTCCTTTTCGACGATAGCCGATATTTGCGTGCTGTCGTTCCGTGCACATGCGGCGATCAGCCGGTCTACACCCTGCAGTGCGATCGGAATGCCCCGCTGCTCGAACAACTCGAGGATGTCGGCCCGCCCCCGACGCGCGGCGAGCACAACCGCCGACCTTCCATCGTTGCGGTTCGCCAGGGTCGGGTCGGCTCCATGATCCACCAGGAGCTGAACATTCTCGAGACAGTTGTCGCGGCGTACTGCCTGATGCAGCGCCGTGTGATGCCAACGAGTCATTCGATTGGGATCGGCGCCTCGCTCAAGTAGATACTCGATGCCGTCGGTATCGTGCCAGTCGGCTTTGCGAAGAAGCATGGTCGCCAAGCTGTCGTCGGTGAGTTTGCCGCTCTCCACTAAGATTTTGAGGGCTGCATTATCGTGAGTTTCCGGCGCGTGGTAGGGAGTTTCTTCGTCGTTCGGATCCGCACCACGCTCGAGCAGAAGCTGCGTCAGTTCGGGATTGTGGGCGACTCCAGCGGCGCCGTAAAGAGCGCTCTCCCACTCAGGGTCGGGTTGATGGTCCGCCTCCCAGAATCCGGTATTCGCACTGGCGCCAGCATCCAGGAGCGCAGTCGCAGCGCGCACGAAGCGGACTGTTCGGGAGGTGTCGAGCCGAAGATATTTCGAGAAGCACAAGTGCGTCAGGGCATCCCATTCACGGGGACCTCCCTTCGCGGTTGCATTTCCTGGATCGAGCGTGATGAACCGGCTTACGGCGACATCGTCGCCAACGAGCGCAGCCGTATGAATGTCACGGCTCGCGACCTCGGGATGCGCTGTCAGGATCTCTTCGGCGCGATCGAGCGAGCCGTGCCAAGTACAGGCCTCGATGAAGGCCGAATACGGATCTACTGGGTCAGTGTCATTCGTCATTTTCAGTCGTCATCGTCATTCATTCGTACGCCGAATCGCCGGTAATATATTATTAATTTCCAGGTTAATTCACTCTTATGCCCTTTTTGATGCCGACGTACATGAATCATGTCAATACTGCGAACCCTCACTTTCGTAGAGTGAAGGGTAGTTCGCTTGACGCGCTCAATAACATACTAACCGGGTTTCCGGGCGGCGCGCTGGCCCCAGCCCAACGTCGGCAGGTTATCGAAACGCTTGGACGGATCCCTCACGGCAAGCAATTGAAGTATGCGGCAGCGTTGAATTATGCGCGCACGAACTTGAATCTGAATATTCCAGGGATTCCGTATGCTTATCCAGTAAATCTAACGACGAGCCTCGATTTTTACGAAGTAGCCGGGGCGAGGTGGGGGCACACACCGGCAGATACCCGGGTGGATGGTTGGTTTGAACATAGTTTCCTGATTCACTGGGATTCGAGTAACGGGGATCGAACGGCGCTGGCGCAGGTATGGAATCGAGAGGAAGTCGTGTTTCAACAAAATCCCGCTGGGGCTCCGTTCAACCACATGATGGCGGCCACGCCAATGAATTATGTATATGGCATCGCGCAGAGTTCGACACACGATGGATCCGACAACCACTATTTCATGCACCCTTCGCTGATGCTCACATATCCTCCGGCGCCTGGCATTGTCAGGGCCCATCAGGCCTATCAGTATTCGCCCGATCAAGGCGCGACATGGTTCAACATCGAGAATGGAGAGTTTCTGTTCGACAAAGGAGTGCGTTTCGCGGGAGGGCAAAACGTGTTCGTTTTTATGAAACGCAACCTGGCGCCGAACAACAGGCCATTCTGGTTTGAAGTGGAGTATACGATTGGCGCTGCGCCTACTAATGTGCCCGTACACTACAACAACGTTGGTGGAAGAGGGTCCGGCAACCAGGTTCCACTAACTACTTATGCGAATGTGATCTCGTTGGGCTGACGGTCACAAGCTCATTGTCTCGCGCAATTTCTGGCTCTGCCGGCGGGACATTCGGACTTCTAAGCCGCCCTGGACCATAACGACCAAGCCACCGTCCACGGCCCTTTCGGCGCGCTCGACTGCGCCGAGGTTAATGTGTTGGCGGCTTGCGCGAAAGAAAACGGCGGGGTCGAGTTTTGTTTCCAAGGCGGCGAGGCTCCGCGGTATTAGCGGGCGCTCATTGCCAAAGTACACACGCGTGTAGTTGCCTTCGCTTTCGAGCAGCTTGATGTCTTCGATCTGAACCAGCCAGCAGCGGTCCCTGTCTTTGACAAAAACCTGCGCGAGCGATGCCAGGCGATTCTTTGCGCGGGCGGCAAGTTGCTTTCTGACGCGCTCGAGTGCCTCCGAAAGAAGGTCCGGGGGACTGGCTTCAACAGATAGTCAAGCGCACTCACCTCAAAAGCTTTCAATGCAAAGCGGTCATACGCAGTTGTGAAGACTACAAGAGGGATCTCGTCTAGCCGCTCAAGCAATTCAAACCTCGAGCAACCAGGCATCGGCATATCGAGGAAAAGAACATCCGGCCCAACCGAAGCCATCAGCGTTTCAGGCTCGTCGGCGTCTCGCGCTTCTGCCGCAATTTCAACGTCAGGGTGGCTCTTGAGCAACCGTCGCATCTCGTCGCGCGAGCCGCTCATCGTCAACGATCATCACTCTCATTTGTTCTTATGGCACAGGGACCGCGACGGTGGCAAGTACATGATGCGCGTCGCGATTACTCAGTTCGAGGCGGGCCGCATTGCCAAACAGAAGCTGGAGACGGCGGCGCGCGTTGTGAGACTGAGGCGCGTGCCGCCGCTTCCTTCTGTTAGCTGACCCGAGTTCAGAACGGCCAGGCGCAGTTCTCCGCCCTCCAGATGGGCTCGTATTATGATCTTGCCGCCTTCCGGCAGTCGGGCGATGCCGTGTTTCATTCCGTTTTCCACCAGTGTCTGTAAGAGCATCGGCGGCATCTCGCAGACCAGCGTCTCGGGAGCTACGTCGAGCGCATAATCCATCCGGTCTTCAAAGCGCGTTCGCTCAAGAACCAGGTAACTCAGCTCGTCTGACAAGGGAACCTTGGAACGCCGTCCGGACTGCAGGGTGCATCGCAACAGGTCACTCAACTCTGTGACCATGTCCTGGGCACGTTGCTGATCCTGAGCGATCATCGAGCGAACGCTGTTTAAGGCGTTGAACATGAATGAGGATTCAGTTGCGCCCGAAGGGCCTCGAGTTCCGCCTCCCTACCTGCCGCCTCAAGGCGGAGGCGCTCTCGCCCAACCTGCTCATAGCGCCGAACGAAGGCGATCGACAAGTATAGAGTGACCCAAAGGAATAAGGCGAGACTCCAGACGATAGCGCTGTAGATCACCCACACGGCTTCAATCTTAGATGCGGGCATTCTCGCAAGAACGGCGCATACTGTCCAATGAACCGCGGTCAGAATCATGGCCATCCCAATTAACCGGCCAGCGACACGCGGCAACAGCGCGGAATCCGGAGGTTTAACTACTGTCTCCGACGAATGACCGTACGCATCAGATGCGAGGTCAGCAAAGCCAGAACACCACCGATTACCGTGTTGATCGCGATCCGCAATTGGAGGCCGGCGCCGAGCGTCGCGAAAACGAAGTTCAGCAACGTGTGGCAAGTCGAGCCGGTAATCTGACACACCCAGTAAGCGCGCCTATGCATGTGATTCACTTGCGGGACAGAAACAATTCCATTTGGGTGAAAAACCATTTGGGAGCATCGAACATGATGAAATGACGCGCAGTCTCCGTCAACACCACTTCAGCTCCTAGCCATTCGGAATACTGCAATCGAAAATTGGCCTCAACCGCGTCACGGGTCGCATATTGTTTGTATGCTATCCAGGTTCCGAGCACCAGACCACGGCTGCGAATCCGGCTGAGTGCTTTGTGTAGATCGATCGAGTAAAGATCAAACATCGCCGCAGCCACTGTAGGCTGATGCGAGCGCCGTGCCAAGTTCATCGCCAATTCATAGTCGGCGAGTCGACGATGATCAACGATCCGACAAGATTCGGATGTTCGACCGCCAGCCACATGGACAGAAATCCTCCAAGGCTGTGTCCAATCATGATAGGCCGAACCAACTTTTTGTCTTGGATGTATTGCGCGATTTCGTTTCGCACGATCTCGAGCGACGGCGCTGAAACCGGCGGAAGTCCGGCGAAGCCTGCCAGATTCACGACGTGGCACTCGCAGCGATCGCGGAAACGCTCGACGGTAGAATTCCAGACGTCTCCGGAAGATGCGAGGCCTGGAATCAGGATCATCGGCTGTCCTTTGCCTGTGACCTTTACGTCAAACGACTTTGGGGTTTCGGCGGCCGGGACAAGACCCGCCATCGTGAGGATGAGCAGCGATGTTTTCATGACACCAGAGTGCGGCAATCCGGCTTGTGACGCCGATCTTTTGTGATGAATGGCGCGCTGTCCGGATGAACGGTTAGATCGCTTCCGGGACGACCGGGAGTGTGAAATAAAAGGTCGCGCCTCGATTTACCTGCGACTCAACCCAGATTCGACCGCCATAGCGCTCTACGACGCGTTTACAAATTGCGAGCCCGATGCCTGTACCTGGAATGGACTTGCCATGCAAGCGCTTAAAAGCGCCGAATATCGTTTCGTAGTACTGGGGATCGATTCCGATGCCATTGTCGGCAACGGCGAAGCGCCATTCGAGGTCTTGCTTCTCGCATGAGATGTGGATGCGTGGACTAGACTCGCCCCGATACTTGATCGCATTTCCTATGAGATTCTGGAAAAGCTGAACAAAATGGGCTTGCTGGCCATGGACAATGGGCAGAGTTTCGCAAGTGACGATCGCGCGATTCTCTTCGATTGATGTTTCGAGATTCTGAATCGCCATCCTGAAAATTTCATTTAGCGCGATAGGCTCAGTCGACTGTTGCGCATCGGCGCTCAACCTGGTAAACGACAACAAGTCCGCGAGCAAATCCCGCATTCGCGCAGTGCCGTCGGTGATGTACTCCACATACTGCGAGGCTTCCTCGCCGAGCTGGCCATGAGCGCGTCTGAGAAGCAGTTGTGAATAGCTGGTAATCATGCGCAACGGCTCCTGGATGTCGTGACTGGCTGCGAAAGCAAATTGACTCAAGTCATCGTTCAGGCGACGCAGTTCCTCCTCTGTCTGCTTCTCCTCGTGAATATCGGTATTCGAACCGATCCAGATCTGGACCTTCCCTGAGTCATCCCTCATTGCATGAGCGCGGCTCAGATGCCAACGATAGGCGCCATCGATGCGGCGAAACCGATGCACGAACTGAAAATCTTCCCCAGTTTCGATCGAGCGACGCCAGAACCGGAGAGTTTCCTGAATGTCCGCGGGATGAACGAAATGCGTCCAGTCCCGGGCTTGCAGTTCTCTTATGGGGAGGCCCGTGAAGTCTGTCCATTGCCGGTTGAAATAGTCCATCTCACCGCCCGCATTTGCGGTGAAAATTTTCTGCGGCATGGAATCCGCCATGAAGCGAAGGCGCTTTTCCGACTCGGCAACTTTCGAACGGACCAGAACCTGGGAGGAAATATCGCGCGCGATCTTCGATGCGCCCACTATTCGACCGTGCTGATCATAAATAGGAGAAACACTCAAAGATATGTCGAGCAGCGTGCCATCCTTCCGGCGGCGAACGGTTTCGTAATGTTCGATGCGCTCGCCGCTACGAACCCGCCCAATGATCGTAGGCTCCTCGTCGAATCGCTCTGGAGGAATCAATATGGTCACAGGTTGCCCGAGCGCTTCCGCAGCCGTGTAGCCGAAGATGCGCTCAGCCCCTGCATTCCAATCAGTGATCACTCCGTCCAAATTCTTGACGATGATGGCGTCCTCGGAAGACTCTACAATTGCCGCCAGCCGGCGAATTGCCTGTTCCCCCTTCTGCCGCTCGGTCAAGTCCACAATGATATTGACGGCCCCAATCACCTTGCCGGAGCTGTCGCGGAGAGCGGTCGGGTAAGGAATCAAGATGAGCTGCTTGCCGTCCGGGCGTATGGCGCGCAACTCGCGACTCTCGACTGTCCGACCTTCTCGAAGGGCTATCGCCATCGGATACTGATCGTGCGGCAAAGGCGTCCCATCCGGTTGGTAGAACTCCCAAAAGGCATACCATAAGTCAGCGCCAATCTCAGGTGTGCACCCGCCCAACTCGACGGCGGCCTGATTGAACATCGTGATGCGTCCCTCCGCATCCGTCGTGTACACAGCGAGCGGCAGTGTCTTGATCAACTCGCGCAGTCGCATCTCGCTTTCCAACATTCGTTCCTGGGCGAGTTTTTGCGCGGTTATGTCTCGGGTGAAACAGCGGGTGCGAACGAACTTCCCATCCTCCACCAGAATGTTCGAGCTAATCAAAACCGTCCGAAGCGATCCGTCTTTGCATTTCAGTCGGGCCTCGTAATCGCGCAAGACCTCACCAGCCGTGAGACGGAGAAGGATCTCATCAATCCGCTCCTGATCGGCGTGGAACTCGGCAATAGGATGGCCTACATATTCCTCTCGTGTATAACCGAGCATTTCCAGCTCAGCGCGATTGACCCAGAGAATTGTCCCATCTGGCCCAACCCAATGCATGCCAATGACAGCATTCTCGACAAAATCGATCAGATCGTTTTGGACGGTGCGCAAAGCAGAATTGGTTTTCTCCAATTCCTGTTGGGCGGCGGTCACCGACTCAAGGGAAGTCAGTGTTTGATAGGCGGCCCCCGCGAATTTTCCGAGGCTGGTCAACACACGGAGGTCTTCCCGGTCGAAGGGACGGCTCATGTCATGCGCAATTACCCAAATCGTACCGACTGCTTGCCCGTGCACATAGAACGGGACGAGCAAGGCCTCTTCGATAGCAGGCTGAACAGGCATCAAATAAGTGAAATAACGTTCCGGATGAGAAAACAGTAGAGCCGAATCCCGGTCCAACACCGTGCCGCAGGGGCTATACTCACGGGGCGGGCCTCCACCGACATAGCCAGCCCATTGTCCGGCGATAGCAGGCCAGTAGAATCGTGCTTTGTCAGCCTCTAAAAGGCTAATCCCGGCCGACTGCGCGCCACAGAGTTCCAGAGCGCTCTCTGCGAGTTTCTGTAGGATTGTTAGCGGAGAATCCGCCATTCTTTGCGCTAATGCCACGAGGGCGCGGTTCTCGGCCTGGTATTCCGGCGGCCGCGCTGGCCTTCGATTCAACTCATCGGTCGATAGTACCGACTCCAGATCGGATAGAGGTTGAGAATTTGGCAAGGGACCGCTAATCGGAACATTCATTCGAGTTACTCATCGCGCTACGGCCGAGCTTTGCTCATTGCGGCCATCTTGCCAGGCGAAGCGCAAAGAGTTGACGAACCTGACGATACTATTCAACGGAGACAGCATACAGCAATATAAAGCGTGGCGCCTCGTGTAACGCTCTACTTATCAGCACCTTGGATCACGAGCCCGAAGAAGTGGCATCGAATAAGCGCTGATCTCCTTTGCAGATTTCGATCAGCTCCCGGGCGAGTTCAACAGTTTCCTCATAGCCCATAGGCTTCTTCCGATACAGTTTCACCCCGAGCGCCAAGACCTCAGCTTTCTCAAGAGGAGAGAGGCTGGAAGTGACGATCGCGACGGCAACATGGGAAAGTGTCGGCTCTGAACGGATGGCCCGAAGGATCGTTGAGCCATCGTATTGGGGTAAGTGCAGATCGAGAACAATCAGGCAGGGCTCGGGACCGGTCGAGGCATACAATTCACGCACATAACGAAGGGCACTTTCTCCGTCAGGCAACACCTCCAGCGTGTATGGCTCGTTTTGCTCATCGAGAGCATACCGCAAGAGCCCGATGTCTGCGGGGTTATCTTCAATGAGCACAAGATGATGCGACCGGTTATTCTCAGCCATTACTTCTCCCAACGGCCAAAAATGACCGACCAACTTTAAGGATTAATAATTCTCGTCTGCGCTCGGGATACGGCACACTGACTCGCCCGCGTTCGCTGCTATTGTCTGCCGCGATGGCAGCTTTGCACAACTGCTCCAATATGTGACCAATTTTACAGCAGTCGCGAAAATCTCGTCGACGTGAGTCGATTTGCAAACATACGAGTTTGCTCCTGCCCGGTAACAGCGGTCAATTTCGAAGGTATTTCGCGAACCGGACATCACGACAACGGGGAGGATTCGGAGTTCATTCGAACTCTTAATCCACTCCAGGACTTCAAAGCCAGTGACCCTGGGAAGATTCAAGTCCAGCACAACAAGATCGCATTCTGCCAGCACTTGGTGCGCTCTGTGTTCCGCAAAGTATGCCAAGGCTTCGACACCATCGGTTATCGGGATAATCTTTGTTGGCGTGCCCGTTTCCTCAAGCGCAATCCGAAACATGAGCGCGTCCGCCGGATTATCTTCCACGACTACGATGCGAAGCATTCATAAATAGATCGTGATACGAAGGATCTTGTTTCATGTCCTTTTTGGAATCGTGAAAAAGAAAGTAGAGCCCTTGCCGAGCTCGGACTCGACCCAAATCTGGCCCTTATGGCGTTCGACGATCCGTTTGCAGATGGCTAATCCGATTCCTGTCCCCGGATATTCGCGTCCGTGAAGCCGCTTGAAAACGGTAAAGATACTTTCTGAGTATCGCGGATCAATCCCCATCCCGTTATCCGATATGGAAAAGACCCATTCCGGTCCTGCCTCTCGCGCCTTGATGTGAATTTTGGGTGGTTCGGCGTTCTTGTACTTGATGGAATTGGAGATCAGATTTTGGAAGAGCTGAACAAGTTGGGTCTGATCCCCTTGAATAACCGGTAAATGGTCAAACGTGATCCTGGTATCAGTGCTCCGGATCGCAAGCTGGAGATTCAGCAGAACGTTAGAAAGAATCACCTCAGCGCTCACCGGAACAACAGTCAGATCAGCCCTGGCAACCTGGGAGTAACCCAGAAGGTCGAGAACGAGATGGTGCATGTGGTCCGCAGCGCTTGTAATAAAGCCGATCTGCTGGTCGGCTTCCGGTCCCAGTTTGTGTTCATATTTCCGCCGGAACAGCTCGAGGAAACTGACAACGGTACGCAACGGTTCCTGAAGGTCATGAGATGCCGCAAAAGCAAATTGCTGAAGATCAAGATTCGAGCGCCGAAGCTCCCCCTCGATGCGGCGCCGCTCGGTGACATCTCGGATATTGGCCTGAATCAAAGCACGATCCCGGACGCGGTAGGAATTCGCAATGATCTCAACGACCACTTCCCTGCCGTCGCGGGCTTCCAGCTGCACAGAATCAAATCGAGCGGTTCCCTTTTTCTGAACTTCGGGCACCAACTTCCGTCCTTCCTCAACATCGAGAAACGGCGGCAACTGGGAGAAATTCTTATCCAGTATTTCTGACCTTTGGTACCGGCACAGTTCCAAAAAGTACGGATTGACGTCCACGACACGGCCCGAGGGGTCGTCCATAACCACGATCCCATCTTTGGCTGATTCAAATAGCCGTCGATACTGAATCTCGGCAATCTCCTTGCGTTCGGTGACATCCTCGATTGCAAGCAGAACAGTTCGAGCGAGACCATTCGACCCGCCTATACGGCGGGCGTGAAGGCGCATCGTACGGTTGCCAAGATTCGGAAAGTCGTGGGTGATCTCCATATCCCGAAAAGGGATGTCGCGAACCAATGCCTCCTCGAGTAGCCGCCGAAGCTCAGGTACTCTCCACTGGCCGCTTCCCAAGTCGTAAATTGCCGAGCCGAGCGTTTCCTCGCGTCCTACACGGAAGGTGACGAAGAACGCTTCCGTTCCGCGCATGACGCACAGGTTGGAGTCGAGGACCAGCAGGGGGTGTTGGACAGTCTCGACGATGCCTTCGGCGAAATCCCGGGCGTATTCGGCTTCCGCCAGAGAGCGCACGGATTCATCGATATCGATGAAAGTGACAACCGCCCCGTCAATCCTATCGTCCATGGTTCGATAAGGGCGGAAGAAGACGCTGTACCATCGACCATTCCGATCCTGTAGCCGGCGTTGCTGAACGGCCAAGGTGCGTATGGTTTCGATTAGTATTGCCCGGAGGTCGGGAATTTGGAATGTGAGGCGAAGTCGGTAATGACGCGTCCGACATCCGATGGGACGAGTCCAAGCAGATGTTCCGACGCCGGCGTGAATCGTCGTACGTTCAAATCCATTCCGACCATGACGATAGGAATGGTAGCCGCGCTCAGTATGTTACTGAGGTCATTGTTGGCGACGTCCAGTTCGAAGTATCGATGCCGAAGCTCGTCGTTAACGGTGGTGAGCTCTTCGTTGGAAGACTGCAATTCCTCCTTGGCTGTCCTGAGCTCCTCGTTTGTGCTTTGCAATTCCTCGTTGGAAGACCGCGCCTCCTCGTTGGCGGCGCGCAACTCCTCAGTCGCCGCCTCGTTCTGTTCAACAACTGAACGAAGGTAATCGCGAGTCTTCGCCAGCTCCCGCTCGGACCGGGCAAGACCGGCTGAGTCCGATTCGGCGGCTCGTTCGTGAATGTTGACGTCACCGGTAAGCTGCGATTGCTGCTCAAACAGCACGAGACAAGTGGGAGTTTGTTCCGAGGTCGGGATCACCGTCAGGCGAATCAGCCGCTTCTCTCCGTCATTCTCTACTTCAATACCGGCCTCATGAACGACCTGGTTGTTCTCAAAAGCGAGATCGATCGCTCTGCGAAGGGGCGCAATAAGGTTTTCCTGGGCGAGTCGAAGAAGGTTCTGACTTTTTTCCCCCGGAGTCCGCTCCAAAAAGAACCCGGTTTGTCCATGAAAGTGAAGTACCTGCATTTCACGGTTAATGATTACTCCGGGAGGCGCATACATGTCTCGTAAAATTCGTGCCGCTCGAAATTCCACATCAGCCGGAGCGTGGGACGTGGGCGCCTGTCGGTTCCCATTGTCCAAGGCCTTTTCGACAGGCTCGTGATACCTCAGGTCAATATTCAGCTGCGCTTGAACCGGGTTCTTCGTGTAGATCTTGTTTTCGTTATTCAGCACAGCGAACAAATCGGATCGATTCCCAACTGTCTCGGCGCTGCCCAGAACCAGGATGCCGTCGGGTTTGAGACTGTAATGCAATGAAGGTAATATTCGCTGCTGCAGATACGCGTTTAGGTAGATGAAAACGTTGCGACAACTAACCAAGTCCATCTGCGAAAACGGTGGATCGCTTGAAAGGTCATGACGCGCAAAGACGCAACACTCCCTCACTTGTTGACTGATCCGATAGCCGGAATCAACGCGGGTGAAAAAGCGGCGCAAGCGTTCCTCTGAAGCTTCCTGCTCGATTCTCAGGGGGTATAGACCGGCACGCGCTTTGTCGATCGCGCTTTCGCTAATGTCAGTTCCAAAGACCTGAACCGGTATCTCCTTACCCGCCTGATCCAGGATTTCGAGCACCGTGATCGCAAGCGAATAGGCTTCTTCCCCTGTAGCGCACCCAGGAACCCACAGCCGGAAGGGGTCGTTGGCGCCACGCTCCTGCAGATACGCGGAGATTGCTTGCGACAGAATGTGAAACATCTCCGGCTCGCGGAAGAACGACGTAACGCTGATGAGCACGTCTCGGTACAGGTGGTGAATCTCTGACGGGTGACCGCGAACATACTCCAGGTACTCGCCTAAAGTACTGAGATGATGCAGCACGAGGCGACGGCCGATGCGCCGGCGTAGTGTGCTCTGTTTGTACTGGACAAAATCGATGCTGGTAGCGTCCTTCAGTAGGTCCAGAATCTGTCGGAGATCGCCATCCTCCTCAGCGGACGCCACCGGCTGCTCAAGCGCATCGGCTGGCGCAGTCAGGTATGGGTGCGATCCGAGCCTGCTCAATTCCTCGGCAATACCAGCAGGCGTCAACACGAAGTCGACGGCTCCGGTGGCAATGGCGCTGTGTGGCATCCCACCATACTTGGCGGATCGCTCATCCTGCGAGAACGTAGTTCCAAATCGCGCTTTGATAGCACGGATGCCTTGTGCTCCGTCCGAGGCGCCACCGGATAGCACTACGCCAATTGCGTTGGCCCCCTGATCGGCAGCTAGCGATTCAAAAAACCTGTCGATCGGGTAGTGCGGCGTACCGCTGTCCGGTCGAGGGGCCAAGTGCAAAACCTGCTTCTCGATCAGCATCACCGTGTTGGGCGGGATCACATACACGTGGTTGGGCTCCACGCGCTGTCCCTCTTCGGCCTGCACGACGGGCATGTCCGTAGCTCTCGACAAGATACCGGCCAACTGGCTTTCCGCATGCGGTTCGAGGTGCTGCACAACGACGAACGCCATGCCGGTCTGTTGGGAAAGAGAGCGTAGCAGCTCGAGAAAAGCTTCCAGACCTCCGGCAGAGGCGCCGATTCCTACTATGTGGAATGGCCCGGTTGGAGGATTGTCAGCTTCTGTCTGCGAGGAGGATGTCATCAACAGGTTACTTCCGGACGGGACAGATCTCGCAGATTGGACGCGCTTGGGAGCTCATATAGCACTTCGTTAAAGTACTCCCTTTTTGACCAATATGGCAAACTTCGGCACATCGTTCTCAATGACAACTCTGAGCCGGTTTGCCGTTCTTTCGTGCTTGTGAGATCGGGAGGCTACATGAGACGGAGGATTTGCATGATGGCGCTGCTGACAGCCTCAGCGGCGCTGCCTGATTGGAGAGCCTTAGAGTCCCTGCGTCCCGATGCTCGTGTCACTGCGTTGCTGCAAGACGGCAAATACGTTACCGGCCAATTCCGAGCGTGGTCGCCTGAGGGGATCAAAATAGCTTCAAAAAAGGAACCCGAACGCTTGGCGCAGAAGAAGTCCGCCGCTTGTCGGTGGAACAGAAGGGCTCTCGTTGGAAGGGCGCACTAATCGGCGCGTTGATCGGCTTCGGTGTTGCTTTTCCATTTGGGGCGGGGTTTGCAGGGCACATCACCGACCGTAACAATCCGGGATTCGCGATGCGCGCGGGAATGGGAACAGGGTTCGGGATGTTCGGAGCAGGCATCGGTGCTCCCTTAGGCGCTCTCGGGGGCGGAAAGAAGAATGTCACGATTTACCGGGCACCGGCCAGTTCCAAAAGGAAGGAGCGATAACCATGCGGATGCTGGCGCTCGCTTCGTGCGTGCTCGGGGCATTCGTAGAAGTAAGTCATTCGGCCGAGGTCCTTGCGACCTTTGGATCGTACCGACGATATCTTGATGAACCGGCAGCCTTCAGTTCCGGAGTCTCCGTAAAGATCCCTGTGACGCTGCGCATTTCTGTGCGCCCAGAGTTCCTGGCCGACGGTGGCAGGGTTTACTCGAACTTGTTGGCATTAGGAAGCGTGACGGGCGACTTCACCGATCCGGGAAAAGCTGTGGTCGGCTATTGGGTTGCGAGTGGTGGCATTGTGCAGACACGAGAGGAAGCTTTCGCCTTTAATGCGTGGCAATGGGCGGCCCTGGGCGGGGCCGGAGTTCGCTTTGCGCTGACCCAGAACTGGAGTGCGGCGGCTGAGTTTCGCGCCGGTATGCCCGCGTTCCCCTTGGTCACATTTAATGTTGGTTATCGCTGGGGAAAGTCAAGATCCCAGCTGGCGGAGTAGCCAGGCGCGGCCAAAAGCCCAATCGCGCTTAAGGCTGGCTAAGGAGATGCCGAGGGCTTCCGCAGCTTCGGACTCCGTCAGTCCTGCGAAGAATCGCAGCTCGATTGCGCGCGCGGCACGAGGCTGAAACGCTTCCAGCCGGTCGAGCGCATCATTGAGTTCGAGAACGTCGAGCTCCCGCGGTTGCGATAGTCCGTTAAGGTAGGAGAGAGTTAGCTTTACTTGTTTGCCGCCACGTTTTCCAGCCTGCCGGTCCCGCGCGTGATTTACGAGAATGCGACGGAGTTGTTGCGCGGCGACGGCAAAGAAGTGTGCGCGGTTCTGCCATGACACGGGCTCAGATTTACTCAATCTGAGGAACATTTCGTGTACGAGGGCCGTCGGTTGTAGTGTGTGGTCCTCACGTTCCGACCGCATATAATAGCCGGCCAACTGGCGAAGTTCGTTGTAGACCGAAGCAAAGAGCTTTTCTGCGGCTGACGGGTCGCCTTCACGCCAGTTGGTTAATAGTGTTGTGACCGGTTCCTTATTTGTTTCTTCCTCTGTCATGGGAATTGTGTTACAGCTTATCAAGTCAATCTTTTGATGCCGAACCATCAACAATCGAGTACACGTGATTCCGGCCTGACCAGCTCACAGTTGAGCAGGCTACGGCAGATCTTCGATGCTGCAGCGGAGCAAGCTCCAGACAGTCGAGATTCTTTCCTCTCCCGGGCGTGCGATGGCGATGAGGCCCTTCGATTGGAAGTGGAACAACTCCTGTCCGCTCATGAATCCAACACTGCATGGATCGATCGTCCCATCCTGGACGCTCTGCCTCCGGAAAGAAGTTCCTGGGAAGGGCGCCGTATTGGGCCGTATCGCATTGTGAGGGAGATCGGGTCGGGTGGGATGGCCACAGTCTATCTGGCCGAACGAGAGATAGGGAAGGTGGCGCAACTTGTAGCGCTGAAGATCGTTCGGCCTGTCTTCACAACGAACGAACAAATTCTGCGCCGGTTTGAGCACGAGCGGGAGATTTTGGCTTCGCTCGACCATCCGAGTATCTGCCGGCTCCTTGATATCGGCTCGACCGAAGATGGCATTCCGTACCTGGTGATGGACTATGTTGCGGGTGAGCGGATCGATGTCTATTGCGACACGCGGAAACTCGGCGTACCAGAGCGGCTGGAGTTATTTTGCACGGCGTGCGAAGCAATTCAATACGCCCATAGCAAAGGCGTGGTGCATCGGGATCTAAAGCCGAGCAATATTCTGGTCACTTCTGACGGGTCCGTTAAGTTGCTGGATTTCGGCATCGCAAAGGTCTTGCGCGTCGAAGACAGAGACCGAACGCTGCTTACGGAAACGGGCGCTACTTTGATGACGATCGAGTACGCAAGTCCGGAACAGATTCGCGGCGACGAAGTCGGTCCGCAATCGGACGTCTACTCGCTGGGCGTCCTGCTATTTGAGTTGCTGACCGGACGGCGGCCTTACCGGACGGAAGGCAGGATGATGCATTCGGTGGCACAGGCAATCTGCGAGGAGCAGCCGATCGCGCCGAGTAGCGCAGTTAGGGATCCAACCCTTGACCGCAGTGGCGTGGATTCGAATGCTCCCACGGTCCAGCAGTCAACAGTGGCGCCGAAGATGCGCCAGCGTGATCTAAGTCGCGAGCTCTCCGGAGACCTCGATAGCATTCTCTTGAAGGCGCTTCGAAAAGAACCGAAATGGCGGTATGCTTCGCCCGCGGACTTCTGCGCCGACATCCAGCGCCACCTCGTTGGGTCGCGCGTGCTGGCTCGGGACGATACGTTCCGGTACCGAATGGAACGTCTTGTTCGCCGTCTCGTTTATCCATCTACCGGAGTCTTTCATACCCAAGGGATGATGATGTTTACGGCCGGTATTCTCGGCGTGGGCTTCTTGCTGGAACGGCAAGAGATCCTTTCCGGTCGCAAGCGTGAAGTCAACGCGCTTCTGAATCTGTCGGCGGTCGCGCTCTGGTTCTGTTGGGCGCTGTGGCAGGGACGGCGAATGATGAGCGCCGGAAAGCTTTCGGCCTTGGACAGACAATCCTGGACCGTCTTCACGGCGATTACCGTCGTGCTGGGCATATTAAGCCTCATCTCGGAACTCCGGATTGTGATTACTCCTGAGGCAATGGCGATTTTCTGGAATGCAGGACTCGCTATCGGACTCCTGATCATTGGGATGCAAACCAGTCAGGCGTTGATAGCAGGTGGAGTAATCCTGTTTGTGTCCGCAGTAATAGCGAGCTTCAATCCCGACGTTGAATATCTTTGGCTGGCCGGGGGTCTTTTGGGCGGTTTAGTCGCGCCGGGACTGTGGCTGGCGCTGCGTCGAGACAAATCGTGATCACTGTTTGAGCAGGCGACGGATAAACGGGCCGTTCCCTTCTTCAAACCCTCTGTAGACGAATGGTCCCGGTACAGGCGTCTTGTAAACCCAATTGGTCGGGTCGGTCCATAAAACGCGATCCGTTCCGATGGATCGCACAAGATCATCGAGATCCCATAGCACTCCCGGAATCAAAGCATCGTGAAGGCTGCGGTGCACAGGACCGTTCAGCGCTGCCCGGAAGCTGTGTGGAGTGCCATCCACCCAGACACGCGTGAGCTTCGGATCCGCAGCGGCCGCCATTAACATCCACACACCGGAGCTTCCTTTGGCGACACCGACGACTTCACGCACGTCATCACGAGCCGATAGCAGAGCTACTCCAGACACAACATCACGTGCTCGCAGAGTCGGCAAGTTGAGGCCAATGAGCCATGCGCGTGTGTTGGCGAGCCAATCGGGAAGAAGTTGCCGGCGATCGTCGCGATCCTCTACGCCTCGGGGACGCAGCGCCAGAACGATTGCTCCCTCATCGGCAAACTGAGTGGCCACCTCAGAGAGCTTCGATCCCATCTCGACAACCACAACCGCGGGCTTCTTCCCCGCCCCTGCCGGGACGAGAAGTGTCGCGTCAATTTCCAGTCCAGGTTCTACCGAGATTGCGATCGTCTCGCGCTTGAATCGAGCGTCGGGTTCGTCGGCGATCTTTCGCCACTTTGCCGGCTTTGCCTCAGGAACAATTGCGCGAACGGCCTTACCAGCATCCACTCCAGTTGCTGGGTGATAGTCCGCCTTGATGACTTCCCAAAGGTCGCGGACGTCTTTCATGTCACCGACCTGCCCCGTGCTGGTGGCCCAGAGATCATGGTCGGGACGCATGGTGACGGCCTGCTCCTTTATGTTTGCCGTCCCGCCTTTCAGCCAGCGATTCATCCACGTGTAAATGCCTTCCCGCACCTCGACCGGAGTGCCGTGTCCTCCAGGCCCGACGATCCAACCGACACGTTCTTCGGCTCCGAAGATGCCATACCATCGCTTGGCCTCCTCAAACGTTCGTCTGGCGCCTTCGAGAGGGAAGAAGTCTTCTTTGGTCGAGAGGATAAGCCAAGGCTTCGGCGCGAACATCTCGATGAAGTCGGCCTGATCGAGCCCCGAAGACAAAAACCCAGGAGTACTTTGTTCTGAGTCGCCGACACTGCCCTTGAACAGCAATTCGAACGACGTTATGTAGCAGGCCGGGGCCGCAACTTTAACTCGCGGATCGAGCGCCGAGATGAAGGTCGTTAAAGTCCCGCCGCCTGAGCAGCCCGTGGTCCCGATTCGGTCGGGGTCGACATCGGGACGACTGGTCAAGTAGTCGAGTGATCGCTTCGCATCGTGGATCATATAGCTCGCCATGGTTTTGCCTGCGAGCAAGGCCTGCGTCCCAGCCAGGAAATGCTGATCCGTGGTTCCGAGGCTTACGCCGAAGCGCTTGTCATACCCTTGCGCCCGCTCGCCTTGGCCCATTGGATCGTAAGCGAGCACGACGAACCCGTTGAGCGCGAGGTTGGCTGCGATCATTTGGGTTGCGGCCTTACCTTCGTTCCAATGACCCAGCGAGAGGAGGACTGCCGGGTAACGCCCGGCGGCCTTCGGCCTGTAGACATTGCCTGTGACGAAATACCGTGGCAGGCTTTCGTACAAAACCTTCTCGATCAGATACGACCCTTCGTCGATCGTGCCGGTGACGCGCGCATTCAAGGGCCCGTTGTATTCCGGCAGCCCGCCGATCAGTTCAAGATATTTAGCCCGTGTGGCCGCTTGTCTCCGTTGCGCTGCTGTGGTGTCACGAATCGCCGCAATCGTCTCTCGCCGTTCTTTGAGGTGTTTCTGCGCAATGCCATCCATCCAGTTGAGGAAGTCTGTTGCGGTAAGGAGACCAGTAGTAATCATCGCGGAGAACGTGAATCGAACCTTCATGACATCTCGGATGATAGCCGATATGATGAGCACATGCGAAACTTGCGTCTTGCAGTTTGCCTGCTTTCCCTCTCTTTATACGCTGCCGGGCCTGTCACATTCCGGTCACAGGAGATCGCGGCAGACCTCAAGGTTGTCTATGCCGTAACAACAGCGGATGTGAACCGCGACGGCAAGCCAGACATAGTCGCGATCAGTAACAACCAGCTCCTATGGTTTGAGAATCCTACCTGGAAGCGTAACGTCGTGATGGAGCGGACGTCGGGCGCGGACAATGTCGCCATAGCGCCTCTCGATATCGATAAGGATCAGAAATTGGACTTCGCGCTGGGAGCGGATTGGCAGTCCACCAATACGGCCTCGGGTGGCTCGCTGCAGTGGGTCACGCAGACCGGTGAAATTTATCCCATTGCCACTGAGCCAACACTACATCGGATCGCCTGGATTGACGTCGATGGAGACGATCAAGTCGAGCTAGTCGTTGTTCCTTTGCATGGAAAAGGCACAAGCGCTCCGGATTGGACGAAGGGCGCGGGCGCACGGATTCTCGTGTTCAAGATACCGAAAGACCCGGTGAAGGAACCCTGGCCGATGGAGGTCGCAGACTCGACACTCCATATCGTGCATAACCTCGTGGGAGTGAACCGGGAGATCTGGGTGGCGAGCGCGGAGGGTGTTTATGCGCTGAGACGCGGCAAGGATGGCCAGTGGACGAAACGACTGATTGGCGAAGGCGCTCCGGGGGAGATCAAAGTCGGGTACGTGAATGGGAAAAGGTACATTGCTACGGTGGAGCCGTGGCATGGCGCGGGAGTCGCAGTTTATGAAGAATCGAAGGAGCCCTGGAAGAAGACCGTAATCGAGTCGGGACTGAATCAGGCTCACGCGCTCGCGTGGACCGACTTCGATCGGGATGGGAATGACGAGCTTGTCGTCGGATGGCGCGGAAAGCCCTGGGGATTGGCGTTCTACCGCCCAGTCGAGGGCAAATGGACGAAGACAATGATTGACGATGGCGTCGCCGTTGAAGACTTGGCTACCGCCGACCTGGATGGGGATGGACGGCGAGAAATCATTGCCGGTGGACGGACGACGAACAACATTCGAATTTATACGGTAAGCAAAGAGCCTAAAGCTTCCACGAAAGAGTAGGCCCGTGGAGCCCGAAGCCAATATCGGGCATCAACCGCGAACCGACGACTCGACGCGTGGGAGACCCGGGCAGACTCGGATCATGCCGTTGCTTATAAATGTAACGTCCAATAAGAAACCCCGTACAGCCGCCAACGAAAATATCCGACGCCCAGTGTCTGCGTGCGCTCAATCGGGAGACAGATATGACCGATGCCAAAGAATACGCAACAATTGGCACGGCGATGTGATGCCTGTACTCGTACGCAAATACTGTCGCAACCGCAAACGAGCTCGCGGCGTGTCCTGATGGAAAAGAATCGCCACCTTTCCAGAAACCGCGGGGAGGATCGTCCGCCACGGGTCTGAGCCGGTTCGTCGCCTGCTTCACTCCAAATATTAGGAGTTGCGTATGCGCGAGGGCCTCGAGCGATATCCAACCGGTTTCCCGCGCATGCTTGTTACCAACGACCTTGCCGAAAAGGTACATCCCGCCGGAAAAGCCTGCCAGCGTATAGGTTGCTCCAAGCTGAGAAACTCGGCCACTCCAAACGGCCTGATCATTCGTGTTTGGCAAAAAGTCGGCCGTTTTCTTATCAGTCGCAATCAGAGTGGTAGAGATTAGGGCAAATGGAATGATGTACTTCTTGAGCGCCGGCCCGTCGTAGTTGGAGCGCCGAAATGGGCTACTCAGCATGCGCCATTCATAGTAGACAAAGTTGCGGAGGAACGGCTGCTTCCCGGGGTCGGAAGATCTCGGCAAGTCGAGCTCCGTTTCCTGTTGTTGCGGCGCCTGCGGCGCCGGCTTCTCCTCAGTCGTCGCCGGCTGAGCCAGGGCGGCTCGTGCGCACAGCATCAGGATGCTAACACACAGACCGGTCGGGAAATTTCCACGCATATGCTCTTGACGCAATTATTTCCTCTCAGGATTGATTAATCCATGCCTACAGACGATTATTGACGACGACACGGGCAACGTTATAGTTTGCAATCTGATAGTCTGGCGGGCGCATATGCCGGACGGAGTCCATAGCCCTCAAGCGATGCGCCTTACGGCACTCTGGCTGCTCGGATGGTGTTGCTCCAATTCCAGCATCTTAGGTCAACCGGTGGGCATTCTGGATGCCGTGAAACAGAACGTAATCCGGGACCTGACGAAGTTGCCTGATTATTTGTGCACGGAAACAATCGAGCAGTCGCGCATCGGCGTTGAAGGCTGCTCCGACGCTGGTTGCGGGGACATCCATCGGACTCGTCTCGATGTTGGATACCTCAAGGGCAAACAGATCTTTGGTTGGCCGGGCGGCGCGAGTCTTTCTGAATTCGACGTCAGCCGACTTGTCCCTGGTCTGGTTACCGATGGTGACTTGCTGGCCATTGGCCGTCTCTTGCTCCTATCGAATTCAGCCATCACCGGACAGCGCCAGGAGAATCACAGCGGACTCGTGACACAACGGTACGACTATCGTGTTCCGCTTGAAGACAGCGGCTGGGTGCTACGGCGCGCTATCGGCCAACTGAGGGTCGGATACCGTGGATATTTTCGGGTAGACGTAAATTCACTCGACGTCATTGAGGTCGTGATGGCGGCCGAGGATCTTCCGCCGCAAGACATCCAGGCCGTCGAGCGCACCGTGCAGTACAGGCACGCGCGCATCGGCTCGCGAGATCTCCTTCTCCCGGAGAAAGCAGTCTTACTCATGACTGAACGGAATGGCCACAAGATCAGAACCGAGACGCGGTTTAGCAATTGCCGGCAGTATACTGCCGAGTCGTCACTGCATTTCGGTTCCGAGCCAGTTGGGTTAGAGTCGGCAAAAACAAGCCGTACCGGTGTTCCGTTACCTGATGACTTCATCGTCGAATTAGCGCTAGAGACAGAAATCGATTCGGATCACGCGGCGATCGGCGATCCTGTTACTGCAAAGGTTCAAAAGGATGCCAGCAAGTCGCCTTGGAGTTCCGATTGGAAATGATTCGCTGCTGCACGGTCGCATAAACCGTCTGGATGTTCTCGATAATCAACGTCGTGTCGATATCGTGTTCGATTATCTGGAGCTCAACGGCGACAAGATCTATATTCGGAGTCGCCAAAATAGGTTCGTATCAAAATCCAAGTCCGGGTGGATGGCTGCGCCTATTCGTGGCACGGGTCGACGCATTCAGTTACTGCGCGGGCAACTCATGTTCTTCCGGAGCACGGCCATGTACGGCCGCTAGGATACTTACAATGAGTCATGGATCGCTATCAGTGCTACCACTGCAAGCAGTGGGTCGAGCCTGGCGAAGCTCATGACTGCTGGACAACAACCGAGCAGGCTCTCACGCGAGACCTTCCCGACGATCTTCGAGACGCGTACGAACGCCTGCGCGAAACCGCTGCATCGTTCGGAGAACAGCGTATCTACGCTTCCCACAAATCGATCATGTTCTCGCGCAAATCCTGCTACTTTTTCGTGCGCCCGAATCGGAAGTATCTGGAGGTATGTGTATTTTTGGGCCGCTCGTTGAAGGCTCCTCAAGTGCGGCGCATCGAACCGGCGTCGAAATCCAAGCTCGTGCACTTCCTCCGGCTCACGCATCGAGACGAGATTGAGGCGCCAATTACCGACTGGCTTCGTGAGGCCTATGAGGTCAGTGAGTTGCTGACTGCCGTGGCAAGAAAGAAGACTGCCACGTCGAAACGGGATCCGGGTGCGAAGAAGAAGAAACCTGGCGGTACCAAGAAAAAGGTTGCAGCAAAGAAAAAGCGATCATAAATCGGCGTGAGCAGATGAAATTCAACGACCCGATAAATCAGCTTGTGTGATCGAGAATGATGGTCCAGGTTTTGCCCGAACGTTTTAGCAGCAAGGTGAAGATTCCTTGCGCAGAGCCACCGCCTTCGACTGTGCGCGCCAATTGGTAACGCCCTAATACCGAGGCGAAATCGCGCCCAAGGAAGCGCACTTCGATATCGGAAAACTGCAGGGTTCCCATCTTTTCGCGGGTCGGATAGTTTCGCTGGTAACGCTCAAGCACTCCGGCATTGCCGCGCGTTACTTCCTTGCCGACGAAAAGCGTTTCCGCCGAATAGGTTTTTACGAAGGCCGACAAATCGCCCTGATTCCAGGCCCTCACCTGCTCGGCAAGCACCGCCCGGACGGCAGCCTCCGCAGATTGACCGGCGACCAGCGCCGGATTCGCAAGCAGAATCAGCAACGCAATCAGTCGCATCGTACGCTATTGCGATTGCCACGCTGCATTGAAGTCCACATCTCTTGCAGCCTTTTTTACTTTGAAGACATCGAATCCCAACTCGCGATCTTTGGTCTTCAATACAAGGGGGTCGAGAAAAGTCCCGCGCATCAGGCTGGCCTCCTGAAGGTCGCTCCATGGCCATCGCATCACTTTCAATCGGAACGCGCGTCGCGCGACGAAGACCACGTCGTCGGGCGTGGCGCACAGATAGCCGGTAGAATTTTTGAGGCCGGGGATGCTCTTCGTCGCGACGCAGTGGATGCCGGTAGATGCTTTCCCGTCGAGTTTCTTTGCAAAAGCGACGGGTAAAGGCTGCAGCACAAGCGCGTTGAATGCGCGCCGGACGGTTCCTTGCGCCTGCAATGGCAGTTCCATTTCTAGCGCGGGCGGTCTGGGTCCGAATGCCTTATTGATGAGAGCACGTAACGCAGTCCAGGATACGTGGAGTAACCGGAATATTTTCGGAGAAAGCCATATAAACACAAGCAGGAAGACCGACACAATCGCAATCGAAATTTCGGGATGCTCAAAAATGACCCACAATCCGGCTGGAACGATCAAGTCCTCCGCGACACTCAGGGCGACGTTGCTGAACGGCTCGGGGCTGTGATTTGCAACCAGGCGGGTTGCTGCCTTTGAGGTGTGTCCAGTGAAAGCAATTCCACCGCAAAGTAGGGCGATCAAGAATTTCGTTGACGGATCGAACGATCCGAGCGCGGTGACCCCCAAAGCTGCGGCGCCGATGGGCCGGATGAATGTATGGATCGAATCCCAGACACTATCAACCCAGGGGATCTTGTCGGCGAGAAACTCCGTCAGAAATGCGGCTCCCGAAACGATCAGGACGGGAGTATGCGCCAGGACATCAAGTGTCGCGAACTGTTCGGTGAGATGAAACCAGCCCAAGCGAATGGCCAAGCCAAGCGCAAAAACTGTGGCATACAGGCGAATACCGGCCAATAATCCCAAGCCCATCGCCGAACCCAGAACTTGTACTGTATCCATCCGACTCTGCTCTAAGAATACGCGCTTTTCACTATAGATGTTCCGCGGCGGTCGCGCATGCGACTCTGGGAGAGATGAGCTTCGTAACTCACCTTGAATGTAGCGTGTGCGCTAAGCGACACGATGCAGGCGTCGTACATAATCTGTGTGAATGCGGCGGGCCTCTCCTGGTCCGCTACGATCTCGAAAGCGCTCGTGGAGGATGGTCGCGCGAGTCTCTGGAGAGGGGTTCGGCCGACATGTGGCGATATTCCCCGCTTCTCCCGGTCACGGACCCGAAGCATATCGTCAGCATGGGTGAGGGCTGGACACCGCTCATTCGAGCGCGGCGTCTAGGGATGCGCATCGGCGCCAGCGATCTATGGGTGAAAGACGAAGGACTGAACCCTACGGGCTCGTTCAAAGCGCGCGGTCTCTCCTGCGCGATCTCGATGTGTTCGGAACTGGGTGTCAAGAAGGCCGCAATTCCCTCCGCGGGCAACGCCGCGGGAGCGATGGCTGCATACGCCGCCGCCGCGGGAATCGAGGCTCACATTTTCATGCCGCGCGATGTCCCGCAAGCCAACTACATCGAGTGTAAGGCGAGCGGAGCCAAGGTGACCTTGGTCGATGGCCTTATTAACGATTGTGGGCGTATTGTCGCGGAGCGTGCAAAGCAGGAGGGTTGGTTTGAAGTCTCAACGCTCAAGGAGCCCTACCGGATCGAAGGCAAGAAGACCATGGGATATGAGGTGGCGGAACACTTCGAGTGGACGTTGCCCGACGCGATTTTTTATCCAGCCGGTGGCGGAGTCGGACTTATTGGCATGTGGAAGGCGTTTGAGGAGATGGAAGCACTGGGCTGGATCGACTCCAAGCGTCCAAAAATGATCGCGGTGCAGGCCGAAGGATGTCAGCCGATCGTAAAGGCGTTCGAAGCCGGCGCCGATCACGGAGAGTTGTATCCGAATGCCTCCACGGTGGCGGCAGGACTTCGCGTTCCGAAGCCCCTCGGGGATCGATTGATGCTTCGAGCGATTCGTGAAAGCAACGGCTGCGCGATCGCGATCCGAGATTCCGACATGCTCGATGCGGCGATCGATTTGGCGAGTGACGAAGGTATGTTCGCGGCTCCTGAGGGAGGAGCCTGCGTCGCAGCGGCCAGAAAGCTGATTGAATCCGGGTTCCTAAAGTCGTCAGACCGAATCGTGCTGTACAACACTGGGTCCGGGCTAAAGTACCTCGAGGCCTTTTCTGTCCGCCTCCGCCGCGAGTACGTGAGTGAAGCAGATAAGCTCGGCGGGTTGATTACGCCCCGTTAGGGCCGTCTACTTCCCAGCTGTGTATCCAGATCGCGCTTTCACTTGGGCTCCCGGGTACTTCGCCACGAGTTCCGGCGTAAGTTCCACACGAATCCGGCGGAACGTTCCATCCTCGGCGGGGGGCGCCGTGTACTGAAACGTGTAACGCGCGGTCAGCCCTTTCAGCATTGGCTGCAGAGCATTGGCGGGAGCGGCGCCACGGATTACTTCTCCCCCTGTCTCCGCAACAAACCTCTCAACATTCGGCGGAGCGAGCCCAGGGCTTTCATAGCGGGCTTTGTCGTAGCCCGCGGAATCGCCGACGAGGATCGCGCTCAAAACGATGTTTGCGGCATGAAGGGCTCGAACCACTTCGTCGTCGGACACCGCTTTGCGAGCGCCTTCATTGTCCGTGACGATCAGGATCGCGCGCCGCTTGCCCGCTTGCGAGCCCATATATTTAGTAGCGGCCTGAATCGCCTCATTTACGACTGTCTCTCTACCTAGTGTCTGCTTATAAATGTTGCCGATGATTTTCGCGCCCAGCGTATTCGTGCTGGTCGTGAGCGGCTGAAGCAATTCATTTCTGGTGGCGAAACCCATCAAAGCAACCTGATCGCCGTGGCGCAAGACCCCTAAAGACTCTGAGCTCTTGCTGCCCAGGTCGCCCAACCACTTCGACATACTCGGACTTACATCGAGCAGCATCAACACATGAAGAGGCTCAGTTTCGGACGCAAAGTCCGATATGGCCTGCGGCTGGTTTTCGTCATACACGAGAAAGTCACCCGGACGCAATCCGGGAATGCCGGCTCCGGATGTGTCCTCAACCTCAACGTCGACTTTTACGAGCGAAACGCCGGTGCGAAATAAGGGTACGTCATCTTGTGCAACGGCGAGAATCGTGGCGAAAAACAACAGAACGCAGCGGCGCATCTCTAGTTAAGACGCCGCCCAGGAGAAATTTGGCGATATCAGATTTTGGTCAGACCAAGACCCGGTTTGTCGGGAAGCATAAGCTTGCCGTTGATGACCCGCACACCCTGAAACGGATCATTAGCTATCAACAAGTTGCCGTCCAAATCGGCAAAATCGACCAGTGGCGATAGATGAGCTGCGGCAGTTATCGTCACCGAGCTTGAAACCATGCAGCCGAGCATCGTCTTCAATTTGTGCGACCGCGCGGTGTAGATCATCTGCAGTGCGCCGAGCAAGCCGCCGGTCTTGTCCAGCTTGATTACTATTCCGTCATAGGCGCCGGCAATTTTCGGAATGTCTTCGGCCCGGAGACACGCTTCGTCCGCCAGAATCGGGATGTGGACTTTGCTGCGAACCCATTTCTGCTCTTCGAGCATGTGGGCCGGTAGAGGCTGCTCAATAAACTGCGCGCCAAGCGTCTCGAGCCAGTTGATTTTGCGGACGGCTTCTTCCTTCGATTGAAAACCCTCGTTGGCGTCAAGACGAAGCGGCTTCTTCGTAACACTGCGAATGGCTTCGAGTGTGGATTCGTCTTTGTCCAGACCGACTTTGATCTTGAGTATCGGGTAAGGCTCGGCTTCGAGAACTTTCTGCTTCGTGATCTCGGGAGTGTCGATGCCAATTGAAAACGTAGTGATTGGGGCATCGGAGGCATCGAGCCCAAAGTACCGATAGAGCGGTGTGCCCAGCTTCTGGCCGATCCAATCATGCAGCGCAATATCGATGGCGCTCTTGGCCGCCCACTCCCCGGGTAGCTTCGAAAAGACCTCTTGCAATATCTTGCGGTATTTCCAGGGATCGGCCGACGCAAGCATGCTGGCAATCGACGCAATCGCCTGTTTCCCAGTCTCAGCCGATTCCTTGTAACGAACGATGGGGGCGCCTTCGCCCCGGCCGGTTATGCCGGCATTCGTGTATCGAAAGTGCAAGGTGTCCCGGAACTCGCTGGACGACATTGTTGTGGTCCAGGTGTGCTTGAGCTTTAGGCGGACGATCTCGGCCGCAACGTCCGGTTTGACATCAGCGGGAAGCGCGGCTGAACTCGCAAGAGCGATCCAGTCGCGGCGATTCATTTCACCCTCCTGGTTCCGACAAGGAGTTTCGTCCAGCGTTCGTCCGAGAGCTTGCTGACCTGGATGACAGGGGTAAGGTGAGCGGTTGCGTGGATGAACTCGCCGGCGCCCATGTACATGCCGGTATGCGTAATTTTTTTATTGGATGATCCAAAATAAAGAAGATCTCCCGGCTGCAGGTCTTCTTTATTGATAGGCTCGACTCCATTCCAGTCGTACTGCGGCTGCGCGTCACGCGGCATTGTCAGACCGGTTTGGCGGTAGAGCATCTGCGTGAACCCCGAGCAATCGAATCCGAACGTGGAGACGCCGCCCCATAAATAGGGCAATCCCGAAAATCGCTTGCTGAACGCGATCATCTCCTCCCTCGAAAGTCGCTTCGTGTCGAGCGACACATCGCCGCGCTGGATCCATGCCTCCCGCATGTCGGGTAAGCGAATCTGGATCCATCGTCGTTCCTCGGACTCAGGTTCGGCGATCACTTCCAGCCGCGCTTCGAAGGGTAACGTCCAGAGTGGTTGGTGTTTTGTGATGCTGGTTTCGCGATATACGCTGGCGAACAGATTCTTCACTGTGGCTACGGGAACGCCGGACGCGTAAACGTCACGCTTGAGCGTGGCCGCGGTCTCGATCCATCCCGTGTAGTCGTCAGGAGTGCGGATCTTGACCCAAGGCGACTCGTCCTCCACTACCTGAACATTGACACCGAAGATCGCCTGCGAGACGACGGCGGAATCGGCCGATGGCTTCGCGAACATATTCGCGACCGGCCGGTTGATGACCACAGACATTGCGAGACAGCAAGTTACCCCAAAGAGCATGTACTTCGATTTTAGACGGCGCTGAGGCCGGGGCCTTTCAGAACACCGGTTTTCAGGAGGCCGTCCTTGATAACGAAGATGCCAGGGAACTTCTTCTCCCAGTCCGCATTTGCGATCGGAACGTACTGACGAGCGTTCGCTTCAATCGCCGCGACACCTGGAACATGCGCTGCAAGTCCCGCAGAGTGAATGAGCGAAGCCCCCGGACAAGTCAGATCCTGCACGCAAAGGAACATCTTGTACTTCTGAGCGACAGCGCCCATCAGGAGCGCTTGCCCTTGGCCTTTGCACGCTTTGAGAGCCGTTCCGGAGTAGCCCATCTCGCGCGCCAGCATGAGCATCTCCTTGCTCGTCAAGGACTCGTCGATGACGACAGGCTTCAACTTGGCCGCTTCATGCATGACGTTCTGGCGGTCACTCTTCAGGTCGCGCTTTGTGGGCTGCTCGACGTACTGAATCTTCTCAAAGCCCGTCGGCGACTTCTCTTTGATAGTTCGCATCATCTCGATGAGGTAGCCGACATTCGGACATTTCTCATTGAAGTCGAGCGAAAAATGCCGGGCGCCAGGAGCGGCTTTGTCAACGCGCAGTACGCGATCGATATCCCACTTGATGTCTTCGCCGTTGAGCTTGATTTTGACGTGAGTCAAGCCGTTGTACTTCATCCATTCGGGCAACGTCTCAGGCAAGCCGTCGCCGACGCGTTTCTGAATATCCGAGGCAACCACGGCATCCACGGCCCCGACGAGATGATACAAAGGCATCGCCGGCTTTGGAGCTTTCAGGACGTACTTGTCGAGGTACTCGCCCTTGAACTCGGATCCAATGTAGTGCGACAGGTCATGCCGCATTAAATCCGAACCATATGTCTGGTACGTGCTGCGTCCGTGCATTTTGCCAAATGCGTCGTGGACCGCAGCGTCGAACGGACTTGCGACGACGAGCGTGCAGAGCTTTGGAATGGGTTGGTCCAGTTTCAACTCGCGAGACACTTCGTCTGCTGCTTTGAGATACAGCTCTTCAAGTTCCCAATTGAGATCGATTGGATGCCCAAATTCCTTGTAGCCGTTGGTGATCTTGGCAATACGCTCGGACAGGACTTTCATTGCGTGCAACGTCTGGTCATAGGGCATGGTCTTTGAGGGGAAAGACCACACGTTGCCGAGCGGCATCGAACCAAAGCCTTTAACCACCTTACCGGCCGCATTGCGGATGGTCGCATTCACGTTCAGTAGCGTGACGCGATCGACTTCTGTGCCGCCGAATTTGATCGGTGTTCGGTACTTAAAGTCCTCGAACACAAAAGTGACTTCGTCGATGCGCGCATCGGTAGAACGTGTCGCTGCAAGGGACATGAAGGGCGCCATCATTGCGCCTCCAAGGAGGGCGCGACGGGTGACTGGTTTCTGCACGACCACCATTGTAATGGGAACCGGGCCATCCAAAGCGGTGTCTGAACAGGTATGTGGCGATCCATGATGCTTTCCTTCACGATCCAGGCGACATTCATTACGGCTGGCGTAATTTTGTCCATCCTCACTGTTCATAAGCTGGATGCTGTCTCGCTACCGCAACCTACGCCGCCGTATCCTCGGGCTCCGAAGGCAGTGAAACTCGTCGAGACGCATGCGGCACGAAGCAGTGGATTCGTTAGCGCACGAGTTGCGCGGCCGTTCGTTATTCCAGCACGTGTTCCCGTGGGTGTGGCTGTCATTGACGATGGTCCCGAAATGATGCTAGCCCATGCTCCATCATTAACCGGCGGCGGTACTGAAGGCGTTCTCGGCGGTATGGATCTGTCAGGTGTGGGCCGTACT
Source organism: Bryobacteraceae bacterium (assembly GCA_963844855.1). Classification (GTDB taxonomy): domain Bacteria; phylum Acidobacteriota; class Terriglobia; order Bryobacterales; family Bryobacteraceae; genus DASQDN01. The sequence goes on from CAWJQP010000073.1 coordinate 615,322, forward strand.
CCCGTTATCGCAGCGGCGCCTCCGATTGAGAAGAAGAAGGAACCACCACAGGTAACAAAACCAGTGCGCATCGGTGGCGATGTGATGGAAGCAAAGTTAATCAAACGAGTGATGCCTGCCTATCCGCCGCTCGCTCGACAGGCTCGCATTGCAGGAACAGTGCGACTCGAAGGTGTTATTGCTCGGGATGGACGTGTTGTGAATCTGCAAGTACACTCAAGCCATCCGCTGTTGATTGCTGCCGCTGTGGATGCGGTGCGTCAATGGGTCTACAGGCCAACGTTGTTGAACGGAGAGCCGGTGGAAGTTATTGCGCCGATCCAAGTGCATTTCACTTTGTCGCAGTAGCGGAGCGCCTGTCCGCGTACCTCATAATGGCTGCGAGCACGAGAAAGAGGACGACGGCAAATCCGAGGAGATGCCAGACGTGGCTCTTCAGGTAATCCATCGCATTGGCGCCCATTGCGCGGCCGAGTAACGCAAGACCGAGATAGCGGGGGATGCGCGCAGCAAGAAAAGCCAGTAGGAACCGCACAGGATGGGAGCCCAAAGCGCCGCTCGACAGTACAAATATCTTCAGCGGCATGACAGGCAGCGGGACAAGAGCGGCGACAAAAACCGTTGACAGTCCGTAACGATCGAACCAGCGCCGGAAACGCTGCGCATTCTTCGAAGTCGATCGCTTCTCGAGAAACGCCTTCCCGCCTCGGCGCGCGATCAGGAATAAGAAAAAGTTACCGAGCACCGATCCGATCACAGAGACCGTCGCCAACCAGACAGCATCCTGGGGAAGCCGAGTGGCAAGAAAGACTACAAGAGCGTCAACGCCACCAGGAATCGGCAGGCCGGCTCCATCGAGGATCGCGCCGAGGAACAAGCCGGAAGCCCCCCAATTCACGAGCGTATTGAGGAATTCCTTCATCCCTTCAACAACTCGCGTAAACCGGCTTCATCGAGAACCTTGACTCCCAGGTCCCGCGCCTTATCGAGCTTCGAACCAGCCTCTTCCCCCGCCACCACATAGCTTGTTTTTTTGCTAACCGAACCGCTGACCTTGCCACCGGCCAACTCGATTTGCTCCTTTGCTTCTTCACGGCTCCATTCCGGGAGCGTTCCCGTAAGAACGAAGGTTTTGCCGGCAAGCGTGCCCGCGGTCTTGCGCTTCACGTGCTCGAACTGCAGTCCAGCCGCTCGAAGCCGTTCCACCAATTCCCGATTGTGCGACTCATCGAAGAAGCGGCGGATGCTGTGCGCCACCTTGGGACCGACTTCCTGAGCCGCCTGCAGTGTTTCGATGTCGGCGTCGCGAATCGTATCGAGGTGACCAAATGTATCGGCGAGGATGGTTGCGGTGCGCTCGCCGACGAACGGGATGCCAAGTCCATTCAGGACTCGCGGCAACGGCTGCTTGCGGCTGGCATCGATGTTTTGGATCACGCGATCAGCCGACTTGCGTCCCATGCGTTCGAGTTCCATTAGCTTTTCCGCAGTCAAATCGTAAAGATCGGCGATACTCCGGACAATCTTGTTCTCGACAAGCTGGTTCACGAGCGACTCACCCATGCCATCGATGTTCATCACCGAACGCGCGGCGAAGTGCAACACCGATTCCCTTAGACGCGCTGGGCAGTTGGTATTGATACACCGGCTGGCCGCTTCTCCAGGTTCGCGAACGATGTCGCCACCGCAAACCGGACAGCTCTTTGGCATCCGGAACGGGCGCCGCTTCTCGCCTTCGACCTTGACGCGAATCACCTTCGGGATCACGTCTCCGCTTCTCTCGATGACGATTGTGTCGCCAATCTGGACGCCGAGGCGCTCAACTTCGTCTTCGTTGTGCAGAGTCGCCCGCGATACCATAACGCCGCTGACGGCGACCGGCGTCAGATGAGCTACAGGTGTCAAAGCGCCGGTTCGTCCGACTTGCACCTCGATACCCTCGACTTGTGTCTCCGCCTGGCGAGCCGGGTATTTGAATGCGATCGCCCAGCGCGGCGCTTTCGAGGTATATCCCAGGGATTCCTGCTGTTTTCGCGAGTCGACCTTTGCGACCACTCCGTCGATCTCGTAGGGAAGTGTGTCGCGGCGCTCTTCCCATTTCCGGCAGAAGCTCATCAACTCATCGAGGTCAGCACAGACTGCCCGCGTCGAATTGACTTTGAAGCCTAGATCGACAAGCTTCTCAAGCATCTCCCAATGACTATCCAGAGGGGGTTGCCCGTTTACCAAAAGCGAGTACGAGTAGAAGTCCAGAGGGCGGCTAGCCGTGATTGCCGGCTCCAATACACGAAGCGATCCGGCTGCGGCATTGCGCGGATTAGCGAATCTCGGTTGACCTTGCAACTCACGCTCGGAGTTCAAGCGCTCAAAACCGTGGCGGTTCATGACTACTTCGCCTCGAGCCTCGAACTCGGACAATTTGTTGTCACGCGCCTTCAGAGGGATCGACCGGATAGTGCGCGCGTTCTCGGTTACGTCTTCGCCGATACGGCCATCGCCGCGTGTCACGGCCCGCGCGAACTTACCGTCGCGGAAATGTGTCGCCATTGAGAGGCCATCCAACTTCAGCTCGGCAACATAGCGGAAAGGTTCGGAGCCCAGATGATCGCGTACGCGCGCATCCCATGCGCGAAGCTCGGCTTCATTGAGGGCATTGTCGAGGCTGAGCATGGGTGCGGAATGCGTCACTTTTATGAAGCCTTCGCGCGGCGCGCCGCCAACCCGCTTCGTAGGCGAGTCGGGCGTTGCCAGGTCCGGATTCGCTTCCTCCAGCGCCTGCAGGTCGCGCATCATCTTGTCGTATTCGGAGTCGGAGATCTCCGGCGAATCCGCAACGTAATAGAGATACTCGTGGCGCCGGAGTGTCTCGCGTAATTGTTCTATCCGTTTGGCTACGGTTTCGGACATTTCTCAGTGAAGATACAAAGGACAGGGACTATGGAATCTATAATGGTAGAGCTTGGGGGCTTAGGGGCCTATCACGACCTACCAGAACGCCTTCCTCATCTACAATCCAAATGCCGGCAGGCTCAACCGCAAGCGTGACGACATTCTCCAACGTACCATTGACGCCTTAACCATCGATGGTCACAGAGTGACGGCCGTCGCGACTACCGGGCCGCGAACGGCTGGGACAATCGTGCGCGAATGCCTGGAGAAGGGCGCAGATCTCATCCTGGCAGCGGGCGGGGACGGAACGATCAATGAAGTCGCAAACGGGATGGCCGGTTCTACTGTACCGCTCGGTATCTTACCAGCCGGCACCGCAAACGTGCTGGCGCTCGAGTTGGGCATCGGAAGCAGTATGACCCGCGCGGCAAAGGCGCTTTCTCATCTTGCGGCGGTCCGGATCGGCATGGGCCTTCTCGACAACGGGAACGAGCAGCGACATTTCGTGCTGATGGCTGGCGCGGGATTGGATGCGTTGATCGTCTATAACATCGATGCAAAGTTAAAGGCGTCGCTGGGCAAGGTCGCCTATTGGGTGGGTGGATTCAGTCAACTCGGCCGTTCGCTGCCGGAGTTTGAAGTGACGACGGGGGGGAGCACCGTTCGCTGCAGTTTTGCGCTTGCCAGTCGGGTGAAGAACTATGGCGGCGACCTCCTGATCGCGCGGAACGCCTCCCTGTTCAGTGACCAGTTTGAAGTTGTGCTGTTTCAGGGCGCGCACACATTTCCCTATATGAAATACCTGTTAGGAGTGATCACGGGAAGACTCGCCGATATGCGTGGTGTAAAGATTATTCAGACATCGTCGCTGGAGATCCACGACGCGAAAGGTCCCGGGATTTACGTTCAGATTGATGGGGAACGAGCGGGCCGATTGCCCGTCCGGCTCGAGATGATACCCGACTCGCTGACGCTACTGGTTCCGGAGAAGTTCCGGCGCAAGTACCAGCATGGATAATCTGACGCACTCGTTGACGGGCGTTCTGCTAGCCCGCGCGGGACTCGATCGTTTATCTCCTCGCGCAACATTGATCGCTGTACTCGCTGCGAATATTCCAGACTTTGACGCAATCACCATTCTTGGAGGAAGTGATGTTTACTTTATCCATCATCGCTGGGTGACTCACGCGTTGGCATTCGCTCCTCTAGTGGCAATCGTACCGGTCCTCGCCATAGCTGCCATCTTCCGGCAGGCCTTACCCTGGTTTCGAGCATGGCTGATCTCCCTTCTGGTGATCGGGAGTCATCTGCTGCTCGATTTCACAAATCCATACGGAATACGCCTGTTTCTGCCCTTTTCAGACGATTGGCCGGCGCTCAATTTCACCCATGTGATCGATGTCTGGATTTGGGCGATTCTGTTGATCGGCTGTCTGTGGCCGATGCTGTCAGGTCTGGTCGGCTCGGAGATCGGGGCAAAGCGATCGCGCGGGAGAGGAATGGCGATCACAGCGCTCTGCCTGTTTGCTCTCTATGACACCGGCCGCTACTTGCTGCACAAGCGCGCGATCGAGACATTAGAGTCGCGCGTGTACGATGGGATGGCGCCTAAGCAAACGGTCGCGTTCCCACACAATGTGAATCCGATGCATTGGACTGGCTGGGTGGAAACGGAGCGTTCCTGGCAAAAGGTGAATGTCGATTTGTCGGAAGAGTTCGATCCTCACCCGGTGTCGACGTTTTGGAAACAGGAGCCGAGTCCCGCGATCGCGGCAGCGCGCAACGTGCCAGTGTTTCGCATCCTGGAGAAGTTTGCGCGAACACCTTTATGGCGCGTTTCTCCCGCAGAGGAACCGGCCGGCGCAAATACGGTTGAGCTGATCGATCTTCGCTTCGGGCGGGAAGGCCGGCTCGGGTTTACTGCTACCGCAGTGGTGGATGCGGGCGGACGAGTCTTGTCATCTTCGTTTCATTACTGATCGGGCCACGATAGAATCCTTGGTAACAACATGAACCGCATTGTTCTGACGACATTCCTTTTGGCCTCCACGTTGATCGGCCAAACGCAGCGATGGACTGAGAAAGCTGCAAACGATTGGTATGCAAAGCAGCCCTGGCTCGTCGGCGCAAACTACATCCCGGCCAGCGCGATCAACGAGCTCGAGATGTGGCAGGCCGATACGTTCGATCCAAAGCGTATCGATACCGAGCTTGCGTGGGCAGAGAGCATCGGCATGAATACGATGCGGGTATTCCTTCACGATCTGCTTTGGAAGCAGGATCCCGAAGGCTTCAAGAAGCGCATTGACACGTTTCTCACGATCGCGGCCAGACACAAAATCCGGCCGATGATGGTGTTATTCGATTCCTGCTGGGATCCCCACCCGGCGCTCGGCAAACAGCGCGATCCTAAGCCCGGCGTTCACAACTCGGGCTGGATGCAGAGCCCGGGATCGGACGCATTGAAGGATCCGGCGCAGTATCCGCGGCTCGAAGCGTACGTGAAGGGAGTTGTTGGAGCCTTCGCAAATGACAATCGTATTCTCGTCTGGGATCTTTGGAACGAACCGGACAACACCAACGGATCGTCCTATTCGAAGATCGAATTGCCCAACAAAGTGGCGCTCGTCGAAGCGCTGTTGCCGAAGACGTTCGAATGGGCACGTGCAGCAAAGCCGAAGCAGCCTTTGACCTGCGGTGTCTGGAAGGGCAACTGGTCTTCGAACGACAAACTCACTGCAATCGAGAAGACGCAACTCGACATGTCGGACGTAATCTCATTCCACAATTACGACGGTCCCGAAGAGTTTGAGAAGCGGATTCAATGGCTCAAGCGGTATAACCGCCCGATCCTTTGCACGGAGTATATGGCTCGGGGAAACAAGAGCACGTTCCAGGGATCAATGCCGGTGGCTAAGGAACACAAGGTTGCGGCGATCAACTGGGGACTTGTGAGAGGCAAGACGCAAACACACTTACCCTGGGATTCCTGGAAGCAGGCGTATGTGGGTCGTGAGCCTGCCATTTGGTTCCACGAAGTTTTCGATACGGACGGACGTCCCTACAAGCCGGAAGAAGTCGATTTGATTCGCGAGATCACTGGCAAACCGAAAGCAAAAGGCGCGACGCGTTAGACCTTTGCGTTTTCCTAACCGTTGGCTGACACGGGTGTGGCGGGCACCGCGTTTTTCGCTTCGAGATAACGATCGCGGCTGCTTACGATCGCTTTACGCGCTTCGCGTGGTCCGCCCCAACCTTCCATCCGGGTGAGACGCCCTTCGAGTTCTTTATAGATCGTGAAGAAGTGTTCGATCTCGCGGCGAACGTGCGTGAAGATTTGATCCATCGTATGGATCTGATCGTAGCGGGGATTGCGCGTCGGTACCGCCAGAACCTTCTGATCGCCTTCCTCGGAATCCACCATATTGAGAATACCGACGGGCCGGACCTCAATCATGCATCCAGTGAAGCTGGGTTCCGTAACCAAAACCAGCACGTCCAGGGGGTCGTGGTCCTCCGCTAAAGTCCCGGGAATAAAGCCATAATCTCCCGGATAATGCATCGGGGAATAGAGGGAACGATCAAGTCGGAACACGCCCAGTTTTCCGTCGTACTCGTATTTATTGGTCGAGTTTTTCGGAATCTCCACGATCATTCGAACGAGTTCGGGACAATCGGGACCAGGATCGATGTCGTAAAGCGAATGCACTTAAACAGCGTAGCAGACGAGCGTTTACCCGCCTATAGAGTACATCGGACGCGGTGGCGGGACGAACTGCGACTGATTGATTTCATGGCCCAGCCACTTCGCGGCTATCGTTGACTGAATTGAAGCTTCAATCTCGGCATCCGACCCATCGCCGCGCAGCAGCGGCTTGAGGTCCGTTTCGTCGATTGCAAATAGGCAATATCGAAGTTTTCCATCGGCAGTCAGACGAATACGATTGCAGTTTAGGCAGAACGGCTTACTCACTGAGGCAATAAACCCAACAGATCCGATACCGTCATCGAACGCGTATTCTGTCGCCGGAGCGCGCGGGTCCTGGTCCTGAACCGCCGTCAAAGGACCGATTTCCGAACTAAGCATCGCGAGCATGTCATCGGCAAGCAGCACGCGGCTGCGATCCCAGATCCCCTGCGAATCGAGAGGCATGAACTCGATATAGCGGATCTCGATCCCGCGTTCCCGGCCGAATCGCGCAAGAGCAACAATGTCCTCTTCGTTGACACCTTTAAGCGCGACGGCGTTTATCTTTACGCGATAGCCAAGCGCCAGACAGGCTTCAATGCCTGCCATTACCCGTTCGAATTCATCCCGGCGTGTGATTTGTTCGAACCTCTCACGGCTCAGTGTATCCAGATGAATATTGATGCGGCGAAGTCCGGCTTCGTAGAGAGAGCGGGCCTGGTCGGCAAGCAACACAGCGTTCGTTGTGAGCGCGACATCGCGGATTCCCTGCATAGACGAAATCCGCTCGACAAGCCGGGCGAGATCCTTTCGAACGAGCGGTTCCCCGCCCGTCAAACGAATCTTGTCGACGCCCAGGCCGGCCATAATACCGACGACGCGTTCAATTTCTTCAAATCGAAGGATATCTTCCCGGGCGCCGAATTTCACGTTCTCCGGCATGCAGTAGTAGCACCGGATGTTGCACCGGTCCGTTACGCTGATGCGAAGGTTGGTGTGAGTGCGTCCGTAGGAATCGACGAGCATTATCGCTCTACTTGACAGCCAGCATGCGCTCGATCGGGAGCGCCGCGCGACGAAGAATTTCAGGCGCGATCTCGACGCGAGGCCGAAGGTCGCGCAGACAATCGCGAAGTTTTTCGAGCGAGTTCCGCTTCATGTAGGGACACTCGCTGCAATTGCAGTTTTCGTTCTGAACGAAGTAGAACGTCTTGTGGGGCGCAAGCTTGTTTAGCGAGTGACTCACACCGCTCTCCGTCATGACAATGAACTCGTCCGCAGGAGAATTGACGCAATAGTTGATCAGTGCAGAAGTGGAGCCAATGTAATCAGCCATCGCGAGGACGTCGCTGGGACACTCAGGATGGGCGACTATAAGCGCGTTCGGATGCTCAATGCGAGCCTTTGTCACGCGTCGCGCAGGAAAGGTCGCATGAACAATACAGGCGCCCTGCCAAATCTTGATATTTTCGCGGCCGGTTTGCTTCTTCACCCAATTCCCGAGATTGATATCGGGAAGGAACAAGATCGGCTTGTCTGCAGGGATGGAGTTCACGATATCGACAGCATTTCGCGAGGTACAAATGATGTCGCTTTCCGCTTTCACGTCGACGGAAGTATTGATATAACTCACCACCACGTGATCCGAGTTAGCGCGTTTCACTGCTCGAACTTGCTCGACCGGCGACTGCTCCACCAAGCTACAGCTTGCGTCCTTATCGGGAACGACGACAATGCGCTCGGGGTTGAGAACCTTGGCAGTTTCCGCCATGAACCACACACCGCAAAAGGCGATGACATCGCACTCCAAGTCGCGCGCTTTTCGCGACAATTCGAGGCTATCCCCTATGACGTCCGCCAGTTCCTGGATCTCGGAATCCTGATAGTGGTGCGCCAAAATCACGGCGCGCCTCTCTTCTTTCAATTCAAGGATTTCATCGACAACTGTGCCGGTGACGAGCATTCAGGGACCGTCCTTTCAGTGTAACCTGCGATAGACTGTAAGGATATCGCTATATATCTGATGCGTTACGCGCCGTGCAAGGTGCAAGAGGTTAGGTGTGGCTAGTTATCGTGTTTTGTGTTATTTAGGCGCCCTGATTGCGTCGTTATGGTCGATCCTGGGATCGGCGCAAGTGAATTCCCCAGTCTGCGGCATTACCGCCGTTCCCCCGCTCGTTAAAGTCGAGGGCGTAGCCGAGCGGATGGGTGACATTGCCTTAAGTTGCACGGGGCAGCCGAACCAAACGATCGTCGGAAATCTTACGGTAAACCTCAACACTACGATCACCAACAGACTGTTGCCTAATAACAAGCTGGATGTGGCGCTGACAGCCAACACCGGCTCCGGGCCTACATTACTCGGATCCGGGGAACGACTGGGAGTAAATCAGGCTGTCTTTGCGGGGGTTACGATACCGTTCGGCCCCAACGGATCGACGGAATTGCGCGTGACGAATCTGCGCGGAGATGCCTCGCGTATGGGTGTCTTGCAAAGCATTCAATCGACGCTCGCGTTCAATCCACCAACCTTGCTCCGCCTCAATGCCGCGACCGTGGTCGTCGGTGTACCGCAGCGCGGTCTCCTGGCGAGCAGCCAGTTGACGGGCGTCGCCAGTCAGATTGGTTCGCCACTTCCAGAGGAAATCACCTTCAAGAAGCTCCTCGCGAAAGGGACACGATTCTCGTCCACGAGGATCACGGAAGGTTTCCAGGGAGCCTTTGCAGTTCGTGGAACGAACGAGGACACGGGGACAAAGATTCTCATTCGCTTTAGCGACTATCCGTCTGACGCGCGTGTGTTCCTCCCTGACGTGATCATTGGCTCGAATGGCAAGCAGCCAACGGCGGCGGGCGATTACGGCGGAACGATTTCGGGCGGCGAGTCCACGCCGGGAACACTGGCGCTGGTTCGGATTTTCGGCGCTAACTCGGACGGAGCCGGAGGATACGCGGCGACGATTCCCAGCACGCAACCATTCGACGCGGTGAGCGAAGTAGCGCTTTCAAACGGAGCCGGTACTGCTGTTTATGAAGTGATTGACGGGAACCCGGCTGCAATCGAGTCCGCGCAAATTCCAATATTTCTGGGACTCACACGCACGATTGAAGCACGGACTCTTACCTTGAACAGGGATGTTTCCTTCGGCCCTGTTTCGAGATCATCCGAATCGTCTCCCAATCAACCCATCCCGCGATTCACTGTCTCAGAACCCAAGAATGATTGCACGAGTTTGAACGATTGTCAGTTGTATCTGCCGAAACTCGAGGCATACCCAGCGGTCACCGATTTCGTTGCATTCAGCGGCGCGAATTTTCAGATGCGTTATCTCCCGTTTGAGAACATCGGCGGCGGAGTCATGGTCTGGTCTGCGCGTTTGGAGTTCAAGAACGGCTCCGATTGGGCGCGTGTTTATCCGACATCGGGATTCCAGGGCAACACATTGCGTCTCGATGTAATTCCCATGGGTCTGGCAGTGGGTAAATATGAGGCGACGATTGTCCTTGATGCTGGTCCCGGCGGCGTAGCTCGCTATCCAGTCACATTGGAAGTAAAAACCGCTCCTCCGCCACAGATTCCGGCGCCGGCGATCTCATCGGCTGGTGGCGCAGCCACGTTCGCGGGTCCGCTGACCCCCGGTGGTATCGCGACATTGAAAGGCTTGAATTTCGCGGGATCTAAGCGTGTCGGTTACCTTCGACGGCAAGCCCGCTCGCGTCTTGTTCACAAACGCGGACCAGATCAACGTGCAGGTTCCGTCCGACCTTACGGGTGTGAGGACGGCTATCTTAGTCACAGCGAACGGCGTTACGAGCGCTGCTTTCAGTGTCGATCTGGCTCCCGTGGCGCCCGGCATTTTTCCGGGCGGCATCCTGAACCAGGACAACGGCGGGAATAGCGCGGCATCCCCGGCGCAGTCTCCGAGCATTATTCAGATCTATACAACGGGTCTGCTGCCTCCTGATGGACAGGCGCGCGTGGAAGTAAAGCTACATGATGACTTCTACTCGGGCGCAGCGTTATTGTACGCCGGTCCGGCGCCGGGCATCCCAGGCGTGCAACAGGTCAATCTTCAGATGCGCGCCGGATATCCAACGATGACCACCGACATTCAGGTGTGTTCTACCGTTGGCAATGCGCAGAGGGTTTGCAGCGCTGCAGCGCGCATCAGTTTGCGGGGCGAATAACGCGTCTGCAGTTTGGACAAACTGTTCTACTTGACGACGACCGGCGAGTTCACGACCACGGTGATTGCGGCGGGACGATAATCCCCAGCGACGGCGTTGATCGCGAACGTCTGGCCATCCGCCGATGGATGGTAATTCTGTTTATACGGATTCGGTGGCGGCGTCTGTACCGTGAGCAATTCCATGGGCCTGCCGGCCTGGCCAGATGCATCGACGCTCGCCGCCATCAGCTTTCCTGCAGGAGCCAGAAAATACAACTCGCGTCCGTCTCGCCTCCACTTCGGCTCGACGCCCCCCTCGGCTGATACCAGTTGTCTGTCCCTGCCGAGCGGAAATGATTGCACATAGACTTCTGACCGACCCGACTCGTCGGAACCGAACGCCAATCGGCGGCCGTCGGGTGATAAGGCGCCATGCATTTCATTGAAAGCTGATCGAGCCAGCGCCTCCGGGTTTGCGTTCGGCTCGAGCGCAACTCGGAAAATGTCAAAGCCCGTTCTGCCCGGACCCGTGTAGATGACGTACCGCCCGTCCAGAGACCAGTCGGTCGGTGCCGGATTGTTCGTGCCGGCGTTGATTTGCGATTGCCGCTCCTGATCGAAGACAGCTCGATCGGTCCCTGTGCCCAGATCTCGGATATAGAGATTTATCAGTGCCGTTTGATTCGTGCGATACAGGAGTTGCGCGCTGTCCGGCGACCATACCGGTGACGCGTCGAGCAGAGGATGCGTTGTTATGCGCGTCGTCGTCTGACGATCCAAATCGAAGACCCAGATATCCTGGGTCAGTCGTCCTGGATCCACGCGGCTCCAAGCGACTTTCTTGCCATCCGGTGAGATACGCGGATCCATGTAATTCCCAGGTGGGGCGAGTGTGCGCTTGATAGCGCCGTGGCGGTCGTACAACACAATCCGCGTCGGATCCATGTGGATGCCTGAATGCGCAACGATGCCGGAATGGGACGCAGAAAATCCCGGCCGGGAGTTCGTAGCTGCTCCTACGGCTTCCGCCACTGGCGCCGGCTCGCCGCGTGTCGCAGCCGAACGTGGGTCGAATTCCTGGGCCATTAGTACACCTTCACGCAGGTACAGCACGTATCCGGGTTCGATATAAACTCCGCCCCAGTTGGTCGTGACAAGGACTTCGCTCGGTTTCCCGTCAAGAGATCCGACTAAGAGTCCGCCTTTCGACCGATCAAAAAAGATGAAACGTTGTCCATCGGGCAAAGGCGATGGCCACCAGCGGCCGCCTACCTTATCACTGAATACCGGAACGGGTTGACCGCCGGTCGCGGAAATTCGGAGCATCGGTTCCCGATTGCTGGGAGCGTAAACAATCACTCCAGTGACGAGCCAGGCTCCACCGCGAGGGTCAACGGAAACATCCGCAAGCGCAACCGCTGGACTGCGGCCGTTCGCATCGACCTTTTTGAGCGAGTTGTGCGCGAAGAAAGCAATCGAGCGTCCGTCCGGGGACCAGAACGGGTACTGTCCGCCCTCCGTTCCTGTCAGAGGTTTGGCCGCTGGTTCACTCAACGAGCGTACCCAAACGAACGGTATTCCGTTTTGTTCGGCGACAAAAGCGATCTGGTTCCCATCTGGTGAGACGGCAAAATCGATCACCGGCACGGATGCGTTCGAGGAAACGGCGAAGGAAGAACGGGGCGGAGCGGCGATCTCAAACCGCATCACGTCTGCTCGCAGCTTCGGCTGACGTAGAGAGAACCATGCGCCCGCCAGAATTCCACCCAATGCCAGCCCGGCCAACCCGGCGGCTAACCTGCCCAAAGATTGGCCTTTCCTCGCCGGATACGCTACCGATGCGGGTTCGGACTGAAGCTCGCGCAAATGCCGGAGATGCAGCGTCACATCGTGCGCCGATTGCCACCGGTCCTCGGGATTCTTCTCGAGGCAGGTCAGCAGAATCCAGTCGAGCCACCGCGGTAAATCCGGTTGCAACTGGGACACAGGCGCGGGTTGGCGTTCCAATACGGCTGCGATGACGCTCGCGCTACTCTCGCCCTCGAATGCCCGTTGCCCCGACGCCATCTCGTACAGCACGGCGCCGAAAGAGAAAATGTCGGAGCGCGAATCCACTTCGCGTCCCTGCAACTGTTCCGGCGACATGTACGGGTAGGTTCCCATAATGGCGCCTTCGCTGGTGAGGCCTTTCGTGAGTGTTTCGCCGTCCTGACCGTGCGCGAACCCGACGGCGCGCGCCACACCGAAATCGAGCACCTTCGCGCCCGACTTGGTCAGCATGACATTTGCCGGCTTTAGATCTCGATGAACGAGACCCTGCTGGTGAGCTTGACTCAGCGCAGCTAACACGTCCAGCGCACAACGAAGGAACTCTTCAATCCGCATCGGACCTCGGCGTAGCCTTGCCGCCAAGGTCTCTCCATCCAGGTACTCCAGCACTAGAAATTGCTGACCGTTCGCTGTGCCGAAGTCGTGGACTGTGCAGATGTGTGGATGGTTGAAACTTGAAATGGCCTTCGCTTCACGCTCAAAACGTGCGTGGAAATCCGGCTGGTTCGTCTGCTCCCCGCGAAGCAGTTTGATCGCGACGATGCGGTTCAGCCGGGTGTCTTTCGCGCGCCATACCTCACCCATGCCGCCATCGCCAATCCGGGAAAGTATTTCGTACGGGCCCAGCCGGTCGCCCGCAGCAACTGACATACGTGGCAGCAATTCTATCTCGTTAGCGCAAACATATCGGGACGTGTTTGAAATCGTTTCGCGTTTGGGGACGATTCAACTTGCAAAATGCCAATTGGAAAATTATCTCGCTCGCACATTAAGTCAAGCCGAAATGCTCAATTCCAGGCGCGGCGAATAGCCCGCCTCCATCCGGATGTGCGTCGGTTCGTATAAGAAATGTCGTGGGACGCATATTTATCTCGAGTCGAACCGGTTAACTCGGCGTCGCGGTTATCACCTTCCTGAGTCGCCTCACATCATCCAGATCTATACGACGGGTCTGCTGCCTCCGAATGGACAGGCACGCGTGGGAGTAAAGCTACATGATGACTTCTACTCGGGCGCAGCGCTTCTGTACGCTGGTCCGGCGCCAGGCATCCCTGGCGTGCAACAGGTCAATCTTCAGATTCGCGCCGGATATCCAACGATGACCACCGACATCCAGGTATGCTCTCTACCGTTGGCAATGCGCAGCGGGTTTGCAGCGCTACCGCGCATCAGCCTGCGCGGCGAATAGCGCGTTCGGAGTTTCATCAGTTCGCGAGAGTCTCTATCACGCTCCTCTTCGAGAACCATGGATAAAGGAGAGGAAGCACGTAGAGCGTCAGCAGCGTCGATGTCAGCAGTCCGCCGATCACGACCGTTGCCAGTGGCCGTTGCACCTCGGCCCCGGTGGCGGTGGATATCGCCATCGGAACAAAGCCGAGGCTTGCCACCAACGCTGTCATCAAAACCGGGCGCAGGCGAAGGGCCGCGCCATCCAGTAATGCGCGCTCCATGGGCAGCCCATCCGTTCGGAGCCGGTTGATGTAGCTGACCATGACGACGCCGTTAAGAACCGCTACACCGAAGAGAGCAATGAAGCCAATCGAGGCCGAGACATTGAGATTGAGACCTCGCAGCCACAGTGCGCCCATTCCGCCAACCAGCGCGAACGGAACGTTCAGAAGGATCAACACCGCTTGTGACGCCGAGCCGAACGCAGCGATAAGCAATCCGAAAATGATCGCAATCGATATGGGCAGGACAATCATGAGACGCTGACTGGCGCGCTGCTGATTCTCGAATTGGCCGCCCCAAGTAATGTCATACCCAGCAGGAATCGTTAGATTGGCGCCGATGTTCTGCTGTGCTTCTTTAACGAAGCTCCCGAGATCGCGGCCGCGAACATTCGCCTGCACGATGATTCGGCGTTGCGCGTTTTCTCTGGACATGACTTCAGGTCCGCGCTCGATCCCCAGGCTTGCCACCTGTTTCAGAGGCGCCTGTTCGTGCGAAGGGGATTCCAACATCAGTTCCCCGATCGCATCCAAATCGTCGCGATAGCGCTCGGGAAGCCGGACCGTGATCGGGAACCGCCGCTGTCCTTCGACCATCTCGGAAACGCTCTCACCACCCGAAGCCGAATCCACCAGGTCCTGTACGTCGGAAACGTTCAAACCATAGCGCGCCAGCGATCCGCGATCGATTTGGACGCGGAGTTCCGGGACTCCGGAAAGTACCTCGGCCTGCGTGTCAGCAGCGCCCGGCACGGATGACAGTATCTTTAGCGCTTGTCCGGCGAGTTGCTCGAGCACCGCGGAGTCCTCGCCGAAGATTTTCAATGCCACATCAGCTTTTATGCCGGAGACTACCTCGTCGAGCCGCATTGCCATCGGCTGCGTGAAGTTGTACTCAACACCAGGAATCTTTTCGAGACGCTCAGACATTGCGCTCACAAGGCCGTCTTTGCTCTGCGCTGTCGTCCACTCTTCGCGCGGCTTGAGCAGGATATAGACGTCGGCTTCATAGATGCCCATGGCTTCCGTGGCCAGGTCTGGCCGCCCCAGCTTCGTCACGACACTGCGCACTTCCGGGAAGCTGAGTACTGTTTTCTCGATGGCCCTGCTGATGTTCACGGACTCGGACAATCCAATGCCCGGCAGCTTCCGCGTTGTGATCAGGATCGATCCTTCGTCCGACTTCGGCATGAACTCCGTTCCGATGAACGCAACCGAAGCAACGGCAATCGCTACCGAAACCGCCGCCACGCCCAGAACCAGCGGGCGAGCACGCAATGCCCTCACAAGCGAACGCCGGTACGCTTCCCGCAGGCGCGAGAACCAACCCTCTTCCTTTTCCACAGTCCGGCCCTTCAGAGCGAAGCTCGCCAGAACGGGAACAACGGTCAACGCCAAAATCAGCGATCCGACAAGCAGAGAGCAGACGGTGATGGCCATCGGCCGGAACATGCGGCCTTCTAGATCCTCCAAAGTGAAGATGGGAAGGTAGACCGCAATGATGATCGCCACTGCGTAAACAATGGGCCGCGCCACCTCGTGGGCAGACTCTCGTATCACCTGTAGACGGTTGCGGTCCGGCTCGTGCGCAAGGCGGCGCACCGAGTTCTCCATCATGACCACCGCTCCATCCACTACCATTCCGAAGTCGACGGCGCCCAAGCTCATCAAGTTCGCGGAGACGCCGAACACGGCCATGCCCAAGAAGCCAAACAGCAGCGAGATGGGAATGACGGAAGCCACGATCAAAGCCGCCCGAACATTGCCCAGGAACAAAAGCAGAATCGCGACAACCAGCAAGCCAGCCTCGATCAGGTTGCGCGTAACCGTATGGATGGCTCCAATAATCACGTCGGACTGGTCGTAGAACGGAACAATCCTGACGCCTTCCGGTAGCCGCATGGAAGCGATTCGTTCCTTGACTCGCTCGATGACCCTGAGACCGTTCTCGCCTTTCAGCATAATGGCCATGCCGGAAACCGTCTCGCCCTTGCCGTCGCGCAGAACCGCTCCCTGCCGCGGCAGCGAGCCAACGTAGACCCGCGCCACATCACGAACCAACACGGGTGTTCCGGCATGAGCGGTGAGAACGATTTGTCCGACATCCTCTACGACCTGGGTTCGCCCCAATCCTCGCACCGTGTACTGCTCGGCAGCATGCTCGATAAACCCGCCGCCGAAGTTGCGATTGTTGTCTCGCAGGCGCTCGAAGACATCGCGAATCGTAAGCCCATAACGCCTCAAATCGACGGGATCTACTTCGACTGTGTATTGCCGCGTTTCGCCGCCCCAACTGTTCACCTCGTTCACGCCAGGCACTGCGCGCAACTGAAAGCGCATCTGCCAGTCGTGAAGAGTTTTGCGATCCATCAAGCTATGCTGATCGCCTTCAACCGTGTATTGATAGACCTCACCGAACGCAGTGGCGACTGGGCCGAGCGACGGCTCCAGACCTTCGGGCAATCGGGACCGGACTTCCTGCACACGTTCATTCACCATCTGCCGCGCAAACCATGTGTTCACGTGGTCATCGAAAATGATAGTGACCATCGAGAGACCTAACTTTGAGACGGAGCGAACACCCTGTGCCGATGGGAGCCCCATGACCGCCGTCTCGATCGGAAACGTGACGGACTGCTCCACTTCCACTGGCGACAGTCCGGGGCATTCCGTAATCACGACGACTTGATTGTTTGTGAGATCCGGGAACGCATCGATCGGGATACCGGCGGCGACATAACAGCCCAACGCAATCACCGCTGCCAGCGTGCCCAATGTAAGCCACCGGTTGTCCAGGGCGAAGTCAATGATGCGGTTCAGCATCGGCCGTCTAGTCCCCGGATTCCTTCAGCATCTGCGATTTGAGCAGATAGGCGCCGTTGACCACAACGAGCTCTCCGGGTTTGAGTCCGCTGAGGATTCGAACAAATCCAGCGGACTTGGGACCAGCAGAGACTTCGCGTGGAGTGAAGGATTCGGATCCCTTCTTGACGAATACGACAGCGCGTCCGTCCACCTGCTGGACAGCAGCTTCGGGGACCTGAAGCGCCAAGGGTCCACCAGCGATCTCAAACTGCGCTGTTGCGAACATTTCAGGCTTCAACAGGCCGCGTCCATTGGGAACGAGTACGCGAACTTGTAGCGTTCGTGTCTGGGAATCCAGCCGTTCACCCAATTGCAGAACTCTGCCGGTGAACGTGCGATCCGCAAAGGCCCGAACGGCAATTTGCACCCGCTGTCCCGGATGGATCCGCGACATATCAGCTTCATTCACTGAGGCAATTAGCCAGAGCGAATTGAGATCCGCAACGGTAAACACCGGATCGCCGGCCGAGACGACCGTACCCACACTCGCCCTCCGCTCCATCACCGTGCCCGCGGCAGGCGACTTGATCTGCAGTCCCTCAGCGGATCCGCCGTGATCATCGCCAGCTTCGGCGGGAACTTCCAGGAAATCAGTCAAGTGAAACTTCGCCTTATCGACATCTGCCTGCAAAGCGGCAACCGCGCTCGTGGCGCTCCTGAACATGGCCTCGGCGGCCTCGAGTTGCTCGCGCGACGCCGCCCGCAATTCAAAGAGCCGCTGAGTCCGGTCGCGCACCGTTCGCGCCTGTTCCGCCAACACCTTCTCTCGTGCGATCGCTGCAAGCGCCTGACGGTACGTCGCGCGGGCATCATGCACATCGTGGCTGTGGAGGACCGCTAAAACCTGTCCCTCCCGAATCGGATCGCCAACCCGGGCCGGGACGGAGATGATCTTTCCGTCTGTTATCGCTCCCACCGTCCAACTTGCATCCTCATTGATTTGCAGTTGGCCAGTGGCAGAGACTTGCACGCCGGCGGATGATTCGACGGCTTCCGCTACCGTAATGCCAAGTTCTTCCCCGACCTTCGTGTCAACATGAAGTTCCTTAGTGGCTCCGCGTTTCACCTGCTCAGTCTTGACAACCACCGACGGCGCTGTTTGTGGTGAGCAAGCGCTCAAGAAAAGAAACATGGTAGTCAGTATGAATATGCACGTCTTCATGGCGCCATCCCCGTAGCAGCCCGCAGGTTTACAAGCGCGAGTTGGTAATCGGCAAGCGTTCGAACGAACAACAAATGAGCCTGCAACTCGACTCGCTCCGCGTCCAGCAGGCGGAGAAGATCGCTGGCGCCTTCGCGATACACCGCTCGAGCGATTCGAACCGTATCCTCAGCTTGCGCGCGCATTCTAGGCAGTGTGTCGGTGACTAGCCGGTATTTCTGCTCGTACTCACTGAGAGCCATTGCGATCTGGCTACGAGCCGCGATCTCTGTCGATCGAAGGTCGTGCTCCGCCGCCTTCGCCTCGGCCGCCGATGCGGCGATGGCGCCCTGGTTCTTGTTTAGAAATGGGAGCGGCAACTGAAACCCGGCGATCATCGTGTCGTACCCCGCCGTCCGCTTGTACCCGAAGAGTACTTCGGGATCAGGCCGTGCATTCAGGTGCTCCATTCTCGTCGCAGCCTTGGCCTGCTGGACTAATTGGCGATCCAATAGCAGATCGCAACGCTGAGCCAGCGCTTCTTCCGGTGTAACAGCAACAAACGGGCGAACGTCGCCAAGCTGACCCGTTAGGACCACGCCGGTGTCATCCGTCGGTCTACCCATCTGACGAAATAGATCAAGACGAAGGCGCCGTACGTCCTGTTGCGCATTCTGTAACTGCACCGAAACCTGTTGGCGCTCCACTTCAATCCGGATCAGATCCACCTCGGCTAGCGCTCCCTCGCGGACGCGGTCGCGGTGATACTGCACGGTCTCGTCAAAGTTCTTCAGGGTCTGCCGGAGGATATCCAGTGTGCGCTCTGCGCCTACAGCAGCCCAGTATGCCGCCGCCACGCTTTGCCCGATTCGGGCGCGCAGCAGTTCCACTTCGGCTTCACGGCTTCGAACCACTTCGCCGTTGAAGTTGATTCTGCCCTGCCGTTTTCCCGGTGCTTCGAGGACTTGTGAGGCGTACGCGAAATTGTCGGTCTCCCGTGAGAAGCGGAACGGCGTGTCAGTACTGGCAAACCGCGTGTTTTCGGATTGGAGATACAAGCGCGGATTCGGCCGAAGTGTCGCCTGTGCCCGCATTCCTTCAGCCGCCTGGACCCGTGCCCGGCCGGCAGGCAGGACCGGGTTCTCTTCCAGCGCTAGCTCGACCGCGTCCTGGGGGCTGAGGTTTCTTAATTCCTCTCCCGCAAGACCCGCAAAACAAATGCTAAGGATGAAAATACAGTGAAAAACTCGCATGTGGCGGTTTGCCCGGAAAACAAGCAGGATACTGAATGGAACCTAAACGCAGGATAAACGTGAGCAGGAACTGCTAAATCTCAACGGATTCGGCCGATACTCGGTGGGGCAGCCAAACGCGCATTGTCGTGCCTGACGCTGAACTCGATCCGGAAATGGCGCCACCGTGGAGTTCCGCGATCCATTTGGCGATCGCCAGGCCTAGGCCGGCTCCGCTGCCGATCGCCGAGTCGCGACGGGATCGGGCTTTGTCACTACGGTAGAAACGATCGAATATGAACGGCTGGTCCGGCGCGGGGATTCCGATCCCGGTATCACGTACTTCGAATGCATACCCATCTATCGAGTTCTGTAGCGCGAGCTCTACTGAACCTCCGAAAGGCGTATACTTCACGGCATTATCGAGCAGAATCAGCAGCAACTGCCGCAGAAGCCCTTCGTCGGCTTGTATCTCCAGATCACCTTCGGGGCGGCTGTCCCGAACTGTGATGCTCTTCGATTGCGCAAGAACCCGAGCTGCTCGCAAAGCTTCGTCTGCCAGTTCGCCGAGATACACGGGCGACAGCGATGCGCGATAAGCGCCCGCATCCGCCTGGGCCAGCACAAACATGTCTTCGACGATGCGCCTTAACCGGCGAAGCTGCTCCTGAATGATTTCAAGCGCCTCGCGCAGTTCATCCGCGGTGCGATCGGCCCGTTGGAGTGTGAATTGAGCCGCGGTTACGGCTACTGACAGGGGAGTTCGAAGCTCGTGCGATGCATCGGCCATGAATCGTTGCTGCTGACCGAACGATTCCCCCAGCCGGTCGAGCAGCCGATTGAATGACTCGCCGAGTATGCCAAATTCGTCGGATGGATTTTCAATCTTGAGTCTGGCGTCTAGATTGACCGACGAGATACGCTGCACTGTCTGAGCCATGTCTGACACTGGCTGCAGGCTTTTGCGAGCGAGAAAGTAGCCTCCGGCAGCCGACAGAACAATCAACAGGGGCACAGAAAACAAAAGAGCTTGGCGCAGATTGGCGAGTTCGGTCTCTGTTGGCGCCAGCGACTCGTTCGCTCGAATGCGATAGGTGTGTTGGGTGAAGGGTACAAACACCTCGCGCGAGAGCACTCGGTATCGCCTGTCGTCAAGTCGTAGCGTGTCGAAGTCAGCGGCGCCGGGAGGATAGTTCAGTTCTTCGGTGGCGAGTCCGCGCAGTCCGGTTTTCTCCGCCACCAAGCGCTCCCCGGACCAAACTGAGATCGCTATGTCCGGAAAAGAGGTCTGATGCATCGTATGCAGAACGTCGCGTACGCTCTTTTCTCCTGCTGCCTGACCTCCGTGTTCCTCGATCTCGTGATTGAGAGCAAGTTCGGTAACCTGAACCACTGACCGGAGTTGGCTATCGAGCCGGTTCTGCAAAGTATTCTTGAACAGGATATAGACAGCGGCCGAGAAAAATATCAAGACGGCGCCCAGCGCGGCCACGTACCATAATGTAAGCCGCGCCCGAACCGTTCTAATCGTCACTAGACAATTGCTCCGACAACTGGTACCCTTCGCCGCGTCTTGTATGAATCAGGCGCGTGCCGAATCCGCTGTCCACTTTCCGGCGCAAACGCTGGACATAGACCTCGATCAGATTCGAGGTGGGGTCGTAAGTCTCATCCCAAACGTGCTCGGAGATCTCGGCGCGGCCCACTACTGCGCCTTGTCGCCAAGCCAGGTATTCAAGCAACGCGTACTCTTTGCCTGTGAGCGCAATCAGATTGCCGCTTCGCATGACTCGCCGCTGGTGGGTATCGATTTCGAGATCGGCCACTTTCAGCGTGGGGCTCATGGCTCGCTCACGCCTGCGGAGAAGAGCCTGCATTCGCGCCAAGAGTTCCCCGGCATCAAATGGCTTGGCCAGATAGTCGTCAGCGCCGGCGTTCAAGCCCGCAATTCTGTCGGGAACCTGATCGCGCGCTGTTAACATCAGGATCGGCGTTGAGTTGCCGGATTCTCTTAGTTCTTTGCACACGGTAAGTCCGTCTTTACCAGGCAGCATCCGGTCGAGAATAATCAGGTCATATGCGTTGACGTAGGCCTTATGCAACGCAGAGGAACCGTCCAGGGCGAGGTCCACCGCGAAAGACTGTTCACGAAGGCCATTAGCCAGAATGCGACCGGCATCTATGTCATCCTCTACAAGCAGCAGGCGCATGGACGTCTGATCTAAGCGTACCCGACAAGTACGGCGCCGACCATCTTTTCCACAAGTCGAGTCCTCCACCTCGTAGGTCGCAATACCAGAAATCACCTCGCTCGCACATCAAGGCAATTCGGAATGTTTAAGGCACGGCGAATGTCGGGTCCCATCCGACCGCGCAGCGTGCTCGTATAGATATGACGTGAGCCGCATATTTGTCTCCGGAGGAACCGGTTATCTCGGCCCGGCGCTGATCTCATCTCTGCTGAAACACGGCCATAGCGTGAAGGCGCTGGCGCGAAGTGGCTCACAGAGGAAACTGCCGGAGCAGGTCGAGATCGTCCTCGGAAATGCTCTCGACGCCGCGACATTCTCTTGCGCGGGCTGCGACACATTCATCCATTTGGTTGGGACGCCGCGTCCTGCGCCTTGGAAGGGCGCAGAGTTTCGCGCGGTTGACTTACCCGCGCTTCAAGCGTCTGTGAAGGCGGCTGTTGAGGGCGGAATCAGTCACTTTTTGTTTCTCAGCGTGGCCCAACCGGCGCCAATCATGCAGGCCTACATCTCAGTTCGGCAGCAGTGCGAAGCGATCATACGCAATGCAGGTCTGACGGCGACAATTTTTCGACCCTGGTACGTGCTCGGTTCCGGACACAGATGGCCGGCCGCTCTGCTTCCGATCTATTGGATCGCGAACAAGATCCCTAAATTGCGCGCTGGATCGAGACGTCTGCAGCTGGTCGCGCTGCACCAAATAACTGCCGCGATGGTTTGGGCCGTGGAAAATCCTTCCCTGCAGACACGTGTACTGGACGCATCTGAGATCGCTACCTTTGACCGTGTGTGATAATTCGGACATGCGAACAGAATGGGTGGCGCAGCGTCAAAAGGATCCGGTCCGGACTCAGATTCACTACGCGCGCAAAGGCATCATCACAGGCGAAATGGAGTATGTCGCCAAGCGTGAGAACCTGTCTGCGGAACTGATTCGATCGGAAATCGCGCGCGGCCGGATGATTATCCCCGCCAATCTCCACCACAATTCGCTGGAGCCGATGTGTATCGGCATCGCGTCTAAGTGCAAGATCAACTCGAACATTGGAAATTCGGCAACGACCTCGAATATTGCGGAAGAGCTCGAGAAGCTTCAATATTCAGTGAAGTTCGGCGCCGATACGATCATGGATCTGTCCACCGGTGGCGACATTCCTCGCATCCGACAGGCGATCATCGACGCGTCGCCTATCCCGGTCGGCACGGTTCCGATTTACGAAGCCCTCAGCCGCGTTCGGCGCGTTCAGGATCTCACCGCCGATCTGATGCTCGAAGTGATTGAAGAGCAAGCGCAGCAAGGCGTCGATTACATGACGATCCATGCAGGCGTGCTCGTTCAATATGTGCCCATGGCTGCGAATCGCATCACAGGAATCGTGAGCCGCGGCGGCTCGATTCTCGCCGAGTGGATGGTGAAGAACCATAAGCAGAACTTCCTCTACGAGCGATTTACCGACATCTGCAAGATTTTCCAGAAGTACGATGTCAGCTTCTCGCTCGGAGATGGGCTGCGGCCCGGCTCTCTTGCCGACGCCAGCGATGAAGCGCAGTTCGCGGAACTGAAGACGCTCGGTGAGCTTACGAAGATCGCCTGGGAATACGATGTGCAGGTGATGATCGAAGGGCCAGGCCACATACCGCTCGATCAGATCCAAATGCAGGTCGAAAAAGAAATGGAGATGTGCCACGAAGCGCCCTTCTATACGTTGGGACCGCTGGTGACCGACATTGCTCCCGGCTACGACCACATCACATCGGCAATTGGCGCCGCGATGATCGGATGGCATGGCGCATCGATGCTCTGCTACGTGACTCCGAAAGAGCACCTGGGCTTGCCGAATCGCGAAGACGTCAAGCAAGGCATCATTGCTTATAAGATTGCCGCCCATGCCGCCGATGTTGCTCGCAAGCGCCCTGGCGCCCGCGATCGCGACGACGAACTTTCGCGGGCTCGCTATAACTTCGACTGGAATCGCCAATTCGAACTATCGCTCGATCCTGAAGGCGCTCGCGCAATGCACGACGAAACGCTGCCGGAAGAGGGATTTAAGGAAGCGCACTTCTGTTCAATGTGCGGTCCGAAGTTCTGCTCGATGAATATCCATTCGAAGGTCACTGAGTTGTCGGCAGAGCACGCTAATGAAATCGCATCGAATGCGAAGCTCGTGCAACTCGCTCCCACGGGTGATTGATACCACAGGGTCGGCAAAATCTGGGTGAGCCAAAACCGTAAGCTGTCGCGCGTTCCTTCAGTAGAAGGAACTGCGATTGAAACCGAGCCCATCCACCTACATGAATGCAGCCAAAGAGGCTGTGAACTACGTCAAGAAAAGCATGCCCTACGGCAGCGTGAACAGTCCCGGCGACTGGGTCAGCAAGGGATTCGTCGGCCCATTTATTTCCGCTTACCAGCAATACAAGGGATTCAAAGACGGCATCATACCGGAACTCCAAGAACGATCCAAAACCGCCAAACATCTGCCGAAATCCGAGCAGAACATCATAATGATGGAAGTCTGGGCCAAGCACGCTGTCAAGATGAAGGCCGGTAACTGCTCCCTTCAAGCCGCCCTCGCGTTTCAGTATCTACGCAACGAGAAGAAAATGTTTCCGGTCGAAGTCATGCAGCTTCGTCACAAGAACCATGGCTTTGTGATTCTCGGTCGACCCGCTGACACCGATCTCGAAAATTTCGCCGACTGGACCAAGGACGCTATTCTTTGTGATCCCTGGCGTCACGACGTGGGGATCGCCGCGCAATTGGTTACATGGTTCAATGAAACGAAAGTCGATCTGATTTGCCGCGTGGAAAGCTAACCCTATGGCGGTGTCGCGTAGGCAGGGGCTGCTTTGCGCATCTTGTTGATGTTGGCGGGGGCGGCTTCCTGAGCTTCCTTGAGTTGGCGTTGAGCAGCGGCCTTGTTTCCGGTGCTTTGGTCAATGGCGCTGAGCCGAACCAAAGTCGAACTCGCCTGTTGCTTAGCGCCGATCGATCGATAGACCTTCAACGCCTCCCGATAATGCCGCTCGGCGCTTGCCGTGTTTCCCTGTTTTTCCTGCATCGAGGCGAGGCGGGAATGGAGGTCGCCAAGCAACGCGGAGTCTTTGGACCATTTTGTTCCATTGATTCCTTCGCGTATGGCTTGCGCGGCTTGATTCAGGTTCCCTTGACGTTCGCGCTGATATGCGATCGCCAGTAACATTTCGGCCTGGGCTTCCGGATCGTTCAATTGACGAGCTAGACTGAGCGCTTGCTCATAGTAAGGTATGGCCGAACCATCCGGAGCATCGCGCTTAATATACCCGAGCGTGCCATAAATCGACATCCTCTCCGTCAAACTGGTTCTTGCATTCAGCTCATCACGCAACAGTTTCTCGGCGGTTGCCACGTCTCCACTCGCCGCTGCATTGCGAGCCTGCTTGATCTTTACGGAAAGGTCACCAACAACAGGAACGCTTCCGGTGACAGTCTCGAGCGCCCTCTTCTCATCGACGTCGCGTAGTTGCGATTGCAATGCATCTCTCTCTGCATTCGCAAGACTGGCATTCAGTACTGCCTCCTCCCGCGCGCTCAACGCTTGAGACCGCTGCATCAGCGCAAAGACAGACAGCGCGGTGGCGAAGATTGCGACGGCAGGAATCGTGACGGCCATCACCCGACGAAGGACTGTATAACGCGTCAGCCATCGTTGGATTGCGCGACCCAGTACGTCATGAAAAATCTCATAACGCTCAGGCTGGTCGATACGGCGAAGAATTCGGGTTTGCGAACTCTCGATCTGGCTGTCATCGGAAAGTTTGCTGAGGAGTTTACTGACGGCGTTATCCTTCACCTTCGCGTACTCGTTCAAATCTGCTGGCCGTTGAGGGATCTTGAAGCCGGATGGCGTAACCATATACGGAAAAATACGCGAACAGATGCTCTTATCACTCCGGCTGAGTTTGTCCAAGACACTTGTCAGGTGATCAAGAACAATATCGCCCGCCCCACCGATCTTTCGAAAGGTTTCGAGCTTCATCTCCTTCCGTGCCTTATCGGCAAACCACAAGCGTGTCAGGATGAGTTGTAGGTACGGAGCCTCCACGCGATCCTCGTGCTCAAGGGGATTCTTTTCATGTGGCGTAACCTGGACCAGAATTTCATCGACCAGTTTCGGCTCTATTGCAACCGGGCCGGACGGCGACTCGGTCTGCGAATAAACCTTTAAAGGACCGACGATCGCTTCTCTCGCCGCCGCCAGATTAAGATGCGCAAGCCGCAACGTATTATCGAGCAATCCAGCAACCCGCGACTGAAAGCGCAGATCGAGGGACCAGAGGCCGTCCTCTCGGATGCCGATCAAGAGGTTGGCGCGAATATCGCGATTGTTGATCAGCCGCGCCAGCGCAGAATCGAACCCTCCGGACTGCGCACCTTCAGGATGCTGGGCGAGATACTCTTCAAACTGATCCAGTACAAGAAGTAATCGCCGATCCGAGCTCGTAGTAACTCGATGCACAAAGTCGTCGAAAGGGACCTCGGTCAGCGGCGCATCTCCTTCCGGCCAATCAAACTGAAGAGCTTTCAAGCATTCAGTCTTCACTTGAAGAATGTAGTCGTCGCCCTGCCAGCGCCGCCAGTATACAGAAGCGGTACCGTGGCGATCCTCGACTTCCGGCAGGACACCAGCTTGCAGAACGGAGCTCTTTCCGACGCCTGACGCGCCATACAGGATCGTCAGGTGAGTACCGATCAGGTTATAGGAGATGAGCTGAATATCTTTGGCTCGCCCGTGGAAATACTTCCGGTGGGCTTTCGTAAACGGCCGGAGTCCGACATAGGGACATTCGATAGACTCGCCGTTCGTCATGTTTGAGCAACCCCTTCGAGACGGGAAGTGAACTGATCCAGATCCAACTCGTACAGGTTCACGCCCCTCTTTGCCCAAAGCGTACTTTCGAGAAGACTCACATCACGCTGGATTGCCCATGATTTGCCGCCCTCACTTTCCGGCAGATACGATCGCAGATTGTTGAGAACTACGCGAAGATTCCAATCCGCGAGCCCATAGCCGAGAAACAGGAAGCTGCATTGGCGAAAGTACGTCAGGAACTGGCTCGGTATGGCCGAGCTCTGAGAAAACCGCGACAGGAAGCCGATGTAATCCTCTTCTGTAATTACAAAGCTGTCGAGTTCTCGTTTGGCCGGACTAATCGATCCATGCATCTTGAAAACAACGGTTTTCTCGAACTGCCAGTACCCATCTGGTAAATCGACCTTCGGAAGGCTCACGCGATTCGATGGTTGGAACTCGAACGCTGAACTACCGTCGGGCAGCGACTTACGAACCTGAACGCAATTCTGATATTCGAGCGAATCGGTATCATAGATCACGAGATCGTGATCCACTCCTTCGGTCGCCAAGGCATTCTCAATAAGCGCATCGTAGTTTGTCGTGACGATCATCAGCGGGGTAGCCTTCGCCGCTTGCGCTAATAGCCGATGGAGAGACCCTACGGGATAGGAGTGATCGAGAACTTTGCGAAGTTTCTCCCGGAGGATCTTTCGACCGCTGGCTTCAACATAATAGGAGCTCACTTTGGCGAGGTCTTCTTCGTCGCGCGGATCAGATGCTGGAAACTCCGCATCCTTGGCCAGTTCTCGGGAAAGCTCACGGCCGCTCGGAGGAAAGGTAGATGTCTTATTCGTCCACTCACTCATGGCAGGCCGCCCGGACATGGATGCGCCGGCGCCGAAAAAAGGAATCACTCTGCCTTGCAGAAGGCGGTCCCAAATGATTCGATAGGGCGGCTGAGTCATGGATATTCAGACTATCTCAATGCGACGTGGAATAAAAGCCACGATTAGCTGGAATTTTCTGCACGGAGTTTGAATCTGTTGCATACAACCGGCTCCGCATATCGCTCATTTCATTCAACATACTGTTTGGCCAAGATCTTGCTCATTGATTGGCGACCGCAGCGGCCTTTTTTGTAGTTTTCGGCCGCGAGTCGCTAACCAGAGGAGAACGGCAGTCAGGAAGGCGAGCGGTTAATCAAAGCAGGATCGTTGAACAGACGTGGCGCATATGAAAAAGGTGCAGCAAGGTTTTTGCCGTTTCCCTTGTCCGCGGCTTTCGAGGGGACGCTAAACCGTCCAAAAGAACTACCTGGGAAAGCCGGTACAAAGCGTGCCGCTGCCGATGTAAAACGATCCTGCCTCAATCTCCCCAACCAGATAAGATAGTTGCATGCTCGTGGACCCACGACGCCTGCCTCGACGTGCGCTCCTGCGTCAATCGGCTGCAGGTTTCGGACTGCTTGGCTTGCAATCTCTCTTCGCCGAAACGGTAAACCCGCTGGCGCCCAAGACCCCTCAACTACCACCGCGCGTCAAGCGAATCATCTTTCTCTTCATGCACGGCGGACCTTCGAGCATCGATACCTTCGACCCGAAACCTCGCCTGGATAAGGATCACGGCAAGCCGGTGCCGTTCAAGCGTGGGCTAACGTTCGGCGAGAACGATGTCCGCGGTTTGATGAAATCGCCATGGCAGTTCAAACAGTACGGCCAAAGCGGCACACCGGTAAGCGAGCTATTTCCAAATGTCGCCACGTGCGTGGATGATCTCTGCATGCTCCGATCTATGGTCGGCGATGGTGTCGATCACGGAGCGGCCTTGCTGCAACTCCATACCGGTATGTTCCAGTTCAAGCGTCCCAGCATGGGCTCTTGGGTGTTATACGGACTGGGAACGGAGAACCAGAATCTCCCAGGGTTCATCACCATCAAACCGTCACTGGGACATGGCGGCGCCAACAACTGGAGTTCCAGCTTTCTGCCTGGAGAATATCAAGGGACGGCGATCGGCAACTCCGGCATGAAGGTCGCCGACATCGCAAAGGAGCCAGTACCCTACCTGATTCCCAAAGGCCTTCCCAGCGAGCACCAGCGCTATGAGCTCGACATGGTACAGGCGATGAATCGAAGGCACGCCGAGCGCAACGATCATGATTCTGATCTGGAGGCGCGTATCGAAGCGCTCGAGTTGGCGTTTCGGATGCAAGTCAAGGCGCCTGAGGCATTCGATGTCGAGAAGGAATCGGAAGAAACCAAGAAGCTCTACGGCCTCGATAATGAGGTCACGCGCGACTTCGGCTGGCAGTGTTTGCTGGCGCGGCGCTTGTCCGAACGCGGCGTCCGGTTCGTACAGTGCTCGCACAGCTACAAGTGGGACCAACACGTTGACCTGGTGAAGCTCCATACCAAGAATGCAGCAGAGGTCGACAAGCCTATCGCTGGTCTGTTGAAGGACATGAAAGGGCGCGGTCTCTTCAAGGACACGCTAGTTATATGGGGCGGTGAGTTCGGTCGCACTCCCTGGGCTCAGGGCGCGGATGGCCGCGATCACAACCCATATGGCTACACGATTTGGATGGCAGGCGCTGGCGTTAAGCCAGGATTTATCTACGGCGCTACAGACGAGTTCGGGTATCACGCCGTTGAGAACCGAATGCATATTCACGATCTGCACGCGACCGTTCTGCACATGCTCGGTTTGCAGCATGACAAGTTGACTTACAAGTACGCCGGACGCGACTTCCGGCTGACCGATGTCTCTGGCGCCGTGCATGACGGGATCTTCGCATGAGGCTTGCTGTTTTCGTTCTGATAGCGACCGGTCTTACCGCGCAGCAGCCGGATACAGAGTTCTTTGAAAAGCGCATTCGGCCGCTCTTCGCGCAAAAATGTCAGGGCTGTCATGGCGACAAGGTGAAGATGGGCGGTTTGAGTTTGTCGTCTACCAGCGCGATCGCAGATGCGCTGGACGCCGGATTCATCACAAAGAATGAACCGGAAAAGAGCCGACTCTATCGAGCTTTGCTTTATACCGACACGGTGAAGATGCCTCCGACAGGCAAGTTGCCGGCGGACGAGATCGCAGCGGTACGAACCTGGATCGAAGCAGGCGCGGCATTTCCGCAATCGAGCACTGCCGTAAGCGCCGGTCCATCCGGTGTAACCGCGCAAGACCGGCAACATTGGGCCTTCCGACCGATCCAAAAACATCAACCACCTACGGTTAGAAATCTAAATTGGACGAAGAGCCCGATCGATCCGTTTATACTCGCGAAACTCGAGGCGAAACAGATCCCACCTCCATCTCCCGCGGCAAAGCACACTCTCCTCCGGCGCGTTACGTACGACCTCACGGGTCTGCCTCCAACCCCTGAAGACATCGACAGCTTCGTCGCGGACAAATCACCCGACGCCTTCGCAAAGGTTGTTGACCGGCTGCTTGCATCTCCGCGTTACGGAGAACGTTGGGGACGTCACTGGCTCGATGTTGCGCGCTATGCCGACTCCACTGGGATGGATGAAGACAATCTTTATCCGCATGCGTGGCGTTATCGGGATTACGTCATCGACGCATTCAACCGCGACACGCGTTTCGATCGATTCATCAAAGAGCAACTCGCTGGAGATTTGCTGAAAACGAACGATCCCAAAGAAAGGCAGCGCAATGTTGTGGCGACCGGTTTTCTCGCGATCGGACCCAAGCCGCTTGCGCAGCAGGATCGGTTGCAGATGATCTATGACGTGGTTGACGAGCAGATTGATACCACCTCGAAGACTTTTCTCGGACTGACGGTCGCTTGTGCACGGTGCCACGATCACAAGTTTGATCCCATTCCGACAAAGGACTACTACGGCTTGGCTTCCATCTTCGCGAGCACGACAAGCTTCCGTAATCAGGGCCGGCCCGGTTCCATTTCTTATATGCATTACACGCCGCTCGACGATGTGGAATACGACCGCTTTCAATCGCATCGCTGGCGGGCGCTGTCAAAGCAGATCGAGATGGAAGATGCGCTTTCTGAGGACAGCAATCGCGAGAATAGCCTGGTCCGTCAAAAGATCGCGGGCGTTCTCACGGCCGCGTGGAAAGTGCGAAACAAACAGGCGACTATGGAGGCGACTTCCGCCGCGCATAACGTCGAGTATTCGTTCCTGGAAAAATGGCTGAAGTGGATCGATGCGCGTGACGAGAAGGCGCGCACGGGATATTTGAAGGCGTGGTTCGACGCAACAGGGGAGACGATAGACGCGGTTGCGCAACACTACCACGAGTCGTACGCAAAGACCGCGGAGAAGTGGGATGAACGTCTTGAAAAGTGGCGGACACGGTTTGCCAAAGACGCGCTGCAGGACCGGGATATTCCTGCCCGGCCCACTTTTGACGCGACGGACGACCCGTTCTTCGCCGCTGTAACATTCGACGGCGGACCTCTAGATCTGACCGATAGCCATCGCGTGCAACTTCTACGACAGGAGTGGAAGCAGCTACAGGACACGATGCCAGAGAAGCCGGCTCTCGCCAGTGCCGTCTGCGATGGCCCGTCGATCGATCAACACGTGTTCGTCAGAGGCAGTCTGCATGCCCATGGCGAAGCCGTCAGTAAACATTTCCCAATCGTTGTTTCCGGAGACAATCAACCCGCGATCAAACAGGGAAGCGGACGCATGGAACTCGCGGAGTGGATTGCGAGTCGTACCAATCCCCTGCCCGCGCGTGTGATGGTGAATCGAATTTGGCAGTGGCATTTCGGTGAAGCCCTCGTTCGTACGCCCAACAACTGGGGTAAGACAGGAGAGGCGCCGACGCATCCTGAGTTGCTTGATTACCTCGCGACGCAATTCATCGACAGCGGCTGGTCAATTAAATCGATGCATCGACTCATTCTGCTGTCGAGCACGTACCAGATGAGTAGCAAGCCATCGAAAGAAGCTAAGGACATCGATCCAGGCAATCGCCTCTTCTCACGCTACAACCGTGTTCGCATGTCTGTCGAGCAGATTCGCGACACGCTGCTCGCTCTAGATTCTTCGCTGGACACCACGATGGGTGGATCACTCTTTCCTACAGGAAAAGGTAAGCGTGAACGGATCGACGCCGATGAACTGAAGCGCCGCACGATTTACATTCCCGTGCGTCGCGGCAACATCCCCAGCCTGTTCTCAACATTTGATTTCGGAGACGCCACAACCGCTAGTGACGGACGTTCACGAACGAACGTCGCTCCCCAGGCGCTTTTCCTGATGAACAGCCAGTTCGTTGTCGATCGATCCCGTGGGTTTGCGAAGCGCTTGCTCGCGAACGCCGAGTCGACTGATGTCGATCGAGTGCGGCTCGCGTATAGGATGGCGTTGGGTCGGCAACCGGATAGTACGGAACTTGATTCAGCGCTCACGTATATCGCCAGCCTTCAGAAAAGACTCGGAGAAACGGATCCCACGGCTGCCTGGAGTAGCTTTTGCCATGTGCTCGTGGCAGCGAACGAGTTTCTTTATTTGGAGTAGCGCCGAATCTTAACGTTCCGAAACCAAACTTCGCCGTCATGAAACTGTAGCGCGATCGGTGAACTTCGGCGCTCATGCTTTGCGAGTACCGGCGAAGATCCGCGCCGTCGACTCTTGGCGAACGACTCCTGCACTTCTGGCGAATCGAGTTGGATATCGACCACTTTCTTGCCGTCGAGCCAATGTTCGACGTGCAGGCCACGCGCAATAATCCCGCTCGTATGCCACACATCCGGCTTCGCAGGAGCTTCTTTCTGCGGCGCCCAGTACTCATACACGGCAGCGGTCGAATGTGTCGGCCCGGTCAGCGCGTCAGGATGCGCCTCGTCGTCGATGATCTGGTACTCCAGCGCGACCGGCTCAATCCGCCCCGGACCCTCGTGTACCTGGCGCAATTCTTTATTAACCCAGTAACCCTGGAATCGATATTTGACTCCGGAATTACCGCCACGCTGCGATTTCCATTCGAAGGTCATTTCGAAGTCTTCGAATGATTCTCGCGTCAACAGGTAGGTTGGCTCGCATTGGCCAGGCGCAGTTTGCAGCAGCCCCTTGGTCACCTTCCAGCATGGTACCGGGGCAGGCGTCGCGTTACTCCATATCCAGCCGTCAAGGTTCCGGCCGTTGAACAGCAGCTTCCAATTACCATCTGCTCCAAATGCGCTTGCGACGAGCAGGAGACTCAGTAAAATCACCATCGACGATTACGATATTTTCTTCGCCTTGTATTCGATACTCGGCCCGCCGTTGGGAACGTCAACTTTCAAGACCATTTCATTCCCTTTCGCTTCGCCCTTGTACTCAAGCTTCATGGGGTTATCTTCAAATTTGACGGTGATTGTGAACGATACCTTGTCGCCCTCTACTTTCCCGTTCTCAATCGTCGACTTACCGAACATGCTGCTGGTAGTCTCACCGGTCAGCTTATCGCCATCGACCTTGAAAACGAACGTCCGTTCCAGGGTACCGTTTTCCGTTTCGGCCGTTCCCTTCCACGTGCCGGCAATATCGGCGCCGAATGCCGTCATCGCAAAAAATGCCATTGCGGCAAGAAAACACTTCATACATGCTCCTTATAATGCTGCCTGAATCTGAGCACTGTCAGCATATCTCATTATTTTTTGCCAACCGGAACCGATTGCCATCGTATTTATAGAGAACGCCATGAATCTCACCGGATGGTTGGACACACTCGGGCAGGATCTCCGCTACGGTCTTCGTCAGCTTCGTCTGAATCCCGGCTTTACGACGGTCGCTGTGGTTTCTCTTGCGCTCGGAATCGGCGCCAACACAGCCATATTCCAACTCGTGAACGCCGTCCGCCTTCGCACCTTGCCAGTCGAGAATCCTCAGGAACTCGCGTACATTGATTTTCCACAAGGGTCGCAGCGCTCCGGTTGGTTCTCGAGCCGCAATTCACGGTTTACCTCGACGCTATGGGAGCAGATTCGTACGCGTCAGGAGGCATTCAGCGGGATGCTCGCCTGGAGCGGGACGCGCTTCAATCTTGAAAAAGGTGGCGAAGCGCGATACGCCGAAGGTCTCTACGTTTCGGGTGATTTCTTCCGCGTCCTCGGCGTTCGCCCGATGATCGGCCGCGCATTTAGTACCGATGATGACCAGTCCGACTGCAGTTCACCCGGCGTCGTCATGAGTCATGCGTTTTGGCAGAGCGAATACGGTGGCGAACCCGGTATCCTGAGCCGAACTATCAGTCTTGATGGAAGAACGCTGCCCATCATCGGGATTACACCGCCGAGTTTCTTCGGAATCGATGTCGGGTCTCGCTTCGATGTCGCCGTCCCGCTTTGCGTCGATCGACTCCTGGCGGAAGACGGCAAGGGTCGAGCGCCTTTCCGTCACGCATGGTGGCTCGCCGCGATGGGCCGTCTGAAGAGCGGATGGACTCCTGAACGCGCGACGGCTCATTTGCAGGTTCTTGCACCTGGAATCATGCAGGCTTCGGTGCCTGAACGCTACCGGCCCGATCAGGCGAAGCGATTTCTTGCCAACAAGCTTGTTGCGACTTCAGGCGCGACCGGTGTGTCGGGACTGCGCCGACAGTATGAAACAACCCTATGGATACTACTGGCCACAACCGGAGCAGTCCTATTGATTGCATGCGCGAATCTTGCCAACCTGCTGCTTGCCCGAGCCACAGTGCGCGAGAAGGAGATCGCGGTTCGTTTGGCCGTCGGGGCAGATCGTGGGCGCATCATCCGGCAATTGCTTTCCGAGAGTCTTTTACTCTCAGTCTGTGGCGCGATTCTCGGCGCCGTATTGGCTCAAGCTCTCAGTCGAGTGCTGGTTTCGTTTTTGAGCACCGCGAATAATCCCCTCTTTCTCGGGCTCGGAATGGACCTGTATATTTTCGCGTTCACAGCAGCGCTTGCCGGGGGCACATGCCTGCTCTTTGGATTGCTTCCTGCGTGGCGAGCAACCCGAGTCGCTCCCGCTTCGGCGATGCGTTCGGGCGGTCGTGGCCTCACCGCCGGACGGGAGCGCAATCGGCTAAGGCGAGCGCTCGTAGTGACGCAAGTTGCCCTTTCCCTCGTTCTTCTTGTCGGCGCACTGTTGTTTGTACGTAGCCTGCGAAACCTACTCACTGTAGACGCGGGATTCAAGCCGGAAGGGATTGTCGCCGTTGCCCTCGATTTGCGGCGTCCGGCATATTCCAAAGAACGATTGCCCGTAATGTATCGCGAGATGCTCAATCGCATCAGCACCCGCCCGGGTGTCATCTCAGCAGCGCAAGTAGCGATGATGCCCGTGAGCGGCTCCGGCTGGAACGAGCGCGCGCGGCCGGATGGCAGCACGGCAGAAAGCAAAAACTCAAACTTCAACCGCGTTGGCCCTGGCTATTTCAAAACAATGGGCACTACTCTTCTTAGCGGCCGGGATTTCGACGACCGCGATACCGCCACATCACCCAAGGTCGCAATTGTGAATGAAGCGTTCGTGCGTGAGATCTTCGGCGGGCAGAATCCAGTTGGAAGGTCTTACCGCGTTGACGGCGATGCGGGCAAACCCGACCCTGTTTATCAAGTCATCGGAGTTGTCCGAAATACGAAGTATTACGAACTGCGTGAGGACTTCACACCGATAGGCTTTGTTCCGATGTCCCAAGAAGATAATCCGGGAGCCAACGCAAGGATCGTCGTTCGCGCATCCGCGAATAACATCGGCGACATAATGACGGCCGTGAAGGCCACCGTAGCCGAGGTTCATCCCGAAATCGGGTTAGAATTCCGGATTCTCACCCGGCAATTGCAGGAGTCTTTGCTCCGCGAGCGACTAATGGCGACCCTGCTAGGAGCATTCGGCTTCCTTGCTGCAATCCTCGCGACCATCGGCCTGTACGGAGTGATCGCATACATGGTCGAGCGACGTCGTAATGAGATCGGCGTACGAATGGCGTTAGGAGCCGATCGCTCCAATGTCATCTGGCTTGTCGTACGGGAAGCAGGTACGTTGCTGATCGTGGGGTTGGTCGTTGGCACAGGCTTGGCGCTATGGGTCGGAAAGTTAGCACAGACACTGCTGTTCGGCCTGAAACCTTACGATCCAATCGCAATCGCAGGGGCGATCGCGTTATTGGGCGTAGTTGCGCTAGCCGCCACATACGCGCCCGCCCGGCGTGCCTCAAGACTGGACCCGATGAACGCCCTGCGTGAAGAATAAGAGCGCGAGCCTTACTCAAACACGTAGATCGAATCCGAGTCCCCGCATACCGTCGATTACGCGCGCTCGCTCCGCCCCGACCTCATCCGACGAGAGAGTCCGGTCCGCGGCGCCCACAGTGAGCCGGTAAGAAACGCTCTTCGTGCCCTCAGCGAGCGGAGCGCCTGAGTACTGCCGTACAAACTCGATCGATTGCAGAGTTGCACCGCCGAACTCCGCCAGCCGACGCTGGATGTCTCCGACCAAAGCGCGCTCCGGCACGATCACAGACAAGTCAAACGCGCTCGTGGGGAAGCGGCGAATCGATTCATAACGAGTCTCCGTAGGACACAAGCGCATCAAAGCGTCGATATTCAAATCGAGCACGCTTCCCCGCCCCTTTATCATCGAAGGGTGAAATTCGAAGAGCCGTCCAACGACTTCGCCGTGATACATGACATCCGCAGTCCGAGCCGGGTGTTCGTACGACAGCGCCGGAGCGGGTCGCAATTCCAATCCCAGAGCGATGCACTCGCCCAGTCGCTTCAACTCGAATAGCCCTTGTGTGCCGGGTTCCTTGAAATACACCGCAGCACAGATATGATTCACTTCAGTCGGCAAGTCCCCGCTGCGTTTATGGATCTCCCGGCCGACCTCGAACAGCCGGAACTCATCGGAAAAACGGCTATTGTCAACGAGGTTCTTCCAGATTTCCGGCACTAGAGACGTCCGCATTAATCCCTGATCCGCCGCGATCGGGTTCAAAACCTTCACGTGCGACTCCGGATCGAAGCCGAAACGACGCACCGTCTCTTCGCTCAAGAAAGAGTAGTTGTAGACCTCATGAAAACCCTGGGCCGCAACCAGCTTTCGCAGTCCGTGCAGGCATTCGCGCTCTTCATTTCTCGGAGGCACGGCGGCAGGCAGCAGCGGAGATTTCGGCGTGATCGAGCTGTATCCGATCATGCGCCCGACCTCTTCCACCAGATCTTCCTTGATCGAAATATCCTTCGTGGCGCGCCAACTCGGCACATTTACTAAAAGGACTCCCGCACCTTCCTCACTTACTCCAAACTGAAGCGACTCGAGGATCTGGCGAACCTCATTGGCAGGCAATTCCTTCCCGAGTTTGCGGTTCAACCAACCTAGGGGCAGCCGAATGGGAGCCAACTGCCGAACAGGAGCAGCAGCATCCGCAACCCCTCCAACTACTCGGGCGCCAGGAGAGACAACACGTAACAATTCGATTGCTCGGGCCAATCCGCGAACCGTATTCGCCGGGTCCTGCGACTTCTCGAAGCGCATTGAAGCATCAGTGCGCAGCTTCAGAGCAGATGATGTTTTGCGAACGCTCCCTGCATGGAAATTCGCGCTTTCGAGAACAATTCGTTTTGTGCCGTCGCTGATCGCGCTCCCGGCGCCACCAATCACGCCGGCAAGCGCAATAGCGCCGCTATCATCAGCAATCACCAGATTCGACGGGCTCAACTCGTATGTCTCACCGTTGAGCGCTTCCATCTTCTCGCCCGCAATTGCAGATCGGACACGAATCGCTCCATGGAGCTTGTCTGCATCGAAGGCATGCATCGGTTGCGCGATCTCGGCCATGATCCAGTTCGTCACATCGACGACGTTGTTGATCGGATTCAGGCCAATCGCTTCCAGCCGGTACTGCAGCCACAGCGGAGAGGGCTGCACCGTCACGTTTTCAATGACAAGAGCGCTGTATCGCGGACAGAGTTCGAAATTCTCGATACTGACCGCAATCCCTCCAGCGCCTTCTGGAAGAACGGACAAGTCCACCGGATCACGAAGAGGTTTGCGCAAAATTGCCGAGACTTCACGCGCCATCCCATGATGGCCCCAAAGATCGGGCCGATGCGTCAGAGACTTGTTATCGATCTCAATGATGTGGTCGATCGCGACGCCAAGCGCCTCACCCGCGCTTATCTGCAATTCGAGAATTCCTGCGCCGTCGCGGTTCAATCCAAGTTCGGCGCCGCTCGCCAGCATACCTTCGCTTTCGACACCGGCGATCACTGCCTTGCCAATCTGACGTCCGTCTCCGAGCGTTACACCCGCCGGGACATACGCTGTAACGATGCCCACGCGGCAGTTTGGAGCGCCGCAAACCACTGTCTTCTTTCCCAGAGGACCGGCATCGATTGCGGCTTTGACGTTCTTACTGCCCTCGATCGGCTCAACCGCTTCGACGCGCGCAGCCACAACGGACGAAAGCGCAGCTCCGTATCTTTCGACACCTTCACTCTCGGCAGTCTTGAGCGTTATCAGATTCGACAATTCTGGAGCCGCAACATCCAGCCCGTCGACCAGTTCACTGATCCAGTTATAGGAAAACTTCATTGGTATTTAGAACTGCGAGATAAAGCGCAGGTCGCCGCTTTGCAGCAAGCGAATGTCATCGATGGCGTAACGCATCATCACAAGCCGCGTCATGCCGAGTCCAAAAGCAAAGCCATTCCACTCTTCGGGGTCAATGCCGCCCATGCGCAGAACATTGGGATGCACCAGCCCACAAGGCAACAACTCCACCCAGCCACTCTGTTTGCACACCGGGCATCCCGGTCCACCGCAAATGAGGCATTGAATATCCAGCTCGAATCCAGGTTCGACAAACGGAAAGTATCCTGGCCGAAGACGCACTGTCACTTCGCGTTTGAACACCGCGCTAAGCAGCGTCTTCATGAAGTAGATGAGGTTAGAAACCGACACCTCGCGATCCACCATCATGCCTTCGAGTTGATAAAACGTATGCTCGTGCGACGCGTCTACTTCTTCATTCCGGAAAACCCTGCCGGGCGCAATCATCCGCAGCGGAGGCCCCAGCTTGCGCATTCCTCGCACTTGAACTGGTGAAGTATGAGTACGCAGCAAATGCCCACCCTCGAGCCAGAACGTATCCTGCATGTCCCTGGCCGGATGGTCGGGCGGGATGTTCAGCGCATCGAAGTTGTTGTATTCGGATTCCACCTCGGGACCACCCAGCACCGTGAACCCCATGGATGTGAAGACCTCTTCGATTTCATGCTGAATCTTCGTAAGAGGATGCAAGCTTGCCCGGACGCGGACCCGGCGCTGGAAGAGTCAGATCAACCCATTCTGCATCGAGTTTACGTGCAAGGACTTCAGATTCGAATCGCGCCTTTTTCGCTTCAAGTGCGCTCTCCAAAGCCTGCTTTACCGCATTCAGACGTTTTCCGATGCTGGCCTTCTCCTCGGGAGAAAGCTTGCCCATTTCTTTGCTGATCTGCGCGAGCGTTCCCTTGCGACCGAGAACATCGACGCGAACCAATTCGAGAGCTTCCGGTTCTGCAGCAGTTTCAATGCGCGCCAATGCGCTTACCTGCAATTGGGAAAGATCGTCTTCGAGCATTCCGTTAGCTGGCCGCGACCTCGGCCATCGGATTGAACACCCGTTCCGTCTTCGTCAGTTCCCAATCAAGGTGGTTGATGTAAAACACGAGCAGGGCTTCCGGATACTTCGTCTTATACGCTTCGTGAACGCGCTGCTGCCAGCCTTCCGTCAGCTTGTCTGAGGCGTCCAGATCCTTCGCAAAGAAACCATCCTCATGCGGTATACCGAGAAGGTCCAGCACGTCCTTGATCATGTCGAGGTGCGAAACCAGGACAGTTTGGGCTACGTCTGTAGCGAAGTCCTCGTCGTGTTCCACGATCCGGGACCATAGGCGAGGTGCCACTTTGCGGAGGGTTTCCGTATTCAGCTTGTTCATGTGGAAGCGCATCTTCACCCGCTCATAAAGCTGAAAAGTCTTCAGCTTACCGATGGAAACGCTGCGAATTAATTGCTGGAACGCAGGCTCGCCGAGCGCTACAAAGATGTCCGAAAGCTGCATCTTTTCGAGCGTATCACAGCCCCTCCGGCGCCCCTCCACCGAGGCCCCGCCGCTTCTAGATGTAATGGTGTTGTTATTGGCAATACCTACGCACTCAACTAGGCGGTTGGGATTTCCTGTTTGTAGCCGGCTATTACCTGTCGTTTTCGGTATTGTCATAGACGATTTTCAGATCGCAGGTTTCATTTGCAGCCGGATCGGTTTGCCACTATACTTCTGTCTTCAACAAACCTCCTGGTAGACGAGTAGGAGTATATGAGAAGCTTCGGTGTCCTTGTATCGGCACTGCTGGTCTTGCCCGGCCTAGTAAGCGCAGAGAATAAGACCGTCGTTGGTTATTCGCGAGGCGAAGCCAGATCGTCCACATGGATTGTGGTGGAAACTCCATTTCTTAGTGACGATAACGAGAATGGCTTTACCGTGCTTAGAATCGGCACAAGCGCTGGAGGACCTTTCGCCGCCACCTCTTCATTGCCTGCCGCCGGTCGGTCGGAGAAGTGATCCCAGGTCTCACTCCCAACACAAATTACTACGTTCAGGTCGGCGGCGCCGGACCGGGAAAACGGCTACAAGTGATAGGGTTGATCCGCACGCTCGCGTCGGCGCCATTGTCAGTGCGAGTTGAACAAGCCGTTGCTGAGAGCCAGACGGATGAGATTCTCGTCACGGTACCGGTTTCCGATGATTCCAATGCGAACAGCACGGCAACCTTCGAGGTAGCGGAGGACCTCCCGGGTGTTCCTGATTCAGGTTTGGTCTGGTCCACACGTTGTGGCCCCGCGGATCCTATCCATCCGAAATTATGCCGGGTCCGCAGCCTCATCCCGGCAGGGTCTACCGGATTCGCGTACGGGTCACCGACAGCAATGGCGTTAGCAGGTCGCCTGTCCAGGTTCTAACCGGCATCCGATTTAACGGAGGTAACAATGTCGCGCTGGGCAAGACTGTGACCGTCAATCCCCCTGGCTGGGCATGCTGCTCAAGCCCGCAAAATGGTTTCGTTTGGCCAGGTGGAACCTCGTGCCATAACGGCGGCTGCCCCGCAGGCGATAACAAGACCGCCACCGTCGATCTCGCCGTCCTGACACCGATCAACCGGGTCGCTGTCTGGTTCCACGACGCGCAACGGATTCCGCAATCATGGAAAATTGAAACCAGCACCGACGGCGCCAACTATCAGCAGGTACACGCTGCGGTCGGCACTCAATGCCGAGCCGCCAATGCTCCACTCAAAACGGACTGGAGCTTCCCGGCTTGTTTTCACACAGCCTCATTTCCTTCCGTGGATGCCCGTTACGTTCGGTATCGGTTCGACGACACGACTCTCTTTGCGGGATTGCATGGATGGGTGCTCGAGATCGAAGTTTTTCGATCAGGTAATCTAACGATTTTCCCATCGGCTCTCGACTTCAACAACCAACCGGT
This sequence comes from Bryobacteraceae bacterium, assembly GCA_963844855.1. Classification (GTDB taxonomy): domain Bacteria; phylum Acidobacteriota; class Terriglobia; order Bryobacterales; family Bryobacteraceae; genus DASQDN01. Next base: position 656,357 of record CAWJQP010000073.1, read on the forward strand.
TCAGACGACATCAGCCGAGAAAACGATCCAGGTTACAAATAGCGGATTGACGCCGGTGACTCTGAGGCCCCCGACCGTCACGTGGGGTACTTTCAGCATCAAGAATCGATGCCCAGCTGTGTTGAATGTGAACTCCTCGTGTTTCCTGGGTGTTCAATACACGCCTGGAAGCAGCTCGCCCGCATCGGGAACACTATCAATTAACCACGACGGAAAAGCGTCGCCTTCCGTAGTTCAACTAAATGGTACGTCTGCTCCGTCGGGTCCCACGTTGAGGATCGAGCCGACCTCACTGCAATTTCCGGCAGTCGGCGTGGGGGCACAAACTGCCGAACAAATCATAGTTGTCGCAAGCCGGGGAGTTCCGCCGGGCGGCGCCATTCAAGCGGTCCTCTCGAGTTCGTCGTTTATTCTCACAAACAATTGCACTGTAGTCACTAACGGGAGCTGTCAGATGCGTGTGAGGTTCGCGCCAAAGGTGTCAATGACTTTTTCCGAGAAATTGACTATTATCTGGCCAAACGGCTCACAAGATGTGCGCCTGTTCGGTTCGGCGCTAGCGGACACGGATGGTGACGGCATCCCGGACGCCTGGGAGCGTGGAACGGTCACAATACGCAACGATACGATCAATCTGGCCGCAATGGGCTCCAGCGTTGGCGTCAAGGATGTTTTTGTTGAACTCGATTATCTACAGGACGCCGGGCACACTCACAAGCCAAAACCCGAAGCAATTAAGAAGGTGATCGACGCATTTTGGAGGAAGGGTATCGCGTTGCACGTAGACTGTGGCCCCGCCTGTGTTATGGACCCCGCTTCAGGGGCGACATGGGGCGTGGCTTCGCAATCCGATGCGTTGCCACATCTTGACCCAATAACTGGAAGCTCTAACGAACTGGGCTTTGTCTCAGGCGGCTACAGTTGGGCCAGCTTTGATGACATCAAAAGCAGGCATCTTCGCCCTGCCCGATCAGTGATCTTTCGCTATGGGATCTTCGCGCACGACCTTGCTGGCGGCGACAAGGGACCACGGGTCTCTCGCGCACTAAGACCCTCGACGGTCGCATTTCCGCAAGCGATTTCATAGTTAGCCTCGGAGGGACAGCGAATACCGTGGGCAACGTTCTTGAGCAGGCGGGGACGTTCATGCACGAACTTGGGCACAATCTCGGATTGACTCACGGCGGATGCGCCATGGGTTCGACTTCTGTGATCTGCGACCCGAAGAACTACAAACCCAATTATCTGAGCGTCATGAATTACTTGTTCCAATTTCGCGGGCTCATCTGGAACGGATTAGAGGGCTTTATGGGCTACTCTGGGCCAGTCACGACTGTATCCGAGAATTCGCTCAACGAGGCGGTAGGTATTGGAGTAAGCACAAACTTAGGTACGCGTTACTGGTGCTCGGGCATCGGTGAGCGGCCGGTCGTACAGGCGAACGGGCCAATCGACTGGAACTGTGATGGAAGGATCGACGGCAATGTGAGCGCCAACATAGATGGCGACGGTTCGATTGGGAACCTGGCGGGAGCAAATGATTGGGACGTATTAGTTTTCGTGGGAGGAGCGGTCGGACAGGCTGGCGCGATGTCCACGCAACCGCTATTCACGCCAATTGAAGAGCTTGAACAAGAGAATCATCCCAGCATCGCAATGAGCCACGGCATATCTATTGCCAGCGGATCATCATTGAGCGTTCGACCAGGCACTAGCGACGCCCTGACCTTCATCATCGAGAATCGAGGCTCAGAGGCCGATATTTTCAAGCTCTCAGTCACGCCAACTCCAAGCGTGGCATCGTGGGTCAGCACCAGGAATCTTCCGGTCCAGATCAGCTTAGGACCAGGTGCCAAGCAGGTTGTCATGCTGCCTGTCGTTGTCCCTGCGGCTGGAGGCTTCGGCGAAATCGCACTGCGAGCGGAAAGCGCAGACAATCCCTCCGTGTTCGACGTCGGACGCATCGTCATCACTTCCGGCTCGAGGACATTGCCTTAAGTGTGACGAACGCACCGAGCTCACTGCTCCTCGGGCGGACCTATCCTGTTACAACTCGGTGACCCAAACCCGAAAACGAGACAGCGGGAAACTTGGAGGATAACGCTGGACGTGGTCCTCTTGGCAGTAGTAGGAGGAGAACCATGCCGGGAAAGCGTCACCGCGCAGAGTAGATCGCGTATACCATAAGGCGGGTAAGAGCAGGCAAGAAAGCGACCGATGTCTGCTTATGCTCGCCGTATTGTCCGTGAGCGCGCAAGAATCCACTACTTAAGAGTCTCTGAGAAAGCCTACGATACAATAAAAAGTTTGCCAATTTGGCGCGTGAGCCAAGCTGGCTGAAGCCTCAAAATATAGGTACGTCTGGAGACGGAATGAGTAATTTGATTGTGCTGGGCGCTCAATGGGGAGATGAAGGGAAAGGCAAGGTTGTCGATCTCTTCTCTGAAAAGTTCGACCTCGTTGCGCGGTACCAAGGCGGACACAACGCCGGGCACACAGTGTATATCGGAGAGAAGAAGTTTGTACTGAAGTTAATACCCAGCGGTATTCTCCGCGATGGCGTCAAAGCAGTGATCGGAAATGGTGTTGTCATCGATCCTGCCGCCCTCATCGAGGAAATGAACACACTCACCGCTGCCGGTATCCCTGTCGAGTCCCGACTCGCCATCAGTAACCGAGCGCACGTCATTTTTCCATTCCATCGCCTCGCCGAGAAGATGTCCGAGGGGCGAGCAGATCGAGTGCCGATCGGAACCACTTCGCGCGGCATCGGCCCAAGCTATGAAGATAAGATCGGACGGCGTGGCATTCGCATCGCCGACCTGCTCGATTCTTCAATCTTTTCTCCGCTCTACAACGAACTCGCGGCCGACAAGGCGACCATCGCCAAAGCGTTCAATATCGAGAACAACATCCCGTATGCAGACATTCAGGCGCAGTACCGAGAGTATGCCCAGCGTATCGCGCCGATGGTCTGCGATACCGCCAAATTGCTGAACGACGCAATAAAGTCAGGCAAACGGGTACTTTTCGAAGGCGCCCAGGGAACGATGCTTGACGTCGACCACGGCACGTATCCCTTTGTGACTTCCTCCAGCGCGACGGCCGGTGGAGCGTGCATCGGATCCGGTGTTCCTCCCACGAAAATCGATGGTGTCATCGGCGTATCGAAGGCTTACATCACTCGCGTCGGCAGCGGAGCGTTTCCTTCGGAAGAGCATGGACCGGTCGGAGATCGCATCCGGAAGGCTGGCAATGAATTCGGTTCGGTGACGGGCCGTCCGCGGCGCTGCGGCTGGTTCGATGTGCCTCTCCTCCGGTATACTTCCATGATCAACGGTTTCGATAGTCTAATCATCACTAAGCTCGACGTGCTCGACGACTTGGACGAGATACCGGTGTGTATCGCATACAAGCTCGACGGCCGAATCATCGATGAAATGCCGGTGCGTCACAGCGATCTTGAGCGCGTCGAGCCCGTGTTTGAAAATCGGCCTGGTTGGAAAGTCAGCACCCGTGGTATTTCCAACTACGACGACCTGCCGGAAGCCGCCCGCAAATATGTCGACTATCTGGCTACCCAGACGGGTGTTGAAGTGGGTTGCCTCTCCACTGGTCCGGAGCGCAACGAGACCATGGTCATGCATGACTCGAAGCTGGCGCAATTGCTTGCCAACTGACATTCTTGCTCACCAGGCGCTCCTGAATTCAATCACTTGACGCTGAGAGACCTAAGTAACATCCGGTCGAAGTAGTGCTACCTCCGCGTAATGATGAAGCTTCTCCATGAGGTATTGCCGGCTTCGTCCCATGCTCGAATGACGATCGTGTTATCACCAACGCGAAGTGCAAAATCCGGGATCGACCAGGAAGTAGTGCCATTCGCGGTCCCGGATCGCCCTCCGGAGGCGGTCCACGTGATCGACTTGATTCCCCCGCTGTCTGCCGCAGTTCCCGTTATACGTACTACCGCCGCGGACGTCGATGAGATAGCCAATCGAGGCGAGGTGATGGATAGGGATGGAGCCGTCCGATCCTTGGTCGGAGTCTCTGTATTCGACGGTGAGCTAGTTTGCGTCGGAGTAGTTGGCGTGTCGACAGTCTGCTGCCTCGTTGCGTAGAGCGATCGGATAGCGGTGATGTCGTCACGTTGAAGCTTCTCGAGTTTCCGGTAATACGGGTACATGATCGCCCCTGGCCGGTCAGCATGGCCCAAGCCCAAAGCGTGACCGAGTTCGTGCAGCACAACAGAGTACAAATCAGGATCGACACCGTTCTGCCAGTTCTCGTCCTCGTCGAAGTGCAAATCACCCGCGATAGGTTCTGCATTGACATCGCCTGGATAAAAAGTGTGCGCCAACATTCGGCCGCGTCCATCGAAGGGATACTTGTCTCCGTGGTCTCCCTTGAAGAAGCTGAAATGCAGGTTTCGAGACGCATCAAGGTGACTCGTACGTGTGAAGTCAACCTGCACATAGCGCGACCATTCGCTCAATGCGCTATGTACGACTTCCGACATTCTCTCGGGCGCGACTTTTGGCGAAATGTATCCGAATGAGTACGTGAGATTGGCTGACGTCCTGACCCCGTTGTTCCATCCCCGTCCGACCGGCATCACCAGTTCTCCGATTTCCTCCTCGTCCTTTCGACCACATCCGTGGATCGGCATACCGGAAATCAACTCTTCCGATGCGGGGTAGATCAGCTCAACGGCGGGTTCGTTTTGTAATGACTCCACCTGAGTTTCCGTAGCCAAAACAAGCGCTTCGTCGTTGCGGACGTCCGGGTGCGATACCTCGATCGCTCCCGACCGTGAGATAACCTCCCGATCTGCGCCGGAGCTAAGCCGGACAACAACATACGAAGGATCCGAAGCTGCGGCGATCCACGCCAACGCAATACCTATAAACGCTCTGACTATCACATTCACAGGAGGCTTTTCGACCCCGCGAATGCGTTTCTTGAGAATATTTGTGGCTTCTGCGCACAAATGTGCGAGGAGACATGAGTGCGATCCCTGCTGTTGTTCCTGTGCGCCTCCTTCGCCGCGCCCAGCCAGACCACCTATAGCTTAGAGGAATACGTCGGAACAGATTTCGCCGGGGATGGAAAACCTGCTCTTCTCGCTCCTTTACTTCAACCGCAGGGCTTGGCCGGCGACCGTGATGGCAGCATTCTCGTCGCAGATGCGGCGGACAACCGGGTTCGCCGGATCACTCCGGACGGAATAATCCATACCGTCACCACCGATCTGCAGGCGCCCTACGGCGTCGCGGTTGGTCCTAACCGTGAAGTCTACATTGCCGATCTTGGAAATCGTCGGATTCGTTTAGTAACTGTAGACGGCGCAGCGCGAACCTTCGCCAGCGGCGAACTACAGCAGCCCCGAAACGTGGCGGTTGACGCAAACGGAGTGGTCTATGTCTCCGACTTCGGCGCTGACAAGGTCTATCGGATAACCCCGGACGGCGCAATGCAACCGTTGGCGGCGGGCGAATTGAAAGGACCTGCAGGGTTAGCAGTTGACGCATCCGGCGCCGTATTCATTGCCGACTCCGGGAATAACCGGGTTCGCAAGGTGATAAACGGCCAGGCAAATACGGTACTCTCCGATTTCGGAATCGTCACCTCAATCGCTTTAGACCGGACAGGACGGCTCTATGTCGCAGGGGGAGATCGAATAGCGGTCGTGTCGACGAACGGGGATATCTCGGTGATTAACACTCCGGCAGATGAAGTCGGGATCGATGCCAACGGTCGAATTCTGACAGTTGCCTATAAGCAGGTTCGATCCTACTTTGCGACCGTGACAACCATTCTTGCCGGAAGCCGTAGCGGCATCTTCGCCGGAGATGGCGGACCACCCTCCGAGTGGCGATTTCACCGGCCGGAAGGGCTCGCTCGTGATGCCGCTGGAAATCTCTATATAGCCGACAGCGGCAACGGTCGCGTACGGAAGATTTCCACCGAAGGCGAGTTGTCCACCGTGACGGCAGTGGAGCAAGCAGCCTACTTCGCGTTCGACATGAACAATATGCTGTATGTTTCTGATTCGAAGGCGGGAATCGTCTACAAGAACGATCGCTCGGGCAAATTTCAGATCTTCACGCGCGGCAGCGGAGCGAAACCATTTCGGAACCCATCGGGCCTCGGTTTTGATTTCATGGGTGACCTGTTTGTCGCTGATACCGGCAACAACTTGATTCGCAAAGTGACACCCGATGGAATCGTATCGACGGTCGCGGGTAGTGGATCGTCTGAGTCTGACGGCTTCGGACTTGGCCTGGCTCTGAAGGCTCCTGTCGGACTGGCAGTGGCGCTGGATGGAACCGTCTGGTTCACTGAGTTCGGCAAACTCCGAAAGCTGAGCCGCGACGGCCGGGTACTCCACAGTGAAGGATGTTCCTTTGGTCGATCCCCGAGGATTACGAATCGAACCCAACGGCAGCATTCTGCTTGCGGACGCAGGCGCGCACCGCATTCTGCAAATCGAACCCGACGGTCGCTGGAAAGTATTGGCGGAGAAGCCTTTAAATGGTCCAACGGACATCCTCCGAGAAACCGATGGCTCCATCCTGGTGGCCGATACGCTGAACTCACGGATCCGCAGGCTCGTACCCAAAACGCAAGCCGAGCCGATCATATTGGGTTCGCTTCGTATTCTTCACGCCGGAACCGGCCTGGAGACACCGGTCGCTCCCGGGCAGGTGGCTTATGTAGACGCCGACGACCGCCTTCCCGAGAAGGGCGTCCAAGTTCTCTTCGGCCCGAATAAGGCCGAGATCCTTTCGGTTGAGCCACATCGCATCACGTTGATCGTCCCGTCCGCCACGACGCTTGGTTTGACGGAGGTGATCGTCGCCGATGATATCGGGCCGCTGGCTGTAGCCTCAGCAGAAGTACGGGCAAGTGCCCCCGCGCTAGTCGGGGTGATTCGAAACCAAGACGGCACGGCCAACTCGCTCGACGCTCCGGCGCTCCGGACGTCTGTTGTGACGTTGTCGCTAACCGGTGACGGAACGGCCTCTGAGCCCAGCGTCATCGCATCAATCGGAGGCATCGAAGCCGAAGTTTTATCGATCACCCGGGAAGCCGGACAATTGAAAGTCGGCTTGCGCGTCCCGGGTGGATTTCTACCCTCGGGCCTGCTTCCGCTTAACATCGAAGTCAACGGAGTGAGACTCATCAAGGACACCAACATCGCGTGCCGATAAGATAGCAGCGTGGATCATTCGCGCTCTGACGAACTCTTTGCCCGCGCCCAGAAGGTAACACCCGGAGGCGTGAACTCGCCCGTCCGGGCTTTCAGAGGGGTTGGTGGGACACCCAGGTTTATCGCCAAAGGCGAAGGTTCCCGGCTTATCGACGTCGACGGCAACTCCTACATCGACTACATCTGCTCTTGGGGACCGTTGCTGCTCGGCACATCGCCCGAAGCCGGTCATCGACGCGTTGCGGGAAGTGCTTGAGATCGGCACGAGTTTTGGGGCTCCGACGGAACGCGAAATCGTCCTTGCCGAATTGATCCGGGAAGCCATGCCAAGCATGGAACTGGTCCGTCTCGTCAATTCCGGGACAGAAGCGACGATGAGCGCGCTTCGAGTCGCTCGCGGTTTCACCGGCCGCAATCTGACGATCAAGTTCGAAGGCTGCTATCACGGCCACGTCGATTCCCTCCTGGTCAAGGCTGGTTCAGGAATGGCAACTCTGGCGATCTCCGATACCGTCGGCGTTCCAGAGAGTTTCGCGGCCACGACCATCGTCCTTCCGTTCAACGATCTGGACGCGGTGGAAGCTGCGTTTCGGGAGCAGGGTGACCGCATCGCATGCGTCATCGTGGAACCTGTGGTCGGCAATATGGGCTGCGTGCCACCGCTTCCTGGTTTCCTCGAGGGGTTGCGGACTGTCACAAAAGCCTACGGTTCGCTGCTGATCTTCGACGAGGTAATGACGGGTTTCCGGCTGGCGTTCGGGGGGGCCCAACAGCTCTATGGAATACAGCCCGATCTAACCACGATCGGCAAGATCGTCGGTGGCGGCCTACCAATCGCGGCCTATGGCGGACGACTCGACATTATGAATAAGGTCGCGCCTTCCGGGCCGATTTACCAAGCCGGGACGCTGTCCGGCAACCCGCTGGCGGTCAGCGCGGGAATCGCCATGTTGCAGTACTTGAAGGATAACCCGGAAGTATATGATGTGATTGAGAAAAGGACTGCCGCCCTATGCGCAGAATCGTTCCCAGGGATCACGATCAACCGCGTCGGATCGATGTTCACGTTTTTCTTCACTGATCAGCCCGTAACTAGTTGGGATAGCGCGAAGAAATCGAATACGGAGCTCTTTAAGCGATTCTTCCATCACATGCTGGATGCTGGTATCTATTTGGCTCCATCGCAGTTCGAAGCGGGCTTCATGTCCTACGCCCACTCGGACGCCGACGTCCAGCAAACTGTCGATGCCGCGCGGGCGTTCTTCAAGTCCTTAAGAACCTAACCGCCGAGAATACGACTACCGCTCCGAAGAAGAGCAGACTCAGCGCGACCGTCGCGCGGCGACGTTCGGGCGAGACTGTTCGGACGCGCGCGTCGTTCGGATGGGTCATCTCCAGGCGGAGCGAAACTTGTGTTGGGAATCGTCCTTCGAGTCGGTTGTCCAGAACCAAGACATAGTCGCCGGCGTCCGGAATCAGGACACGGAACTGTCCAGACCTCTCGAACCCGGACGTAAACAAAGGCCGGTTCGATCTTCCCCGACTGAAACGCTCGGCCTGTTCGCGGCTCAGGAGGATCGCCTGGATCTGTGTGCCCCCGCCGACAACCTCGAAGGATCCATGAAGGGTGGTGCTGTTCAATGGAGTCTTAACCGAGATCGCAGTCGAATGTGAGACTGGGACTGTTACGAGCGATTCGGTAATAACGATAAGGAGCGCCAGAAAACTCATCGCGACTGATACACGATCTCGCCACCAACGACCGTCATACGTACCTCGGCAGTCCTGGTTAGGTCGTCTGACAGAATGACGAAGTCCGCTAGTTTGCCAACTTCGATGCTTCCCTTCTCCGCCTCTTCGAATGCGGCGTATGCGCCTCCGAGCGTCCAGCTTTGCAGGGCTTGTCCGCGAGTCAACCTTTCTTTCGGCAAGAAGCCGCCGGGAGGATTCCCGGACGCATCCTGACGGGTAACGGCCGCGTAGAAGCCCAAGATCGGGTTGGTCTGCTCAACGGGAAAGTCCGATCCGTTCGCGATCGGTACGCCAGCCGCCAGAAATGTCTGCGCCAACCAGGCGCCGGCGAGACGCGCTTTTCCAAGACGAGCCTCGGCCCATCGCATATCGCTCGTCGCGTGAGTCGACTGGATCGATGCGATTACTGAGTTCTCGGCGAAGAGTTTAACGTCGGCCGGGTCGACAATCTGCGCGTGCTCGATGCGAAAGCGCTTATCGTTCTTCCCGTGAAGAACTGCTTTGTACGCTTCGAGGACGGTCCGGTTTGCGCGATCTCCGATCGCATGTGTGTTTACTTGGAAGCCGCGATCGGCCGCCTGACGCGCAATCTTCTCGATCTCGGCGCCACTCAGAATCAGCAAACCGGAATTCTTAGGGTCGTCGGCATACGGCTGCAGAAAGGCGGCGCCGCGCGATCCCATAGCCCCATCAGACACTAGCTTGATGCTGCGAACTGTCAATTTTTCAGAAACTTCCGGGCCTTTCTTTAAGTATTCGTTCCACAGGGTCCCAGCGCCTCCGATCATGGCGTAAATACGGACAGGCAGCTTTCCCTTCGCGATCAACGTACGGTAAGCGGCCAGCTCTCCGGCTCCTGTGCCGGCGTCATGAACGCTGGTAATCCCGAAGCGAACGCACTCCTTCGCTGCAAGAGAAATGGCGCGTTCGATCTGTTCCGGTGTCCGTGCCGGAATCTTATTGGCGACCAGTCCTTGCGCCCGGTCGATGAGAATGCCAGTCGCCTTTCCCAACGGGTCGCGGTGAATCTTTCCGCCGGCAGGGTCTGGCGTTTGGCGCTGAATGTCGGCGCGTTCGAGCGCGCGGGTGTTAACCCAGGCCGCATGTCCATCGACACGGCTCAGATAGACCGGATGATCGGGAGCGGCTTTGTCGAGAATATCGGCGGTGGGAAACTCGCCGCCCCACTCGGTCTGATCCCAAGCGCGACCTTTGATCCATTCGCCTTTCGGGCGGGACTTCGCGGCATTGCTGACCATTTCCGCAACCGTCGCGGTCGATTTCACTCCCCGGAAGTTAAGCGACTCGAGCAGGTCGCCCAAACCCGACATGTGTCCATGCGAGTCGATGAAACCCGCGGTAAGGACACCATTGTTTCCGTTGATGCGGCGCGTCGAGGTACCGACATGGCGTGACGGGTCATCACCGACATAAATAAATCTCGTCTCGCGGACGGCAACGGCTGTCGCGCGTGGCTGCGTTGGATTGCCCGTGTGAACGCGGACGTTATCGACAATGAGGTCTGCACTCTGCGCTTGCAAACTCCATGCAGTCAAAAAGATGGCTGGTATCACCCACCGTCCGCTTTGGAAAAAGCGGGCTAAAATGGTAGGCATGGATGACAGTATTGCACAGGCTCCGGAGCAGGCCGGAGCCCTGGATCTTCCTGCGTGGAAGACCGTGCTGAGTGTTGTTTCCGCAGTCCTGCTGGCGGTGGTGTTTCTTGTGGCCGGAGTCTGGAAGATAACCGATCCGTTCAATGCTGCAGGCAAGATGGTTCAGGCGCAGGTGCCTGCCGATTTAGGTCTGACTACCGCAATTAGCTTCGGTATTGCTGAAACATTCGCAGGCATGTTGTTGCTGATTCCACGATTCCGCCGATGGGGCGCATGGCTAGGTGGCCTGATGCTGATCGCGTTCATCGCATACATCGGGTACTACTACGATGTGTTACGCGGGGCCGATTGCAGTTGCTTCCCAATGATTAAACGTGCAATCGGTCCAGGGTTCTTTATAGTGGACGGAATCTTCCTGTTGATGGCGATCGGCGCGGGTTATTGGGCTCGGCCTTCGGATGGGAAGCGGACAGCCGCTATCATCCTTGGCGCGGTGGCGGTCTTCGCGTTTGTCTCTGTCGGTGTGACCTATGCCAGACAGAGCGGCGTTGAGGCTCCAAAGACGATCACGGTAGACGGACAACCTTATTCGCTGCAACATGGCAAGCACTTCCTCTACTTCTTCGATCCCGAGTGCTCGCACTGCTACCAGGCCGCGAAGACGATGTCCACATTCGACTGGAAAGACACAAAGGTCGTGGCACTCCCTACTGTCAATCCGCAGTTCGGCCCTGGCTTCCTGAAAGACACGGGCTTAAAGGCCGGCCTTTCCGGCGATGCGGCGGCCCTGAAGAAAGTGTTCCCATTTGGCGACCCGCCCTATGGCGTGGCCATTGAGAACGGCCGGCAGAAAGAATCGTTCCCTTACTTTGAAGGCGAGAAACCAGCCGGCGGACTGCGTAAAATCGAATTCATTCGATAGTGAGCCATGCCCTGTTTACTCGCGATTCTCATTCTGGCGTTTCCGCGGATAGGCATTGTTCTGCTTTACATGTTCACCAATTTCTTCGGCGGCGTGTATAACTCAATCCTCATCCCGTTGCTTGGATTCATCTTCATGCCGGTAACGCTCGTGGCATACACATGGCTGACGAAATCGGGCCAAGCGGTGGATGCGTTCTACCTTGTGGTCATGTTCGTCGCTGTGATCGTCGATTTGGGATTTTTTGGTGGAAGCCGCGCAAGTTCGCGGAAGCGTAGTTGACCTATGGGACATGACTTAGACGACACCATAGCGCTGCTTAATCGAACGCCTGCAACTCTCAACGTTCTTCTGCGTGATTTGCCCAGAACATGGACGACGCAAAATGAGGGCGAGAACACCTGGAACGCCTTCGACGTCGTAGCGCATCTAGTTCACTGCGAAGCCACCGACTGGATGCCTCGGGCACGAATGGTGTTGCGCTCTGGCGAGAACGAAACGTTCGAGCCATTCGATCGATCGGGACATCAACACTACAGCCGCGATAAGTCGCTTGATCAGTTGCTCGACGAATTCGCTCGGTTGCGGTCTGAGAATCTCTCTGAACTACTCGCGCTGAATCTACGGCAAGAAGATCTCGCGAAACGCGGAAAGCATCCGGTTTTCGGCTCCGTTACTTTGTCGGAGTTGCTGGCAACTTGGGTAACTCACGACCTGAATCACTTGCACCAACTCGCCAGAGTCATGGCTCATCAATATCGGGGTACCGTCGGTCCTTGGAGCGTATACCTTGGTGTCCTGCAATGCGCAGGTCACAGCGCACCATAAGAAGCCTCGCGGCGAAATCGACGAGGTTTTCCTCGTTCACCGTTCTCACAACCTCATACCAGCTTTCGTTTATCGTCTCTGGTCGGATGGCGCCAGCGATTGCCCCACCGATAGATGCCACCGAATCTGAATCTCCGCCGAGGTTCGCCGCAAATAATACCGTCTTCTCCACGGATTGTGTAATCAGAGCCAGGCAGATTGCCAAGGGAACGATAAGCTGTGGGCTATTCGGGAAGTACCGCTGTGCAACGTCATCGACAATCAGATGCTTTCTGCTCACGAGATCGGAATGAATCAACTCGATGGATTGAGCGATTGTGACTCCTGGTTCGGAGGGACGGAGAGATTCCGCTTCTCGGGAGGCGCTTATGGTTACAGCGAGTATTTCAGCGCTTGGCCGGCCTTCTAACGCCGCTGACACTGCGCCGGCTACCGCGGCTGCGGCGCAAATCGCAAGCTGCCCGCCGTGAGTAGGGATGGCGCATTCGTATGAGCCTCGAATCAACTTGTCCAAGTCACTCGACGGATAGATCACTCCAACGGGAGCGACGCGCATCGCTGCTCCGCATCCGTTACCCTCGGACGCTATGCGACCAGGATCGCCAATCTGAAGAAACGTCCACAGCGAAACGCCCGGGTGCGCAGATTTCCGGCACTGCAAAAGTTCTCGGCCGATCCCCGTGTGGCCGACGTGCCCATCGCGCAAGATCGCGCGAATGACTGCTATCGTCTGTTCGGTATCATCTGTCGTTTCGCCGATTCGCCACTCGTATCTTTTGCCGACGTAGCGAGGGATAATCTGTCCCGCTTCGCCATGGAATCCTGAGATGCCTTCCGGATACCAACGTTGAACATCTTCCCGAGAAAGCGTCTCTGACTGTTTGCCAATGGCGTCGCCGACAGCAAGTCCTTTAAAGCAGCCGGCTACGCGATCGTTGAGGGTCATAAAACAAAAATACCGGTGAGTTGCTCGGAGGATTCGCAACTCACCGGTGGCCGGACTTCACAAGGAGTGCGCTTACGGCCAAGTATTCAGAACTGCCAGGCCGGAGGGGGTCCGGTCTGGTTGCGCCCGACCTATCCCTTCGGGCGTTCCTACAGTATTCGATGGTCAACCTAGCGGTGGGGTTCCCGAAATCTTCGCCTTTAGGCAGTAGCGGTTAGAGGTTCATCCGCGCTTCCGCCGTAGATACTAGGCACCTTGGCGCCCATCGGCCGCAAATACGCGGTGAGTTGACCGCGGTGATGTACGGAATGCTTCATCATGATCTGAAGAAATGTGACGTTCGGAACGGTCCAGTTGAAGAACGTGACTGGTTTTGCCAAATGCTCGCCGGACAGTTCTTTTATCTTTTTAACGAGTTCCGCTCCACGCGCTTTGTAGGTACTTGCAAGGTCGCCGGTCGGCTTGCCCGAAGCCTCGGGAAATGGACCGAATTCCCCGGCGATAACGCTCTCCAAAAACCAGAAATCGGAGGCGGCGATATGTTCGGCTAACTCGCCTGCTTTCATACAGGTTTCATGCGGCGAGTATGTCTTTTTGTCATCTGGAACCGCGGCGAGTACTTTCGTGGTCGTCTCAATTTCCTGTTCAATTTGCGGGAACAAGAATTCTGCGACGGTACCGGCTTGCTCTGGAGTCATAGGTAAAGGCTACTCCGTCCCCGAGCCCGATGCAATGACGTTTCGGTGCTCCACGCTCCGCCGGCTTTCGATATAGTAGAGACAGTCACGAGATCGTCCAAGCGCCGATCTGGAGAAATTCTTTCCTATGAATCGAAGACACTTCGTCATGAGTTCCGCGGCGGCTGCCAGCGCTACGTTTGCGTCCAGCGCGCAAGCGGCGCCGAGCGACACCGTCCGCATCGCGGTAGTTGGCCTGCGTGGGCAAGGCAATTCACATATCCGGTCCTATTCTGGAATGAAAGACGTCGAAATCGCCGCTCTCTGCGATATCGACGAGAGCATTCTGGACAACCGGTTGAAAGAGGTCGAAACTAGCGGGCGCAAGCGTCCGGCGCGGTATGTCGACATTCGTGAACTTCTCGACAAAGAGAAGGACATTGACTGCATCTCCATCGCTACGCCGAACCACAACCACACGCTTCAGACGATCTGGTCGCTGCAGGCCGGCAAGCATGTTTATTGCGAGAAGCCGGTTTCGCACAACATTTTCGAGTCGAAGCAGATCGTCGCAGCGGCGCGAAAGTATAACAAGATTGTTCAAGGCGGCGTGAATGCGCGTTCACACGGCGGTCCGATTGAGGCCGTGAATAAAATGCGTGAAGGGCTGATCGGCGATGTCTATATGGCTCGAGGACTATGCTTCAAGCGGCGTGACACGATTGGTCGCGCGCGACCCGAGCCCGTTCCGGCCGGTGTGCATTACGATCTCTGGCTCGGGCCAGCTCCGAAGACGGAATTTACCAAGAATCGCTTCCACTACAACTGGCACTGGTTCTGGGATTACGGCAATGGTGACTTCGGCAACCAGGGCATCCATGAGCTCGACATTGCTCGTTGGGGGCTGGGCGTGAAGTATCCGACGAAGGTTGCGGCTATCGGTGGGCACTTCATGTTCGATGACGATCAGCAGACGCCGAATACATTGAATATTGCCTATGAATTCAACGAAAGCGGCAAGCACAAAATGATGGTCTTCGAAGTTCGCCACTGGGATTCCAACCACGAAGCGGGCGTCGGCGGCGCCGATGGTGGTAAGAATCTGAATACGGTTGGCAACACCTTCTACGGTTCCAACGGCTATCTGGCTATCGATGGATACAACAAGTACGAATCGTGGCTGGGCAAGACTGCGGAGAATACAGGGCCTCGCGGCGGGACCACTCGCTCCCTCGAAAAGGGTCCTACCAAGTCAGAGGGCGGAAGCAACTGGCGCAACTTCATCGAAGTCGTGAAGAGCAATGACCGGTCCAAGCAAACGAATGATATTGAAGAAGGCGCGATTTCGGCGACGCTAATGCACCTCGGAAATATCTCGTATCGTGTGGGGCGCTCGTTGACGTTCGACTCGGCGAAGATGCAGGTTGTCGGTGATGCGGAAGCGAACAAGATGTTCACGCGTCCGTACCGGTCTGGATTTGTCGTACCCGCGAAAGTATAGCGGTCGTTCATTTGTATTAAAAAGGAGACGTGGGCTGAGGTCCACGTCTCTTTTTCTTTATGCGACACCTACTTATAGCGCTGGCACTGTTGATTCCCAGCTACGCCCAGTGGCCGCAGTTCGGCGGCCCAAATGGCAACTTCATCGTTGACGGCAAAGGAATTGCTCCCACCTGGCCAGCCGGAGGACCGCGTCAGTTGTGGAAGCGTGTGGTTGGAGAAGGCTACTCGGGTGTTGTTGTTGATAACGGCGTTTTGTATACGATGTACAGCCGGGATCGCGAGGAGGTCGTGATCGCGATGGATGCGGCGACCGGCAAGACGCGATGGGAATACGCCTACGACAAGTCGGGTCCGCGCATGGATCTGTCACAGGGAGCCGGGCCGCATTCGACACCGCTTGTTCTCGGCGACCGCGTGTACACGATCGGGATACGAGCACGCATGCACGCGTTCGATAAAAACACCGGGAAGCTAGTCTGGCACAAGGAATTGTATAAAGACTTTCCCGGCAGCACGGAGTTTGATCGCGGCTATGCAGTGAGTCCGATTGCGTACAAAGACATGATTATCGTCAAACTAGGCGGCCCGAATCACGCGATTGTCGCGCTCAACCCTAAGGATGGCGCGATGCTGTGGAGAAGCTTGAGCTATGGAAATGCTCCGGCAACACCGATTGTGGCGCAGGCTAGCGGGAGAGATGTTCTCTTCACACAGTTTGCAGAAGACGTCGTCGCATTGAACCCAGCAAATGGCGAGCTGCTCTGGAATTATTCCCACAAGACTGATTACGGGCTCAACATCACCCAACCGATGTGGGGTTCAGACAATATCGTGGTGATCACGTCGGCATATAGCGGGGGCGCGCGCGGATTGCAGGTCGATGGAGAAGCGCGGAATCCGAAGGAACTCTGGAATCACAATCGGCTGCGCGTACACTTCACGACGGCTCTTCGCATTGGCGGTTATGTTTACGGGTCAAGTGGCGACTTCGGTCCTTCGCCGATCACTTGCGTGGACGTGAAGACGGGACGCGTGATGTGGCAGGACAGAACGTTCTCGAAAGGCAATCTGGTCAAGGCCGGCGACAAGGTAATCCTGCTCGATGAGGACGGCACTCTTGCGCTTTTAACTCTGTCTCCGGAGGGAATGAAGGTGCATGGAAAAGCTGAGCAAGTCGCGCTGAAGAACGCCTGGACTCCGCCGACGCTTGCCGGCACGACTCTGCTGGTGCGAGATCGCAAGCATCTCGTCGCGTTTGACTTGAAGTGAGGAGACGCGACTTAAGTGGCGTAGCTTGTCATGGGCTGAAATTGACTGATGGACATGGGTCGGAGGCTCTCACTCGCATAATGAACAAAGCGCGTCTTCTATTTGTGCCGCTGATTATAGTCCGATCCGGTGGACGATGGCATGAAACGCAAGCTCGGCCTTAAATAAATTCCCATCCTCGTCGTCTCCGAAGCGCGATTGCGTCATCGTTTTGTCGGGCTGCTCGACCGCTGCGACGCCAATCCCCGAGTCTGCTAAGCACCGTGATGTTCTGCGGATTCGGCGAACACGGCGTGATGGGGCGGCTGTCTCTGCTGTTGGAACCATTGATGTAAAACGAGCGTGGCATCCCCACATCGATAATGTCATAAACTAGATTCTTTTCCGGAATAATGCGCGGGCGAGCCCTGGGACGCCGTCGTGCCAGCGACCCCCATTCCAATGAGCAGGTTCAAATGGAACTGCTCGTAGCAAGCCAAACTAGGTTCCGCGCATTATTTTTACAATAATTTCACCGCCGCTTAAGCGGCCATCCGCCTCAAACTCCAAAATGAACCGAGTGCCTGGTTAAGGAGCACTCAGGCGCTCGCTCAGCAACTCCACGTACGAGGTGACGGAATGCATTTGCCTGTCCGAAAAGACTTATTGCCCCTGGCTGCTATCGCGGTCACGTCCCTGTTCATCGCACGCAATTTGATTCCCGGTCACTCCGTCCGGCGAACTCTCTCGCCGGAGTTCACGCGCAAGGTACTTGCGCCGGTTCTACCGGAAGCACCCCTTGAACTTCGGCTATTTGTAGGTCCTGTCAAAACAGACTCGTCAGGACGTATCATTACGGGCCCAACGAACGATCCGGTGAAAAACCTGACCGGCGCGGAGGATATTGGAGTCAAAGCGGGGATTGAACGGCCACAAAAATCGCGTTCGCCGTCGACTATTTCAACGGTCGACCTGATACGGGGCAGCGCCTGAATCCGAACGCGCCGTCAGTGAAAGGTGGCAGTCGCCACTGGCCGTTCGTGAAACAGCCATTTCGAAGCTGGCCCAATGCGCTTGCTGTCACAGCCGATGGCGCAAAGGTTTACGTGACGCTGCCGGACGGGAGGGTTACCCGGACTGGCGGGTAGCCGTGATCGATGCCCCGTCGAAGAAAGTGAGCCGCTGGATCGAAGTACGGACAATCGGAAACTCCCGGGCTGTGCGCCCCACTGGACTCGCTATCGCTCCCGCGAATTCCGCCATTTATCCGCGGCCTTACGTGGTCGTCCTCAATCAGTACGCGAACTTCGCGACTGTGATTGACGCGGCCAGCGACACGGTTGTCGGCGAGTTCGAGACCGGCTTCTATGCCGAGCGAGCGGTTTTCAACAGCACTGGCACAAGGCTCTATGTGACCGATCGTTTCAAGGACCAGGTTCGTGTCTTCGATGTCACGGCGGGGCCCTTCCCGTCAGGCAGCGGAGATCCCGACCGGAACAAACGATCTCGACCCGCAATCCTCGGGACCTCTCGCTCAATCAGGACGGGTCGAAACTGTACGTTGCCAATACGCTCGGTCATACCATCGCTGTGATCAACACAGGGGCATTGCGCCTCGAGAAAAACATGATCGTGGGCGGCCTAGCCACCGACGTCGAAGTCGCCGGCAGGTGGGGCATCGTGTCAGGTCACAGCACAACGAACGCGCTCAATCAACTAGAAACAGGCAATGGAATGCCGAAGCAGGTAAACGGCGGTAGTTTTATCCGGAACAACGGATCACCGCTTGGCTACCTACCCGTTATGTCCGACACAACGAAGGCGACGACCTTCGACGACCTTGGAAGCGAGCTGAAGATTTTCGACACGACAAATGATTCGTTCGTATTCCGGTATGTCGACGTCGGTCGCAATAAATCGCTGCTTGCCGTGGAGGGGCAGGTTGTGGATCTGGGCGACTGGACGCCTGCGCAAACGATCGTTCGGGGCAGCGGCCCGGAACAGATCTTCGTACGGGGGAACTTTCTATTCGTGGCGCACATGCACTCGGATAACGTCGAGGTCTTCCGGATCGATGCGGCTGCGTCGAATCTGCGGCTGTCTGACGCCGATGGACATCGAGTTTACCGGCGGCATTACGCCCGAAGGTATCGCCGTGTCTCCCGATGGTCGCACGTGTTCGTTACGAACCGGCAGACGGAAGACGTTTCGTTCCTGTCTGTTGATGGGAATGGCGGTTTACACGCAATGGGTACATTGCAGTCGGAGTGACGAATACAACTCCCGACCCGACAACCGGCGGTAACGGGACAAAATCTGTTTGCAACGGCGGAAGAGCAGGGATTACGGTGGCTGTTCAGCGCGTCGTACTCCGACGATGGACAGAAGTCGTGCGGCAATTGTCACTGGCAGAGCCGCCACGATGGATCGCAGTGGAACGTCGGCGCGAATGCGATAGGTGGACCTGAGCGTGCCCCCAGAACAAAGACATCTCCGACAACTGGCCCGAATGGTTTGAGGGTCTGAGCAGTGACATGAACTCGTACGCATCGTCGTGCAACGGCGAACTGGTTGTTGCGGAGCGTCGAACCGCGGTGTTCCCTCAGCAGAATCTCGCCGACCGGCTCAGGTGCCCGCGATGCCTTCGTGCTGGCGAAAGACGGAAGCCAATTCTCGCGCGATTGGCCGTCTCTGACCTGAGCAGCAAGGCCGTTCAAAGTAGGTTTCTATGACATGGCCTTTCTGCAGATTCTGTGGACGCAAAACGAAACGCACCGTATGCCGAATCCCCTAACGCAGTTTCCTTTCCAGTCAGTGAGGCTGCAGCGATTCTCGAGCGCGGAAAAGCAGCTTCTTTTCGCAGGGAGGTTTCGCAGGGGGCGGAGCGGGGTGCGCGAGCTGCCATCGCAACGGAAACCAGATTGTTGACGGAGTGGTCAAATGATTCGTTCCAGGATTGGCTCTATGTCTATGAGCCCGGAGTCGTAGCCGAAACCACTGTGGGCGGAGATGGACCATTTACGCGTCTGGCGAACGATTACTTCTTCTACGCCGTTCTCAGCCTCCGCAGGATCTTGGCTCGCGGCAGAACATCAGAGCCGAAACACAAAGCATCTGCGCAGCTTCTGGGACAGCGTTCCGCTGATGGCTGCACCATGGAAGCGCACACTCTCTCAGGGAGATCCTGCTCCCGCCTGATTCGCCCTTGCTCACGACCGAGCGAACGGGGTTTCAACTTCCGAACGGTCCGCGCAGACCATCAGAGACGTGTCGCTCACGATTTCCTTGGAGGTCCTCCTGTCGTTCTTCCGACGGAGGTGCCGATTACGATGGGGCACAGCGCTGGCGGCTTCGCGGGAGATGCGAAGGGACCGATCTACGTGAGTCTCGATCCGCCGGCCCGAATAAGCGGTCCCGATGCGGCGTATCCGGAAGGGCGGCTGCAAGTTGACCGGCTGGGCACGAACAATCTGACCCCTCTTGTGGTCGATGGCGCCATCAACCCGGCTCTCGCGTCAGCGGGAGTCCGAGTCGTCCCGGAAACTCACGGAAAGGTTTCCCAACTCTCGGCAAGCGACATCGATGCGATTTCGAAGTACCTGCTGTCACTTCAGTGAGTCGTGACGGTAAGCGGATCCGAAGTACCAGCACTCATGGACCGATGAACGCTGCTCGCCTAGTCGAGCTTCGGAACGTCGGTCCCTAAGCAAAACGCCGGAAACGAAGTTACAGCGCCCCCAGGGTCCATACATCTTCAACGCCGATCAAGACACCTTGTGGCTTCGGCACGGCCTTCAGCATCGGCGAGCGCCGCGCTGTTGAACGACCGGCCTGCCACTTAGGAGGAACCTAGGTCGTTGCCAAGCGGATGCAGGCGGACCGGCCAACCTGGATGATTCTATGGTCACAGGCCTCTAAGACTGATTTCTTGTCGCAGCCCGTGCAAGTCGTATGGATCCCATGACCGCCCTTCGGGCTGAATGACGCCTTGCACGGGGGAGGCTAGGGAACAAGATGAGTCCCGGAACGGAGACGCGAATCTATACTAAGCCCCGCAACACTTCTTATACTTCTTGCCGCTGCCGCAGGGACATGGATCGTTGCGACCAATCTTGCCCGTTGGCGCCGGGGCTGCTTCTTCTTTGGTTTCGCCAAAGAAGACCGGTTTATGGCCGTGAAGCAATAGTCGCTCATCGAGAGCGAGTTGGACGATTTCGACTTCTTCTTCGGCGAAGCCGCCGGCCATGTCTTCTATGCGGCGGAAAAGCGCTCGGATGCGACCGCGGGAAATGTCGGCGCGGACGGAAAGAGCGAAAGCGAAGAGCGCGTCCGAACGATACTCATCGTCGTCGAAGAATCGTTTGAGCTCATCGGCATGCTCCGTGATGCCGAGATAGCCGATGCCGTAGATCGCTTCCCGCTTTATCTCCGGGTCCTGATCATTGAGATGTTTCGGGAAATAGGATCCGAAAGGTTCGATCGAACGAGTTCCGCATCGCTTCCATGGCTTGAACACGCGTTTTCGGATTCTCATAGAACTCCACGGCATACCGGCGGACTGGATCTTTACCTGCATCGCGCGCTAAACCCAGTAATGCGCCGGCGCGCTCTTCGATGGGCGCGTTCGCATCCTTGAGCTTCGCGATCAACTCCTGCCGAAGCTCATCGTCATTGTCGGAGTCATCATCATCGGATTCGATGCCTGATCCTAAAGCCTGCCAAGCCTTTGCGCGCACTGTGACGTCTTCGTCCGTACGAGCGAGGTCGAGAAGCTTCTTGCGAATTTCTTCATCCAGGTCCCGGTTCACCCAGCTTGCTACCGCGGAGGCGCGATATTCCGCGTCGACGGAATCGAGAAGCGATACGCGCTCCTCATCCGACAGCGCTTCGATGGCAGGGCCGGTCTTCTCGGGATAGTCGGCCCAGATATCGTACGCCGCAATCGTATCTTCATCTACTGGACGGCCAATCTGCTGAATGGCATCGAGAATGTCCTGCCGAAGGTGTGTCTCTTCGTCAGTGAGAGTACTCAGCAAATTTTCAAGCGCAGGCTTGCCGCCAGGATCACCATAGAGCCCGAGACAAAGCGCTCCATCTCCCGCATCGTATTCGATCCGATCCAGCAGGATCTCAAGGACTCGAGGATCGTGAATGCGGAACGAAGCCAGGAGAAAAGCAACTTCACCGGCCTGATCTTCTTCCAAGCTATTGAAGAGTTCAATCAACGGCTCGAGCGCCTGCTTGCGAATCGGATATAGGGCGTCGACAAGGCTGTCAGGAAGCGTCTCGGGGTCCCTGCGAATGTACTCGATGAAGAATGGAATGGCGTCGGGTGTGCGGAGATGGCGAAAAATATCGAGCAATTCCTCATCGAGATGGATGGGATTATCTTCGTGATCTTCTACACCAAAACGAACGAGATCGGGAACGGTTTTCGAGGGATTATCGATGAGGGCATGCAGGAGACGGTGGTCAAAGCCGATGCGGCCTTGGGCTGCCTCCTGCAGTAAATCGTAAGCGCCATGCTCGTGAAATTGCGATGGGGTTATCAATCCCTTAGGATCTCACAACACGATCTCTATTCCCTGTGCGCGAGCGCGAAATTGACGGTGATCATCGTGCTGACTTCAATGCTGACGCCGTTCAGCAGCGTAGGAGCGTACTTCCACTGCTTGACCGCGTTGACCGCCGAATTGACAAGCTCCTGGTTGACATCTGGGGAGATCGCGCGAACATTGAGGACATCGCCCTCTACGCCGATTACTGCCTGCAGAATGACGCTTCCACTAATCCCTGCATCCTTCAAGTGCTGGGGATACTCGGGGTCGACTTTCTTGATCAACTGTGTGGGTCGTACGTTGCCGCCGACGCGGATGCGCTGGGGACTGCCGCTGGAGCGATTGAGCCGGCTCGACGTCTCACCCTGGACGGTGATGGTGTCCTGTATACTCCCGACATCGAGTCGAATGCCGAAGCTCATCGGCGCGCCCGCGGTTACCGTCACGCGCTGGAGATACGGACGGAAGCCGGGCGTTTTAACTTCAAGGTTGTAGTCACCTGCTTCGACCGAAGCGAACGACCACTCTCCCGCGTTGCTCGAGGTTGTCGCGACAGTGCTCTTGGGCGGCGTGATGCGCGATAGGACAACCGTGGCGTTCGGGATGACCGCTCCGGACATGTCGCCGATTGTGCCGGAGATTTTTGACGTGCTGGCCGCCGAACTACTTCCAGAGAAGAGTATGACGGCAATTGCGGTGCAGGAGATAGCTGCGATTTTCATCATTGCAGTAACGTTTCCTCGATTCATTGCAGGATTCAAGATTGCTCGAATACGAGTCTCGAGCTGGGATCGTGTCGCCATCGCGACCGATGAGGAGAGTGCTTCAGCGTGGGATCGGACACCGGACGCGATCTCTACGAGATGCCGCGCATAGTCGCTGTTGCGATAGCCAAGCCGGAGGACGCCGTCATCGCACGCAAGTTCGCCTTCCTTGCGCATCTGAGAAAGAGCCAACCAGGCGAGCGGATGAAACCAGTAAAGGCATGCGGTGATCTGGGCGATCATCTGGGTTAGCCAGTCCCGGCGTTCAATATGGACAAGTTCGTGAGCTAGCACCACCTGAAGACGCTCGGCGGACCATTCAGAGGCTTCGACAGGTAAAAGGATGATGGGTCGGAGGAAGCCGAATGTCTCGGGAACGCTAATCCGGTCGCTCAGACGGACAGAGATATCTGGATTGTCGACAGCTGATCTGGGACGAAATGGAAGCGCGCCGCCGCAGATAAACCCGGACCAATGCCAGGATTAGTCTTGCGCTGAGCAAGGCGCAACCGACGAACCATGCGGCTGTGATCACTTCCGACGAGGTCCAGGATGGCACAGGATTAACCGCAGGAGCGACCGCCACTACATCGGTCTGGGTTGGTGTGAAGATGATCCTCGGCGTCCCAGCGGGCTTCCACAAAGAGGCCACGGGCAGGAGTAGCGCAGCGACAGCAGCGAGCCACCACGTAAGATGTCGAGATGCAGCGGTACGGGAGCGCATCAGCCATGCGGCTAGCGCAGCAACTGCAAAGATGACCGTAGCGCCGGCGGTCTGTTCCATGAAGAATTTCGTATCCATCACAAGCCTTCCTTCTTTGCTTTGTCGATGAGTCCCGAGAGACGCTTCAGTTCCGCCTCAGACAGTCTTCCCGCTGAGCCGTCAAGCAACGCTGCTACAACCTGCTCGGCCGAACCGTCGAAGAACGTATCGACCAGCCGGCGAAGAGCAGAGTCTCGGGCCTGTTCGCGTGGGATGGTCGGCAGGAACACGTAACGCATTCCGTCTTCCTCATGCCGAAGATACCCTTTTTCTTCGAGCACGCGGAGCTGGGCGCGAACGGTGGAGTAGTTGGGTACTTCGGGGAGTCCTTGCTGAACGTCAGCCGCCGTCGCCTTGCCGAGCTTGTAGATAACGTCCATGATCTGGCGCTCACGACGGCTCAGTTTGCTTTCCGTTTCGTCGACCTTTGCTTTACGTGCTAGTTTCATAGCATCTGCTTGCTAGAAAAATAGCATGGCTGGGCGCAGGCGTCAAGAAGATTTTGCGCGATTTGCGTTAGGCTAGCGTCATGGTTTGCTTGATCCTGTTACTGGCCGTCCTCGTCACGCCGGGATTCGCAGCGGTTGTCCAGGCAATACGAGAGGTCACGTATTCCTACGCGGACCGGGTGGTTCCAACGTTCGACAAAGGATATCTGCTGGCCGTCGAGAGACCTGGCACGCTCGTGGTGTACGGTCCCGACGGCTTGATGGCATTTCGAAAAACGTTGACGAGTCCGGAGGGTAAACCATGCTCGGTGATGCATTCGGCCATCGACACGGATCGGATTGTGGCGGTGTCTGTGGCTTTTCGTGACTCCCAATCTCGAGCGGGAATTTACCTTCTCGATCTTCGCGGTGAAAAGGTAGGATTCATCGATACAAATCGTTATCTGGCATCGTTTGTAACTTTCGATCGGGAGCATTTCCTATGGAGCGTCGGTTGGCAGAAGGATGAAATCCGGACTGACTACGCAGACTCTCAGGATTACGATGTTGTTCGGAAGTATGCGCGCACGGGAAAGGAGATCGGATCGTACCTGCCCAGGTCGCAATGGAAGCATAAGTTGGAACCGGGGGCCGCGATCGGTGGCTATTGGCACATGGCCGCCGCGGACGATCGCATCGGCGCGATGATGTACGAACATACCGAGAACGATGCCGAGTGGGTCGAATGGGATCTGCAAGGCAAGTTGTTGTCCCGTACTGTGCTGACCGAAGATTTGCACGGGGGACGCGCTTACACGAGCAACGGGAAGTTGTATGCGCGCATTCTGACGCGCGAGCCCGGTAAACAAAAAAGGCTCAGCGTCCTCGACACGAAGACGGGAAAGTGGAACGAGGTCGCCAATGAACTGCCTCGGGATTCTGCTATGTTACTCGGGGCCGACGGTAAACATTTGATCTTCACGACTGGGACGACATATCGGCTGCTTTGGGTTGCTGTCGAGTAGTTTCAGTGGCCCGTTGTCGTATTGCTCGATCGACGGAAGCGGATGCGAGTAGATGATCGTCTGCCCCCGCGCTATCAGACGGTGCGCAGTTTTTGGCAGATAACGTCGTTCCGCCTCGAGCGCCCATCTCGCATACGCCTGGCTCATTTCCCGATTCACAATAAATCGGCGGAAGCGCTCTATGCCGCCGCAGACCACCACATCAGCGCTCTTGAAATAACGCAACCCCGCTTCGATATAGTGAGCGCTGCTCTGGTCCCTCTCAGGGTGAGGATCGGCGTCCTTCCACTCCTTGAAGCGCCGGCGGCTTAGTATTGAGGGCCGTCCGGGCACTGGAGTCAACCAGCGGATTGCGTCGAGAAGACGGCTGTTCACGGCCGGCTCGGCAAAACGCGCCTCGCCGTCGGTGTTCAGCAACTGCGCGCATTTCGAGAGGAAACGGTCTTCTAGATCGTGATCGAGGTGATGAAGAAAGGCCTTGCCGATGATGAAATCGAACTTAGGCAGGTCGTGTGACAGGAAGTCGCCGTGCAACGCGCGAATACCGAGACCCAGGGTATCGCTTGCTTCCTGTAAGACGCGCGCAGCCGGCTCGGCTAGTTCGAGGGCCGTGACTTTGGCTCCGTGCTTGGCCATAAGAAGCGCATTCACCCCATCGCCGGCGCCTAGTTCGAGAACAGACTTTCCCAGCAAGCGGTCCGCGAAGCCGTCGACGAATAGTACATTCCAGGACGTGAAGTCCCGAATGGCCTGACCCAAAGTCATGTTCGAGACGTGGGTCAGCAGCTTTTCACAGCGAAGGCCACTATATCTGGCGGTATAGTAATCTTGATTACTTACAGTAGTAGTGTTACTGTACACAACTTTGTAATATTCACCCCAAACACCCTAGAAAGTCAACCTTGCCAGGTGTGACATTCCGGCTGAGTTCATTTCAGAGGCGCTATGCCCTGTTGCTCGTCAATGGAGTAGTGTTTGTTGGACGCAACGTTGGCAAATCTTTGTTTGGCGCCGCTCGGCCACAAAACCTCGACGGCCGAGACGCTTGGATCTTTGCCAAGGCCGAATGTTAGAGCGAGGTCGCTTTGCGAGCAGTAGCTTGAACCGCTGTGTACCGTTTGCCATTGCTTCCCGGATGGGCTCTCCACACGAACTACGGCTCCGAGCGCGCTCTTGTTTGATCGCGCGCCGGTCAATTTGAAACTGATCCACCGATTTGCGCTACCACCGTCATTGCGTAGGAGTCGTGCAGGACCGTGATTCGTTGTGATGAGAATATCGAGATCGCCATCGCGGTCGAAGTCAGCATGAGCAGCGCCTCGGGCGACTACTGGAACGGAAAGCGCCCAGCCGACCGAAGTCGTCGCGTTCTCAAAGCGGCCCTTTCCCGTATTGCGGAATAACAGCGCGGGTTGCTTGAAGGAAATCTTGGGTTGCACACGGCCAATCTCTTCGTCGATGTGACCGTTCGCTGCAAAAAGGTCGAGATGTCCGTCGAGATCGTAATCGAAGAAGAAGACTCCGAAGGCAAGAGATAGCAGGCTCGCTCGACCGACGGTAGATCGAGGAGCTTCATCGACGAAAAGACCACTACCTTCGTTGTGGTACAGCCCTAGCATTTGGTTCGAAAAGTTTCCAACCAACAAATGAGTCCGGCCGGAACGATCGTAGTCGGCAGCATCGACGCCCATAGCGCCGCGGGCGACACCATCTTCCCCGAAAGCCACGCCGGCGGAGACCGCCTCTTCTACGAACGTGCCCTTGCCGCTATTGCGATACAACTTGTTGGGCTGTGTGTCGTTGGCGATGAAGAGGTCGGGCCAGCCATCGCTGTTGTAGTCGAGCACAGCAATTCCGAGGGACTTGCTGGAGGGATCGCCGACTCCGGCTTTCTGCGTAGCGTCTTCAAATTTACCTGCGCCGAGATTCCGATAGAGCTTCGATGAAGTCCCCTTGTACGATTCCGGTGTGCAGTAAGATTTTGTGGCTCCATCAAGCGAACACCAGAGGTCGCCCTTTACGGTCCACTGGACATAGTTTGCGACGAAGAGGTCCGCCTTGCCGTCCTTGTCGTAATCAAGCCAGGCAGCACTTGAACCGAAATTGGCGTTTTGAATTCCTGAGGTTTTCGTGACGTCGCGAAACTTGCCCGCGCCTTCGTTGTGGAACAGCCGGTCACCTTCGAGAGCGGTTATGTAGACATCATCGCGGCCATCGTTGTCGTAGTCAGCCACGGCGACACCAAGGCCGTACATCTCGACATCCAGTCCGCTGCCGGCAGTGATGTTGGTGAATGTTCCGTTGCGATTGTTCTTGTAGAGCGCGGAAAACGAACGGCGGCCCTTTGGTTGAAGGTCCTTGCTGTTGACAAGCAGGATGTCAGGCCATCCATCGTTGTCGGCATCAAAGAAGGCGGCGCCCGATCCCATCGTTTCGGGCAAGTACTTCTTCCCTGCTCTTCCGCTATTGTGGTTGAACTTGATGCCGGCCTGCGCTGTTACATCGGTAAACTGAACCGCGCCAGATACAAGCATCGCGGCGCTGAGCAAGAGCAAACACCTCATCGAATCGTCACACTCTCATGGTCGTGAATCATCTGTCTCTCATTGTTATCTTCGGCGCTCGCCATGCGCGGCCTGGCTGTTATCGACTGCGATGCTTCGTCAGCCTTGAAACGACGGAAAAGCTTTTCCTCTCGCTCGGCGTTCTTGGCGTCGCCCAACCCTCTATAAGCAAGCATGAGCGTGTAGTGAGCCTGCACGTCTTCGGGATCGACTTGCAGCGTCGCTTTCAGCGCTTCCACTGCCTGCTTGTATTCTCGCTTCAGAAACAGAATGCGTCCGAGCTGGTTCAGCGCCACGCGGTCGCGAGGATACTTTTCCGTTACTGTTCGTAAGGACTGCAGCGCTCCATCGTAGTCGCCATCTGCTTTCTGCACCATCGCCTTGAAGAAATGCGTACGGCCGAGGCTGGCATCGATTTTCAAGGCGCGCTCGATGAACGGCTTCGCACGATCGGTTTCACCTTCCTGGATGAGAGCACGCGCCACGTTCAACCATCCGTCGGCATACTCCGGCTCGGCTTCTGTGACGCGAGTGAACGCATACTCGGCGGCCTTTAGATCTCCTTGCAGAAGCATGCCGATCCCCCAATCGTTCCAGCGCTCGCGATCCGGCTTCTGCACGACAGGTCGCCATTCCGTTGGAGTCTTGCCATCGTCAAGGTCGAGCTTCGAACGCGCCTCGGCCAGCGTAATGATTGGAAGATCGGGGATGTGGTCCTTAATTTTCCCAGAGACGTTCTCGGGAATGTTGGCCGGCGAGAACGAGAATTGACGATTGTCGTGGCTGGCGCTGACAAGCGATGGCGGTTGATCCGCAACAGGGACTCCTGCATAGGAGAACTGCGTGTAGTAGTGCGAGAACTTGCGATAGTTCAGCTTGGCATGGAGATTGATCGGCCCCTTGGCGTCCTTCGGGATTTTCACACGATAGTGGGCCACATCGGCCGCGCCCGGTGGAATCAGGCGCACATATAGAACGCTACGTGTTTGAAAGGCATTCCGTTTATTGATGGGATTCCCTTCGCCGTCGAGTTGATATGAGCGGTAGAAGTGGGCCCCGGTTTCCACAGGCCCTTTGCCGTCATCCTCTATGCGCCCGCTCCAGAATACGGGCTTACCATTTGCATCGGTTCCCGTCAGTTCCAGCCAGATGTCAAATGAATCTACTGTGCCAGCGGGGAAGAAGTGGCCGATGCGGCGTGTGCGCACGACAACGTCGACGCGGACGGTAGAGCCCGGTTGAACCTTTACACCGGATTTATCGAGCGGGGCCGCAAGCTTTCCGACGTCCCGAAGGAAGGTAGCACCTGATTGCTCGGACTCTTCGCCGACTCCGAACGTAGAAGCAAGTTGCGGACCATCCGACCGTCGCCGCATGTCCGGTTGTCCCGGCATTTCATCGACTGGGGAGGCCGAGAAAATGTCGACGGAAATGAATCCGTTTGTGAGGAACGACTTGGTTTCTTCGAGTTGCTTCTCATCTTTATTCACATAAGCAACCGCCGTGTTCGCGGCGGCAAAGCGATGCGAGTGGATCACGCCGTCGCGATTGCCCGGATCGTTCGACTTGACTAGCGGCATGTGGCATTGCCCGCATGTCGACGTTTTCGCCGGATAGTAGAACGATCGCGCGCCCTGACCAGAGACGCCGCTTGCTTGCCAGTTGTCATAGTCATTGAAACCTCGAATCCACCGGTAGTTATTGACCGGTACATCGAGATGCACCTTATGGCAGGTCGAGCAGTATTCGGACGAATCGAGCCGCATGAACGGCTTTATGAATGTCTTCCGATGCGGCTCCGGGTCGAGGTATGTGAGGAAGTTATCGAGCGCGCGGATGTATTTGTTTCGGCTCGATGCCAGATCGTGGAGCGGCGGATACTCGATTGTGAAGCCGCCATTTCCCATGGTGCTGTCTACGCGGGTGATGGAGTGGCAGGAAACGCAACCAAGTCCGTTTTGCGCTTCAGGCGTATCGATCTGATCCTTGATCGGCTTTTCGAACCGACCGTTGAAGAATACTGCATGGTCGTGGCAGCCGGCGCACCACTTGCTGCCTTTCGTGCCGTTGACGCTCTGCATGTACTCAATGGATTTGCGATAGAACTGATTATTGAACGATGCAAAGTGATGCATCGAGCTGTTCCACTGCTCGTAAATGTCCTTGTGACATGATCCGCAGAGTTCCGAATCCATGAAGAAGTTCGAAGGAATCGTGTGCCCGACGTTGGTGGTGGAAGAGGAAGGCCAGAATGGCGACTTCGGACCGCTCCCTTCATCTTCCATCGAAGCTGGCACGATCTCAGGATTGCGAATGCGGTCGTGAGGATTGGGATAGGCTTTACGATACAAGGCGGCGCCGGCGGGCAGGAGAACCAACATTGCCGTTGCAGCGGCGATTGCGTGGCGATGCCCTGGCCACGATCTCCAGATCCAACGCACTGCCACTGCTACGAAGACGGCAGAGACGACGATGTGCGCCCAGAGAACCCATCGCTGACCGAACGTGTTGCCAGTCTTAACGAGATAAAGGCCGATTGCAGCCGAAATGAGCAGTAGAATTGCGCTCCATCGCGGAAGAATGCGCCAGGCGATCACAGTGACGATCACGCCTCCGACCAAATGGGCGAGGACGTTCGCCATGTAAAAGACGGTCGGTTCGGCGAAGGCGGCAATGTAAGCGGTATTCAGCAGCAACGCGGCAAAGAGCAGCGTAAAGACACGAGACACGATCCTATATACCTATAGCGAAGATCACAGGTAGCGCAATAACGTAAAAGTATTAGATGAAAATCCCTTCATCTCGATCAACACTCCTGGCGCGAGTTCCGTTTTAAGAGTGAGAGGATGCCAGTCACAGCGCTCATGAGCGACAGCCCGACCGAACTGGCAGCCTCGTTTGAACAGATTCTTCGGGAGAGAGAGGCCGAGATTTTGCGAGCCGCGTTTCGAATACTGGGTAACTGGGCCGATGCCGAAGATGTCGCGCAGGAGGCATTTTTGCGGCTGCATCGTCACGGTATCGAGTTCCCAAACGATGCTGCGTTACGGAGTTGGCTCTACCGGGTGACCGTGAATTTGTGCCTGGATCGCGTACGGGCGTCGAAGCCATTCGAAGAATTGCCGGAGTTGGCCTCCGCAAGCGCTTCTGTCGAAGCAGCTATTGTTCTGGAGGAGCAAAAGCGGGCGATGATGACGGCGCTCGGGATGTTGGCGCCGAGAGAGCGGGCAGCCATCGTGCTTCGAGAGATCGAGGGGTTATCGACCGCAGAGGTGGCGGCAGTTCTCGGCTCAAGTGAAGTTACTGTGCGTAGCCAGGTCGCTAAGGCGATCGGGAAGCTACGAAGCTTTTTGACTGGAAAGAGAGTATGACGGACGACGAGGTTCGATCGCTATTGCGTTCCTTGCGGGATGAGCCGGTTCCGGCGGATTCGCTGGCGCGCGTCCGTCTGGCGGTGGCTGAGCGAAGGGAAGCTGCGAAAAGCAGAAGACGTTTCGTGTTGCCGTGGAAGTTCGTTGGACTGCTTGCGTCGGCAGCGCTTACGATACTTGCTGTCGTTTTGTTCAGTCCCACCAGGCAAACGACTCCTCCGGCCGCCAAGGTTCGCCAGGGGGTCGTCACCGCAAAGGAAGTTCCGCCACCTCCGATTGTCAACGCAGAACCGCGAAAGCCCGTAATGAGCGCGACGAAGTCTAATAAACCTCGGCGCGATGCAAAACCGAAAAGTAAGGATATGGTTGTTCGTATTGAAACTGCAGACCCTGACGTAGTGATCTTGCTCATCGGAGATTGAGCAGGCAAAAGGAGAGATCTGAAAATGCGCGTACTCACGATGATCCTGCTCGGCGCAATCTGTGTGATGGGCCAGGAAACTACAGGCGAGAACAAACCTGACGCCAAAACCGGGACCGAAAAAGCCGTGATTATCCCTGTGAAAACGCTGAGCGGGGACTCGTTCAACCGCTTAGCTAAAATGCTTTCGGTTTTCAATGTCAGATATGTTGCCGATGACCAACTGCGTACGATTGTGGTCTACGCAAAACCCGAAGTTGTCGAACAAATGCGGCGTGTCGTAGAAGAGTTAGATCGTCCAGGGAGTGAAGCAGCAATCGGCCGCAATATTGAGATGACAATGGCCTTTCTGCGCTGCAGCATGAAGCCGCAATCGGAATCGCTGTCCATGCCGGCAGACTTGGAAGCAGCGGCGCGTCAGCTACGCGCTGCTACGCAATACAAATACATCGAGCTTTGGGACATCGTCCCACTGCGCTTACAGGAAGGAAAGGTAGCGGAACAGAATCTGCGATTCCCGACTTCTTTGCCGGATGCGCCAAGCGCAATCACAACGGCTAACATCCGGATATTGCCGGAAGCGGTAACTCGGAAAGATTCGAGCCGTTTTGTACGTTTCGATTACCTCAAAATCGGTTTTCGCGTTCCGCACGCGACAACTTCCAAGACCAGCGGGCCAAATCCCCTCGTATCGACTCAGTTTCAATATATCGACGTGCGTCTCGATACATCCGGCGACTTTAAGGAAGGCCAGAAGACGATTCTAGGGAAGCTGTCAGGAGTGGAAGATGACAGTGCGATCTTTGTGGTGATCTCACTGAAGGTTCTGGATTAAAAACGCAGGAATCTCTTCAATTTATCGCAAAACGTTCCTAGTGTCAAAAACGCAGCTAACCTAGCCAAAATAGCCCCAAGTTGCTAAAGTGAGAAACTTGGGCATGTTACGGTTCGAAACCGCAGGGGAGTCCCATGGCGAGTGTCTTGTAGCAACGCTAACCGGACTTCCAGCGGGCATTCCAATCTCAATCGACAGCATCAATCACGAGCTTTGGCGGCGGCAGCAGGGCTTTGGCCGCGGCGGCCGTATGAAGATCGAGACCGACCGCGCTGAGGTTGTCTCCGGCGTCCGTCACTCACAGACGATCGGCTCGCCCATCGCGATTATTGTCCGCAATTCTGACTGGAAAAACTGGACCGAAAATCTGCCTGTAGAAGGCGGCGATCCCGCGCTTCGTAAGCCGGTTTCAAGGCCCCGCCCAGGCCACGCAGATTTGGCCGGAGCCATCAAGTACGATTTTCCCGACGCGCGCTACATCCTCGAACGGGCGAGTGCTCGCGAAACTACGGCCCGTGTCGCGATCGGCGCCTTGGCAAAACAGTTTCTACAGCAATTCGGCATCGAGCGTACTCAGCCATGTGATCGCGGTTGGCAGCGAGCGACTGGGACGCAATGCCTCGTGGGAAGAACTCGTCGAACTCTCCAAGAAATCCGAGGTCTTGCTCGGATGCGTCGATCCTGAAGCCGAGCAGCGGTTCAAAGCAGTCGTTGATCACGCCTATCGCACCGGCGACACCGTCGGAGGTGTTTTCGAAGTAATGGCTCACGGTGTACCGATTGGGCTGGGCTCGCACATCACGTGGGATACACGACTTGACGGTAGACTGGCGCAGGCAATCGTCTCGATGCAGGCGGTCAAGGGCGTGGAAGTAGGATTCGCATCCGATGGCGCCGCGGCCTTCGGTTCCGCAGTTCAGGATACGATTCACTACAACAAGGAAGAGCACTCATTTTTCCGAGGCGCGAACCGCGCCGGTGGCCTCGAAGGCGGCATGACGAACGGCCAGGACATCGTCGTACGAGGCCTCTTGAAACCGATTTCAACCCTGCGCCGGCCGCTCGAATCTGTCGATCTTGAAACGCGCGAACCGTCGGCGGCGGCCTATGAGCGCAGCGACGTCGCCGTGGTGCCAGCCGCAGGCGTAATTGGTGAGGCGATGGTTGCGATCGTACTTGCGCAAGCCATGCTGGAGAAATTCGGCGGCGACTCGCTGCGCGAAACGAAACGGAATTACGACAATTACCTCGAACAAGTAAAGAATTTCTGATGATCTACCCAATCGTGAAATACGGCGATCCGGTCCTCGAAACGCAGGCGGCAACTGTCGACACTTCGATACACCCGATCTGCACAAGCTGATCGAGGACATGTTCGAGTCAATGTACGCAGCGCGAGGCGTGGGACTGGCCGCGCCGCAAATTGGAATTTCGAAGCGCATCGCGGTCATCGATTGTTCGAACGGGGAACGTCCTCAAGAAAAGATAGTCATAATTAATCCGGAAATCATCAAAGTTGAGGGCGGTCAATCGAGCGAAGAAGGGTGCTTGAGCATCCCCGGATTCCGAGAAAATGTCACTCGTGGAAAACGTGTAACGGTTCGAGCACAGGATGTAAAGGGCGAGTGGTTCGAGATGACCGGTGAAGATTTGCTGGCGAGAGCGTTTCAGCATGAAACCGATCATCTGAATGGCTCTCTGTATATCAACCATGTCAGCGTGTTAAAGCGCGACCTTATCAAACGGAAAATCCGCAAGCTGGCCAAGGCCGGCGAGTGGAGCTGAGATCATTGCGATTCATCTTTATGGGCACGCCGTCGTTTGCGGCTCCCACGCTTGAGCGATTGGTCGCTGCCGGACATGCATGCGTCGCCGTGTGGACTCAACCTGACCGGCCTAAAGGTCGTGGCCAGCACGTTGGATACTCGCCCGTCAAAGAGGCTGCCTTACGGCTGGGATTTGAAGTGGAACAGCCCGATCGAGTTCGCCGGCCGGAACAAGTTGAGATGATTGCAGCGCTAGCTCCGGACGTTATCGTGGTTGTGGGATACGGCCAGATCATCCCGCAGTCGATCATCGACATTCCGCGAGCTTGGGATCGTGAATGTCCACGCCTCACTGCTGCCGAAGTATCGCGGCGCTGCTCCGATCCAGTGGGCCGTCGCCAACGGAGAAAAAGTAACCGGCGTTACGACCATGCTCATCAACGCTGGTCTCGACACTGGCGACATGTTAATGAAGGCGGAAACGCCTATTGGGCCGGACGAAACGGCCGTGGAACTTTCTGACCGACTTGCCGCGATGGGAGCAGATTTGGCGGTCGAGACCTGGAAGGTCTGGTCGCAGGAAAAATTGTGCCGCAGCCCCAAAATGATTCCGAAGCCACCTGGGCTCCAGTCCTGAAACGGGAGGACGGATTGATTCGATGGGACTTAGGCGCGTTTGAAATCTATAATCGGGCGCGCGGATTTCAGCCCTGGCCCGGAGCTTATACCACATTCCGCAGACAGAGGTTGCATATCTGGCACTCGAAACCGCATGATAGAAGCTTAGGGCCGCCTGGCGCCATCCATCTCGAGGGCCGCAAGCTGATGATCGCTTGCGGTAGCGACACAGCCCTCGAAATCCATGAGTTGCAGTTGGAAGGTCGCAAACGAGTCTCGGCCGAGGCTTTTGTCAACGGCCACCGTCTAGGGCCCGACGAAATGTTAGGAGAGAAAACCAATTGAAGTTTCCGCAGGGCTTTCGCTACGCAGCTACCTATGCGGGCATCCGGAACGATGGCAGAGAAGATCTGGGATTGATCGTCTCGGATCAGCCTGCTTCGGCCGCGGCTGTTTTCACGACCAATCGTGTTCAAGCAGCGCCGGTAAGGATTGCCCGGCAGCATCTTCGCGCCTCGCGCGGGCGGGTTAGCGCCATTCTCGTTAATTCCGGTAATGCGAACTGCGCAACAAAAACCGGAGATGAGGTCGCGCTTACGTGTTGTCGTGCCGTAGCGAAACACCTCAAAGTTCCTGTAGCGCAAATACTGCCCGCATCAACAGGCGTTATCGGAGTCGAGATGGATGCGAGCCTCGTGGTGAACGCGCTGCCTCATATGTTCGAGGATCTACTCGAAAGCCGCTTCCCCGATGTCGCGCACGCCATGATGACGACGGATACCGTGCCCAAGATGGCGCACGCCGAAGTCGCCCTGAAAGGCGGGGACGTGCAGATCTCGGGCATGACGAAGGGTTCGGGAATGATTCACCCGAATATGGCGACCACATTGGGATTCGTCATGACGGACGCAGCTATCTCGCCGATTCACCTCCGGCAGATGCTCGTCAACACCGTGGAGCGCACCTACAACCGGCTTAGCGTCGATGGCGACATGTCGACCAATGATGTGGTCGCCTTGTTAGCTAACGGAGCTTCCGGAATCCGCCCGTCCGAGCGCGAGCGGCGCGCAATGGAAGAGTCGCTCTGCCTGGTGATGGAGGATCTGACCGAGCAGATCGCACGCGACGGCGAAGGCGCAACGAAGCTAATCACGATTCGTGTTCTGGGCGCCCATGACGAAGACGCAGCGGTGAAAGTGGCTCGCAGCATCGGCAATTCCCCGCTTGTGAAGACCGCAATTGCCGGGGCCGATCCGAATTGGGGCCGCGTGCTTTCGGCGGCCGGACAAGCGGGAGTCGAATTCGATCCGAACAAAGTCGACATCTTCATGCAGGGTGTCCAAGTCTGCTCCAATGGACTGGCCGCCGATTTCTCCGAAATCGATCTAAAAACCAAGCTCAACGATCGCGACATCATGATCCGGTTTGAGATCAAGGGTGACGGCAAGGGCGAAACGCGCTTCTGGACCTGCGACCTGACCGAAGGCTACATCCGCATTAACGGAAGCTATCGCACGTGACACGACGCCGGCTGCATGGATGGCTAATCACGCTGATACCTGCCATCCTTGCCGCCGACGAGCGCTCCGAAGCAATCGATCTGATTACTCCTCTCGCCTCCGCCCTTAGCGCATCGGACGCCGAAGGGTTCCTGCAACATATCTCTAAAGAGGCGCCGAATCGTTCGCAACTCGCCGACAACATCCAAGGTCTGTTGGCACAAGCAGAAGTGACTTCCTCCGTGAAGTTGACTACCATCGATCAGGGCCGCGCCGAAGTCGATTGGTATATGCAGATCCGCAGTCGCGCGCGTTCGGTCGTGCTAGAGCGGCGCAAGGGCGCCGTCATCGTAACCATTCGTAAGAATGCGATCTTCTCGATCGAGCCTGTCGACTTCTTCAAGCCGGCAGAAATTGGCTAGCCAAGTCTCGATACTGCGCCGGGGTTACAAGATAGAACTCAACGGCGAGCGATGTGTACTGCTGCAACTTCAGACGCGTCTCCGGCGTCGGAAGCTCGGGACCTGCGACACAAAGACGGCCGAGATCTACCTTGAATGGAATCAATTGAAGTTCCGTTGCGACTCGCACAGGTAGCGATCGCGCAATCGAACGGGGAACATCCTCGGGATTGATGCGAGCCTGCGGAAGCATCTGCTGCAGGCTGAGCGCTTCGTAAACGGCCTCCTCATCGATGGAGCCGCGCGCGACCAAATGTTCTCCGATACGCCGATGCGCGGGCTGCGTGGCAAGAGCGGACTGCAGCTCACTCTCCGTGATGTAGCCATTGGTCACCAGCACTTCGCCAAAACGGACTTTGCGACGTACAAGAGCGGACTGACAGGGATAGGCATGCTGTGTCTTGACCCAGACCAGTGGCAGCCCACGAAGCCTCGCTAGAAAGAAACGCTGTAGGGCTCGGAATGTCGCTGCAGTGTTGATGCAATTGGCGACAAAGACGCGAATTGGCGCAGTCAGCGCGAATCCTGCTCCAAAGATGCGCCACACACACATCATGCGATACAACATCCTGTACAAACCAATCACGGCGCAGACGCGCAGCAACAAATTGTCCGGAATTGTCGCGCCCAGGAGCCACTTGATAACGCCATAAGCAAAGACGAGGTTAGTCAGCAAACCTGCGGGACTGCCGAGCAAGCCTTTTCGATCGCGCCAGAGCCAGTACTTTTGAAGAAGGCCTCCGGGCCACCCGTGGCGCTCCCACGTCTGCAGCGCAATGCCTGTAATCCAGCGCGTCTTCTGACGGATCGCTGCTTGCAGGGTGTCGGGGAAGTACTCCCGGGTCGCGACTCCCTCCGCGCGCAGGGGCACAAATAACTGTCGTGCTCCGCGCATATGAAGACGCAGGCCGTTTTCATAATCCTCGGTCAGGCAGACAGGTTCGAAAACCCGGTTTTCGTCCGCCTCCGCAAGCGCATCGAGGGCATCCCGCCGGAAGCCGGCGCCTACGCCATTGGAAGGCACAAAGGCTCCCATAGCTTGTCGGGCCGGCATGTCCCTGGTCTGGTATTCAGTAAATTCGTCGATATATACGCCGTACGTCCATTCTGTTATCGGCTTTGCCAGTGGGAGCACGGGCACTTGCACCATCTCATAGTGGTCGGAATAGTGATTGATCCAATGCAGCGCGTCGCTGTGTATGACGTCTTCGGCATCGTGAGTGACGAAGATCTCGAAATGGACTCGCTGCGCCTGTTCATACGCTAGGACGTTCTGAAAGATCCAGTTCAGGCAATCTGCCTTCGATGTAGGACCATCATGGGGGCACACGGCCAGATGTACATGCGCGTACCTGGTTTCGAGCCTGCGGATCTCGTCTAGGGTGAGCTGATCGTTCGGGTATGCCCCGATGAACATGTGGTAATTGCTGTAAAGGATGGTAGTGGTGTTTTGCTGCACCATCCTTGCGATAACGTCGGACTCCTTCCAAAGAGGAACAATGATGGCGATCGGTTTCTGAGGCTCAGAGAGCAGGATCCGGCGCGAATGGCGGACGCTCGAAGCATTGCGGCGGGCAGCCAGAAACCCAACGAGATCGATGAAAATGTCGTCTAGTCCGTTCAGCAGGATCCATGCCCCGAGCGGCAGGAGCAAACCTGCTATTGCCGCGTCGAGACTGGTCCAGGAAAGATGCACCTCTGTATGTGGTGCGTCAGAGGAGCAAGAATTCTCAGGAGCTACTGATTCCCCAGTCGCCGTGTCGAGTCGCGCTCTCGGACTGTGGCCTCGATCAAAATGCTTCGGGGCTTCAGAGGCTCCTGCGCCTTTAGCAGTTCCAGTAACAGGTCTGCCGCGCTTTCGCCAATCGCGGTGCTGTTTTGGTCAACGGTCGAGAGGGACACGCGGAGCAGATCGGAGTAATGAACGTTGCCTGCGCCGATCACAGCGATGTCTTCGGGAACGCGCAATTCTGCCTCAAGGATAGCCTTCAGGGCGCCAGCGGCAGCAGGATCGTTGTAGCAGACCATACCATCTGGCAATGGGCTCAGAGCGAGAAGTTTCTTCATCGCCTTGTACCCTCGTTCATCATCGAAGAGGCCAGTGACCACACGCTCGGAGCGACGTCGAGTCCATATTCGACACAGGTATCAAGAAAGCCTTTTGAAACGGCCGATCCCAGTGGTGCTCTCGGGTCCACGAATATGCGCCAAGCGTTTACATCCTTGCGCGATCAAGTGGCTGGTCGCGAGGCGGCCGACGTCCTCGTCACTCACACCGACGAAGTTTGCCTTGATACCGCGACTTGCCTGTCAATCAGGACGTACGGCACCTTTTCTTCTTCGATGCGCTTGAAAAGGCGCGTTTGGCGAGGTTGCTGAGCGGAAGCGACGATCAGGCCGTCCACACGCCTTGCGAGCAAACCCTCGATCTCCTGGCGTTCTACTTCCGGGTCTTCTTCAGAGTACGCGATGACGATGTTATAACCACCTTCTGGTCTCGGCGCTGATATCGCCCTGATTCCGGAGAACCTTCGACACAGTAACGACCGAGACCTTGAGGTCCTCCGCGATATCTTTCATTCGAACGGCCATGGAATCAACCTATGATACTCGTAGAAACGGTGTCGGCGTTCTACGATGACGGGCTGAGTTTGACGTCAAGCAGGGCCAGATACAATGCCATCAGCTTGTAGGTATCGTAGTAGTCCGCCATCCGGATTGCCTCGAAAGTATCCTTTGGTGTATGCAGTATCTCGAGCGTCGATTGCGTAAGCGACGAGATCGTGATGCGCGGAATCTTTGTGGATGCGAACGACTCGGAATCCGTGCTACCCACCTGCTCCATTTCGACACCGGATAGTTTCACCTTCGCGTGGCTCGCGGCAGTGGACAACCAATCGACCAAAGCTTTATCTGACCGGCTGACCCAAACGTTTGTCTCAGCGAGCCCGAGTGTGTCGAGGTTGATCATGGCAACAGTACGCGCCTTTTCTTCCTTCGTCATGTCTTTCACGTACTTCTTAGAGCCGAGCAGTCCCTTCTCTTCATCCGTGAATCCGACAAATTTGAAAGTATGGCGCCGCGGTGTACCCTTCAGGCCTTGGAACAGCGAGGGCAGTAGCGACGCGCCGGCCCAATTGTCCGCCACTCCAGGACTGATCGCGTCGAAGTGGGCAGCAACAAGGATGACTCGATCGGTCTCTCCCTTTAATGTGCAGATAACGTTTGGCTGGCCCTTCTTGTTAACAATCTGCTCTTCCACTTCGCAATTGGACTCAATAAACAACTTGCGCAACCGTTGATATCGCTCGTTGTTATCGGCAGTGGCGAGTTTGAGCCGCTGCTCGAGCAGGTTGCTGGGAAACGTATCGAAGCGGATGTTCTGCGCAACGGCGAGAGCGGTGAGCGCAAATCCAAGAACTGACGCGCGCTTCAAAGAGCGCCGTCCGCGTGATACGAGCTCCGCACCAAAGGTCCTGCTTCCACGTGAGCGAACCCCATCGCCAGCCCCTCGCGCCGAAGTTCCGCGAACTCTTCTACAGGCACGTAACGCAGGATCGGCAGATGCTTGGCTGAGGGCCGGAGATATTGTCCGAGCGTGAGGATATCGACGTTGTGCGCATGCAAATCGCGCATTACCGACAGAACCTCCTCATTCGTTTCTCCCAAGCCGAGCATTAAGCCTGACTTCGTAGGAATATTTGGCCGCAACTGCTTCGCATATGCGAGCATCTCGAGCGACCGCTCATAACGGGCGCCAAGCCGGACCTGGCGGTACAAACGGGGAACCGTTTCCGTGTTGTGATTCAACACATCCGGCGATGCATCCATCACTATTTCCATAGCGGCTTGAGAGCCCTGAAAGTCGGGCACAAGTACTTCGACACGACAGCCCGGTATGCGTTCGCGAATGGCCCGGATTGTCATTGCAAACAATTCGGCGCCGCCATCCTTACGATCGTCACGGTTCACACTGGTGACTACGGCATAACGTAGGCCTAGTGCCGCGCAAGCTTCAGCGACTCGGCGAGGCTCATCATAGTCGGTTTCGAGCGGCGCTCCTTTTTGCACGGCGCAGAATCCACAACGTCGCGTACAGACGTTTCCGAGGATCATGAACGTAGCGGTCCGCCGATTCCAACATTCGCCGACATTGGGGCAAGCTGCGCTCTCGCATACGGTATGCAACTTCAAATCCGATACGAGTTGTTTCAATTCCCTGTAGTTCTCCCCAACAGGAGCAGGAGCCCGCAGCCACTGCGGACGCTTTGGCGCCGTGGGAGCAATCGATATGAGCACTGATCCTATTTTAACTTCGCCGACCGGATCGACAGCGCCTGGCAAATCGCGGGATCGGACACGCGCCGGAAATTAAGTTCAAACGTGGATATTGCGCCGGTTTGCGCCGCCTTCGCCAGACCCATCGCAGTCGTCACGTCGGATCGGTAGCTATCTGGAACACCGGCGCAATGTTCGTCAAGGTCTCTCGTCAGAACCACAGCGCGTTCGGCAATAACGAGAGGCGCCTCAGTCGCTTCGATGATCAAATCCTGAGCAGGCTCAGCCGTACGCATCAAAGCTGCGAACGCCTGAGCATCACGGTCTGCCGCGGCCCGAAAGAATCGGCGATGGTCCTCAAATACCGAAGGATCCGACTTATGCAAGCGCATGGCAAGAACTCCCAAGGCGGCGGCCATAGCTCCCGCTAACGCCGCGGCGCTTCCTCCGCCCACGGAGCGAGTCGGATCGGACATCTCATCAAGGACATCGTCGACGGTAAAAGGAAGCATTTCCTCCAGGCGGTTCTCGAGCACGAGCTCGGACGCGAAATTTTCAAATTTCAGAAAATGCTCGGCAGCCAGCTCAACCGCCGCCCTGGGGATCAGACCGATCAGCTCGCTACCGGCAATGGCAACGCCTTGCTGTTCGGCCAGCGCCCGAACTACTTCATAGACTACGTGCGGTGGGGTTGTCCGAAAGTCCGTCAGATTCATGGACACCTGGCATTGTTTCCGTGTGGCCAAAGGCAGGCCAAGAGCCTTAACGTTCGGGAAGCCGCCCGAGGACTCGCGAATCGTTTGCGCGATGTTCTTGGCAACCGAGGCATTCTCAGTCTCGAGGTTGATGTTGTAGGCGATCAGAAACTCGCGCGCCCCGACCACAGTCGCTCCAGCCGTGGAATGAAGTCCAGGACCGCCGACATCAGGCTTTCTACTCTCGTCAGTGAGGGCTAATCGACGAAGTTCTTCAAGTTGACCGCGCCGAATATTCTCGAGGCGCTTACGCTCCGGTACTCTTGCCGAGCGCTCGTAGAAGTATACGGGTATGTTGTGTTTCTGCCAGATCTCTTCGCCAACGGCATTGGCAATCGCAACGCACTCATCCATAGTCACACCGGTGATCGGGACGAATGGCAGAACATCAGTCGCTCCGATCCGCGGATGAACTCCTGCGTGGGCGTTTAGATCGATGAGGTCAGCCGCCTTCGAGACCGCCCGTATCGCGGCTTCAGCGACCGCTTCCGGAGAACCCGCGAATGTGATGACCGAACGGTTATGATCGGCATCCATCGTTACTCCGAGGATGGCGACACTGGGACCGCGAGCAATCGCATCCGCTATGGCGCTGACCTTGCCTGCGTCACGGCCCTCAGAAAAGTTCGGAACGCATTCGACGACGCGCCTCACAACTCAACCGCGCCCTCTCGATAGACGACTTGGCCTTTGCGCATCGTTAGCGCGACCAGGTTCAGGCCGAACTGGTACGGAATCTCCCGATAGTCAGACACCCCGAGCATTATAAGGTCCGCATCCTTACCGAAGACAAGCGACCCAATCCGAGGAGAGCACATGACAGCAAATGCGCTGTTTATGGTTGCAGCGGTAATGGCCTCTTCCACGGTCATCCCCATGTGCGTGCAAGCGATCGCGATCACCGTCATCATGTTGTACGTGGCGGACACTGAGGGATTGAAACCAGACGCTAGTGCTACCGGTGCTCCTTCATCGATCAGCATACGCGCAGGGGGCATTCGAGATGCATGGCCTTGGAACATAGGGCCTGGCATGACAACACCGACGGTCTGGCTTTGTCCAAGAACTATCGCATCGGACTTATCGATCTGGTTCAGCCCGTCAACGCTCGTTGCCCCCATCTCCACTGCCATTCGGACAGCTCCGAGTCGGACTGACTGCTCGGCGTGGATCTTAGTTTCAAATCCGAGACGCCGCGCTGCATGCAGCAGGGTATTGGCGTGCTGCACGCTGTAAGCCGACGGATCACAAAACGTATCGACGAACTGCGCGAGACGGCGCGACTTTACTTTGGGTAAGACGTGATCACGAATCCAAACAACGTAGGCTTCGAGGTTGCCCGTAAACTCCGGCGGTGGCGTATGCGGCGTGAGAAAACTGGATATGACCCCAAACCCGGATTCGGCCAGTTGTGAGATGACACGGAGCATTTTCATCTCGCCGGTCTCATCCTGTCCGTAGCCGGTCTTAACCTCCACCGTCGTCGTTCCATGGCGCAGGAAGCCCTGTAGATACTTCTTGGCTTGGAACGCCAAAGATGGGGCAGAAGTTCGACGGATGTGTTCGGCGTTGTAGGAGGAGGCGGCGCTTCTTGAAGCGGAACGCTCGCCGTTACGGAAATCGCCGACGCGAGGCGGACCGGCAATCAGATGCGTGTGACTATCAACAAACCCCGGCATCACAACACGGCCGCTCGCGTTTATTTCTTCCGACGCTGTGCGCGCTTCAGCCAGGTTTTCAATACGTCTCGTAGGACCGACATTTGTAATAATTCCGTCGGATATCAATAGCGCGCCGTCCTCAATTACACCTAATTGACGCATTGAGTCGCCGCGTCTCAGTCCGGTTGGACCATGCAAAGTCAATAGCTGGCGAGCGCCTCTAACGAGTACCGTTCGCGCCATGCTTTATCTCGCGCGTGCTAAATGGAGCCACACGTTAGCCGATTATAATCACACAACGACATTTTTAGAACACCATCTAGACCAAAGAAGAAAAAATATTCTTGTTTCCTTCTCTCAATGCGATTTTTTAAAAAAAATGTCTTGGAAAACATACAAAAGTGAACAAGAGTTAAGTATTTTATGGTACTGGAGAAACAACAGTACCAGTCTCCGTTTAAAACTCTAACGGAAAATCACTAGATCCTGTATGCCGATCTCCGATCCCGAGGATCCGGGATACGGTTCGCCACGAACAGAAACACGCACGACGTGTTTGCCGCGCTTTAGTCCGAACACGTGCCACACGGATTCGCCACTCTTAGCGGCCTTCTCATCCGGGAATACGTCGACAGTGCGATCGAGTTTGGTGTCGAGATAGACATCCGCTTTGCCCCCGTTAGGCAGATAGGGTCCGACTACAATTGCGCCCGTACCGTCGAACTCGATGGAAGCCTCGGACCCTTTCATTGAACTGCGTCTTGTTCGTTTGTCAGTTTGCCATTCGCCCTTCCACTGCCAGCGAGGATCATCGACTGCGACTCGCTCAGCCGGCGCTCCAAAGTCATCCCAGACTTCGAGCTTCGGTGGCTTTGCGGCCTGAGCCGCAATCGTGAGGGCATCCCCCGACCGTTTCCCGCCCGTGCTTTCCGCCAGCGCAACTGCGCGTTTCACAGTGCTGTCGACGATGCTTTCGAAGGTGAACTCTGTATAGCGAAATTTCTGCCCTGCAATCGCGGGAATACCACTCTTCCATTCGTCCGGAATGCGTTTGTATCCGAGCATCGTGCCAAGAACGCCGCAGGCGTTCGAAGGATTGCAGTCCGAATCCTGGCCGGCGCGGGTCGAGATTTCCAGCGTCTTCCAGAAATCGGAGCCGCCATACAACAATCCCAGGGCAATGTATGCGCCGTTCAGCTTCGCGTCAATGTTGAATGGCTGCTTTGCGCCTTCCGGGCAAGGCTCGCGTGTGT
The DNA here is from genome assembly GCA_963844855.1 of Bryobacteraceae bacterium. Taxonomy (GTDB): domain Bacteria; phylum Acidobacteriota; class Terriglobia; order Bryobacterales; family Bryobacteraceae; genus DASQDN01. The sequence continues at coordinate 701,082 of CAWJQP010000073.1, forward strand.
TCCACTTGCTTTCGATCTGCTTCCACGTAGCTTTCCAGTCTGCGTTCTGGCTCGACCAGCTCAGCACATCGGCGATGGTCATCGCATAGGGACTCTTCGGCGGCAAACAGGCCAGACCAGCCTCGACAACCTTCCTTGGGTTCGTTTCGAAAAACGCAGCCGAGTACATGCAGGAGACGAAGACTCCCCCGTAAATACCGTCGCCGTAGTTCATTACGCGTCCAGCCCTGTGGGCGATGGCCGTGGCCGATTGCGGCAGCCCCGGAGCCATCAATCCGATGAAGTCGGCTTCAATCTGGAAATCGATATCATTGGCATGCGCGTTGTATTTTGGCGTTCCTGTCAGGGTAGCGGAAACTCCTCGCTTCAAAGCGCGGCGCGCGGCAAGATTCGCGTGCCAGAGCGCATACTGCGCATCCTTGAACATCAGCCCGAAATCCTCTGTCGTTGCGCCAATGCCTTTATCATCCAGGACCTTGGCGAACGTCATGTCCACATATAGATCGTCCTGATTCAGAGAATTCGAGATGCGTTCCGGCTTCCATTCCGGCAGGGCGCCCTCGATGATCTGCTCGCGGAATCGGAACTCGGTCGGGGCGCCGAAGCTGACGCCAATCATCTGCCCTGCCCAACCACCTTGAATTTTGTCGCGGAGTTCGTCGAGAGGGATCGTTCTAGTTTTGGGCCGCTGAGCCAGAACCAGGAGCGTGAAGGTCGCCAGAACGCTTACAAGAGCCAGCGTCTTTCTCATGCTCAGACAAGTTTATCTCCCTTGAGGTGTTCTAAGGGAGGTCAAGCAGATAAATATTACCTTTTGTAGCGCCGAGTTCGAACACAATCTGATCGTTCCTGGGTGACCATGCCGGATAACGAACATAGCTATCCATCGAAGTGAAATCTGTTAACTTTCGACGTTCCCCCGTGATCCGGTCGATCCACCAAATATTCCATGTAGCGTCTCGAAATCCCGCATAGACGATGCGCCGGCTATCCGGCGACCAGTCTCGGGCCCAAACTTGGCCCGGTTCCTCCACCAACGTCTTCGATTGACCACCGTTGAGGTCCATGATGGCTAGATGTGTGTGCTCGCCTCGATTGAGTTCATAGGCGACCCAGCGCTCGTCGTTCGAGATGGACGGAAATCCAGCGCCTTCCCGATCGAAGGTGAGTTGCCGGGGCGACTCAGCGCCGGTATCGCGACGCCAGAGATTACCAGGGTTGCCCTTTTGATAAAGGATGAACGCGCCGCTTCGAGAAGTTCTCGGCCAACGCAACACCCCGTCTTCATCCCAGATTTTGTGTCGCAAGCCGCCATCAATCGCATATTGCCACATCTCTGTATGAGAGTCGCGCTGCAGACTGAAGAAGATCGATCGCCCGTCTGCCGACCAGACAGGCTCAAATTCCGGTTCCGGTTCGGTCGAGACCGGCGTGGCGTCGCTGCCATCGGCATTGATCATCCATAAGTCGGCTTTTGTGCCGAATCGGCTCGCGCTATAGGCGAGTCGGGAACCATCGGGAGAGAAGGTCGGGTGAATGGAACGGAATACAGCTTCTCGATACAGCGGCTTCGCTGGCCCCCCTTTGACCGGAACAGTCCACAACTGGCTCGTCATGTTCGAGTATGTGTAGGCAAGCCGCTTCCCATCCCGAGACACCGCCGGACTTCTCGGAAGGGATGAGCCAGTGCGTGCAATTTCGACAGCGTCACCCGCACGTTCGCCTGTTTTTGGGTCGAGAGGCATGCGCCATATACCAAAGTCGCGGTTAGCGGAAAATGCAGCGTAATACACCCACTTCCCGTCGGAACTGAGTACCGGGGTGAGGAATGTCTTCTTATCAGCCGGAAGCATGGCTCGAATGGCGCCCGTGGCGGGATTGACCCGATACAAGCCTCCCTGCTTCTTCGAAGATATGTTGGAGAAGATCACAACATCTCCCTTTGGACTCCAGGCCGGGAATCCATGCGTTCCTTCGGGATTGTCGGACCGCGTCAACTGCCGCGGCGATCCTCCCTCGGCGCGAACCTCCCAAATGGTTGAGATTCCGTTCCCAAGAGCGTCGTTGGGAGTCACTGAGAACAATCCCGTCGACCGAAAAACAATCCTCTTTGAATCGGGCGACCAAGCCGGACTCGATCCGAAATTCGTCAACTGCCGGATTTCGCCACCGACAGCAGGCAACAGGCAGATTCCATTTCGGGCGACCGAGTAAAACGCGATCGACCTTCCGTCAGGCGACCAGACGGGCTCCATATTCTGCTTACCGTCGGAAGTGATCTGGACTTCGCGAGCGTCCGCGCGGAGTGGACGAATGTAAATCTCGAAGCGTCCCGTACGGTCAGAACTGTAGGCGAGAGTCTGCCCGTCCGGTGAGAATGTGGCTCCCATGTCCAAACCGGGCGATGTCGTGAACTGCATCGTAGCGCCAGCCCGGACAGGCTCGACGAGTTGTCGTTTTGAACCAAAGTTGGTTGCAGCGATGGCTGCAGCAACAGCGAGACATCCGGCTCCGATCGCCAGGGGCAGCCATTTGTTCGAGGAACGATCCGCGGGAAAGCTCGGAGCCCTATCATTCAAGCCACCGACGAACCGGTAGCCAAGTGTAGGGACCGTCTGGATATACCGCGGACTCCTCGCGTCGTCCCCTAGTTCCCGCCGCAACTGCGCGACGATTCGGGTCAACGCATTGTCCGTCACCGCCGACCCTTCCCAAACCGTCGTCAGGATCTCGTCCTTCGACACCGCACGCTCCCGATTCTCGATGAGATAGATCAGGACGCGAATCGCTTTTGGTTCGAGCGCGAGCGCTTTACCTGCCTTTAATACCTCAAAGGTCAAGGGTCGAACTTCAACGTCATCGAATTGAAAACACGTGGCTAAGGTCGACATCACAAATTCATCACCTGCTCAGGACAAATAATCATGGCAGCCTCACGACTTGCGCCGGTAGTTGGAGCATTCTCGCGAATGCCATGATCGCTCCATTGTTGTTCGCTGTTTCCGTTGCGACCTTGCCGTTCACCGAGAAACAACACGCCATTGTCATAGACAACGTATTCCTGAACGAAATGGGTCCGTTCCGTATGCTGATCGACACAGGCGCGCAATCGACAACCGTTCTGCCCGGCACAGCAGACCGCGCCGGCATACGGCCACGATTCCGGGTGCAGCATGTTACGGCGTCCGGGTCCCGCCTCACACCCGCCGGATACGTTGCGATCCGAGCTGGCTCGTCGCAGGAAGCGGAAGTGGAAACTATCATCTGTGAATTACCAGCAATCGCAAGTCTTATCGCTATAGACGGAGTACTCGGACAATCGTGGCTGCAGCGCTTCAACTATTCCATCGATTACGGGAAGGGAGCCTTCACGATCGGCGCAACAGCTCCGCCGGGTGTTCGCCTTTCCTTTGGCAGGGCCGATGGCCGAGTCACGATACCGGTCAAATTGGATGGCCGTTTTCAAGACTTAGTCGTTGACTCGGGCACGGCTACCGTCGTCCTCTTCGATGGTCATTCCGCGGAACAATCCGTCTTGGTCAGAACGAACAACGGCTCCAAGAAGGCCAGGAGGCGCCTCGTCAGGGTGGAGATTCCGGGCATGCCTTCGATGAACGTGAGCGCGGTTCGAGTCGTCGCAGATCTCACAGCAGGGCTGTTGCCCCTTAAGGTGTTTTCATCGATCTACGTGAACAACCGCGAGGGCTACGTTGTCGTACGGGGCCGTTAGCTTTTGGCGCCGAGCTACTTCACGCCGTCGTAGCCAGACGGTTTCCCGGCGGTCTTCTTGTACTTCGGGCTCGAGGCGACAGCCGATTCCAACGCGTACATCTCGAGGCTTAACTCCGTGAATTTCTTGCCGGCGGCCAACTGTTCGGCTACATGCCATGCGCGATCGAAGATCGCCTGCATGAAAGGGTCCGAATCGATCAGGACATCTCCGGGAGGAAAGATTGCCATCGCATAAATTGCCTGCGCAAGGTATGCAGCGGCTTCGGCCTCCGAAACGTCTAGGTCACCGGCTTTCTTGACATCGAGACCAGCGTGAACGGCCTCATGAACAACAAGAGCCCGTTGCGTTTCCGATCAGGCCTGACTTGAAGCGCAGGAACATAACATCATCGCCGTAGTCGTACTCGGCTGCATTTTTTAGCGTCGAATCGTAGCGCACATCAATAATGCGATCAATGATGCGATTGGCTACCGCAATCAGCAGCCGCCAATTCACCCTGTAACCGCGGTATGTGAAGTCAATGCGCGAGAGCTTCGGGTCGGCGAGTACGTTCAGAACTGACCGGCGCGCGACTTCATCCTCCGGGGTCAATGGGCCACCTGGCGGAGGCGGAGGTGGAGGCTTGATCGGACCCGCGGAGGGCTTCCATGTGTCGGGAGGGATGTAGATCAAACCGGGCTTGTCGGCCGTACTAAAGCTGTAGTTCAGTCCGTCCTTGCTTTTTGTGCAGCCAACGAGTTCCTGAAGGAACCAATTCACTTCTTTTGGGTCATCCGTATCGAAGTTGAATTTGATGATGTCCCAAGGATCCTTGCGATGGTACCGATCGGCGAGACGCCACCAGTTCTCTTTATCTTTAACCGGATGCGCCTTAACGTGACCAATTGGCGGCCACGAAACCAACGGCTTGGCAGGGGGTTTTACCAGGACCATACCGGGCCTCCTTTCGCCCACAGAAATACGGGCGCAAAGGCGGCTCGTGGCGCATCATGATAAGGCAAAGATGCTACGCCAAGGATAAGAGGTAACTAGGCTTTTCACCAGTTTGCCACGCTGGAGAGGACCCCGAATGCGACCTTGCAATCTATTGTTTCTCAAACACCCAATCGCGAATTCGCTCCATCCCAGGCTCCCGGTAGTGTTCAGACATAGTGAGCACCTTTCCGTCTTTAGATAGAGTCTGACGGATGTCTGAGATATATGTCGTGCCCTTTGTCGTCTTCTCCCAGTGCTTAATCAGTGCGGCGTCGGACCAACTTTGACGCTGCTTTTCTGTGCTGCCGGGCTCTGGATGCCAAACATGTTCGATACCATCAATCATCGCCGTCCCATCTTTGCTGGTGGTCGTTTTCCCCGAAACAACTCTCGTCTCTCCGGACGTGATGCTCGGGTCACGATGATCGATGACCAAAGTGAGCGCTTCCAAGCCGCGCGGCATGATTGGACCGCTTCGCTGTAGGTTAAGTTTCCACGTTCCCGAAAAGTTTGGCGTTGCTTGAGCCGCTGGTGTGCTCGATTGTGCAGGCGCCACTGTGGTCGCGGAGAGAAGCAAGACAACCACAGGTGCAAGCCACCGGTTCACAAACTAGGCTTTCTTGACACGACCTCGAGGCTTTTTAGCCTCTTCGGATTGGGCTTCGGTCTGCTCGCTGTCAGGAACAGGCGACTCACCGTTATCACCGTTAGCTGCAGGAGCAATCTCCGCATCCGTGCCCACAGTTTCGGCCGCCGGGGCGCCGCTACCTGCAAGAACCGCGTTGAATAACTCCAATTTCTTCAGATCTTTCTTTGAAGGCGGGATTTGCTCTTTGAGATACGTATGGTCGTGATAGCACGATCGGCATCTCACTTTCGCCGCTTCTCCATCGACGATGGAGACGATTGCGTGGTTGGTCATGCGGCGACATTTGATGCAGTAATCGTCGATGATGTCACCCAGCCGAAGTTCGTCCATAGATTGGCCTTGCGTTTTTGAAGTATATCAAACGGTCGTGAATGCGAGAATGGATTGTCGCGAAATGAAGGCACGCTTATGGATAGGCGGGTTGGTTACGATTGCCGTGATCGCAGTTGCAGTAACCTACGCTTTACAAAAACGGAAGACTCCGCAAACGGCTGCAAAACCTGTCATCGAGCAGCCAGTTGACGCCGAGCTAAGTCTTGAAGCGGTGTTGCAGACAGCTACGAGTATCCCGGTAGGAGTTCCGATCGAAGGCAAGGTCGAATCCTTTCAAGTAGAAGCCGGAGATGAGGTGTACGAAGGGCAGCTACTCGCCCAGATACGAAGTCCGGCGCTCGAAACTGCCAAACTCGAAGCCGAGACCGACCTTGAACGGGCGGAAACTCGTGTGCGAAATCTGGAGGCGGCAATGTCGGCTGCCAGACTTGAAGCGTCTCGGGCCGTGGCCGACGCTGCCCGCGTAAAGAACGAGTACGAACACGCATCAAAGAACTTCCAGCGGGAGAAAATGCTTCTTGCCGAAGGGGCAACGCCTCGCCGCAATTTCGAGAGAGCACAGAAAGACTATGTCGCCCTGGAGGCGGAAACGAAGAGCCACGACGCAGTGGCAGCCGGCGCCGAAGAGCGAATCACGTCAACGCAGAATGAACTCGACGCCGCGAAGAAACTGCTAGAGGGGAAGTCGGAAGACGTTGAACAGGTGACCCAGCGTGTCGGAGCCGGCAATGTTCTTTCGCCCGTGAACGGGATTGTTGTCGGACGGCGGGGACAGGCCGGCGACGATGTCCATCCCTCGATGACGGACCTGTTTCAGATAGCCACCGATATGAGCGCGATGCAAGCAGTCGCTCAGGCTTCCCCCGAACAGATCCGCCAGCTAAAGCCGGGGCAACCAGCTACTGTCACAATCGTCGAGATGGGTGGCGAAATTCTGCAGGGCTCGGTGCTAAAAATTGACGGCGACAAAGTTTATATCGAGTTCGCCAACCCGAACCCACTCATTAAGCCCGGCCTGACGGCGCAAGTCCGAATCAAGCTAACATAGAAGCAATTCCCGCCATGCAATTCCTGGAAAGTAGTCTTCTCGAGTTAATTACGCAGACTTCGACGAATCTGCCTCCGGACGTCCGAGCCGCCATGGCCGTCGCAATGAAGCAGGAGCAGCCCGCGACTCAGGCAGCTCAAGCTATGAGCATCATCGCGACCAATATCGACATGGCGCAGGAAGACGAAGGGCCAATCTGCCAGGACACAGGAATGCCGACGTTCTTCGTGCACACGCCGGTGGGTGTCAATCAGCTCGCCATTGCGCGCGCGATTCGAGCGGCAACGGCTGAGGCAACCAGGCGCGGAAAACTTAGGCCGAACTCAGTCGATTCGCTCACAGGCGCAAACAGCGGCGACAATCTCGGAACCGAGACTCCGGTCATTCACTTCGAGCAATGGGAAAAGGACGATATCGAAGTGAAGCTGATCCTGAAGGGTGGTGGATGCGAGAACAAAAACATCCAGTATTCCCTGCCCTGCACGCTGGAACATCTCGGCCGAGCGGACCGCACAATTGAAGGCGTCCGCAAATGCCTTTTGCACGCCGTTTGGCAGGCTCAGGGACAAGGCTGCGCGCCTGGCGCGATTGGTGTCTGCATCGGGAGCGACCGCGCGCATGGCTATGTGCTCGCAAAGACAGAATTGCTGCGGCATTTGGACGACGTGAATCCCGTTCCCGAACTGGCGAAACTCGAAGCCGAGATCATGGAGCAGGCGAACACGCTGGGTGTCGGACCTATGGGGTTCGGGGGGCGCGTATCGCTGATCGGATGCAAGATTATGGCTGCGAACCGGCTTCCGGCCAGCTTCTTCGTTTCTGTCGCATACGATTGTTGGGCATTCCGCCGCCTGGGCGTGAAGCTCGATGCACAGTCGGGAGCCATCACCAGTTGGCTTTATCGCGATCCCGAACGGGTCATCGAGAAGATGGCGCAGGAAGCAGGTTTCCCGCTGACAGGTCGCGAAGTGTCGCTCACGCCTCCGCTGACTGAGCAGCAGATGCGGTCGCTCAAAGTCGGCGATGTCGTGATCATCAACGGAGACATGTACACCGGTCGGGACGCCGTTCACGCGCACTTGATGAAGAACCCACCGCCAGTAGATTTGAACGGCGCTGTGCTCTATCATTGCGGTCCTGTGATGCTGAAGCACGGCGAGCGGTGGTCCGTAAAGGCAGCAGGTCCGACGACGAGTATTCGTGAAGAGCCATATCAAGCTCACGTCATCAAAAAATTCGGAGTCAAAGCAGTGATCGGGAAGGGCGGCATGGGTCCCAAGACGCTGGCCGCGTTGAAAGAAGCCGGAGCAGTCTATCTCAACGGCATCGGAGGCGCCGCGCAGTTTTATGCGCGAACCGTGCGTGAAGTTGTGGGCGTGAACCTGCTCGAGTTCGGTATTCCCGAAGCGATGTGGCAATTGAGAGTGGAAGGCTTCGCCGCAATTGTCACGATGGATGCCCATGGAAACAGCCTGCATGCGGGTATTGAACAAGAGAGCGGCGCGGCTCTCGAAGCCCTACAAAACGCCTGAGAATGTAGCGGTCAGCCGAAACCGGATGCTACACTGAATTTGTTGGCCAGGTAGCTCAGGGGTAGAGCGCGGCCCTGAAAAGGCCGGCGTCGGCGGTTCAAATCCGTCCCTGGCCACCAACATAGTTTGTTTCTTCAGTAGTCTTTCTACCCCTCGCCTCCTCGATCGACCTCGCACAGCGACCTTTTGCAAAAGGAGCTGAAGCATGCCGGGTTTTAAGCGGATTCCCGGCGGGCGAGGCATCAACAGTAATTCACGCTCTCAGAAACGAATGAATTGGTCGGGGAGGTAGTGATGCGCTGTATCAGCGTGATCGATGAATCAATCGACACAGGAGGCCGGCCCCTCCGAGCAGTGCCAGCATTAGGGTATTCGGCTCCGGTACGTCTACTAAGGGAATAATGTTCACTGGAGCCAACTCGCCGTTGGGAAGCCATTCGTAGAACTCAACTCGAACCTCAGCGTAAGAGCCCCCACCGCCGACATAGTCTTCGCCTTCGAATCGTATCGCGGACGCATGGGCACTCCCCGTGATTTGGAATGGAGTCCCTAGAATTGTGGGTTCCGCAACGCCCTGACGGGAGTCACTACCCTCACCAACCGATTCGCAACTGATGCCGCCTGCTGAGACACTCGAGGAGGCTGAACCTCCAGAGCTTGAGCCGCAGAGGTAGGAGATAATCCCTGGCCGGACCGGCCCTTCGGTGGTCGCCTCAAAGATGGGTAAGGAAATCGCCGCGGTAGCTTCGTTGCCACCAGACCCGTCAGCAGACGCAAAAACAGACACGCTGACACTATTCCCATCGACGCCCGAAGAACCGAACGCTTGCGCTGGGCCCGTATTACAATCCGACGGGGCACCGTCCACGGTGCAAATGGGAATCCCCGCACCGACAACAGATCGCAACGAAAGAATTGCCAGCAACGCGAGCTTAAGCCAAAGTTTGCGCATTTCCATCACCTCCGCTAGACATAGAGTGCTTATCTTAGCTCAGATTTCAGAAGAAAACATTGCATGACGAAGACCTTTCTTGAGGAGAGCCTTTGCTGGCGCCACTTGTCCGCGGTGCATTCGGCTGCTATGGAGGGTTGCTTCTCGGGAATCAGCGCGCCCAACTCTTCCCAGTGCACGATGACCGCCACAGACGTGGCTGCCTATGCGCGTCTCTTCCGTGCCGATGTCCTTCTCTTACATTGTGAAGCGCCGCCTTTCGAGCCTAACATTCCGGAGCCGCAAACCGCGCAGCTACAGCAAATGCTCGATCGCTTTTCTCACAACGGAACTTGACGGAATCAATGTCACTCGTCTGGCGCCGATCGGCGATCCCGCTCACGAGATCATTCGCCACGCAACAGCAGAAAAAGTCGATCTGATCATGATGCCGACTCATGGCCATGGACCTTTTTCGGCGATTCATCCTTGGCTCGGTGACGGCAAACTTCTGCATGACGCTCCCTGCCCCGTTTGGACATCCGCGCATCTCGAGACGGCGCTCCCACCAGCGCCGCAGTACTTCACCAACATTCTCTGCGCGATCGACCTTGACGAAAGAGGCGTAAAAACCCTTCGCTTCGCCGGCAAGTTTGCATCTTTCACGGGCGCCAAGCTGATTGTTGCGCATGCGACGCCGGTGATGGAAACGTCACCCGACGCCTGCCTCAGGGCTGGCGCGTGGTTCAAAGGACGACAGGCGTTCGTCGCTTGCGATCTTCTGTTACCGTGCGACACGGCCCGGTGTATTGATTCACAATCGGTATAGCGATATAACTGCCTTCACTCTGGAGTATGTATGCCCCGGTTCCAGCACATCCTGTTCCCAGTTGATTTCTCGAAACGCTGCCAAGCTGCGAAACCTTTCGTAGCATCAATGATTCAACGATTCGACGCAAAGCTAACCTTGCTCCATGTGATTAATATGCCGATCGGCTGGTATGGCGGAATCGACTCGCCTTATCCTGTCATGTTCGACATTCCGGCGTTGTTGAAAGACGGACAAAAGAAACTCCAAGAGTTTTTCGATCCGCCGCTGGGCACGGATATCACGTACCTGGTCGAACATGGCGATCCGGCAAGTATGATTACCTCCTTCAGCCACAAGAATCAGGTTGACCTGATCGTGATGCCAACACACGGCTATGGCAAATTTCGCATTCTGCTCCTGGGTTCCGTTGCGGCCAAGGTGCTCCACGACGCCCACTGTGCTGTCTGGACCGCCGCCCATACCGAAGATCCGCTCCAGGCCACGCATATCGATTGCAGAAGTATGATCTGCGCGGTCGACTTGGACCAGGAGTATGTAGGGCTGATCCGCTTTGCGGCAGATCTCGCGAAGGAATACGGCGCCGACTTGCGATTGGTTCACGCTGTCACTGCTACCGAGGGCAGTTCAGAGATAGAGCGCGACAACCAGAGGCGAACGGATCTTCTGGAGTCAGCAAGCCAGCAAATCCAGGCACTCCAGGAAAGGGCGGGGACGGACCTCGAAATATTCGTGGATGGAGGACCGGTATCGACTGTGATTGAAGCCGCCGCCTTGCAGGTACAGCGCAGATCTGGTCGTGATCGGGAGGGGAAAACTTCACGAGAAGTTCGGCCGGCTTCGTACGCACGAATACTCGGTGATCCGTGAGTCACCATGTCCGGTTCTGAGCGTCTAGAGATTGAATGATCTTGATTGCGTTTCTTCTAATGCTTCCAGACCTGAAAACCGTTGCGAAAGTCGATCTTCAAAAGTACAGCGGGGCATGGTATGAAATCGCTCGTCTGCCGAACAAATTTCAGAAAGATTGTGCTGGCGATGTAACAGCCAACTACACGCTGAGTGACGACGGAAGCATTCAGGTGGTGAACCGATGCCGCGACGCAGGAAAGTCGAAGCTGAAAGCGGCCGAAGGTGTCGGCCGGGTTGCCAAGGAAGACAACGGGAGCAACTCGGTTCTCGAAGTTCGCTTTGCGCCGGCTATCCTGTCATTCCTTGACGGCGTCTGGGGCGACTACCGCATCATTGCGCTAGACGACAAGTATCAATACGCCGTAGTCGGCAGCAATGATCGGAAATACATGTGGGTGTTGAGCCGTTCGAAAACTCTGAGTGACGCTATCTATCGAAAACTACTCGCCGATGCTTCCAAACAAGGCTTCAAAACGGATCAGCTAGAACGCACTCCACAGAAGTAAGAGTGCGTTCGCCGTACTGGGCTTACAGATCGACCAGCCGCTTATCTGTGTCGCCGAATCGATCGAGTTGCACACCCATCCTATCCATCAGCGACAGATACAGGCTGCAGGCGCGGCGATTGTCCTCGCCTTTGTCGAGGTAATCGAGATTGCGTCCCGGCACTAAGCCGCCGCCACGACCCGCGAGAATCATCGGCATCTGATCGGCGCTGTGCGCGTCGCCATCGAACAGGTTCGAACAGAACAGCATCATCGAGTTGTCGAGTAGGGACGTGCCGCCCTCATCGATCTGCTTCATGCGATTGATGATGTAAGCGAACTGCTGAACGTGGAATTGATTGGTCTTTAGATACATCGCCTCAGCAGCGGGAGCCTTGCCATTGTGCGTGAGGTCGAGGTGCAAGCTGCCTTGAACCCCTTCGAGGAACTTGAAGTTCATCTGCGAAAGATCGTTGTTGAGCATCAAGGTGATGATGCGCGTCTTGTCCATCTGGAACGCAAGCACCACCAGATCCAGCATCAACTTCATGTGATCCGGAACGTTCTGAGGCAAGTCGTCGGCAGGACGGGGCATGTTCGGCTTTGTGAGCGTCGGCCGCCAGCCTTCGATACGTTCTTCCCGAGAGGCGCGGTCGATCCGGGTCTCGATGCTGCGGATCGATTCGAGGTACTCGTCGAGCTTGTGACGATCCCCACGACTGATCTTAGGCTGAAGTTCGTGCGTCTCTTTGAGCACGGCGTCGAGAATGCTACGGTCGATCTGCCGTCCCTTTCCGTCGCCAACGAGAAGGTCGAACGTGCGGGCAGGATAGATCTCTTTGGTTGCCGGCTTCGTTGGAGTCGCCCAGGAGATGGCCGAGCCGTAAATCATCGAGACGCCGTCTTCGAGACGGAGTTCGTTCGGCTCGATACCGAGCGCGAGGCTCGGTACGGCTGTCTGGTTTCCGATCTGCTGCGCAAGGATCTGATCGAAAGTGGTTCCGACGCGAATGTCTGCAGGATCGAGACTGACGGTGGCGCCGGACAATAAATTCGGCATGCGGCCGAGGTGCGGACTGGAAGACAAAACGGCCTGCTTGTTGAAGAGTCCGCGCAGGAAAGTCATGTCCTCGCGGAACGGCTTCATCGGTTCCAGAACCGGGCCGAGTTCCATCGAAGCGCCGCTGCCTTTTGCCCACCAGTGAATGGGCTCGACGCCATTGGAGAAGTAGATGGTGGCGAAACGAGTCGGCGGTTTGTTCGAAACCGCCTTGGCGGCCGGCTTTGCGCCTTCTGCGCCCAGGAGAGGGAGAGATTCCATCCAAGGTAGCGCCAACGCTACGCCTGCGCCGCGCAAAAAGTGACGGCGCGAACTCCGGGATGCTTTGCTCGCTTCAGTGATCTTCATAGCCCACCTACTTTATTGTCTGCATTCTTTATATCAGCAGTCTTCGCTGTGGCCGGTTGCGGCTTTGGCGGCTGACTTATGACTTCCCGTTCACGTCGGTACCGGAACTGCTTGCTCGAAACGATCTCCGTGGCAAGTTGCGAAAAAGTGATGTCATTCCCCTTCTCGGTCAACTGATCGATCAGCGGCTGGTCGGAAGCAAGAACCGTGCGCCCAAGAGCATACCCAAGAAGCTTGTATGACATCGTCTTGAGCACCTGCTTCTCTTCCTTCTTCAGGTAGTCGAGGAGGCCGTCGACACCCGAAATCGGTGTCTTGTCCGCCAGCGTGCTCGAATCATGGACCGGTTTGCCGTCGGTATAGCTATCCCTCCAACGCCCGATCGCGTCGTAGCGCTCGAGAGGGAAGCCCATCGGGTCGATTCGCGTATGACAGCCTGCGCAGGATGGATTCCTCTGATGCGCAACCAGCTTCTCAAACAGCGTCAAACCACCGAATGCCTTCTCGTCGGCCGGGAGTGATCCCGCATCAGCGGGCGGCGGCGGCGTCGGTGTGCCGAGCACGCGTCGCAGTACCCAATCACCTCGCTTCACGGGACTGGTCCGGAGCGGAGCGGATGTGGCGGTTAGCACGGCGCCCAGGCGCAGCAAACCACCACGCTGAAATTCGTTGGCGCCTTCAACAAGGACGGGCGTGTCAGACTTGATTTCCTTCTTCACACCGTAGTGTTTCGCCAGGGTCTTGTTGAGGAACGCATAGTCTGCAAATAGCAGGTCACGCACCGGCTTGTCTTTGCGAACGACGTACTCGAAGAACGACACTGCCTCGTCGTACATCGCCGACTTCACTTCGTCGGTAAACTCGGGGAAGCGTGTTGTATCGACGCCGCGATACTGATCGAAGCGGTAGAAGCCGAGCCATTGACCGAAAAACTCAGTCGAAAAACGACGAGCCTTCTCATCCGCAAGCATGCGTTTCACCTGGCGTTCGAGCTGGTCAGGCTTGCTCAGTTCACCTGCTTTTGCAGCGCGCCAGAGTTCGTCGTCCGGGGCCGATGACCAAAGGAAATAACTCAAGCGACTTGCCATCTCCCAGTCCGATAGCGGCCTTGTGCCAGATACCTTCGCGGGTTGCTCTAACCGGTACAAGAAGGCCGGAGAAACAAGCACACGCGTCAGCAGGGATTCGATCGCCTTGGAATGATCCAGTTCGGGCCCCTGCCGCAGCGTTGCATAGAAGCCTCGGAGCCGCTTCTTCTCGGCTTCGGTCAATGGGCGGCGCCACGCCTTGGCGGCAAACTTCAGAACGTCCTCTACGTGCCCCTCACGCGCGGCCCGCTGCTTCGCAACCGTCGCCTTGTATTCTGCGAGAAGGGGACGTATATAGTTTCGAGGCTCTTCGGGCATGGCCTCAACGTCCGCTTCATTCAGTTCAGCGACACTCTTTTTCTTAAGGTCCACCTTGAACTTGTCGGCTACGAATCTGATTCTGGCATCGTGGTATTCGAATGACGCCAACAGGTCTGACCACGCGTTCTCCAACTTAGTGCGCGTAGCGTCGTCGAGCATCTTCGATACCAGGAAGTCGTCACCACGGTAGTACTTCACTTTGTAGTGATAGTAGTCGCGCTCAGGCTGGTTGTACGTGTTGTTGAATGGCGCCGGGATCGGATCGTTATCCGAAGGTGTAGGCTCGCTGTGGGATACCTGCGGGAGATTCGCAGCAAACTCGAACACCCGGGTCTTCCATGCCTGATAGCCGGGGCTCTTCGGGTCGCCGAGCAGAGCCCAGGTGGGTCTGCCTCGAACTTCCTCTGCGCCTGTAATCGTCAAGCGCGCGACGGCGTCGTGATTCTGTCCGGGTCCCATTGCTGCTTCGACTTGGAACTCCAGGCCGCCCGTTTCTTCCGTCAGCGGAATGTCGAGGACCAGTGGCGCATCACCCGACGTGGCAAAGTCATCGAGGCCGATTTCAGTCCCGTCAGGGAGCTTGCCGAAGTTCAGCTTCGCAATGGTCGCCTCATCGAGAACGGAGCGGAGCGGTTTCAGCGGCGTGTTCGGCAATGGACGGGTCTGCGATCCAGCCGCAGCAGGCGGTTGAGTCTGACCGGTTGCCGGACCACGCTCGAAGTTTCGGGTGCGCACGCCTGCATTCTTCCAGATAACGACATGCTTGTCCTTCGCGGCAGGGTTCACGGAGACGGCGGTCAGGATGATTCGCGCTGTCTTCTGCTTCCGGCTTCGGGCAAAGAAGCGCAGGCGGTGAGAATCTTTGGCTTGGAGTGTCGTGTCCGAGATCACGAGCGCACGCTCGTCGCCGGCGCCGCCCGCCGCTAAACTACCGGCAGCAAAGAGAAAACGGGGCCAATTGATGAGGGCCTTCTGGATGTCGTCGCACGCGGCGCGCACGGAAGCTTGGGTTCGCTCGGTAATGGCGCCGTCTGGAGAGGGCAGCTTTTTCCACTGGGAAACGACTTGGTCGGTGGGATAGCTTGGGTTCGTTTGGTTCACTACGGACCAGATGTGATGCGCAAATCTGGGAGTGAGTCCTTCGCGGACCGCAAGCTGATCGAGCGTGACATTCGGCTCCCCGAGCGCTTCCCGATGCTGGAACCGCCAAGCGGTGTAGAACGCCTTTCCGTACTTGTCGAGGCCGTAGGGCTTTCCGCCTTCGCCCGCCGCGGCGCGGAATCCGTTGGTGGTGTAGATTTCCTGAATGCGATTGATGGCCGAGAGCTCGAAGCCACTCTTGCCGGGGTCGGAGTAAAAGGTGATCGGACCTGCGCCGATGACGGCATGATTGGCGACTCGCTTGGCAGCTTCGAGATAACGCTCGAGGTTCGCGTCCTGCATGAACTGCACATCGCCGAAGTTCGTAAAACCTTCGCCGCCGACGGAATCACTGGCAAAATCGCGGTCAAACTTCAGGTCGAGACCGGTCAAATCACGAATGGTGTAAGTGTACTCGCCGCTTGTCAGACGCCGCATTGTCACGGCGCCTGGGTCCCCAGCATGCTTTTGAATGTATTCGTCGAGCTTGGCGCGAATCCAGGTTACGGCTTCGGCGCGTTTGGCATCGCTCGGCTGAGGAAGCTTCGCCGGAGGCATGGCCTTCTGCTCTAGCGCGTCCGCAACTCTTTCCCAGTGTTGAAAGTTCTCGCCGAGGGACTTTTGGGAGGTTAGATTCTCGAGATTGATGCCGGCTTTCGCCGTAGCTTTGCCGTGGCATCCGTAGCAGTACTGCTTGAAGGTGAGCGTCGCGCCGGTCGTCGGAGCCGGTTCAGCCGCCTGGAGCACACTTGCCGAAGCGATTAGGAGAGCAAGCGCGGCTGGGCGCCCATTCCATGAAACTTTCATGTCTGATTTAAGAATACTCGTTTTTCAAGGCGAAGATAGCCCTCCTTCGGTTACGCTAAACGCCTACGGTATAAGCATTACGGGAGCCTGCCAAAACGTGGCTTTTCCGCCGTTTGGATCAAGAACTGTCACCTGACATCGATACTCGCCTTCGGGGAGATTGTCGAGAGGAAGACGAAACCTCAACGGCACGGTTCTGAGGCGGTTCGCAGCTCCTTCAGCGACGGCTAACGGGGGTGTTTCGAAGGCTTTTTGCCCACCGCTGTAGAGTGTCACGAATGCCACCACCGGTCGCTGGGGCTCGACGCCTGGCTGGTATGCCTGGAAAAACACGTACATGTCACGATTTCGGCTGAAGACACGGGTGACGCTCGGGACAAGTTTCTCGCCCTCTTCGACCAGCGGACTCAGATTCTGGACGCGAAGTTTATCTTTGTCTTTTCCGGCCGTGTACAGCGCGTCCTGTAGCTCGATTTTCTGGCTGCTGAGAACAACGGAACTGATCGGAACCCGCTGCTTCTCTTTTTCGAGGTTGGGAATGACGAACGTTCGTATGTAAGTTCCGATTCGGCCGGTCACCGCGTCGCGAGCCAAGAACTTCAGGGTGTATGTCCCAGGAAGCAAGGTGAAGCCGGCATCGTAGGTGATTGGACGGCGCGCCAGTTCACAGGCGACGTCTCCGCTCAGTTTGATGTCAACTTTGTCGCGAAGATTGGCCACCGTCGCGGTCCCCTCTTTGATCTCGCCGAGGAAATCGATGACGGTCCGTTCGGCGCCACGCTTTTTGGCAAGAGCAAGTTCACTACCTGGAATCTTGACCGCTACAGGAACGAAATACTCGGCGCTGTTCAACTGAAAGTAGTTCACCTCGAGGGCGATCGTCAGTTCGGTAATCGGATCGCCCAGCATGAGCGCATCTTCGAGTTGCCGTTCCTTATCAGCCGTGTTGAACTTGGTGAAAACTTTCCCCGCGTAATATCCCTGTCTGTAATCGAGATCTGCGGCGATTTCGTTCTTCAGTGTAATTTTGAGCCGGCGGAATTTACCGTCGAGCGCTGGGTTCGTTGTGTAATAACCGATCAGATAGTAGCTCGAGGTGGATCGCTGGGCTTGGACGATGCCTTGGGTCAAGTCGTTGTAGTCGAGAAGGGCTTTGCCTCCGGTGTCAGCGGCCAGCGCGTAGAGGGTGTCCTGCGATCGGCGAAAGTTGGAGGCCGCGGCCAGCGCTGAGGCGCCGGTGTACATCCCGATTCCGCCGGGTGAACCCTTCGTGGCATCACCTAACGGCGCTTGCGCGACGAGTCCACGAGCGTCGATGGGCCAGAAGGATACGCCAGCGCGCACGGCCGCATTGACCGTTGCATTCAGTTGCGCTTGATTGTCGACTCCATTCAAGCGCAAGCCGCTCGCGAAATAGATAAGGGTTTTCTTCTCACTCAGCCGGCCAAGCATCTTCGCTACGGTCTGCAGCGCCGCCAGTTGTCTGTCTGTGTTGAAGAGGTTGAACTCGCCGTCGTTCTGGCCGAATGCGGCGCCGGTGTCCGCGCTGCTCGCGTCCTCAGGGACCGCTTCGAATCCCTGTTCCTCTCCGACTATCAAGGTTTGCAGAATATTCAACAAACGGCTTCGATCGTCAGTGAAATCCTGCAGGACTTGTACGTAGCCACTCGCAAACATCATCACTGCCATCAGATCGGATGACGTCATCTGCGTTCGTATGAACTGTTGGGCCGCAGTGAGCGCGCGAGCTTGGTCGGGAACCGGCATCGCGCTCATGTCGAAATACAGCGCCATCAAACGGCGGTCCTTGTAGCGGAGGTCGCCCGGCTTTTCGGGAGCTATACGTGTGCGGGTGATCACCGGAAATGGAACTGCCGACGCCGTTAGCGCGGACTGTGGCGTGTTCTCGGGAAGTTTTTGGTATTCGACGAAGGCGATCGTCTGCGGCTTGCCGTCTTCGGTGACTATGAAGTCTTCCTTCGTTAGGCCTTCGATTGGAGCGCCCTTCTTGTCCTTAACCGACACGCTTTCTACAACCAGTTGCGTGTCCGCGCGAAAGGTGATGTTGTCCTGGGCACAGAGTATCGAGGCAGCGAGAATAAATGCGCCGAACTTCTTCATCCCTAAAACCTCAGCCTGATCGTTGTCTGGAGGCTGCGCATGGGGTTCGTTGTATTGGGCAGGCCAAACTGTGCGCTGGTGACAGTCGTTATCCAACTCGGAAAGACGGGATGATTGAGAGCGTTCGTGCTATCAACACGAAAATCCCAATTGCAACGATCACCCATTCGGAAGGTTCGCGCGATGGATGCATTGAACGAGAACTGCGATGGGCCGGTAATCGAGTTTCTTCCAGCATTGCCCCAGTACCCCGGCACAGGGGCGGCGTACGAATTCGCTTCCAAGACGTCGCCACCGATGTAGTCAGGCCGCACGGTTCCGGTAACACCTGTGCCATCGACAACGTACGGGAAGATTGGCGTGAGCGGAAGACCAGTACCCGCAGTGATCTGCGAACTGAAAGTCCATTCCTTAAGGAGCTTGCGCATATTGACCGTCGTGTATTGGACCAACAGATTCGCAAGGTGGCGTTGATCGAAGTTTGAAAGAGCGCGCTCGGCTGTGCGGTCGAGCCAATTCTGTGCCGTCAGTACGCCTCCTTGATTGCGTCCGCCCACTGCCGCGTTGTCAATCGACTTGGCATACGTGTACTGCAACGTGGCCCTGAAGCCGCGGCTCAGACGACGTCTCAATTCAAGCTGTCCGGCATGGCGAATTGAATTGCCGTTGGACGCGAGATAGGTAAAACCGCTCGGGCATGAGGGGCACGGATTCGAAGTTCCGGCGGGAAATGTATTAGGAAGAAACTGCTGCTGCGCCCGTGTTCCCTTGATGCCGAGATAGGTACCGATCAGGACGAGGCTCGCTGGAAGCTCCCTTTGAATGGATAGCTGCCAGTTCTGGGAATAGCCAATACGAAAGTCAGGATCGATGGCGAACGTGTTGCGCAACGTGGAAGGCGGCGCATAGAAGCCATTGGCAAGAGTGAGTGGGTTCTCAGGACTGTTCTGTACTCTGAGACTCTTCGATAGTGGAGATTGTTGCGCCATCTGCATGGCGATCGGCTGATATACAGAAGTGTCGTAGTAAATGCCGTAGCCGCCGCGCACGACCATCGACGAGTCAACGAAAGGACGCCAGGCAAACCCGAAACGTGGCGCGAGATTGTTTCGGTCGGGCCTGATAAGTGCACTCGGAGTATTGGCCGCGACGACGGGCGTTACAGCAGTGAATCCGGAAGCGATATCGAGATTTACCAGACGGCCATACAATTCCGTAATCGGCGATCCGTACTCCCAGCGCAGTCCGAAGTTCAACGTAAGACCAGGCCGAAGACGCCAATCATCGTTAATGTAGGCGTCAGTCGAAGCCGCTCTCAGGTATTTGTCCGCGTTGCCGAACGCAATCGAACTTGCGTCGGGAATGCCGAGCAGAAATCCCGCGAGATCCGATCCTGCTGCCGCGCCTGTGAAGGTAAATGTGCCGCGCGGGTCCTCCTGCGACAGCACGTTGAACTGCTGGCGCCGGAAAGCTCCGCCAAACAAGAATGTGTGCCGACCTCGACCCCATCCCGCGTCTACGGACACACCTGTGGTTTGATTTGCGGTACGTGAATACTGCGCGTCGGTGAGCGCGGCAATACCGCTCGAAAACGACAAGGCGGGCGGTCCCCAGTTCGCAGCGTCCTGGTTATTGCCGGTGATACCGGCTTCGCCCGAGACATTCGCACGATTCGCAAAGTAAGGCATGGTGAGTGCCGAGAGTCGGCTGAACTGCATGCCAAAGACTGCATAGAGACGCGGTTGAAATGTGTGTAGCCAACTCAGGTCTGAATTGACGCCAGTGCTATCGGTCACATCGAGGAAGTTGAATATGTTCGGATTATCGATGCGCGTGCTCTGGTAGGAAAGGTTTCCCGAGAGTTGATTCTTCCTCGATAGACGCTGATTTCCGCGCAATTGAAGACTGTCCTGGTGTGTCGCTCCTATGATCGGAATCTGATAGTTGTAGCGCTCATCAGCGAAATTCGGAAGTGGGTAGAGGTTAAGGAGCGACTTGGCTTGAGGACTGATTCGGCTGTCGGGAACCGCGTTATTCGGAAAGGGCGCGCCCGTTTGCGGGTCGAAGATCGGGGGCCGATTTGAGAAGTCTCCGTTGCGCTCGGCAGTTGTCGGCATCAAGGCCGATCGTGTGCTGGCATCGCTATTGCGCGTCCACTGATAGTTCAACGTCATGTTGGGTCCGTTTCGCAATAGCCGTGGAATGCGTAAGGGGCCTCCGAGCGCCAAAACTCCTTGCAGCCGGTTGTACTGCGGTCTTGGGGTGTCCTGCCCGGTCAGGGAATATGGACGCGCGTTCAGCGCCGCGTTATCGACGATCAGGCCTATGTTTCCGGTGTATAGGGGCGACCCATTGCGTCGATTGGGGCCAAAGGCAGCCGGTTGCGTGAACGGCGACGAAGCGGCATTGTTGGTGGCTCCGTTTAAGAGGAACACGTCAGCGGCGCGTCGCGTGAGCTCGGCCGCATCGAGGTTAGCGAACTCGCTTGCTTGCGGACGCGTTGGAACTGCTGGGGGAGCCGGAGGTATAGATGGTTTCGCAGCTTGTGTTTCTGCCTTGATTTGTTCAAGAGGAAGAAGCTGTAGATCCCAATTGAGCGGCTCGTTCACCAGACTGACTTCCTTTCCGACCTTCGAGAAGCCAGTCATCTCGACTTCGATCGTCCATGTTCCGTTGTTCGCTTCCGCAAGCGTGTATTCGCCATCGGAACCAGTGATGGTCGATATCGCGTTATTGGCTTGCCTCGCAGTGACAGTTGCTCCCGGCACAGCGAGCCCATTGAATTTCACGATGCCGCGATGCTCGGCGACAGCAAACTGAGAAACGGCGAGCAGAAATAGAACGAGCTTCATATTTCGCCCCAAGGATGTGTGCTGTCTTAGTTGGCCGAAGCTTTTTCCAAACGGTCGATCACGATCATCTCCACCGGCCCCTTCTGCGACTCGAGTTTCAAGCCGAGTTGGTCTTGCACCGCAGTGAAGATGGTTGGACCGCTGAGGTCGACCTGGGAGCTGGGCTCGCCCGAGGCGCCTGGCGTTAGCGCCGCGCTTTCCGGAGTCCACTCGAGCTTGAAATCGAAATTTCCCTGCAAGCCAGTGCGATCGATCACGGGTCGGCCAGTAACGTTGGAAAGAGCATTCGTCAGCATCTGAAGGGAGGCGCCCTCGGCGTTCATTTGACCGCGACGAAGCTGCATGCCGTGTCTAAAACCCTGCTGTTCCTTTGCCGGTTGAATTTTCGATCCGTTCTTTCCGAGGAGCAGCGCATAGATCGGAACCTCTTTCGTTTCCCGGTGAATGGTCAGTTGGAATCGCTCCGCGAGCAGATTGCGAACCCGTTCGCGCAACTGTCGCTGCAAGATTTCGCGCTGATCGTTGGTCATTTGACGCGGATCTGAGGGACCGTCCGAAGGCGGCGCTTTCGCGATGATGTCGTATCTCTGCGACTCGAGCCAATTCGGGCCACCTATAACCTGAGATTCGCGGACATCGTAAGCAAAGGTGATGAGCTGTTTGACGGAAGCGTTGACCATATTCATCCCGCCACCAGGAGCGAGTTGGATCCGCGCGCCCTGGGCATCCGGGTCGGCGGGCTTCACGGACACGACTTCAAACTTCAGGGAGTCCTGAGTTTGCGCGTGAATGATGCCGAATACAAGCGGCCCCACTATTGCGGTGATGGCCGCCGACGCTAATAAGACTTTTCTGGCCGTTGTCAGACGATGAGCAATGCGGTTCGTCATGATGGCTTCAATACGCTTCTTCAGATCCGAGCCGGTGACTCCTGACGCGCAGGGCAGAGGCGACTCCAGATAGAACTTGCAGACGTTTAGAATTCCTTCGGCGTACACCTGCGGCTCGCTACCCAAACGCAGCACTTCTTCATCGCAAGCGCGCTCGCGTTCGTCGATCAGTCGCGATCCGATCCACCAAACGAGCGGATGGAACCAGAAGATTGCTTCGACGAACATGTGAAGCGCGGCCGCAAGATTGTCTCTCCGGCGGATATGGCACATCTCATGAGCGAGGATCGCGTTCAATTGCTCAGCGGTCAGACGGCTGAAAATGCCGTGAGGAAGAAGAAGAACGGGTTTAAAAATACCGAAAACACCAGGCTCGATCACAGTCGGCGAACTCATGATCGGTACCGGCGCGTTGATAGACAAGGGTGATGCGACTTGTAAGGCTCTTTGGATTCGGCGCCACCGCTGGAACCAGGACCACAGCAAGCACGCGAATCCGCCGAACCACGCGGCGACCAGCAACGCCGGAACGTAATTAGTGCTCTCTGCGGGAATGGGGCTCGATGTCATACCCAGACCCGTGAAGGCAAACGGCTGGCTTATCTGCTCAACGGCCATGGTCAGTGGAGTCGCAACAGCCGGAGCATCGCGCCATTCGACTTGACTCCCTGCGCTGACCAGCAGAGAGAAAGGAACAAGAAACTTTACTGACGCAGTTAGCCAGAGCCAGTAGCGCGCCTGCGCGTGATTCTTCCGCAGGGCCAACGCGAGTAATAAAACCACAGCCGCGAACAACGTGGATTGCCAGAGGTGATTGGCGAGCGGCGAGAGATACATGGGGATCATTGCGCTTTTTCCTTTTTTGCGAGATCACGTTTTGCGAGATCATGGATGAGTTTTTCCGTCTCCTGAACATCGTCGAGCGTGAGTTTGCCGGATTCAACCAAATGAGCCATCACCGGTTGCGTGCGCCCGCCAAAAAGGCTCAGCAATTCATCGATCAGCCGGCGTTGCGCGGCGTCGCGCGAAATAACCGCTTCAAAGATGTGAGCGTTGCTGATCTTCTTCTGACGTCGTACCGCCTGTTTCCCCTCCAAGCGGTAAACGGTTGTCTGCACGGTCGTGTAGGCCGGTCGGTCCTTCTCCGGAAACGCTTCCTGGATCTCGCGAATGGAAAGCGATCCCTTATTCCAGAGAGCTTCCATGATTTGCAGTTCCAGCTTTGAAAGTTTAGGTTGAGCCATTCCGATCCGACCTACTATGTCTGTTTGTGATTCTACTACTACTACGTTTTCGATTGCAATAGGTTTTTGAAGGCAGGCGCGAAAAGGCGCTTCGCTACAATACCTATATGTCCGATGGTGATGAGTTTTACCGCATAAGTAAGCTGCCTCCTTACGTATTTGCAGTCGTCAACGAGATGAAGGCACGCTTGCGCGCGGACCAGCAGGACGTAATCGACCTGGGAATGGGGAACCCCGATGGGGCTACTCCGCGCCCAATCGTTAACAAGATGATCGAGGCAGTGCGCAATCCGCGGAATCATCGCTACTCGATGTCAAAAGGCATTCCACGTTTACGAGAAGAAATCGTCCATAGATATAAGAAACGCTATGACGTGGAACTCGATCCGGCGACCGAAGCTATTGCGACCATCGGCGCCAAGGATGCTTTGGCGCATTTGCTATTCGCTGTCATCGGTCCCGGCGATGCCGTTGTATCGCCGAATCCGGCTTACCCGATCCATCAGTACGGTGTCGTAATGGCGGAAGGACACGCTTGCATGCTGCCGATGCCGAATCCGGAGACCTTCCTGAACGGTCTTGAGGATTTGTACAAACGGAGCACACGTAAGCCGCGGCTGATCCTGATCTCGTTCCCGCATAATCCGACCACGCAGTGCGTGGACCTGAACTTCATGAAGGAGATCGTGAACCTGGCGCGTCATCACGGCTCCATGGTGGTACACGACTTCGCCTATGCCGACATCTGTTTTGACGGCTATGAAGCGCCGAGCATTCTCCAAGTGCCGGGCGCGAAAGAGGTAGCGGTCGAGATCTTTTCGATGTCGAAGAGCTACAACATGGCGGGCTGGCGCGTTGGTTTCTGCCTGGGCAACAAGAAGATGATTGCCGCGCTAGCGCGCATCAAGAGCTACCTCGACTACGGCGTATTTCAACCAATTCAGATTGCATCGATCATCGCTCTTCGTGAGTGCGAAGACGATACGAAAAAGATCTGCCATCTGTATCAGAAGCGGCGTGACCTCCTGGTGGACGGGCTTGCGAAAGCAGGCTGGCCCGTGGAGAAGCCGAAAGGCTCGATGTTTGTCTGGGCTCCGATTCCGCAGAAGTATCGTCATCTCGGATCACTTGACTTTTCCAAGCATCTCCTCGAAAAAGCGCTGGTTGCGGTTTCGCCCGGAATTGGTTTTGGACCGCTTGGCGAAGGGTTCGTGCGGTTCGCGTTGATCGAGAATGACCAGCGAACGCGCCAAGCGTTGCGATCGATCAAGCATTTTTTGAAACAGTGACACGGTTTTTGTCATTTTCCACTCTGCTGTTAGCGCCGGGACTGGCGCTCACCGCAGAACCTTCGCGCATCTGGCGACCTGTACCGGCGAGCCTGTGGGCGGTGCAAGCGATCGTTCCTCCCGGCACGACCGGGGCCCGCGACGTTCAGACTGTGCCGGGAACCGTTTCGGAGGTCGGAGTTCCGGCTGGGGTTCCAGTTGGTGTTCCGGCTGGGGTTCCAGTTGGTGTGCCAGTAGGACAACCAGGCGCAACACCGGCGCCCGTTCCTGGACCCAGTGGCGGACCACCTGCCCCGCAAGCGACTCCTCCACAGATGCCTCCCGGCGTCCCAAATCCCGGTGTTTCCGGAGGCGGAGGCGTCAAACATGCGCCAAGCATGGCGTCGCCCGCATCTCCGGCCAGCAGTAACACCCCTGCTATACCAAGCAAGTCAAGCTGCGAGGTGATCCTTCGAACTGGTCGCCTGGAGTTGACGGCAGCAGGGGGAGAGTTCCTTGCTCCGGCGGTCCTCAACCCTGCCGCCTGCCCTCCGTCTGTCGCGTTCGCGGCGCCCTGGTTGAAGTTGAAAGATCAGAGCAGATTAGAATTTGTCGCTGAGCCGAACACGACAACAGCAACGCGTGAGACCTCGATCATGATTGGCGACCGGTCGATTGTTGTCCGCCAATTGCATCCTCCGCAACCTGGATTGGGTGTGGCTCCGAGCCGGCTTGTCTTCGCTGTCGACAAAGACGGACGAAGCGAGAAGAAAGATTTCGCCGCCTGGTCGGAGCTCGCTTCAGAAAAGTTTACCGTTCGAGCTGCGCATCCCTGGCTGCTGGTCACACCGAAGAAGAACAACAAGGATCTGCAAGTCTATGAGGTCACGATCCAAGCCAAGTCGGGCTTGACGCCGGGGCGACATGACAGCGAAATTCAGATCGTCACAGCAGGCTCCAAACGGTCCTTGCGGATTCCGGTTGTCGTCGAAGTCGAGGGTGTTTTCTACTAAGCGCGCGTTGAGCGTGTCGGGAAGAATCCGATAAGCTCAAGAGCACGGGTATGTTGCATCCATGGAAGAACGCCTTCGCGCGCTACATCTCGCGATTCAGTCGACGGGATCTTTTCCGCAGCGGCGGCATGCTAAGTCTGCCGGCTCTGTTTGCAAATGCCAGCGGCCAATCCGTGACTTCGGACCGGCGCCGGTATCTATAGATCTATCGGTGTAAAACCTCTCATCAACTGCCGAGGTACCTTCACGATTGTCGGTGGCTCGCTCGAGCTGCCAGAGGTGCGGGCGGCAAAAGAAGCGGCGGCGAACAGCTACGTCCACTTGGACGAGTTGATGGATGCGATCGGAGTGCGACTGTCTGAACTCACAGGGGCGGAATCAGGCATCGTAACGTCAGGTTGCGCTGCGGGACTGGCTCATGCGACGGCGGCATGCGTTGCGGGAGGCAATCCCGATCAGGCATGTACGCATCCCGAACCTCACAGGATTTCCTAAGGATGAAGTCATCATCCCGAAGCACTCGCGCAATGTTTACGACTCGGCCATCCGCTCAATTGGCGTGAAGATTATCGAAGTACACACTCCCGAGGATTTGGAGTTGGCAATCGGTCCGAAGACGGCAATGATTTACATCTTTGCCGGTCCCCGCGCTGATACCGGTCCTCTGGCCTTCGAAGTGGTGACGCGTATCGCGAAGCAGAGAAGTATTCCCGTCCTGGTCGACGCAGCTGCTGAGATTCTGACGGTTCCTAATGTTCACCTGCAGCGAGGCGCGACGCTGGTTGGTTATAGCGGTGGCAAGTGCTTGCGAGGCCCTCAGTGCGCCGGCATTCTGATCGGCAGAAAGGATCTGATCAAAGCTGCCTGGATTCACAGCGCGCCGCATCATGGCTACGGCCGATCAATGAAGGTCGGCAAGGAAGAAGCGATGGGAATGCTGATGGCGGTAGAGATGTGGGCCAAACGCGATCATGATGCCGAGTGGAAGCGTTGGATGTCGGCCATGGAGCACATTGCGAAACGTCTCTCTGCTGTTGATGGCGTGAAAGCCGAGGTCCGCGAATCGAAAGGTCTCTCCAATCGAACACCCGGATTGAATGTCCGGTGGGATTCCGACAGATTTGGCATGACTGGAGCCGATGTCGCTCGGATCCTGTTCACGACCGAACCGCGGATCGCCATCAGTGGTGGTTTTGGGCGTAGAGGCGAAGGGCCTCCGCGAGAGACAGGCGTTTCAATCTCGGCATACATGATGTCGCCAGGAGATGAGCAAGTTGTCGCAGACAGACTCCATGCGGTTCTTTCGAAACCTGTGAAGGCGGCGCCCAAGCAGCCAACGCCGCCAGCCGCTGACGTGAGCGGAAGATGGGTTGCCTCCATCCAGTTTGCGGGGAGCGCTTCGGAGCATACGCTCTTCCTACAACAGGACGGCACGCGCATTGTCGGCACGCATCAAGGTGACTTCGTCTCTCGGGATCTGTCCGGTAGCATGGATGGCGCCGCAGTTCGTTTCGTCAGTTCCTACACGGAAGAGAATGGCGATAACCTGATGTTCGACTTCGCGGGTACCGTTACAGCCGACGGCATGTCCGGAACGCTCGATATGGGCGAGTATCGAAGCGCGCAATGGACGGCGAAGAAGAGGACATGAAGCGATATCTGGTACTAGCGGCTTTGTTATGCGCGCGCGACTTTGCGTATGCCGATCTCGCTGAGGGACGCCAGCAGTTTGCGACACTATGCGCCAGTTGTCACGGCGCCGATGGCGGTGGTGGAGAAAAAGGCCCAGCCATCCGCGCCTCGCGACGACGCGCTGCGCGGCGCATCGAAGATCTGAAGCAATTGATCGTTCGCGGTATACCGGAACGCGGGATGCCGGGCTTTGCGCTCCCCGAGGCGAGAGTGCAATCGATTGCGGAGTATGTGCGTTCTCTCGGGGCGCCCGCGATTGAGAGTCCGGCCCCGGGCGATGCGGAAGCCGGACGTAAGTTTTTCTTTGGGTCCGGAGGCTGCGCGCAGTGTCACATGATCGGCGGTACGGGTGGGCTGCTGGGACCCGATCTTTCGAGCATTGCTCGAGAACGTACTTTGTTCGAGATCGAGCAATCCTTGACTGAGCCGGGCTCCTCGGTCGCGAGAGGGTATGAGGCGGTAAAGGTGAAGCTGCGCGATGGCCGCGCTCTTGATGGCATCGCCAAGAATGAGAGCAACTTCGATTTGCAGTTACAGGATCGCGCCGGTAAGCTTCATCTCCTGCGTAGAAGTGATGTCGCGACGATCGAGCGTGGAAAATCGTTGATGCCGCCAGTCACCGGGAATCAGCGCGATCTAGTAGCGTTCCTGAGCAGGCTCGGCGGTTCGACCGTCACGACTGGCGCCGCCGACGCAAGCCATCAACCCATCGATTTCAAGCGATTGGTTCAATCGGCGACTCAGGGAGATTGGCCGACCTACAACGGAAACTTTCAGGGAAACCGGCACAGCGCTCTGCAGCAAATTCATCGCGGCAACATAGCGGGCCTCGCTCCACGATGGATGTTTCCGATTCCTGGAGCCGAACGGCTGCAGGTGACACCGGTCGTGATTGATGGGGTGATGTACGTAACAAACGTCAATCAGGTATTCGCTCTTGATGCAGCATCGGGTAGGCAAATCTGGCAATACCGTCGCGAGCGCACGAAGGGGATGGCCGGCGACGCCGCCAGCGGAATCAATCGCGGAGTCGCAGTGCTGGGGGATCGTGTCTTCCTTTCGACCGACAATGCTCACTTAATCTCGTTGCATCGCGTAACTGGCGCACTGCTGTGGGATGTCGAAACAGCAGACTACAAGGAGAACTACGGCCTCACCTCAGCGCCGCTGGTGGTGAATGACCTGGTGATTTCAGGAAGTTCGGGCGGAGATGAGGGAGCCCGCGGTTTCATCGCTGCGTACAAAGCCGACACAGGCGAAAAAGTTTGGCAGTTCTGGACGATCCCTCGGCCCGGCGAGCCAGGGTCAGAGACGTGGAAGGGTTCTGCGATCGAGCATGGATGCGGCGCAGCGTGGTTGACGGGTAGCTACGACCCGGAATCGAATCTTCTCTATTGGACGACGGGAAATCCGTGTCCCGACTACAACGGCGATGAGCGGCAGGGAGACAATCTTTATTCGAATTCTGTGGTCGCTCTCGATCCAGCCACCGGCAAAATGAAGTGGTACTTCCAGTTCACGCCGCATGATCTCCATGATTGGGATGCGGTGCAAACGCCAGTGCTTGTGGATGCGCAGTTTCGAGGGAAACCGCGGAAACTCTTGCTCCAGGCGAATCGCAACGGCTTCTTTTATGCGCTCGACCGGCTGACCGGTGAGTACCTTTTCGCGACCGCTTTCGCAAAGCAGACTTGGGCAAAAGGGATCGACGCAAAGGGACGTCCGATCAAGCTGCCTGGAATCGAGCCAACCGCGGCCGGCACGAAGGTGTGTCCCGCAGTCGAGGGCGCAACCAATTGGATGTCTCCGGCATTCCATCCGGCGACCGGTCTGTATTACGTAATGAGCCTCGACAAATGTTCAATCTTCACGAAGACAGAAGCGGTGTGGAAGGCCGGCGAGTCATTCTATGGAGGAGGAACACGGTCCACTGGAGAGCCGGGTCGCAAGTCACTACGCGCAATTGAAATCGAGACCGGTAAAGTGCGTTGGGAGATCGCGCAGACAGGCCCCGGCAGTACGTGGGGCGGAGTCCTGACGACCGACGGTGGCTTTGTTGTTTACGGCGACGATAGCGGAGCGTTCGCCGCGGCGGATGCGCGCACTGGGGCGCCACTGTGGCACTTCCATACCAATCAATTGTGGAAAGCTTCCCCTATGACTTACATGGCCAAGGGTAAGCAATACATCGCAGTCGCGGCGGGCGGAGCCATCCTTTCCTTCGGTCTGCCCTAATCGTGATAGTGTTTTGTTCAGACCTGAGGTCTCGCATGACACACGATCCAATCAAAGAGTTGATTCACCTTTATGTCGACGGCGCATTTAGCCGGCGCGACTTGATCACACGGCTGACGCGTTATACCGGAAGCGTTGCAGCCGCAACCGCCGCCATCGAAAGCGCCGGACTGGCAAATGCTCAGACGGCTACTTGTCCCGCGGGAGTGCAGGTCGCCGAAAACGATCCGGCGATTATCCCGCAGATGATCACAATCCACGGTGAGGGCAGTCCGCTCATCGTCTATCAAGTTCTGCCCAGCGACTACGTAACAAACAAGAGACCGGGGGTCATCGTGATCCATGAGAACCGGGGCCTGAACGATCACATCAAAGACGTCACACGCCGGGTAGCAAAAGCGGGATTCGTAGCGTGGGGTATCGATCTCCTGTCGCGGCAGGGTGGCACAGCCCAATTTACTGATCCACAGCAGCAGGCCGCAGCCTATGGCCGCACGACCGTCGACCAGCGTCGACAAGATCTCGTCTCAGCGGCACTAACGATGCGTGATCAGACGTATCTTCGGGGCGATCGCGTGGGAGTTGTCGGATTCTGCGCCGGCGGGGGCAACGCTTTAGAGCTCGCGTTGAATACTGATGCGCCGCTCAGCGCGGTCGTTGCCTTCTATGGCCCGCCGCTCGAACCTGAGCGATATGCGAACTTGCGGGCGCCTCTACTCGGCATATTCGGCGAGACGGATCGAGGGATCAACGGGCGCATACCGGCAGTTCTAACGGCGTTGAATACGGCGCAAAAGCCATATGCGCTGCACATCTATCAGGGCGCAGCTCACGCATTCCACAATGACACGAGCCCATCTTATGAGCCGGTGGCTGCATGCGACGCATGGGCGAGGACGGTTGAGTTTTTCAATCGGCATCTGACCCGGGCGTGATGGTTTGAAGTTCGGCCCACGCCCACTGCAACAGAGTACGCGCGGGGCCGAGCTTCTGCGATTCGCTTTCGATCGTGGTTTGATTTCCCCACACTACGTCCGAAAGGTCGCCACAATCGACGCTTGCTTTGATTTTGTGACAATACAGTCCCAGACCCCGCTCCACGTAGAAGCCATACGTGCGACAGGCCAATGGGCGCGATTCATACGCGAGACAGGCGCCTGCTTCCCGATCCAGAAAGGGACAGACGATCGGTCGAGAACTGTCGGCTTCAAGCGAATGGATCCGGCTTGAGATACTTTCCTGGGTCTCGGTTGGAAGGGAGTGCCATGCCGAGCGGAGTAGCTCCCATTCCGGCGGCGTCATCTCCGGAATCGCAGCAAGGTTGCGACAGCAATCATCACAGCCCTTGCTACAAAGCCAATCGCCGCGGTCCGCCCGAATGGCGGAGACGCGGCGATCGATGGTCTGTTGAATTTTGACGAGTTCCGGCAGCAATTACCAGTAAAGCTTAAGAGCAACCTGCATTTGACGCGGGCTGTTCGACTGGCTGGTGACGATACCGAACACGTTGCTATTCAAGTTTGTGTTACCCGAGCCGAATATGGTCCGATTCAGGATATTGAATGCCTCGCCGCGCAGGTCGATACGTACATCTTCGGCAATGCGGAAGCTCTTCGCCAAACTGACGCTTTCATCCTGATTCCAGAAATTACGAACCTTCGGATTGTACTTGGTGGAATTCCCGAAAACATGCGCAGGCTGCGCCGGGAACTGACTCACAGGATTCAGGAAACGATCGACGTTCGGATCGAACTTGTCACCGCTGATCGGAGCGCGCCAGTTGTCGTAGCTGTCGATGACAGGACGGTTTTGCCCGTTTACAAGGGCTCCCGCCAGGGAATTGTTGCGCATCAGACCGATAGGCATGCCACTCGAATAGATCTGAATCGCGCTGATGCGCCATCCGCCGATGACATAGCTGAGGAAGCCCTCGGAGGCCCAACGCTTACCCTTCCCGAACGGCAGCTCGTACAGCGTGCTGAACTTCAGGTTGTGCGTCTGGTCGAAACGGCCGATCGACTTTTCCAAACCGCGGTTGTAATGATCCATCGCCATTCCTTCGTTAGCGAAGTAGGAATCGGAATCCGTCAGGATCTTCGAGAAGGTGTAGTTCCAGTTCAACGTCAAGCCGGCCGAATAGCGCCGATCGAAAGTGAGCACCATCGCGTGATACGACGAGTGGCCGCTCTTATCCCCATTCTGAACACCAGTGACAACGTTGCCATACTGCGGGTACGGACGGAGCGCCTGCGCGACCGTATTCAATCGCTGACTCGGGAAACTCGGATAGGGGATCGGAATGTTCGCGGCCCTTGCCTGCGCGGAGTTGATGTTCGAGGTTAACAGCGCGAGCGCCTGTGTCGGACCATATTGCTGGACGAATTGATCCAGATATTTCGTGGGTACCTGGTTGTAATTCAAGAGCCCGGTTTGGAGGTGCGTGCCGACGTTGGCGTTGTACGCGATTCCCAACACCGTATTGGATGCGACCTCGCGCTGCATCGAGAACGTCCAATACAGATTTTCCGGAGCGCGCGACAGCCTCACCATTCCACCAATCGACGTTCAGACCATTCGAAAAAGCAGGGTCGATGGAAGGCGGCAGCGTATAGGCCGGCAATCCTTGGTCCCAGTTGAACGTAGGCGTGATGCCGTTGTTAGTATTGTCGAATTGATACTGGCCGATGAAACCGGCAAAGTGGCCACTGCCCTGCACCGCTGTTACGCGGCTGAAGGAACGGCCGAACGCAGCGCGGATCGTGGTCTTATCATCCGGCGCATATGCGATACCGATGCGCGGACCCCATCCGCCGTACCAGCCGGCAACCAGTGATCGCTTATTCTCGCGGCCGGTTCCGAAACCTGCGAACATCAAGGCTCCCGGATAACCGTCCGCGCCTGGATTCGGTCGGGTCGGGTCAAAGTCTGAGTACTCGTCGGTACCCGAGATCGGAGGGAGAGTGAACTCGTAACGGAGACCGTAGTTAATAGTGAGCTTCCGCGTGATGCGCCAGTCGTCCTGCGCATAGAAGCCGTAATACGGGTAGTTCTGATTGACCAGACGAATCGTCTCCGTACGACCGAGAATCGCATCGCCGAGCAGCAGAGAGGCGAAGGCATTGCCGCCGTTGGCCGGCGTACGTTCCACCCGGAACGCCGGTGCTTTGATAGCTGAAGTCCGCGCGGCCGGAGATGTCCTGCTGGCCAAAGCCGTTCGCGTTCTGGTCCTGGAAGGAGAAGCCGAACTTCATCGTGTGCGATCCACGGATGTAGCTCAGGTCGTCCTTGATGCCCCAACCCGGCTGCTCAGTGCCGTTATACGCCGTGCTGTTCCAGCCCGTGTATTCCGTCATCGCGATGTTCGGGAAATTGACGTTGCAATCCACGGCGCCCTTCATGCAGACCTTGTCCGCCCAGTCCATGCCGGTCGCGCCGGAGAAGCTGTCCTTGCGGAAAGAATTCATGAACCAGGAGAAGTGGTTCACCATGCGTCGCGTTGATCGTATAGTCATGCGCAATGCGGTAGGCTTCGGTATCCCACGCCTGGATCTGGCCATTCCAAAGAGGAATCGGCAATCCCGGAGGTCCCGCCGGACCTGGCTTGTTGCGGAACGTGGTCATGTTCCAAAGGAAGCTGAGGCGCTGTTTGTCGCCGATCATCTGGTCGCCCTTGGCGCTCCACTTGTCCGTTGGAGTAACCAGGGTTCCGCCAGTGACGATGTAGTTATTTCGCACATACGCGCTGGTGCCCGGGACTGCGCCACGATTCGGAGTCACGGCTTGACCATACGGGATGACTGCTTTGCTTAAGGTGCTGAAGCCGCTCAGAGGGATCTGGTTATTCGGAT
Source organism: Bryobacteraceae bacterium (assembly GCA_963844855.1). Lineage (GTDB taxonomy): Bacteria > Acidobacteriota > Terriglobia > Bryobacterales > Bryobacteraceae > DASQDN01. Next base: position 734,436 of record CAWJQP010000073.1, read on the forward strand.
AAGGGTCGCGAATAAATCCGGTGCCACTGGGGTTTGGGCGCTGTGTCCGAGGATCGTAGATGGGAATCTGCCGGTTGTTCTGATCGACCCAGTTCGAGAAATCGCCGCGATACATTTCCGGCGTCGGAACCGTGAGGATCGTGTCGTTCGATCCGACACGATTGCGGAAGCCTTCGAACGACGCGAAGAAGAATGTCTTGTTGCGGCCGTCGTAGAGTTTCGGGATTACTACCGGACCGCCCGCCGTGACACCGAAGTCATTCTGGCGATAGACCGATCTGGTTCGCGCGAAGAACCCGCGCGCGTCCATTGCGTCGTTGCGCAGGAAGTCGTAAGCAGACCCGTGGAAGTCGTTCGTTCCCGATTTGGAAGCGAATGTCATCACTCCGCCGCCAGCCTGACCGTACTCTGCTTTGAAGCCGTTGGTATCGACCGTGAACTCGGTCAGCGATTCTACCGAAGGCGTATTCAGCGCCGCTTCGGCCGTGTCGGAGGAGCGATTTGTCCCTACGGAATGGCCGTCGAGAGTCGCATCCCACGCTGCCGCCTGACCGCCTCCGAGCGAGAGCTGTTGACCGTTTCCCTTTCTTGCTTCCGGCGCAACCGCGACCAGATTGAAGGGGCTTCGCATCGCGCCGCCGACAACCAGCGGAAGCTCATCGACTAGCTTGTTCTGCACTTGCGTCGAAACCTTCGCGTTGTCGGTCTGAATGACGACCGCCGAAGCCGAGACTTCGACCGTCTCGCTCACTTGCCCAAGCTGAAGCTGTATGTCGCTGCGTAAAGTGGAAGCAGCGGCAACGATGACGTTTTCCTGGACGAATCGCTTGAAACCGGGAGCGGTGATTTCGATGCGATAGGTTCCGGGACTGAGATTCGGCGCGTTGTATTCGCCCGTTGACCCAGTCACGGCGTTAACTGTTGCGTTCGTGTCTCGATTGACGATCTTAATCGTCGCCCCAGCGACCGCTGCGCCCTGAGGATCTGAAACGATACCTGATATGTTTCCGCGTTCGCTTTGTGCGTATAACCCGTGCGTATACAACAAGGACGCTACGACAAGCGTTATGGCAAGACGTGTAGCCATACACCCACCTCCAAAATGATTGCGCCCATTCATATCACGGATGACGAGGTCACCGCAAGTTTTGGGGCTTTTTGGGGTTGTTTTGGGGATGTCCGGACGGACATCCCCGGGTATGACTAGACGTTCTCGGGTACTACGTAAGGCTTGCGATAATCACGGGTCAAAAGCTTGTTTGCTTCCGCGTCGTTTCGGAACTTTTCGCCTGATGAATCCAGTTCCAAGCGACGTTTCACACGATAGCTAATGTTCGCGAGATGACATAGATCGGCCGAGATGACGCCGATCTCTAGTTCGGCGCTCAGATCCTTATGATTTCGGGATTTCACGCCTTTGATGAAGTTCTCCATGTGCAGCGCAGTTGTATTTTTGCGCTCTGATTTGACGTCCGCGACCAATTCCCGCTTTTCGCCCTTATAAATCTGGTAGCCCTTATCGTCGAGCGCCATGTATCCGTCGAGGCCGTAATACACATTGCCGACGCAATTCTGGCCGTCGAAGGGTAAAGCGCCGTCGTGGTCGGTGATCAGGCCGTGAACGTCGAAGATGATTTCCGAATCGCCATAATCGAAGCGCGCAAGCTGAGTGTTCGGCGTCTCCTGATCATCGTCGTAGGCATATTTGCCCCCTGTCGATACGACTGACTTCGGCATGCCAACACCGAGGGCCCATCGCGCCAGATCCATCTCATGGACGCCCTGATTACCGATATCCCCGTTGCCCGTGTCCCAGAACCAGTGCCAGTTGTATTTGAATCGCAGCTCGTTATACGCGCGCTTCGGAGCTGGTCCCAGAAAGAGATCCCAATCCACGCCTGGAGGAACCGGCTCATCCGGCTTGCGGCCGATGGATTTCCGCCGCTTATAACAAACACCTTTGGCTTGATACAGCTTGCCAATGACGCCGCCTTGGAGTTTGGCGATCGCTTCCATCTTGTGCGGCGTGCTGCGGCTTTGAGAACCTACCTGAACCATGCGCTTGTACTTCCGCGCAGCTTCAATCATCTTGCGGCCTTCGAACACGTTGTAACAGGCGGGCTTCTCGATATATACGTCCTTGCCGGCCTGGCAAGCCCAGATGGCAGATAGAGCGTGCCAGTGATTTGGCAGAGGCATGGAGACGGCGTCGACGTTCTTGTCCTCGAAGAGCTTCGCGCATGTCCGCATAACCTGCCGGCTTTTCAGCGCCATTTCGCGAAACCTGCGTCTGACCGCGTTCGAGCGCCGCCTGGTCCACGTCGCACAGGGCTGAGATACGGGTTCCTGGAACGGTGCTCCAAGCTTGCATATGAGCGCGGCCCCGGCCCCCTAAACCCACTACTGCAACGTTGACGCGGTCGTTTGCTCCCAGGATGCGCGATGCCGAAGCAGCAGTTACCGCGACAGTGCGAACGAAGGTCCGGCGATTTTCGTTTTGCATTAAAAAACTTCTCCCAGACCAAATAATATACGCTTTCCCGGCGCTGGGAACATTTAAGGCATGGGCGTGATCTAAGATAACAATTGACCCTGCCCGCCATGCGGGCCGATCGCGTCATATTCTGAGACGCGCTTGGTCGCAACTTACACAATATGCCTTTGGCCAAAATCGAACAGCGCCGTGCAACAGATGAGGTCCTTCAGGCCCTTCGAGACGCAATCCTTACCCGCGTGTTCAGTCCCGGTCAAAGACTGAACGTCGAGGATCTCGCCGCCAATCTTGGTGTGAGTTTTACGCCTGTGCGTCAGGCGCTGCAATTGCTCGCAGCCGAGGGGCTCATTGTCATCCAGCCCCGCAGCGGAACGTACGTAGCCACACTTTCCCCACGGGATGTCGAGGAAACCTTCGACATCCGGGGAGCGCTGGAATGCCTGGCCGCCGAAACGGCCGTCACCAATGCGACCGACGAAGATATCGCGACAGCCCGCGGTATTCTGGAGCGCCTCGCGAAACCGGTGGAATCGGAAGCCGACCGCGCCCTGCATGAGACCGCCAATCGGGAACTGCACCAAATGATCATTCGCCTCTCCGCAAACAAAAGACTAGCGGAGATGTACGACAGCCTTCATGCGCATCTCACGATCGCGCGACTGCACCGCGCTGGTGAGTCATGGCAATCACGCCTGGATCTGGAACACGCCGAACATAAACAAATCGTAGACGCGTTCTGCAGTCGCGATGCGCGTGCGTTGCAGTCGGCATTGCGCAAACACATCACCCGAGCAAAGCGCGAGTTAGTGAACGAGCTCCTTCCCTCGTAGCGGCTATCGCGTCGCCGGGATTGTCCAGAAGTAAAGCACGCGCCCGTCAACGTCAATCTGCTTCTGGGCTTGCCAATCGCCCATATCGAAGCTGTGAGACACGATACGGGTTCCTGGCTTCAACTCTTTCCACAGCTTCGGCCGCAGCTTCAAATTGATACCCGGAAGAAGGTAAAGCGTGATTATGGTGGCGTCGTGGAAGTCCGATTCGAAGAGATCTCTGTTGACGAACTTAACAAGATTCTCGACTCCCTCCTTCTTCGCATTTGCGTTCGACTCCTCGATACGCTTTGGGTCAATATCGATGCCGGTACCTTTGACTCCGTATAGCTTCGCGGCTGTAATGACCAGCCGGCCATCTCCCGAGCCAAGATCGTAAAGAATATCTCCCTTCTTAACCTCGCCAAGCTTCAACATCGCCTCGACGACATTTTGAGGTGTCGGGACAAAGGGTACGTCAGGTGAGCGAGTGGGGGCTGCTGCTGTTTGCGCGAACGCTGAGCCGCCACCCACTGCTAGTAAGGAAAGGAACGATCGTCTCTGCATTTGCATATAGAAGTATGGACGCCCGCATCTCACAGTTGTTTTCCGTTAACCGTGATCCTTGGCGTCTCCGCGAGTATATATAATCTTGTGCGGCCGCGTTAGGATGGCGTCGTCGAGAGTGTGCAAGGCAAGAGATCGCGTCTTGCCCTTGAGAAATTCAAGTACGTTGTTTTTTCCCCACGCCCTTCGATCGGCGAAGCTCTTGAAGCGCTTGCCGGCAGCCTCCGCTTCGTCCGCCTGCTTGGTCACACGCTCTTCGAGTTTGGTTTCGTTGCGTTCTTTCGGAGAGAGCTCGACTGCAACATCAACGTTTTTGACCTTCTCCGCGCCTTCAAGAAATGGTCCGAATAATACAATCTTCTCGACGGCATAGAGATAAGCGGTCTCAAGATTCACCTGTTTGGCGCGCTTCTGGAACTCTTCCAGCGCTTTCTCCGCCGTAGCCTTCTTAATTGGTTTCGCTTTGGAAACTTTCGCGACAGCATTACCTGCGTCGGTATTGCGAAACCTGGAACCTGACGGCTCGATATATCCGACAATCTGCATCGTCATGAGCACACTCTTGGCTGCCGATTTATCGATACCGAGTGTCTTGGCCAGATCGTCTACTGTCCAGGATTGCATTTCAGCAGATTGCTGAAGAAAGCCTCTGACAGCCGCGGCCGACGTGCCTGAGATCGCGGCCTCGGCTTGTTTTTTTCGTGTCGCCATAAGAACACTGATGATGCGATCTCTATCGTATCGCTCGTGACTTCATGGCTCCTCGAACGTATAACTTATAAAAAGGAGAAGTGGGGGTTATGCTCTGCAAATGGTTGAGTTTGGCGCTGATTGCGTTGTCGATGTCGGCGCAAACGGTGACAGGAACACTGGAAGGGAGAGTCACCGATCCCGCAGGCGCGGTGGTTCCTGCGGCGCAGATCAAAATTAAAGAGATCAACACCGGCACAGTTCGCTCGTCAGAGTCCAATACGGAGGGTTTCTTTCAGATTCCGTACCTGGCCCTCGGAACGTACGAGGTGTCGATCGAAGCGCCGGGATTTCAACCACAGACCTCGCGAGCAGCGATCGAGTTGAACCGAACGACGGTACTTAATGTCAATATCGCTGTTGCCGGCACTCAACAGGCGATCACAATCAGCGACGCGGCTCCAGTTGTCGATGTCACCAGCGGACAGATCCGGCGGTCCGTCAGCGAGGATCTGATCGACACCATTCCGATTTCCGGCCGAGACTTCCGTCAGCTCTTCCGAATCATTCCTGGTTTCCAATCGAACCCAACGGCGGGGCAGGACAACTTCACGCTTTCGAGCGGAAGCTCGGCCTCATTTAATGGCACCGGAACACGCTCAGCAATTTTTCAAACCGATGGAATCGCCAATGACGATAATTCGGAAAATCAGAATCGCCAATCGGTGAATATCAGCACTATAAAAGAGTTTCAAGTGCTGACCAACAACTTCACTGCCGAGTTCGGACGCGGGGCGGGCGCGATCGTACTGGTTCAGACAAAGAGCGGCACAAACGATTTTCATGGAGAAGCCTACTGGCAGCTCACAAACACGGCGTTGAATGCCCGCACCTATTTTCAGAACGCTGCTGGAAGCAGAATCGATCCTGCGACGGGTGATCTTGTGCCGAATGTCGTCGTTCCGAGCTCGAAAACTCACCGGCCCGGTGGTGTTTTCGGTGGACCCATTCTGAAAGACAAACTATTCTTCTTCGGCAGCTATGAGCGGTTTTGGTCACCGGGGTCGATCAACTCGACGATCAGTCTTATTCCGCCGGAATTCCGTACGCCGCGTGTCGATCCAAGTCTGCCCGATGCAGCCGAGCGCCGCGCGTGGGTGCAAAGCATTATCGACCGATATCCGAACGTGGCTCCCAACAACACAGTCACAAATCCGTATGGCTATACCGCCAGCGTTAAGAGGACGAACCAGAATCAGGACATGACCGGTCGCGTCGATTACAACATCAGCGAAAGAGATATCCTTTACGGCCGCTATCAATATGGCGATGCGTTGATCCAGAATGAGGAGCTTGTTCGCGGTCAGAATGCGAAACAAGATCACGCCTTTCAGAACGCCGGACTGACTTGGACCCATATCTTCTCACCGCGATGGAGCGGCGAGGGTCGTTTCGGTTTTGGCCGCAGAAACATGCTGGTGGGCCTCGTGGATGGAGACAATGTGCCGATCGTTTCCTTCACCGGCGCGAATACTCCAACGAACATTGGCAACGCCGGGCAGTATCCGCTGAAGCGCGTGCAGAACGATTTCCAATACGTCTACAATGTCGCGACTCAGCTTGGCAGCAAACATAACATCCGCTTCGGGACCGACACGCGCCGCTATCAGCTCAACGAAAACATCGAACAGATGCACCGTGGATTCTGGACCTTCAACGCCGCAGGCGCGTTCTCAACGGTGGAGAATTTTGCGCGCGGTGTGGTGCAGACATACCAGCAGGGATTCGGACCGAAGTATAACGGCTATCGCACGACGGAAGTAAATCTATACATTCAGGATCAGTTTCGCGTCAGCCCGACACTCAGCTTCGATCTCGGCGCGCGATTCGAATATGTCGGCAATCCAACCGAAGTAAACAATCTCGTCGACCTGGGCTATGGCGCTGATTCTTACATCGAGCCGCGGTTTGGTTTCGCTTATGCTCCGAACTGGAAAGATGGTTTTCTTGGCACGATCAGCGGAGGCCAAGGCAGTCTCGTAGTACGCGGCGGCTATGGAATCTTTCACGGTCGCATCTTCCAATCGATCTTTGCGCAGGGTGGCGTGACAGTAAGATTCAATCCGCCGCAGGGAGCAACACTGACGTTTGCGAATCCCGAGATGTCGGTGGCGAACCCCCTCGGCAACTATGTTTTCCAACCGGGTCCACCGACAGCACAGGTAGTCCTCGTATCTCCCGACCCAGGTTTGCGCAATCCTTACACGCAGCAATGGAACTTGACGGTAGAACGCGCTCTACCCTGGGATTCGGGACTTTCAATCTCCTATCTCGGCAATCGAGGCATCGGGTTCATCCAATACGATGCGCGCAACCGGGCTCAGTTTCCGGTGACATCAACTGTGCCGACGACCTATGCCGGAACCGCCAACTTTCCGGGAGTTCGGTTCGACCAGACCGATCCGAATCTGTTCAACGCAAACCCTGCTCCAGGCTTCATCTCGTTGAGCCAGTTGCGCACCAATCCGCGTCGGCCGGACGGTCGCTACGGTGCTATCTTCGGAATCTCGAACAATGCGTGGAGTTACTACAATGCGCTTCAGGCGCTTTGGACCAAGCGGCTGTCGCAGGGTTTGTCGGCCCAGCTTAGTTACACATGGTCAAAGAACATTGATACGGGTTCCGAAGCTACCTTCGTTGGCGCCGGAGACACGAACTTTCTGATTAGTGAAACGTTGGGTCCAAGAGGTAATCGAGGCCCATCCCGCCTTGACCAGCCGCAACGTTTCGTCGCCAGCTACACCTATCAGTTTCCGTTCGGGAAGGGACAGTCCGGATTCGTCGATCATCTGATCGGAGGTTGGGAGATGAATGGAGTCGTGACGCTTGGATACGGAAATCCAGTGACGGTCGTGCTCGGCTATGACATGAATGCCGACGGAATCGGCGGCGACCGGCCGTACCTTGTCGATCCTTCCGTGCTATTCCGATCGATGGACAACGCTCGCGTCAATCCTGAGACGGGCCGCCAGTTTTCGATGGATCAGGTGCCGACATCAGCGTTCTTTCCCAACGCGTCGAATGTCGCCAATCGCAGTTATCCCTTCCTGCCGGGCACGGGAGCCGTGGGATCCCTGGGACGCAACACCTTCCGGCTTCATGGACAGAAGAATTTCGACATGGCGTTCGTTAAGAATACAAAGCTATTTGGCAAGGATCGGGGCCATGAACTGCAGTTCCGCGCTGAAATTTACAACCTGTTCAACCGCGTCCAGTTCGGAACGCCGAATCTCACGTTGATCGACACCAGCGTGGCTGGATACCGCGTGAATCCCAATTTCGGACAGATTACCGGGCTGAACAACAGCCCGCGCAACATGCAGATGATGCTGCGATATCAATTCTGATAACGGGACGTTTTTTTGAGAGAATAGAATAGTTACCTCGAATGACACGCAATTGCCTCGTTGCTCTCGTTTGGACCGCCTCCGCCATTGCGCAAAGCTCAGCCGACAAGGCTGTCGAAATCCTGCAGAAGAATTGCGTCACGTGTCACGGCGCGGCGTTGAAGATGTCGAACCTGGACCTTCGCACACGGGAAGCAATGCTCACGGGGGGCGAGCACGGTCCTGCTCTCGACCCGGGTAACCCGGAAAAGAGTAGGCTGTTTCGGTTCGTGGCGGGAATCGAGAATCCGTCGATGCCGCCGGGCAAGAAGTTGGCGGATTCGGACATCGCCGCGCTTCGAAAGTGGATCGAAGAGGGCGCCGCGATGCCTGCTGCAGCAGCAGAAACAGCGGCGACCAGAAGCGACGACGAGGCTAAAGCTGCGCTCGCGAAGATGGAAGAACGCCCGATCCTGCCCGAAGAGCGGCAGTTCTGGGCGTTTCGCCCGCCGGTTCGTCCAGCCGTCCCGTCCATCGGCGCGAAAAATCCTGTTGACGCATTTCTGCGTGACGCGATGCGGTCGAAGGGCTTAAAACCATCGCCCGCTACCGATCGAAGAAGCCTGATTCGCAGAGCCTACCTCGATCTGACTGGTCTGCCACCAACTCCGGCGCAAGTGAATGCGTTTATAAACGATAAAGCTCCGGACTCATTTGCCAAAGTCGTTGATGAATTGCTGGCATCTCCTCATTACGGAGAACGCTGGGGCCGCCATTGGCTTGACGTGGTGCGATACGCGGACTCCGGAGGGTTCGAGTACGATCGGGATCGACCAACTGCCTGGCGCTATCGCGATTATGTCGTTCAGGCCTTTAACTCGGACAAACCATACGACCGATTTGTAAAAGAGCAACTCGCTGGAGACGAGATCTGGCCGGATTCCGGAGAAGCGCGCACGGCGACCGGATATCTGCGGCTTGGGATGGAGAACAATCTCAAGAACGAGCAGACACGACTCGACGAGTTGGACGATCTGGTGAGCACGACATCGAACGCGTTTCTTGGCGTTACGGTGGGCTGCGCCCGCTGCCACAATCACAAGTTCGATCCGATTCCGCAGAAAGACTACTACCGTATCCAGGCAGTCTTTGTTCCCGCCAAGCCGAATGACTACCCTCTGGTTGGAGATGATGAGGTAGCTCGATTCAAAGCCGAGCAAAAGCGTTTCGATGATCTGCAGGCTCCCTGGAAACAGCAGATTAAGCAATTGGAGCAGCCTTACAAAGATCGGATGATGGCCGAGAAAAAAGCAAAGCTGCCGGATTACATTCAACTGGCTTTGCGCACTCCACCCGAGAAGCGAACCGAAGGCCAGAAGCTGAACGCAATTCAGGTGGAGAAGACTCTCAATGTCGACCCGATGGATCTGTTGGCAGCTTTATCTTCTGAGGACCGCGATCGTCACAAGGAACTGACCGCCAAGGTCAAGGAGATCGAGGACCAACGGCCGAAACCGTATCCATCAGCGATGTCGATCACCGAGCCGGGCCGCGACGCTCCTGCATCTCATTTTTTGTATAGAGGAAGTCCCGGGCAGAAGGGCAGCGTGATGGGGCCTGGTGTTCTCAGCGTTGCGAGTAAGTCGGATTGGTCTTTTTCACCGCCACCGGAAGATGCCAAGACAAGCTGGCGTCGACGTGGCTTTGCCGAATGGGTCGCTTCACCCGAGAATCCCTTGACGGCTCGCGTGATGGTGAACCGCATCTGGCAGCAGCATTTTGGCGAGGGTCTGGTTCGTACGCCAAACAATTTCGGCAAGATGGGCGAGCGTCCGACGCATCCCGAACTGCTCGATTGGCTGACAACGGAATTCGTTCAGAAGAGCTGGAGCATCAAAACGATGCATCGGCTCATCATGAACTCTGATACGTATCAGATGGCATCCGACGACATCGCCGCAAACGTGGCGATCGATCGCGATAACAAATATCTGTGGCGTATGCCTCGCCGACGCATCGAGGGCGAGGGAATTCGCGATGCGATACTCGCGGTCGCCGGGAACCTGGATCGGACTGTGGGCGGACCGGCGATCCTGCCGTACATTGATCCCGCTCTGTTTCAATCGAGCTCGAAACGCACGTGGCACGGCAAGCCCGATTCTGATCCTTCTACTTGGAGACGCAGCGTCTATGTATTCGTGAAGCGATCGATTCCTCTGCCGATGCTGGATGCTTTCGATCGTCCCGATAGCGTCAGTTCCTGCGCTCGTCGTAACCGCAGCACAATCGCTCCGCAGGCACTTATCCTGATGAACAATTCTTTCGTTCTGATGGAAGCGAACAAATTCGCCGACCGGCTGAAGCGCGAAGCGGGAACGGATCCGTCCGAGCAGGTGGATCTCGCCTTCCAGCTTGCGCTAAGCCGAAAGCCGACCACGAAAGAACGCGATGAATCTGTCGCTTTCCTGAAGACTGGCCCGAACGCCCTGGCGGACTTCTCCCAGACAGTCATTAACCTGAACGAATTTGCATTTATCCCATGAGTAACCGATTTCTTTCCCGTCGACAGATGCTGCAGGCCACAGGCGGAGGTATTGCCTCGCTTGCGTTTCAACAATTGCTAGCGGGCGGAGAGGTCGATCCGACCGCGCCTCTAGCTAAGAGGGCTTCGCACTTTCCGGGCAAGGCGAAGGCTGTAATCTCGATCTTTTGCTATGGCGGAGTAAGTCACGTCGATACGTTCGATCCGAAACCTCTGCTGCGGGAACGGCAAGGCGAGGCTCTCACCGGTAAAGGGGAAGTTGTCGTGTCGCAGGGACATCCTGGCGGCTTGATGCCTTCGTTATGGAACTTCCGTAAACATGGGCAGAGTGGCATTGAAGTTTCGGATCTGTTCCCGCATGTCGCCAAAAAGGTCGATGACATTGCGCTGATCCGTTCGATGTATTCGACTAGCAACGATCATGGACCGGCGCTGTTCCAGATGAACACAGGGTTCATCCAGGCCGGCTATCCGAGTATGGGCAGTTGGGTGACCTACGGCCTCGGGACCGAGAACCAGAACTTGCCTGCTTTTGTGGTGTTCTCAGATTGGCGCGGCGGTCCGATCGGTGGCGCTCCGAACTGGGGCAACGGGTTCATGCCAGCCGCTTTCCAAGGTACGCCCTTCCGATCGACGGGCGATCCGATTGTTGATCTGAAACCTCCGAAAGATATAACTCCAGAACGACAGCGTAAATGGCTCGATCTTCTAAAGAGCCTCAATGAAAAGCACCTCGCCAAGAATCCGGACGATACCGAGTTGTCTGCGCGCATCCAGTCCTATGAGCTTGCTTTCCGGATGCAATCGCACGCGGTCGATGCCGTCGATGTAGACAAGGAGTCGGCTGCGACGCGCACGTTGTATGGCGTGGACGCGAAGGAGACTGAGTACGTGGGTCGGCAGTGCCTGATGGCCCGCAGATTAGTCGAGCGCGGCGTGAGATTCGTACAGATCTTCTCGGGCGGAGGGAACTTCGGCGAGAGCTGGGATGCCCATTGGGATCTCAAAGAGAACCATGAAATGCATTGCATGGAGACGGACAAGCCTATTGCAGGCTTGTTGACCGATCTGAAAAGTCGAGGGCTCCTCGATTCGACCTTAGTGATTTGGCATGGCGAGTTCGGGCGTATGCCAATCTCGCAGAAGATGACGGGTCGTGATCATAATCCGCTGGGCTTCTCGATATGGCTCGCGGGCGGCGGCATTAAAGGCGGTACGGTCGTTGGAGCTACCGATGATTTCGGATATGCCGCGGTCGAGGATCGTAAATCGATCAACGATGTTCATGCGACAGTGCTGAATCAACTCGGTCTGAATCACGAGAAACTGACATACTTCCACAATGGCCGGCATATGCGGCTTACGGATGTTGCCGGAAACTTGATTCGCGAGATTGTGGCTTAGTTTTAGAACGTCAGACGCTGTTGGGCCGGTTGGGCAGGAGGACGTTCCTCAAGCTCACGGCGCTGGTTGCGCATCATCGCTGCAACGAGCTGCCAAGTTGGCCCCGGAGTATCCCGCCAAGGCGCCGGAACGGTGATCATACAGAAGGCTCGGGTATCGGGATCGAAGTGGAAGAATCCTGATTGACGTCGGATCAGTTCTCTCCATTCTTCCGGGCTCGCATGGCCTAGTTCGATCAATCCGCATTCAGCGGGCAGCTCCGAAACGTCGATAAGCGAAGGTGGAGTTACGAAGTAGAACTCGTTCGAATAGCGCATACCGATCCGGCGCTTCAATGGGCGCTTAATTTCGCACAGGAAGTCGGCGCGGGATACTTTGACTTCATAGCAGACGCGCTTCATGCCGGTGTACGGCAGCGAGTTCAAAGCAAATGCGTCGAGGCGCTGCGCATCCCCGTTACGACGGCCGGTACCGACACGCAATTCACGCAGGAATATCCATTCAGATCGCGAGGAGTGCATCGCCTTCTCGAGAATGTCGAGCGGTGAAGCCGGAGTCAACGCTAGTGCCGGTACAGCCATCAGGGTAAGAGTGGCATGGATCGCAATCGCTTACCGGTTGCCGCGTAAATCGCATTGCTTAACGCCGGAGCAATACCGACGATCGGTGTTTCCCCAGCACCCGCGGATGGCAAATCTTTGCGGTCGACGAGTACTGTTTCGATAGTCGCCGGCATATCGGCGAACCTGGGAACACGGTAGCGCGAGAACTGCGGGTTCGAGACACGACCATTCTCAAAGCGGAGTTGTTCAAACAAAGCTCCGCCGAGCCCCATAATGACACCGCCTTCCACTTGGTTGCGGAGGCAATCGGGATTGACTACGGCGCCACATTCGAACGCCGTAACGACACGTTCGACACGAACTCGCTTGAGGTCAGCGTCGGCGGAGACCTCCGCGAACGTAGCAACGTATCCGCCCTTTTCGAAACCTCCTCCAAAGCCGAATCCTCGGTCGGACCCCGGAGATGATTTGCCCCATTTGAAAGCTTCAGCCGCTCGCTCGAAGACCGCGCGCAGACGAGGGTCCTTCAGGTTCGCAAGGCGGAAGGCGAGTGGATCTTTGCCTAAAGTGTGCGCTATCTCATCCATGTGCACTTCGCGGGCGAAGTGGTTTGCCGTGGCGGCAAGACCTCGATAAGATCCCTGGCGCAAAGGCGATTGACTCGGATGAAAATGGACACGCTGATGAGGAATGTCGTAAAGTGTCGCGATACCCGACGATCCCGAGTTGTAGTTATGGAAGTCCCAAGCGGTGATGGCGCCGTCTTTGCGAACGCCACTGGCGACCTCAATGACACCAGCCGGACGAGCGTACGCTGACGAGAATTCCTCTTCTCGCGTCCAGACGAGTTTTACGGGCTTGCCTGCCTGCTTTGCCAATCGAGCCGCTTCGACGGCAGCTTCGCCCGTATGCTTTCCGCCATATCCTGAGCCTGTATCCGGAACAATCACTCGCACTTGCGATTCGGGAATGCTGAACGCGTCGGCAAGTTCGCGGCGAACGCCAAAAGGACGCTGCGTGCCGGTCCAAACTGTCAGCTTGCCGTCCTGCCACTGCGCGAGCGCGGCGCGTGGTTCGAGCGGAGCATGCGCGATGTATGCGACTGTGTATATCGCTGAGAGCTGATGGTCGGCTGCCGCGAGACCTTCGTCGATTGAGCCTTTGGTCGATTCGGTTCGCGGCTTAGCCGTGGTCTTGAGAAGTCCAAACAGGTCGCTGTCGGATGACTGCGGTCCGCCTTTCCACTGCGCCTTCAATGACGCAGCTGCTTGCCGCGCCGCCGCGGGACTCGCAGCGGCAACACCAACGAAATCGCGATCTCGAACGACGACCACTCCTTCGGGCGCCGTGTCGTTTACCGTATCAAGCGTTGCACCCGTAGCGGGCGACCTCTCGACACACCCGTACAACATTCCCGGAAGCTTTTGGTCGGAAGAATAGCGATGCGCTCCAGTCACCATCGCCCGGCCATCTACTTTGGCTGCTGACGTACCGAGAACCGACCAGTCGCTCACAGGTGTGAGTTGCGCTTGTCCGACAGGCGCCGTCGCCATCACGCTCTGGCCTCTCACAAGCTCGGAGTAAGCCAACGATTTTCCCGCCGCGTTGTTCGTAATCCTCCCTTCCGCAGCCTTCAATTGCAAGCGATCGGCATTCAACATGACGGCCGCGCGGTCGATAAGCAATTCGCGAGCTGTGGCTCCGACCTTCCGCATCTGTGGCAGCATGTCGGGCATCGAGCGGCTGCCGAATGTCCCTGCATCGAAGGGCACGCGGTCAGTATCGGACATGACCAGTTGGATGGAGCTCACAGGGACGCGCAGCTCTTCGGCGACGCCTTGCGTCAGCGCGGTGCGCGTGTTCTGTCCGACTTCGGCTTTGCCGGTGAAAGCGGAGATCGTGCCGTCTTCACCGATGTGAAGCCACGGACCTAGGACTTGGGGCATAGGCGGTCGGCCGCCGCGGCCTCGGCCTCCACCTGACTCCTGAGCCTCAAGACTTTCGACGACAGCGAGAACAAGAAATCCAGCTCCGAGCGTTCGGAAGAAATCGCGACGATCGAGTTCGAATTTGTAGAGCGCGGGCTCTGTCAGTTCGTAGCGTTCGGGCTCGAAGAAATCAGTCGGCACGAGAAACCTCCGTCTTCGCGGAAGAGGCTTTGCGGACGGCGGTCACGATTCGAGGATATGTGCCGCAACGACAGATGTTTCCATTGAGCGCCTGGCGGATTTGGCTCTCAGAAGGCTTCGCGGTCTTCGCCAGGAGGCCCACTGCGGCGACAATCATTCCCGGTGTGCAGAAGCCGCACTGGAACGCCCCCGCATCGAGAAACGCCTGCTGTACGGGATGAAGTTTGCCATTGCGCTCGAGTCCCTCGACGGTGACGATGCGCTTAGTGGCCACGGACCCGACTGGAGTTATACAGGATCGAATGGCGAGATTATCGGCAAGGACGGTGCATGCTCCGCACTGCCCTTCCCCGCAACCGTACTTGCTACCCGTGAGATCGAGATCTTCGCGAAGGACGTACAACAACGGCCGGTCGGCAGCGACGTCGATACGTACATTCTTGCCGTTGATGTTGAGCTTGGTGATACGCTCCGGCATACCACCTCTATGATCCCACCGTTCAGCGGCTTGACGGAACCTGATTGCCGGCGATCCACACGGACTGAATCGTCCGCATGTTTTTGATGTCTTGGAGGGGGTTTCGCTCCAGCACGATCAGGTCGGCCCATGCGCCGGGAAGGAGCGCGCCGATCTTACCCTGCATCTTCATGCAAGCCGCCGCATCGCCAGTCGCGGACTTCAGGATCTGCAACGGAGTCATGCCCGCTTTGGCCATGAGGTCCAGTTCCATATGCTCGAAGTAGCCTTGGAAGCGCGCGGGCGGTCCGGTATCGGTTCCCATGGCGATCTTCACTCCGGAATCGGATAGTTTCTTGACGTTCCGGCTTGCTACCTCGAGAGCCTTCTTGTACTTCTGCGCGGATGAGCTGTTTCGCATCGCCTCCATGCGTTTTGGCTCCTGAAGCTGCGCCAGGACAGCCTTGTCGGCATCGCGAAGGAAGAAGGGATCGTCGAAGAAGGTCGGCTTCGTTTCGTAAATGAAGGTCGAGACTTCGCGGGTCAGCGTAGGACACAGGCAGACATTGCGCTGCTTCATGAGCTGAATCGTGCCCTCGTCGATGTCCTTGTCCCGGACGCTATGGGCCAGCATGCCGGCACCCGATTCGAGCAGTCCGTGCGCGTCTTCAAGGTAGAACATGTGCGCCGCCACCGACAGCTTATGCTTTCGGCCTTGATCGATAACCGCCTTATAGACTTCCGGCGTCATCTTCACGCTGGTCCCGAGGTTGTCGTCGACGCGGATCTTGAGCAGATTCGGCTTCGTGTCGGCGACACGATCGACGTTCTTGCGCGCCTCTTCGGCGGTCTTACCGGTTATGATCTCGCCAGCGACATAGATGCGGGCGCGATCCAATTTCACTGTTTCCTGTTCGTTTCGTAATTTGAAGCCCTCGGGTCCGTCGCCTCCCAGGCTGAAGACGGTCGTCACGCCGTAACGCGCGTACAAACGCAGTTGTTTCAATAGGTTGTCTTCGGTGTAGAATTCCTGACCGGTGCGGAGCCCTTGCGTGTCGGCGATGTGTCCGTGCGCGTTAACCATCCCCGGCATAATGAACTTGCCGGCAACATCGATCCTTTGAGCTCCAGACGGAACTGAGACTTTGCCGGCAGGGCCGACTGCCTTTACTCGACCCGATTCTACGATTAGGGTCGCGTTTGCAATGAGCGCCGAACCGGTTCCATCGAAGACACTTGCGCCTGTGAATGCTTTTACTTGCGCGTCAGCGCCTTTTTGCAAAACGAACCCGAGAAGAGCAAGAACGACCCATTTCACGCGAATAGATCCGTGACGATTTTGCCTTTTACGAGTTCGCGCGGCTGATTCAAGTGGTTGCGGATCTCCATGTCGGGATCGATGCCGAGGGCGTAATAAATGGTCGCCAGAAGATCGTTCGGGTGAACTGGCTTGTCCTTCGGGCTGGAGGCTGTCGCATCCGATTCGCCGTACTGCATTCCCCGGGCGATGCCGGCGCCGGCGACCACGCCGCTGTAGCAATACGGCCAGTGGTCGCGGCCATCCGGACTGTTGCTATTGCCGCTTGTCGACACACCCATGCGCGGACTGCGTCCAAACTCGCCGATGGCAACGACCATGGTGTCCTTCAGCATGCCGCGTTGATCCATGTCTTCGAGTAGCGCGGAAAGCGACCTGTCCAGTTTTGGGCAATGGAGATTCTTGAGCGGTCCGAAGTTGGCAGCGTGCGTGTCCCAGGCAGTCTTTTCGGGATCGCCATTCGCCACGGACGGCCAATTCACCTGAACGAACTTTGTGCCAGCCTCGATTAGTCTGCGAGCCATCAGAGTGCTTTGTCCGAAGGTGTGCATTCCGTAGCGCTCGCGAACCTTGTCCGGTTCCTTCGAAAGGTCCATCGCGTCGCGGGCTTTGCCACTGAGCACGAGATCGTACGCCTTGCCGTAGTATTCGTCGACGGCGGACTGATTCAGCGCCTTCTCCAGATCCGGCATCGAGCCGTTGATTCCCTTGAGCAATTCGAAGCGATCCTTCAAACGCTCTGGCGGAATCTCCTTACGCAAGGAGAGGTCTTCGAGAGTTACTTTCTGCGCCGGATCCTGATACATCCGATACGGGTCGTAGGCTTTACCGAGAAATCCGGCCGCGCCACCCTTGCCGATGATCCCCGATTCCTGGAGCGGACGCGGCAATTCGACAAACGGAAGAACTGGATCTTTCGGCGGCTTCAACTTGCTGACGTGGCTGCCGGCAGTCGGGAAATCTGCCGCATTCGGAGGTTCCAACTGGCCGGAAGGAGAGACCTTGTCGGGCGGGTAACCCGT
The DNA here is from genome assembly GCA_963844855.1 of Bryobacteraceae bacterium. GTDB lineage: Bacteria > Acidobacteriota > Terriglobia > Bryobacterales > Bryobacteraceae > DASQDN01. Next base: position 751,817 of record CAWJQP010000073.1, read on the forward strand.
CAGCATCTGGTAGATCGCCGCTGTATGGTTGAACAAACCGTTCGGCGTGTAGCTCATCGACCGGATCAGCGTAACCTTGTCCATCGTCTGGGCCATCATCGGCATGTGCTCGCCGATGTGAGTGCCCGGAATCTTCGTCTTGATCGGCTTGAACTCTCCGCGAATGTTGGCGGGAGCGTCGGGCTTCGGATCCCAGATGTCGATGTGGCTGGGACCGCCCTGGAGGAAGATCATGATGACATTCTTGGCAGCGCCGAAGCCGCGCGCGCCGGCGTATTTGTCGGCGATGCTGTTTGCCAGCGCCGCCTTCTGCGATAGAAAGAAGCCGGGAAGATGCAGTCCGGCCAGCCCAAGCGAGCCGATGCGCATCAATTCACGACGGGTGGGACCTTCACAAGTACGTCCGGGTTTTCCAGGAATATTCAGCATGACGCGTCAAGCTCCTTATTAATAACTGTAGAGGAATCCCTTGCTGTTTAGTAAAGCCCACAGCAGATCCTGCGCGCGAGTCGCTTTCGAGCCGCCGGCGAGATACTTGATCCCGTTCGCAGCTTCGGTCTTGGTCGGGAAACGCGATAGCGTCGACAGATACAAATCTTCGATGATCGCCGCATCGCTCTTACCGGCAAGAACGCTTGTAGTGACGCGTCCTTTCGGGTCGGCGACGGCATCCGAAATCGTTTTTCCGTTGATGAGATTGAGCGCTTGCGGAAGGCTGAGATCGGCACGACGCTCGCACTCGCATGACGATTCGCGAGACGGGCGCCCAAACAGGTCGAGGAATCCATCTTTACCGACATGAGGGTCCGGAACCTGAGAAGCCTTCGTATCCTCGGGAACTTCGGGTAGGTCGGGACGCGCTCCGGCAGCGCTGGCAACGGCGTCCATTAGCTGCTCGGCCGTCAGACGCCGAGGAATCGCATGAGAGAAGTTGTCCGCGTCCTTTTCATTCCATTCGTTCGTAGAGAAGCTTGCCTGGTAGGACCGGCTATTCACGATGGTTCGCATCAGATGTTGCAGATCGAAGCCGTGATCGGTCAGGTCCTTGGTCAGCGCATCGAGTAAGGCTGGATTTACAGCCGGATTCGACGCGCGGATGTCGTCGACGGGGTCGATGATGCCTCGTCCAAAGAAGTAGCTCCAAACGCGATTGGCAATAGCCTTCGCAAAGAACGGATTCTCTTTGGATACCAGCCAGGTTGCAAGCGCATCGCGACGCCGCTGATCGCTGGGGATCTTCACTGGAGCAGTCGACGCAATGAGGAATTCAGGCGCTACGACACGACTGTCCTTCGGATGCTTCATCTCGTAGTCTTCGCGCTGATCGTAGATAATCTCTTCGCCGATTTCGTATCCCGGTCTCAGTCCTACCGCCGAGAAGAACGCGGCCATTTGGAAATACTGATTCTGGGTCCAGCGCTCGAACGGATGATCGTGACATTGCGCGCACACCATGCGAACACCGAGAAAGACCTGCGTAGTCTTCTCCATGGTGGCTTTCGGGTCACGAGTTGCGCGGAAGAAGTTTGCCGCCGGATCATCGTAGGTGCTGCCGTGGCTTGTGAGGAGTTCGCGGACGAGCTTGTCGTAAGGCTTGTTCGCAGCGATCGATTCCCGAATCCATTCCCGGAACGCATACGTTCCCTTCTCGCCCAGGAACTTGCGCGAGGACTGGAGCAAATCGCCCCACTTCACGGTCCATTGATCCGTGAAGGCCGAACTGGCGATCAACTGGTCGATCTTCTTCGCGCGCTTCAACTTGGTTGCAGCCGGGTCCGCCAGGAACGCTCGGACATCGTCGGGAGATGGTAATTGACCCGTTAGATCGAGCGAGACGCGTCGTAGGAAGGCTGCGTCGTCCGTTGCAGGGGATGGCTGTATTCGAAGCTTCTGAAGTTTCGCGTCGATGAGTTGATCGATATAGTTGTTCTGCGGTAGCGGCTTCCAGGCAAATCCGGGCTTCGGGTTCAATATCGTTACGGGTACAGTGGCGTACTTCCCTTGATAGCGAACGAGAAGTGTGGCTTCTCCAACCCGCTCGCCCGAAACCTTCGAGGCGGGATCGACCTTGGCAACGTCGGGAGTGTTCGATTCGACAGTTGCTTCCTTCGTGACATCGCGCGTTTGGCCATCACCGAAACGGGCGACTACCTTGACCTCTGCGATTTCCCCGGGTTTCGGCATCGCGACATCTTTGGGCTGAACGTCCAAAGCGACAACATTGTCCTTCGCCGGATCGCCGTAGGGTACACCCTGCTTGATCCACTCGTAAATCGTCTTGTAGTACGACGAGTCTTTCTCGAAGCGCAAACCACCGCCGTGCGGAACCTGTTGGGTGGGCTTTGCGAGCATCAGGCTTCGGCCAGGCTCAGCTCGATTGAAACGCCGGCCCGAGAGGTCGTAGAGCAGCGCTTCATAATCAAACTGCGGATCGTAGCCACGCAGCGACAGCTTGAATCCGTTCTTGCCCTTCGCGGCTCCGTGACAAGGCCCCGAAGTACAGCTCACTTTATTGAGAATGGGCGCGACGTCTCGCAAGAACGTAACGGGCTCGGCTGCAAACAAACTCGCCGTACTAGCGAGCAACAGAAGCGGACGCATTCGCTGGCTTTTCCTCCGGATCAAGAGCGGGCAATGTGAACGGAATGATAGGCGAGTAAATATCGGTCGGCGCTCCGCCACCCATCAGCCGACCAGTCACCATAATGTTGTACAGCGCGGGCAATGTGTTCTTCGTCGACGTGACTAGGAAGGTTCCGGTCTTGCGATCCATCTTATCCACTTCCATTCCAATCACGCGCAGATCAATGAAATTTGGCACATCCGCAGTCACGTTTTCAGGAACCGACAGCATCGAACTTTTGACGTTCCACGTCCAGCGAAAACGAAATTCATAGCCGTTTTCTTTCTTTTCCGAGTTCTCGAGCTTGAGTTCCAGGTTCGCCGGCGTCGGATCGGTCATAGCCGCTGGAAGTTCGTGTCCGAGCCAGACTCCTGTGAGCGGTCGCTGACGGTCGACGACGCCTTGCGACGTGGCGCCTGCCACACCGATCGCATAGCCAACACCGGTCGCAGCATAACGGACCTTCTCACCCGCCTGGTTGGTCCCGACGGCGCGCAGGCTGATTTCCGCTGTGGAAAACTTGCTATCAGCGTCGGCAGTCAAGGTTAGCATCGACCGCCGGCTAGTCGCCCTGTTGTTGGGGTCGGGGATCTCTGCCGGAACGTCACCGCCCGCGACGGCGACCCCTTTGGGTAAGTTAGCGGCTTCGATTTGGATCGGACCCATGTAGCCATGACGCTCGACGTTGACGTTGACCAAGGCCGTTCCCCCGGCAGGAATGTTTACAAACGGGGTAGAGATGCTGGCCTCGAGTTCAAACGGAGCGCGGTATCCGGTCAAGCGATAGGCGTAATACTTGCCGCCGCGTCGCGCGATGTCTTCCACCGTCACAGAGATTCGATGAACATCTGCGGGGACCTTAAAATGCAGTTTCGGATCTCCCTGCGTACGGCTACTGGCTTGAACTGCGCCTACATCCACCGGTAGCGGACCATCGCCCGCCGAAGCGAGCTTTTTGCCCTTCTCGTCGCGGATGACGATCAACCCGATGATCTTCGATGTCCCTAGCTCCCGAGCTTGCAAGCTGAAGATCAGTTCCTCACCGGGCGTTACGGCGAGGTCATACTTGTCTTCTTCCGATGGCTTTGAAAGCCGCCCGTTGACGGTCACGGGCAATTGCAAAGGAGCTGAAACCGGCTCCATCACTTCGGGGTATTCACCGACCGCGAACGGCAAGGGCAACGCGGGTGAGTTCGGAAGGTTAACGTATGTCTGCGGAGTTTTTACCGCGGTCAAATCAGCCTTTACAGGAGCGCCGGATACAGACACATTCACCTGCTGTCCGCGCTGTCCTCCCAATGGGAAGATCTCGGACGGGAATTCATAAGAACCGGTCTTCAGGCGATAAAAGTCCTGCGTTTGCGCAGAGAACCTGGCATCGTGAATCTCGACGTAATAGAAGCCTTCCTTCGGAAACGTTACGGCAAGTCGAGGATCGAGGCTCAAGACCGGATCGTCTTCCGATCGCGCGATGAGTTTGCCGGACCCGTCAAGCACGCGAATGACAGGATCGATGCTCGATCCACATCGGCGTGCTTCCACTTCGAAGACGCGCTTCTCTCCGGCCTTCACATGAACTCGATACACGTCGCGTTCGGGACCGCTCAAGGTTCCGTTGAGTGTTAGCGAAGTCGATGGAATCGTCTGGGCTTTTTCGATCGTATCGTTCTGTCGAGGTAGCGATCCGGGGCGCGATTCGTCTTCCGTAAGTTCAGGAAATGCGCCAACCGTGAACAGCAAGATGTTTGAGATACCGTTGGCGCCTTTGATCCGAATCGGGTAGACACCGACATCCCACTCACCCGAAGGCTCTACCAGAAACGTCGCGTATCGATTCTCCATGCCGGGCTTCTCCGGGCTGAGCGCAGTGAAAGTGGCAGGTAGAGTCGAAAGAATGCTTGGGCCTTCCGCCAAACCCGTGCCCAATATTGTCAGGGTGAATGCGCGGCCTTTCTGCGCGCCGCGCGGTTCGAGTTTGGTAATCGTCGGCGGAGCGGCACAAAGTAACGATGTGAAGAGCAGCACTGCTGTGATTTTCATTGCGCAGCTCCTGTCTGCGACGATCCTGTTGACAGCGGGACCGGCACGAAAGCCTTTAGCAGGCTGCAGTCATTCGTGTTGTAGATGCGAACCTTTCCATCGAACCCTCCCGTCGCAAGACGCGAACCATCGGGAGAGAAGACGGCCGTATAGATTCCGGCGGAGTGCCCAGTACAGGACGCTTTGCGCTCACCGGTTTCTGCGTCGTATAGATTGACGTTCGGCGACGCGCTCGCGACAGCGATACGAGAACCATCCGGGGACCAGTCAAGAGCTGTAATTGCGCCATCCTGCCGCTCGATTTTTTTAACAAGCGTGGTGTCATCGGCGATCTTCATGTTTCGAGGACGGTCCATCAAATAGATGTATGGATATCGCTCCTCCCCGCCAATGACGACGATGTCCTTCTTTGGATGCCGCGCAATTGCGCTCAGTTCACCGCGAAGCAAGTTTACGTTTTCGAGAAATGCTCCCGACGAGGCGTCGATCAGTTTGGCGGCGCGGTCCCTGCCGGCAGAAACAAAGCGTTTAGAGTCGACACCGAATACCGTTGCTAGGACCCAGTTCTCATGATTGCCGATTTTATACAGCTCTTTGCCGGTCGCCGTTTCGATCACATGCACCGTATTGTCGGCGCAACCCACGGCGATGCGGGACGCGTCCGGCGCCAACGAAGCTCCAAACACGGTGTCGTTCGTGAGCGAGGTCGAACGAAGCAACTTTCCTTCTTTGGTGTCCCATACCTGGACTTCGCCGAACTGCGCGGGAGTGCCTCCACCGGCGATGAGAAGACCACCGTCTTTACTGAATGCCAGCGACAAAATTCGCTCGGCTTTGCCTGCGAGCCGGTGGACAATGGCGCTGCCATCGGCTTTGTGGAGCAACACTTCCCGATTGCCCGATACGGCAATTGTTGACCCATCAGGCGAGAAGCGCAGCGCTGTGATTACCGGTGGCTGTGAATAAATGATGGGGCCTGTGCTGATGACTTCTTCCGAAGAATCGTCTTTGGCGCCGGCTAAGATCCAGGCGCGAAATGAGTCGATCTCCTCTGTTTTTAAAGCGGGCTGTCCCATGGGCATCCGCGGCTGCATGGCGCCGGTTATATAGCGAAGCGCCAAGCTCTCGTCAGGCTTTCCTGCTACTAAGGCTGGCCCGCGCTTTCCGCCCTTCATCAACGCGGAAAAGGAGGTCACGTCGAGGTCGGACGCCTTCGAAGCCGGCTGGTGGCATCCTTGACAATGCCTTTGGAGGAGCGGCCGAATATCATTCGTGAAACCGGGAGCGCCGGGCAGGCCTGCCGCCGCTGATAGCAGGATCCAAGCTGTTTTGCGGAGCATGGTACTTTTCGTTCTCAAACTCTGGAAGTATATCGCCTTTTAGATCGCCGCTTCGAACGCGAGCTAAGCCCTTATATTAGGCGATATACCTGACGAGTCTGTTAAACGATCTAAACCAGCTTCGCGGCCCGTTCCAGCGCGGGTCTTGCCCGGCTAATGATTTCGGCCTGCTCGTCATCGTCAACGTCAATGGCAGCGAGCATTCCGCCCGCAGGCTCCGACTCCGCTGACCCGCTCAGACTCGCGCCATCCCGCCGCCGGGACCGGAAAAGCATTCCTACCGCAGCGGCAGCAATTACTCCACATGTGACTAATACTCGATTCGACATGTCGACTATGATCGTACCTGAAACCAGGCGTCCAGTGAAACCCGGCGGGATTCCCTCACAAAACTCGCATGAACGCGACGATATCCGCTTTCTCCGCGGCGGTTAAACCGGTTTCGAGAATAATATTGAAAAACTCGACCGTATCTTCGAGCGTTAGCAATCGCCCGTCGTGCATATATGGAGGCGAATCCTTGATTCCTCGCAGCGGGAACGTCTTGATTGGACCATCGGCTGACGCCATCATGCCATTGATTAATTGCTGCTTGTAGAAGCGCTCAGCGCGGAGATTGTGCATGCTGTTATCGGTGTAATACGGCGCAGGATGGCATGATCCGCATTTAGCCTTGCCGAAGAAGAGTGCTTGTCCACGGTTTTCAGCCTCCGAGGCCCGCTTGGGGCTCAGAGTCCCATCGACAGCAAGTTTAGGCGCTGGCGGAAAATCCATCAGTTCCTGGAACTCTGCCATGAATTGCACTTGACTGCCGCGATCCAGCGGATTTACCCCCTTTTTGGTGGCAATCACGGGATCGCCGTCGAAGTAGGCGGCCCGTTGTTCGAACTCGGTGAAGTCTTCGATGCTTTTTAACGCACGCTGCGATCCGAAAAGCCGTTGGATGTTCACACCGCGTAAAGAGGGCGTCTCGATCCGATGGCGGAACTCCTGCGGCCGGATGTCACCAACGAGATGGGCGGCCCCGTTTGTGTGACCATTAATGTGACAGTCGAAGCATGTGACGCCACGATGCGACTTTGCGCTGCGACGGTCCTCAGTCGCGTTGAATTGCTGCTGCGGGAAAGGGCTCACAAGAATTCGCAACCCTTCGAGCTGTTTCGGGTTTAGGATCCCGTTAAACAACTCGAAGAAATTGTCGATTGTCACCAGTTTTCCCTTCGAAACATCCCCGAGATCGGGGCGCGTCGTCAAGAATATCGGCGGTGGAAATTCAGGCAGAACATGGTCGGGGAGATCGAAATCCAGATCGAATCGCGCCAAGTCCCGTCCTTCCTGCTTCTTGATTTCGTCGATATGGAACTGAGGGAAAATCATCCCGCCCTCAGGGTGATTCGGGTGCGGAAGCGGCATAAAGCCGGCGGGAAATGCGCCCTTTGCAAGAATATCTTCGGGGGTCATTTGAGCCAGTTTTTCCCACGTCATACCACCGCGAAGTTTGACTCGAACGCCACCCTGCACAGGTTTTCCCTTAGTCATCGTGACGCCTGAAGCGGGGCGATTCGCCATGTCATACCGCTCTTCGAGGAGAGCCGCCTGCTTCTTCATGAGGCCGGCTTTCGCCGCGCTCATGCGTTTCACAACGCTTGCGAAATCTTCTTGGATTACCACCGGGGAGAAGCTGGTTGGTTTCTTGTCTTGTGCCACCACGGCTGTGACGCAAGCTGTCGCCAGCGAGAGAATCAGCATCCGACGCGTTCGCATTTTCATCTGTTGAGCCTCTTGTGCGGTCCAGGGGTGGATCCGCCTATATGCCGTCATTACAGCTACCCTGTAGACACGAGTCTCAGAAAAATGTCGCAGAAATCTTGCATGGCGCGCGGATACATCTTGAAACTTGCATTGCTTCTTCTCTTGATCGCCTTGCCTCTAGTCGGGCAGGAACCTATTTTGAATTTGCGTAAATACGTGCCCCAGTTGGTGGACGGCGCAGGGTGGCAGACAACCGTCACTCTTATCAATGCTCAGGACGGGCCCGCGGCGGGTATACTTCGATTCTTCGATAGCACTGGGATGCCTCTGACGCTGCAGGTCAGGATGGGAGCATCCGTTCGGATCGTCGAATCTATCGGTCTTGTCGCTCGCGGGAAAGGAATTGCAGTCGTCGAAACGACGGGCGAAAGCTCGGAATTGAAACAGGGCTACGCAACCTTCACGTATGAAGATACTCCCGGGCCTGGGAGAAGCGTGCTCGTTAACTTCCGGCAGCGGGTTCCAGCGCGACCGGATTACGAAGCGGCAGCCGTAGCAATATCCGGCTTAAGCGCGAGGTACGGTATGTCGTTCGATAACACTTCCGGCTTCTCTACGGCAATCGCCCTTGTGAATACCGATTCGATTGTGGGCGACTACCTAATTGCCTTCTATGACGAGGCAGGGAGCCGCATCGGAACCGGCGTGATCGGGCTGAACAGCTCGCAGCATTCAGCCGTTTCGTTGCCCGTCAGATTTCCGGAAACGGCGGGCAAGCGTGGCTTTTTTGAACTCTCACGAATTCCACCGGGCGGCGGCGGCGCAGCGAGGCCTTCCAACGCGGCAATCATCGCGCTTCGATTCAATCCAACCGGACCGTTTTCGATCGTACCTGCTATGGACCTGCCCTAGCAAAGGATCACCAGGCATCGCGGTTGGCGATTTTGACTCGGAAGACAGGCTTGGCACGCTCGGCTTCTTCCATCTCATACTGCTGTTGCGCTTTGGCGGCATCATAGTCGCGCCAAAGCCAGGCGAGGGATTCGGGTAGATCGAGTGCTCCCTGCGCTATCGCGTGCATCCCTTCACCGAAGCGGAAGTGGAAATCGTAGCCCTTTAGCTTAAGGGAGTTCGCAAGAAGGATGTTGTTGAGAGGCCAGCTTCCATTGTTGCCTTCGTTGTCGTCCGTGCCATCGGACAACCAAACGCGCAGGTTCTTTCTGGTCTCACGCCGCACACGATGAGAGACGATATAGCCGCCATCCTGATGCAGATCAGGCTTCCACTGCAGCGGAACGTAGCTACCGATATGAGATAGGACGCGGCTGAACTGGTCGGGCCGGTACCAAGCGACGTTGAAAGCGCATATGGCGCCGGATGAAGCGCCGGCGATTGCTCGGGAATACGCATCGGAGCGGAGTTTGTGAGTTTTTTCTACCTCGGGCAAGATTTCTTCCAGTAAGTATTTGCCGTAGCGGTCGGATACCGTATCGTATTGAATACTGCGCATCCGAGTACCTTCCGCTTCACCACCACTGCCAGGGGCAATCAGGACGTGAACCATCGGCGGGATCAGCTTCTTGTGAACGAGGTTGTCAGAAACGATTTGGAGACGCAGCCGGAGCAGGTCGTTGTTACCGACAATGGTTTCCCCATCCTGCCAAATCATTAAGGGCGCCCCACGCGTGGTGTCGGCTCCTGCATTCACATAGATCCAGTAGTCCGCTTTCATGCCCAGATAGATCCGGCTGGTCAGCGTCTTCTTCTCGGAGATTGTCCCTCGCGCTACGCCCGGCAATGGATAGGAATCGGGGTTATAGCCGGCAACGTCGTATGTCCCGATGGATCGGCCGTCGACGAGGTAGTGGTAGTTGTGAGTTGTCCCAAGACGAAGCGTCATCAGCTTGTACCAGTACTTCGTCCCTGGCACGTTCATCATCGCGATGGCCGGCTGCTTATCGATGGATACGGATGCTGGTTTCTCGGATTCGACAACGAAGAGAAAGTCCTGCCCCCAAACGACTGCGCCATCGCGCCCTTTAAGCCCGGGAAGACCGGAGGCGATAAGATCTTTGAGTTCACTTGAGTTCGTTCGGGCCGCTTCGATGATCCGCTGAAGCGGGTGTGTCTGCGCGTAGACCGCAGACGCGCTAAGCAACAAAATTGGAAGTAAGCGTTTCACAAGCTATTAGCTTACGTGTTTATGGCGTGGAAATAGTGCGCACTTTGATGAGAGCCGACGCGGATCGGCCGGCAGCGGTCACTTGGACGGTAAAGCCGTTTCCCACGGGTGCACGAAGGTTGATCTGAACGACACCCGCGGGAGCAAATGGCGCCTGCCCGAGATACGTGACGTCAAGCTTCTCGGCGTATTCCGGGCTATATGTCGTTACAGGAAGCACAGGTCGTGCCAACGCATCCTGCGGCAGGTCGCCATCGAGGGGGCGTGGCGTCAGATCACCTAGTCCAGAGATCCAGCACGATACGATCTCGCCGGCCGCCGTTGGATTTTCGAAGGTATTGAGCTTGCCGTCCGCATTCCAGCACGATCCGAGGATGGCGGGATCGGCTGCCGCAATTCGCATAGTCCGGCGGGCGACGACACGATCGTTATGGACGAGTTCCATGCTGGCCTGTGGGCCAAAGTCGCCAAACGGCACAATGGCATTGATCTGCTCGGAATCGGCGTAAAGCAGCGGCGCGGCCTTACCGCCGACGAACAATCGCACCCCTTTGAGATTCGTGTCGATACGTCCCATGGTGTCAAGAAGTAGATGGGCTGGTTCCTTGGGGCCGATACCGACTCCGTAGAGGCTAATCACTTCGCCAGGAACGATCGATTCCGTAATCGGACGGCCCGCGGCATTCGCAGCTCCGAACAAGACTGGCGCATCGTTTTGGAGTTGGCCGAATGCACTGATCGCGTGATCAGAAAATATGAATACTTTTCCGCCCGGCGCCACAACTGGCCTACCTTCTACGCCGCTGGGAATTCTTGTGGATTGCAAAATCGATTTGCCGTCGCCTGCGATGTTGGCGAGAACTCCGGGGCCTCGACTGAATGCTCCTGGTGTTACTGGAAACGACGCTCCTGCCCTACCGCCCACCCATGCGGTAGTTCCCTCGGTATACAGGCCTTGAGCGGACCCGGTTTCGCTTCCCAGCAAGGTGGAGAAAAGGACTCTGCCAGCGAGAGGGTCGATCCGATACAGAAAGCCGATCTGGTTTGTTGGATCAGAGCAGAAACGAGGTGCGGTAACTACTGGGGTTTCCTTCTGAACTACGCCGCTTGTTGTCACAGGGCGCTCGCCGCTGTTTGTGCCGGCTGCGTAGAGCATTCCGTCCGCGTCGAAGGCGATTCCACGTATGGCAGACGAACCGCAGGAGACCGAATCAACATAATTCGGCGAGCCGCCAAGATAGGATTCGAAAAGGGGCGTTCCGTCGCGGCTGAGAATCGCGAGGACTCCTCCTCCGGCCGACTTCTGGATTGCATTCGGACTTACTTTCATAGCCGACCGAATTGGTCGTTCCCGCAACGGCGACGATTCCTCCCGGGCCAATCGCGATCTGCGGAAGAGACGTATAACCCCAAGCCGCGATGCAACTGCTTCCACCGCTGCACACACGTTTCTCCCCGCCGATCTGGAGTATGCGCTTTTCCTCGCCGGTAGGACTAACGCGCGAAACGAAGCCGTACACCGGAGACCCGAATGCCGTCTGGGGGCCAACGACCGTCCCCGATACCCAGGCATTTCCATCAGCATCGATAGCGACCGCCTGGGCGATCATGTCACGGGTGCCCAGCGTATGTATGCGGATCAATCGCCCGTCGGGATCGAATCCGGCGATGAAACCGACAGACCAAATGCCACCGATCGCCGCCGATCTCAGCGTGCGGCCCACGATCCAGAAATTGCCCGAAGAATCCACTGTTCCGCCGAGCACTTCCTCATTTGAGGGCACGCCATCGACCTGGTCCAATCGATGGCTCCAGCGTGTTTCTCCATCGGGCGCGAGACGCGCCACGTAGCCTGTGGAACGGGAGTTCTCGATTGCCAGGCGTCCGCCAACGAAAACGCCACCATCGCTCGCAGAAGCGGCTGTGGTCAGCAACAAGGTCTCGGGAAACCAACGCGTCCAGAGGTAAGTAGGAATTCGGTTCGCCGCGGTCAGAGAAACAGCAGCGAATAGAAATAAGAAAGCCCGCACAAGCCCATTATGAAGTAGCAACTAACAGTTACTAAAGCCGGTTGCCGAGCCCTTCGAACTTCCGCCGTTCGCCTTCGGCCCCATGACAGATCACGCAGGATTCCGCGCCCTTAGCACTGAGATCGGACACTTGCGCATAGGTCAATCCGCGATCCTCCCAGGAAATGATTCTGAGGCCAGCTTCCGACGAGAAATAAAACGTCAGCCCACCGGACTGATACTTTTCCCCGCCTTCCGGCATGATCCGCGATGACGAAGAGATCAACAGAGAGATCGGTTTGTCATCCATTTCGTAGGCCAGATACGCGACGTCCTCCCCGCGGTACTGCATCAGCCGAGCCCCCGCAAGGGAATAGCGCTTCGGCCCGCCTTCGGGGTAATTGGGAAGGCTGAGGTGAAACGGTACTCGTGGCTCCAACCAGCGGGACACGACCTGAGGCTCATGCGAGACAACGTCCAACGGCATCGTGCCCAGAGAGTAATTGCGATGAGTCTGCGCAGCAAATTTCTCGTACCCCGAACGCGATGCCGAGAACCACGACAGCATGACCGCCATTACCAGCACAGCGGCCGCAGCCAACGCAGGTATCCAGCGTCGCTGTGTCTGCTTCCTTTCCCAGCCGGTAACGAGTTCTTTTGCGGCAGCGTAGGACTGTTCCGGAGGCTCATACAGGGGCTTGGCGCCACGTACTGCGTCGACCGTTTCGCGGAGGGCATTGTATGCTCGGCGGCACTCAGCACAGGCGGTCAAGTGAGCTTCGAGTTCCAGCGCTTCGGCGGCCGCCAATTCCCGATCGACGTATAGCGCGATGCGCGGCCTCATCTCGACGCAGTTCATCATCGGCGCACCTCATCACGTGTCGTAGGAACTCGCCCCGTGAGGATTTGCCGCAACGCCGCTCGCGCCCGGGCCAGGCGGCTCATCACAGTGCCAATAGGACATTCGAGCGCCGCCGCGATCTGCGCATAAGAGAAATCTTCGATGTCGCGCATTACTATGATTTCGCGCCAGGGAACTGGAAGCGAGTCCACCGCGGCCCGGACGTCAGAGAGTAGCAGTTCCCTGCTGAGCGCCTGTTCGGCTCCCTCGTCCGGAACCGAGGGCAACTCGTCCTCAAACTGCGTCTCCTGGGAACGTGAAACCCGCCTGCGCTCGTTCTGCCATATGTGCCGCATTATTGTAAAAACCCACGGCCGGATTTCATCGGCGCTCGCTACCTCAGGCTTGCGCCGTGCCGCGAGTGCGCGCTTATAAGTCTCCTGCAACAATTCGTCCGCATCCCAGGGGTCTCCGCAGAGAGAACGGGCATAGCGATAGAGCGATCCGTGGCACCCTAAGATGCAATCGGCAAATGACGGCAGACGGTCCCTTCCTATAAAGTCAACACCGCATCGGGCAAAATATTCCCTGATTATTTTCATGGTAACTGGAATATCTGGCTCGGTTCCGGTGTGGACCTCTATAGACCCCCAGGCCGCCGGCCATTCGGGGCGCCGGAAAGAGGACATACTTTGCAAATCAAGACGCGTTGGATTCAACGTTCGATCCTGACGGCAGGCGTTGCAGCAGGCTTAGGCGCTCTATGGGCTCAGGAAAAGACCCGCCCGTCCAGTTTTTCTCCAGTCGTTATCAACGAAAGCTTCGACGCAATTATGAAGCGGATGTCGGCAGCCAAGGCCGGCATCATGAAGAAGCATCTAGCGCTTCTCGAAGAGCGCTATGACCTGAGCAACAAGCCGGCTCCGGGTGTGACGATGTCGCGCAGTAAGCCCGTGCAGCAAGGCGTGCGTGTTAAGCTTCCTGCCGGGTTGACTTGGGATCAGCTCGCCAAGATGACCCCTGAAGACATTAAGGAGCGTGGGGTTTTCCCCGCCGGCTTCCTTCCTCTGCCTCACCCCAACCATGGGGAAGGGGGTATGCTTTTCCCGAAATTCGCAATCGATGAATTGAAGAAGCAAGAAAATCGGGACCTTACGCGCTTCGATTTGGACTTCGACACACCGGAACACTTCCTGCCTGAGTTTCCGCCGCCCATCTTTCTCACGACACGTCCCGATCTGGGAGATGTCTCGCAGGGCAAGCTCGTGACCATCGATAACTTCTACGAGTTGTTCAATGGAATCCTCAATCCCAAGCAACTCGAAGGAGTACGGCTGCTGGTGACACCCTTCCCTCAGCAGCAATTCAACCAGACTGAAGATCGGCGCACGACCCATGCCAGCCGCGGGGTCGCTTGCCTCGATTGCCATACGAACGGTCATACCAACCGCGCGACGCACTTGGTTGGAGACATCCGTCCCCAGGAGTTCCGGCATCGCATCAATACTCCGTCGCTTCGGGGCGTCAACGTGCAGCGTCTGTTCGGTTCTCAGCGCGCGCTCAAGACCGTGGAAGATTTTACAGAGTTCGAGCAGCGCGCCGCATATTTCGATGGCGATCCGGTGATCGCCATGAAGAAGGGCGTCAATATTCTCGATCGCGGCAGCCAAGTCCACGCGATGGCCGAGTTTCAGGAATTACTGGACTTTCCGCCCGCGCCGAAGTTAGGCGTTGAAGGAAAACTCAATCCCAAGAAGGCGAGCGCCAGCGAGTTGCGTGGTCAGGAATTGTTTTTCGGTAAGGGTCGATGCGCCGGTTGTCACACAGCTCCGTATTACACGGACAACCTGATGCATAACCTCCAAGCCGAACGCTTCTACAAACCCCGGTTGATCAATGGCATGATGGCTTCCGCCACCGGTCCGATCAAGACGTTTCCGCTGCGCGGCGTAAAAGACAGTCCGCCCTACATGCATGACGGGCGTCTACTCACGCTGGAGGACACGGTCGAATTCTTCAACCTGATCCTCGAAACGCAGCTTACTGCCCCGGAAAAGGCAGACTTGGTAGCGTTCCTGCGAACTCTGTAGAGAACGTTGGAATCGCCTTTCGGGCGGCGCCGGTACATAAAGTATCGCGTCGTCAAGTATCGCGTCGTCCGCTTTTATTGGATATGCTTCGGTATTGATGAGCATGCGGGTAGTGTGGGCATTGACGCTCTCGGTGTTGGCCCAGGCCGCGACGGAAGACGCAGCCCGAAAAGTATTGTCGTCCCGTTGTTGGGCTTGTCATGCGCAGACTGCTTTGGGCGGACTCCGACTTGACTCTCGGGAGGCAATTTTGCGCGGCGGAAAGTCAGGCGAGGCCGTCACTCCAGGTCGGGCTGAAGACAGCCGTCTTTTTCAGGCGGTTAAGCGGAATCATCCAAGTGTTAAGCCGATGCCGCCGGCGGCGCCTCTCACTCCTGCGGAGGTGAAAACTCTTCGTGACTGGATTGCGGAGGGAGCGCCCTGGGCTGAACCTTCCGATCACTGGTCTTTTCGACCTCTGCGACCCGCGCGACCGGGAGATAGCATCGATACGCTGATCGATGATTCCTTGCTGGCGAGGAAGCTGATTGCGAATCCGGCAGCGGACAAGCGCACGCTCATCCGCCGAGTCTATTTCGATCTGATCGGTCTTCCACCGAACGAAAAAGAGTTTGCGGCTGCCTACGAAGATCAGCGTCCCGATTGGCTGTCGTACCTGGTATCCGAGCTATCGTCCTCACGGCATTTCGGTGAGAAGTGGGGACGTCATTGGCTCGACATCGCTCGTTATGGCGAAGACGACTTCACAGGAACGCAAGTAGTTTCCTACGCGAATGCCTGGCGATATCGGGACTGGGTCGTGAGCGCGGTGAATGACGATATTCCTTACGATCGCTTTTTGATGGCGCAGCTTGCCGGCGATCGAATGAATGATCCGGATCTTCTGCCTGCTACAGGTTTGCTCGGGGCTGGTCCTTGGTATTACGGTATTTCGCAGCCTCCGCAAGCGAGAGCGGATGAGCGAAATGATCGCGTCGATATGGTGACTCGGGGGATGCTCGGCGTCACCGTAGCTTGCGCTCGATGCCACGATCACAAGTACGATCCTTTTACCGCTAGCGATTACTACGCTCTCGCTGGAGTGTTCGCGAGCACAGCGTACAAAGAGTATCCTCTCGTTCCGGAGGAACAAGCATCGGCATGGAAGAAAGATAAGGAATCGGTGGACGCCGCTGAGAAGGCGCTCAATACCTTTCTGGACGAGAAATCCGTTGCGTTGGCGGAGGGATTCGCGACCCGGATCGCAGATTACATGGTGGCTTCGTCGCAGGGCGCTCCTGTCTCAGGTTTGAACATTAAGGTTCTCGATCGCTGGAAAGCCTATCTGGCGAAGCCGGAAGAAAATCATCCGTTTCTGCAAGCTTGGTTTCGCGATAAGAACGCCGCCGATGCAAAGGCGTTTGAGTCTTTGATTTCGCAGATCTCCATCGACAAGAAAAGTATCGATGCCGAAAATCGACGCGCTGTCGAGAGCGCGAACAAGCGTGCAGCTCCTGTTCGTCGAACGATTATCCTTCCAGGGGGCTACCGATCGGACGAGGATTTCAATCCCGGCGCAGACGTTCCAGCACGCTCGCTTCCGAGAGATCGCTTCGTCGCTTGGAATCGAGTATTTGGGGAGAGCGCGTCGCCGTTGAAGTTCGATCGCGAGTTGACAGCTCAGCTACTCGAACAGGATGCCCGTCCGGAATACGAGCGTCTGAAGGCGAAGTTCGATGAGTTGAAGAAGGCGCTTCCGCCGCAATATCCCTATCTCCTCGGCGCAGACGATTTTTCTCCCATCGACCTGCAACTGAATATTCGAGGTAATCCCGAGTCGCTGGGAGAAGTCGTCCCACGGCGATTCCCACTCGTCTTATCCGGAGACAAGACGATCTTTCTCAATGAAGGAAGCGGCCGCTTGCAGTTGGCCGATACCGTCGCGCATCATCCGTTAGCAGCCAGGGTCGCCGTGAACCGGCTATGGCTCAATCTCTTCGGCGAAGGACTGGTACGCACGCCTTCAAACTTCGGAATGGCGGGTGACCGACCTGCATTACCCGAACTGCTGGAGTATTTGTCAACTCGGCTGGTCGATCAGAACTATTCGGTGAAAAGCCTTCTGCGCGAGATCATACTTTCGAAAGCGTACCAGCGATCTTCGGCAGCGAACGTTCAGAACGAACGAATCGATGGTGAGAATCGCTATGTGTGGCGACAACGTCGCCACAGCCTGCAAGCCGAACCGTTACTCGATGCGATGCTCGCTGTCTCCGGAGAACTGGACCCCACTGTCGGGGGCGAATCGAAGCCGCTGACCGCCGAGTTTCGACGACGGAGCCTATATGCGAAAACGAGCCGGTTTCAGCAGGACGAGACGATGTCTCTATTCGATCTGCCCTCGGCGTCCGTTACTTGCGAGCAGCGAGTTGTCACCAATGTTCCGCTTCAGAAGTTGTTCTATCTGAATTCGGACGTCGTTGGTCAGCGCGCTACTGTCCTCGGCAAACGTATTGAGAAGAAAGCCAACGACGATGCTATTGCCGCGGCCTATCGCATCTTGTTCCACCGCGCACCGAGCGAGCAGGAGTTCAAATTGGGTCGTGAGTTTCTGCAGCAGACGGCCGAGGATCGTTGGAAGCAGTATGCTTGGGTTCTATTGAGTTCAAACGAGTTTGCCTATGTCGATTAATCCAGGGACGGTACAGGGATTTGTTCATCCGCGCTGGACGCGCCGCGAAGCGTTGAGCCGCATGGCGGGAGGCTTTGGCCTTCTGGGCCTGTCGAGCGTGCTGTCGGCCGATGCGAATCCACTTGCACCCAAGCAGCCTCACTTTGCCCCAAAAGCGAAGCGCATCATCTATGTGGTCATGAATGGCGGCATGTCGCATGTCGACACGTTCGACCCGAAGCCGATGCTGACGAAATACAACGGTCAACCGATGCCTGGAGGGCCTCCCAAGACCGAAAGGTCTACTGGCAATCTGTTCGCTTCTCCGTTCGCATTCCAGAAACATGGACAAAGCGGCATCGAAGTATCCGAGTTGTTTCCGCGCTTCGGCGCCATGATCGATGATTGCTGCGTCATACGATCGATGTGGACTGAGGTTCCGAATCATGAGCCCTCGTTGTTCATGTTCAACACGGGCGCAATTCAGCCCGGCCGGCCCAGTTTAGGCAGTTGGCTCATGTACGGGCTTGGGTCGGAGAGCCGCAACTTGCCAGGCTTTGTCGTGCTGTGTCCTGGCATGCCCGTGGTTGGATCTCCGCTATGGTCGTCCGCCTTCCTGCCCGCCGTGTTTCAGGGCATCTTCCTGAAGAACACGGACACTGATCCTTACAAGCTGATTCAAAACATCCGCGCTAAGGCTGGGACCGAATCTCAACGGCGCCAACTCGATCTGTTGTCGGCGCTGAATCGCGAACATCTTGCGGTCCGGTCCGGTGACACACAACTGGAAGCTTCCATTGAGGCGATGGAGACTGCGTTTCGTATGCAGACCGAAGCTCCGGATGCTTTCGACATTCGCAAAGAGAAGCCTGAAACGCTGGCTCGTTACGGCGATACCGACATCGGACGCAGTTGCCTGCTTGCACGCAGGCTGGCGGAGCGTGGAGTCCGCATGGTGCAGATCTACTACGGCAACTCCCAGCCTTGGGACAGCCACGAAGACATACTGTCCCACAAACGGCTTGCGAGGAACGCGGATCCAGCAGTGGCCTCACTTATCCAGGATTTGAAGGATCGGGACATGTTGAAGGACACGATCGTGGTGCTGGGCACAGAGTTCGGGCGCACGCCGGCAGTCGAGAACGGGTCAAACACAAAGTTGCATTTCGGCCGTGACCACAACTCCTATGGCTATAGCATTGCGCTTGCGGGAGGTGGGATTAAAGGTGGAACTGTATATGGTGCTACCGATGACTTCGGCTATCGCGCCGCCGAGAAGCGCGTTCATCCGCACGATGTGAATGCGACGTTATTGCATCTGTTGGGACTCGATCATACGCGATTGACGCATCGCTATAGCGGCCGGGACTTTCGCCTGACGGATGTTCATGGCTCCGTCCTTCAAGACATTCTGGCTTAGCGCTTTTCGACTTGGGAAATAAGGGATCAATGGCCACGTCCGGATCGCAGTCCGCACCTAAACCGCTTATTGAGCGTTTTCTCGCGCCCGTCGCCGACGTACGCAGGGAGGAAGTCCCGAGTGCGCTGTTGATGACTCTCATCATGTTTCTCATCCTTGCGGCGTACTACATGTTGAAGACTGCGCGTGAAGTTTTCATCCTCAGCGAAGGAAGCGCAGAGGTGAAATCGTACTCTTCGGCTGGTCAGGCTCTGCTGTTGCTCATTCTGGTTCCGGCTTATGGAGCATTCGCCTCACGCGTTACACGCATCAAGCTAATTCAGTGGGTCACGTCGTTCTTCATCGTGCACCTTGCGCTCTTTCTCGTTGCGCTCACCGCCGGACTCCACATCGGCATTGTCTACTTTCTCTGGCTGGGCATCTTCAACCTTATGGTCATTGCCCAGTTCTGGGCATTTGCCAACGATCTGTACACGCCCGAACAAGGCAAGCGTCTGTTTCCGCTGATCGGGGTCGGCAGCAGTATTGGAGCATGGCTCGGCGCCTTGGAGGCGGGTTCGATCCTAGAAAGGATAGGGCCCCCCCGTTTGCTGACTGTCGCCGCCGTGATGTTGATTTTGTGCGTGATTTTGAGCCGCGTCGTAAACCGGGTGACGCCTCGGGCGCTTGTCGACGGTGCGGCTCAAGCTGTCGACAAGCCATTAGGTAGGGAGGGCGGCTTTCAGATGATTTTCGCCGACCGCTATCTGCTTCTTATTGCTGTGCTCACCGCGCTGCTGAACGTGGTGAATACTTCCGGTGAATATCTGTTCAGTCGATACGTCGTGGAAGCGGCGAATGCGGCTCATGGCGCGGGACCTGAGTCGGCGGCGGCTCGGCAGCATTTCATCGGGAGTATCTACAGCCGGCTTTTTAGTACCGTCAACCTTGTCGGGTTTCTGCTGCAGTTATTCGTCGTCTCACGGGTCTTCAAATTCCTTGGTGTCGGAAAGAGCCTGTATGTTCACCCGATTGTCGCTCTTTCAGGCTACCTTCTGCTGCTCCGATCCCCTTCGGTTCACTTGATGGCTTGGCTGAAAGTCGCGGACAACAGTATCGATTATTCATTGGGGAACACGACAAAACAAGCGCTTTGGCTTCCGACCAGCCGTGAGGCGAAGTATAAAGCCAAGCAGGCGGTCGATTCGTTCTTCGTCCGGGCGGGCGACGTAGTGCAGGCTGGTATTGTCTTCGTCGGTGAGCGGTTGGCTCTGACGATCCCTGCGTTTGCAAGCATCAACATAGCGCTCGCAGTGGCTTGGATTGGCACGGCAGCGGCGCTTAACGCAATTTTATTTGCAAAGGCTAAACAGACTGGCGCGGCGAAGCTATAGTTGAAATTCCCACCCGAAGCGCTTTTGTGACACAATCTCGTGTGCAGAGGGGAGTCGCTTCGGAGGAAACATGCAACGGCCATCGGCTGTACCGAGGTCGAACCGACGTCATGCAGGGCATTCAGCAAAGGATTCCTTTCGGCTATTAATTGAGAACAACCAAAGATATGCGATTTTAGTTCTCGACTCTACAGGTCAAATCGAGAGCTGGAACGCTGCCGCCCAACAGATCTATCATTTCAACGCAGACGAAATTATCGGCCGGAATTTCCGCGTTCTCTATTCTGTCGCTGACGTAAACAGTGGAGCGCCCGAGGCCGACCTACGCGAGGCTCACGCAAAAGGGGGCACGACGATCGAGCGTTGGCGCTTACGAAACGATGGATCACGCTTTTGGGCAAGCATCCATCTGACGCCCTTATTTAACCCAAGCCGCGATCTCTACGGTTACGGGGAGATCTCGGAAGATTGCACTGAATCCCGCCGCAAAAACGAGATGTACGGCAGCATGATGAACTCCTTGCGAGCACACATCGCCGTTGTGGATCAGGACGGAAAGATTCTGATGGTCAACGACAGATGGAAGCGGTTCGCAATGGAAAACGGCTTGCCGGATACGGAACGGGTTGGCCCTGGTGTGAACTATCTGGACGTCTGCAGGCGCGCTAAAGGAGCATTCAGCGAGGAGGCTCAACAAGCTCTTAAAGGTCTTCAAGCTGTGCTTCGTCGATCTCTTGACGAGTTCACGCTCGAGTACCCGTGCCCCTCTCTCAGAACTGACCGATGGTTTCTGCTGTCCGCCATGCCATGGGGGTCAAACGGCGGCGGGGCGGTGATTTCACACACCGATATCACTGAGCATGTGCATGCTGAGCGGAAGTTGCGAGACAGCGAAGAGCATTACCGCGCCCTGATCGACAACGAAGTCGACGTCGTTACGATCTTGAAACCTGACGGTACAATCCGCTTCGAAAGCCCAGCACTCGAGCGAATTCTCGGCTACGCACCCGAAGAATTGGTTGGAAAGAACGCATTCGATTTTGTGAATCCGGCCGACTTGCCGGCAGTCCAGAAGGAACTTGGTTTTGTGCTTTCGACGAGCGAGCCATCCAAGCCGGTAGAGTTCGGCTTCCGTCATAAAGATGGAAGCTGGCGCATCTTGGAGGGCGTGGCTCGCAATCTCATTGCGAATCCTTCCGTTAAGGGAATCATCGTCAATTCGCGCGATATCACTGAGAGACGCGAGGCGGAAGCAGAACTACGACAGAAAGAAGCAGCGCTTAAGAGCAGCCACGAACAGCTGCGTGCGCTCACCGGCAGGCTGCTCGAGGCCGAAGAAGGCGAGCGACGACGTCTCTCGCGGGAACTTCATGACGATTTGAATCAAAAGCTGGCGATGCTGGCGGTCGATTTAGGTACGATTGTCCGATCCCTGCGAGACACCACAAGCGAGAAGATTGAACGGGAAATACGCGACGTGCAGGCGCGGGTCGTGAAAGTGTCGGACGAAGTTCGTATGATGGCCTATCAACTTCATCCGTCGATCCTGGATCATTTGGGTTTAGCGGTAGCGTTGCGATCTTATTGCGCCGAATTTGCGAAGCGGGAAAACATCGTGGTGAAGTGTTTCCACCGCAATATTAAAGCTTCCGTATCTCCAGAAGTAGCATCCTGTTTGTATCGGATCACCCAGGAAGCGTTGCGGAATGTGGCGAAACATGCCAATGCGGAACGGGTCTCCGTGGCATTGGTCGGCGCAAAGAATCACATAACTCTGAGGATTCGCGATTTCGGTATCGGTTTTCGGACGGACGCAATCAAGTCGCGGCCCAGTTTGGGGCTGATCAGTATGACCGAACGGGCACGCCAGGTGGGCGGCGAACTCAAGATAGAATCGACGCCGGAGAACGGAACGACTTTGACAGTCCAGATTCCCTGGAAAGATGATCACGCGCGATGATCCGCACTACACGTGTCCTACTTGCCGACGATCACACCCTGATGCTGGGGGGCATTCACAAGATTCTTTCAACCAAAGTGGACCTGGTGGGAAGCGTGCGCGATGGAAGGGCGTTGGTTAAGGCCGTAGAGGATTTAAAACCGGATGTAGTACTTCTCGACATCAGTATGCCCCTTTTAAACGGTATCGACGCGGCGCGCCAAATCAAAAAATCGCATCCGCAGACTAAGCTGATTTTCTTAACGATGCATGCAGATCGGGATTATGTTGTGGAGGCTTTACGGGCTGGAGCTTCTGGTTATCTTCTGAAATGGTCTGCCGAAGAAGAACTGGAGGCGGCGATTCGTACGGTTATAGATGGCGGTATCTACCTGACGACGGCTCTGCCAGGAGATTTGTCGGAATCGATCTTAAAGCGGAATGTCGCACAGAATGAGTCGGCAGAGAGACTCAGTGTCCGTGAACGAGAAGTTCTTCAATTAGTTACGGAAGGGCGGTCGGCGAAAGAGATCGCCGATATTCTGCATCTTTCGGTAAAGACAATCGAATTTCATAAGTACCGCATGATGAAGAGATTAGGGGTCCATACGACGGTCGAACTCGCGAAATATGCTGTCCAAAGGCAATTACTTGGACTACGACTGCCACCGGAACCCACAAATTTCAACTAAGTGTTTAACCCTAAAACCAGCAATCTTCCTAGTAGATTAGGCAGTCGGAACTAAGTATTCTGAGAATGTTCAATTCTGTCTAGGAACGGTTTTAATGCATCACTCAGATTGGTTGCTGCGCGAATACACCGATGCGCCGGTGAGTGTTCTGGCAGTGACGGACCAGGACTCCGAACTTTCCGCGCTGAGATCGCTTACTTCGAATACGCAGTGGAAGCTCCATGCCTGTAGTCGGCTAAGCGAAGCCGGTAACTTGGTGAAAAATCACAATATTGGAGTAGTAATCGCCAATCGTAATCTACCAGACGGAACTTGGGTGGATCTTCTTGAATGTCTGCGCATCCGCCGGAATGCACCCCGACTGATTGTTTGTTCCCGCGGGGCGGACACACAATTCTGGGCAGAAGTGCTCAGCATGGGCGGTTATGACGTGCTGACAACTCCTTTCGAGCGGGCTGAGTTTCTCCGCGCCTGCTACCTCGGCTGGCTGTCATGGAGTCGAGCGTCGCGCCTGACTACCATCGATGAGCCGCGGTCGGCCAGACTCACGAAAACCGCAAACGCCGGGTAAAGAACGAACGCCATGACCACTGTTCTCTCCGTCATAGTGATGCTCGTGGCTGTCTTGTGCGTCGCCCTGGGACTGCGAGAGCTCGTGCTCTTTCGCCGTTGGTTGCGTCACATCCGAAGGGCGGAATCCCAATACCTCGCGCGAAGTGACCGCAGACGAACCGTCCAGGTCTGAGCAGGCTCCTTCCTCCGCAGTCAATTTCTAGAAATCGAGCCGTAGAGCAAGTTGGCCCTGTCGTGGCGGGTTCGCCTGCGACGTGATGCGGCCAAATTGCGCGTTGCTTACGTTGGCCTGTGGCGCGCCAAAAACCGTGCGGTTAAAGGCGTTGAACCATTCGGCGCGGAAGGTAAGCATCAATCTCTCGGTAAAGCGGAACTTCTTTAGCAATCCGAAGTTCTCATTAAGGAACGATGGGTTGCGGAGATTCGTGTACGATCGCGCGGAAGTTCCGAAGCGTAGGCTTCCAGGAACTCGGAAAGCGGCCGGGTTGATCCATCGGTCGATCGCCGGATCGAAGCTCTCTGTTCCCGATCTTCGCTCTACATCTGGGATGACATCGGGTCGCAGAATGCTTGTGAACAGCGGTAGCGTATTGTTAGCCGAGAGCACGATCGGAAAGCCTGTTGAGTACTGATGAATGCCCGTCAGAACCCATCCACCAATCCACTTATTGGTGCGCATGAAGGGAAGCTCATAGCTGTAACTCAGCGCAAAGACATGCGGCACGTCGGTAGTCGCAATCGCCTTTTCCAAGCCGCGATTGAAGGTTGTTTGGCCAGCCGGGCCACCGCCGGCAAGGATGTCGGAATCGGATATCGTCTTGGCAAACGTGTAGGCCATCTGCACGTCCAATCCGGCCAAGGCGCGGATTGAGACCTGTGTCTGCAAGGCATGATAGGTCGAGCTGCCGGACGGGTTCGAGCGGTTGCTCAAATCGAGATACTGCGGAAAGGGTCGCAAAGCCTGAGCGACGGAACCCGTGAAACCCGGGTACGGCGTTTGGATGCCCGCTGCGATTGCTTCCGGCGAATTAAAGGGCCGGGAAAGCAACGTTCCCAGGCTTAGAAATGACGGGTTCAGTTCATTCATCTGAATCAACCCGTTGCCAAGCGCAGTGCCTTTTGTGCCGAGGTAGGTTAACTCGACATTGAAACGCGGAACAATTTCGCGCTCTACCGTGAACGACCAGTTCTGGAAATAAGGAGGGCGTCCGTCGTCACGAAGAATTGGCCGTAGCGCTGCTCCGTTCGCCGCCGAAGGATCGATAACTGGAGGCCGCACATAGTTCTGAGGAAAGCCATTGTTCCAGTTGAATGCTGGCGTGACACCCTGGTCCGTAGTGGCGAAGGTAGGATTGGCCGCAAAACCACTGCTGGCGCTTAACGAATCCCGCAGACCCGCATTTGCGTTCCCCTGCGCATAGTAGATGCCATAGCCACTGCGTAGGACTGTCTTGTCGGTGATCTGATAGGCCAAGCCGAAACGTGGCCCGAAAGCCTTCCAGTAGGTATCCGCGAACGAGTTGCGACCGCTGCGTCCGGGCCCTTCTCCTAGAAACGAAAGCGCTCCGAGCCGTCCACCGGCGGCCGGGTTGGGAATCGTTGGATCAAAACTCGATAGGTTATCGTTTTTCTCGTAGCGCGGGAAGTACACGTCATAACGAAGACCGTAGTTCAGGGTCAGTTTCCGTGTGGCTTTCCAATCATCCTGCGCATAAACGGCGAAGTATTTGTAGCGATTTCGCGGATAGTAGGCAAAGTCGCGCAGGATGCCGCGATCGACGTTACCCAATAAGAAGCTTGCCACCGCATTACCGGTATTAGGATTCCCGGGCAGGCCAGTCTCGAGCGCATTGAATTGAAACACGCCAGCGCTCTGATAGATGTCGATGCCATTTGTTTCCATGAACCGGTAATCGACACCAAACTTCAAGCTATGAGATCCTCTGATCACGCTTACGCTATCGTTGATTTGCAGCGAATTGTTTGCTTGCAGAGTCCTCGAGTTACAGTTCACATCACCAAGGCTCACATAACCTGAAGCCGTGAAGTCGATGCACGGGAAGGAATTGTTTGGTCCAGTATTTACTCCAGTGAGGCCGAGCTGGGTAGGCCAATTCTGATCGACGCTGTAGGATTCGGCCGTGGTCTTAAAGCGGGTGAAGCCGAGGTTGATGTGGTTGAGCACGCTCGGAGTAAAAACATAGTCGTGCGTAATGCGCGCCCAGTAATTGAAGCTTCCACTGGCGCGAGCTCGCGTTGCAGGGCCGGGTATGATCTCCGGTTCCCGTCCATTCAACTTGTCCTGATAGTAATAACCGCTAAGACGATTGACCTCGGAGAACGCATGGTCGAGCTTGACGTTGATCTGGTTGGAATCCGTGGCGCCCCGGCCGACGCCGATGTAGTTATTGAACAGCGCGTTCGACCCGGGGTTCGGAACTTGGTCGAGGACCTTGGCCGAGATCGGGCTGATACGATCTGCCGGAATTCGGTTATTCGGGAAAGGCTGACGAACGATTCCGTTAGGCGTGCTCTGCGTTGTCGCCGGATCGTAGATAAGGTTTCCGAACCGCGAGAAATCGCCCTGCCGGTAATCGAGCGGAATCAGGCTCTGGACTGAGTTTGGCGCGCCCTGACGGAAACGGAAGCCGCTGTATACGAAAAAGAAGAACGTCTTATTGCGACCGTCGTAAAGCTTCGGAAGCACAACAGGTCCCCCAATCACACCGCCGAACTCGTTCTGGCGATTGATTGCCCTCTGAGGCAGGAAGAAGCCACGGGCATCGAACTTGTCATTGCGCAGATAGTCGAAAATCGAACCGTGCAAGTCGTTAGTGCCGGAGCGCGTGGTGAAAATCTGAACGCCGCCCCCGGTACGGCCATATTCGGCGTTGAAGTTGGCGCGAAGAAGCCGAAACTCGCCGATCGTTTCGACCGAGGGACGACCGCTCCCCGGGATCACACCGCCACTCTCGATACCGGTCGACGCTATACCGTCAACCAACACTTCCTTCGCGCGATTCGGCGACCCGCTGATCTGCGTGTTTCCGGTGTCGCCCGTAACGCCAGGAGCCAGGAAGATGAACTGTTCGAGATTTCGGACGTTGCCGCCTACAAATAGCGGCAGATCCACTAGCTTGTTGCGTTGAATCGTCGTGCCAAGGTCGGATGTTGATGTTTGAAGAGTCGTCACGTCTGCGGTGACTTCTACCGCCTGCTCCACTTGGCCGACTTCAAGATTGGCATCGACAGTCAGCGTCTGTGCAACGTTCAATTCGATGTTGCGCCGAACATAGCGTCGGAAACCGACCCCTTCGACGGTAAGCTCGTATGTTCCCACCGGTAGTTGTTGGATGACAAAGTTCCCAGCGTCGTTGGTCTTGGTTTTGAACGTTAGATTGGTTCCGGTATTGGTCGCGACAACATCCGCATTCGTGACAGCCGCTCCCGACGCATCAAGGACTCGGCCGGTCAGAGTACCGAGGACAGTTTGTGCGGACACAGATAACGCTAGTAAGGTGAAAGCGACTAACAGTTTGTACAAGGCAGGTCTCCCAAAGCGAACAGCTACATCAATTTTAGTACTTAAATGAAGCTAGCCGAGTGTTTCGCGCATCGCGCCAAAAAGCGCATCGAGATCGCGCCGCCGAGTATGAATGTGGGTTGAGACGCGTAGCATGTCGCCCCCATATAACCAGATACGCCGCTTTCTGCAGAGATCGCGAAATGGCTTCGGATCTTTGTCGCGAAACTTGAAGGTCACAAGGCCGCCGTACATGCGATCGTCATCCGGAGTGAGCAACTCGAGGTATGGGACTGTGGCCGCCCGCCGACGAACGTCGACTGCCAGTTCGTGAATGCGTTTGTAGACGTTGTCCGGGCCGATTGTTTGGAAGAACTTCAAGCCAGCGACTGCGCCTTCGACAACAGCCCGGTTGTTCGTGCCGACCATCATGTAGCGTGCAGCCCCGAGTTTGGTATCGTCCCAGTTTCCGGTTACGATCGACGGCCACAATTTGCCGATATTCTCCTCCCGGACGTACAGAAGTCCCGAACCGGGAGCGGCGAACATCCATTTGTGCGGGCTGGCGGCGAAATAATCACAGTTCAAGTCGGAAATATTGACGGGGATTTGTCCAAGCATGTGGGCCCCGTCGACAACGGTGATCACGCCCTTACGACGCGCTGCATCGCAGATTTCGCGAACAGGCATGATAAGGCCAGTCGTCGTGAGGATTCCACTGAAGGAGAGAACTCGCGTCTCCGGACGAATCGCCGAAACGACAGCATCAATCAACTGCTCGGGACTTTTGGGAGGCAAGTTGATCTTAACTTCGCGAACTTTGATTCCTTGCCGCGCTTGACGCATGTACCAACAACCACGGCCGCTCGGATGCTCCTGATCTGTGATTAAGACTTCGTCACCAGATTTCAGATCCAGGCCTGCGGCGATTGTGCTCATTGCCTCGGTCGCGCTATGCATGATCGCGAGTTCATTCTTTTTGCAGCCAATGAAGCCGGCAAACTGCTCGCGTTGAGCATCGAGGGTCTCATAGCCCCAGCGCGGATATTCGTCTTCAGTCAATGAGGCGCCGCGCTCCATGTAGTCATTCACGGCCTGAACAACGGGACGCGGAGCCACACCGAGACTCCCGTTATTCAGATATGCGCGCCATTTCGGCAGCAGGAACTGTTCCTCGCGAATCTTGGTCCAATAGGCTTCCGGATCTTTTGCGAGCAGTTCTGATGGGAACCGCAAGGAATGTCTTCAGTACTGTCCGCCGATTGATCACAACTTCCCTTTTAGCGGCGAGGGTATGGACATGAGGTCCGTCCGAGTTTTTCCATTGTGAGTGATCCGGGTAAGCGCGTAGACCGTACCATCCTTACCAACAGCGATGGAATTGACGTAGGCTGGCCGATCGCCGTTCTCAAAGAAGATCGGGCCGTGATCACGGTACTTAGCCGTCGGGATGTGCCAGGTGATGAGGTGCAGGTTCTCCTGGCCCTTTGATTCCCCTTTCGCGGTTGAGTCCTTCCCACGAACACGTTGGCCATCCTTGTATATCGGACCACCGGTCAGGTAGTGCAATGTCTCTCCATCTGGTCCAAGCGCAAAGCCGAGGTAGCCATAGCTGAACTGATCGTACATACCCGCTTTCCGTGACGGTAGTGACGTTATGCGATCCAACATCTCCATACGCTGCGCAACGGGGTCGAATCGGAATAGATATCCAGAGTTGCCATGTACTCCGTAGATCGACTTCGATGCTGGATGCCAGACCGTTTGACGCCAGTTGTAGCCCATATGTCCAGCGGAATGCGGGTCATAAAGACCAAAATAGTCCTTACGCATGTCTTCTTGTGACAGCGTTTCCAGAGCGTCGCTGTCGTAACGATAGCGGTTGATGTCGCCTCGGGAATTCGTGAAGTATACCGACCCATCGCCAGGATCGACTGCTAAGGACCGGCAGATCGTTTCGTACTGGGTGCCGACGCCATTTTCTCCATCGGCGGCGATCCGGCCCAGATTCTTCATCTCCCGCTTCGGTATGTCATAGCGGAAGAAGTATCCGGTAGGCCAGCTAATTCCATAGATACGCTTCCGTACAGTATCCATGTTCATCGTGATGACACCCTCGCGCTCCGGCGCTATCGCAAGATCCTCAAAGCTCTTGCTTTTCATGTCGTACGCGAGCAGGTGGCCACCGGGATAGGCCGAAGTTCCCTTGGGAGGAACGCCCATCTTCTCCATGCCGTCGATGATGCTGTAGTAGCCGACGTGAGTCGCAAAGTAAAGCTTGCCGTCGGACTCGACAAACGTGACATGACTCTTGCCCTGCGCGATTGCTTTCCGGTCCTTCTCGCCCGAGGCCTCTGTGAGATCTCCCAGTTTTTCTATGCGACCGGTTGTCGAGTCAAAGCTTCGCATCTGGGCGGCGACGTCGATCTTCTCCGAGCTGAGCACATAGTAAATCCGGCCATCACTACCTGTGCCCATGCCGTTGTATGTATCGTGAGCGTCCGGGAATTGCGAGTCGTATGCCTTGGCGATTAGTCTTGATGGAGTTTCGGTTTGTTTCTGCCCCGGTGAGGAGCCACCGCACGACGTCAGCAGAGCTATGCAGGTTAGAAACGGAATCGCCTGCTTCATTTCTTTTCCTCTGCCTTTTTGACTCCTTGCGTCGTAACCCAATACTTGGCAAGCATATTCGGCTTTTCCCACGACGGCAGCGTGCCTGATTGGCGTACATAGCCGGCGAAACGCTCGGCTATCAGCAGGAAGTATTCGATATCCGGCCGCCGTAGTTGCTTGGGAATGACGATACGAATGTGCCCCTTTTCTTCACGATAAGAGAGGCCGGGATATCTCGAAGCTAGCGCCTTCAAACGGCGATCCAATGCCGCAATGACAGCTTCGCGTTCACTTGGCTTCGGGCTGATGTAGACTTCGGGCAGATAATTTTCTTCTTTGCTCTGACGGGCCATCACTTCACTTTTTGCGCCGCGATATACACCAAGCATCGAGTCATTTGCCCCGCTTGGCGATTCGAAATCCCACGACACCGTAAGCTTCACATGATGTCCGCGAACAGTATAGATAAGTTCGTTGTTCGTGAAGTACTGTAAGTTACCGTCTTTTATCGCAGAGTTCAGATAAGCGGGAAATGCACTCTCGCCTGTCACCCTGACGAATTGGTCCAGCGACAGCACGGTTGGCCATCGGCGAGCATTCAGGATCTGGATGTCCTTCTTGTAGTCGAGCGCCTCATTGGGGAAGAGTGTCCAGTGCGCAAGGTCGACATAATGAGTGCCAACATCTGCGAGCGCTTCACCTTGCTGCCGTATGTCGAAATAGGCTGCGGGCCTGAGATTCGGAACACCGTTGAAGCGCTTCAGCAGGAAGTGCTCGCTGGCGATCTCAACGGCCGGCTCCGCAGTCGAACCAGCCAGGCTCTTCCCAAAGATCTCTGGGTCATTCACGAACTCGCGCTGTAGCAGGAATGCGATTTCGAACCGCTGAGACATGCAATCGTACGCAACGACGCCCTTGCTATCGGCAAGATGGAGAGCTTCTTCGAGTTTGGGGAAGTTCGCTGCATCGATAATCCACGGCTTGTCCGCCAAAACGTGGAACCCAGCGTCTAAACTTCGCGAAATGTAATCAATGGTCTTTGCGTTGCGGCCGGCGAGAACTACAACATCTCCTGGCCGCTCCTTGAGCATTCGTTCGAAGAAATCGTCTCCCGAGTAGATGTGATAGCGCCAGTGATCTGGTTGCGGGCTGCGAACCTTGAGATTACCGATAAAGTTCAGATGGGCCGACAGATCCTTCCCGACCGGAGCATAAACCCACGCATCGCGAGAAAAGCCCGCCATAGGCGCAGTATGCAGTTGCGCGGCATGAAAATGAGCCGGGTCGACAGTGATAAGCCGTAGATCGCGATCGGCTGCCAGCAAAGTGACAGCGAAAAGAATTGGCCCGCAACGCATCAAGCGCGCGCCACTTCAGCAGCATTCGCCTGGATCTTCCGAATCGCGGCGGCAATCGTATCCATGTCAGTCTTCGGCCCAAGCAACATCGTCTGTGTGAACCACACTGCTTCCGAGCACAGACGGTCGTTTTCCGGGCAGCCGCTGCGATCACGCCACTGCTGAAGAGTCTTTTCGTCGTAAATGCGCTTGTAACCCCGTGAGGCGAGCGTGTTGAGAATCAGCGGCTCTTTGTTCAGCGGTGAATAACCACCTGAAGCGGGAATTCCTTCGGCGGCCAGCGCCTTGAGAAACTTCGCGCGCGGAAGACCGGCGAATTGCGCCAAGTCGTAACGAAACATATAGAGGTGATATGCGTTGCGAGTACAGCCATCGTAGTGCTCGGCAGGACGGATCCCCGGAATCTCTTTCAACTGTTTTGTAAGATGCTCTGCGTTCGTTTCTCGATTGCTCGCTTGTTTACTGAGGCGTGTCATCTGCGCCATGAGCAATGCGGCTTGAAACTCGGTGAGACGAAGGTTCAATCCGCGCGAAACATAGCTGAAGTCGTAGCCGGGCGCGCTTTTTCCGCGGCTGTTATTGTGATACGCGTAACAGCGATCAAGGATCGCGGAATCATTTGTGAGGACTGCTCCGCCCTCGCCGGAATTCAGGTTCTTTGAGGCTTGAAAGCTGAAGCATCCGAGAGTTCCAAACGTTCCAACCTTCTTACCTTTCCATTCGGCGAGATGCGATTGACAAGCATCTTCGACTACGGGGATGTTTCGCTTTTTTGCGATGGCAGAGATCGCATCAAGATCAGCGACATTCCCTCCAAGATGAACAGGCATAATCGCGACAGTGCGAGGAGTAATCGCAGCTTCGATCTTCTTCGCGTCGATCTGGAATGTCCTGGGATCGGTATCGACGAAGACTGGAAGCGCGCTCATTGCAAGCACAGCATTGATTGTTGCGACGAACGTGTAAGGTGGCACGATCACTTCGTCACCCGGTTGTACTCCAATGGCATCGAGCGCAATCAGCAGCGCGCTCGTTCCATTAGCCGAGGCGAGGCAATGTTTAGCGCCCATCAACTGCGCGTACTCCTGCTCAAAACGGTTAACTTGTGACCCATTGCCTCGATTCCACTTTCCACCATGGAGAACCTTCAACAGCGCCTTATCTTCGAGGTCATCGGTGATGGGCCAGGAGGGAAAGGCTTCGGTTTTGAGTGGAGCGCCACCGAGTATGGCGGGCTTGGTGCTTGCCGCGCGCGTTTTTCCGGGTTTAAAAAGAGAGCTCGCGAGAGCCATGCCAACCATCATCCTTCTACGGTCCACTGGAATATCCTCCCGAACGCATTGTAGCTAACCCAGCCTACTCTCGCGTCGGCGCGAATAGTAATGATGGTGTGCTCTAATCACATCGATGGGATTCGATCAATATCATGAGCCGCCTTCGGAACTGTCGGAGGAAGTGCGGACGTTCGCCCGCATGATTACTTCGGTAATCGAAGAGGCGGAAGCGATTAGCTGGTACGAGCAGAGGATCGCCATTGAGAAGGACGCCGAGGCCAAAGCGATCATGCAGAACGCTCAGCAGGAAGAGTTCAAGCATTTCGGCATGGACCTCGAGTTTCTGCTGCGAAAGAAGCCCATCTGGCGCCAAGTTCTGCAAGGCATTCTCTTCCAGCCGGGAGACATTGTCGAGAACGGCGAGAAGGCGGAAGACGGAGCGAAGTAAGAAACTACTGCGCCGCGCGCACCGGGATGTACAAGGTCTGTGAGTTCGATGCGCCGGAGAGCGTGACCGAAAGCGGCACGTCACCTGTCGAGCCGGTTGCCGGGACGGTCAGATTGAATTGGTAGAGGCCCACCAGACCAGGAGCCAACCCCGCATACTGCACAGGCGCCGTGGCTTCGCCGATCTTGATCTCGATCGGCGTGGTTATTGCTGCTGTGCTCTCTACAACCTGTCCCGCAATCGGTATGCTGCTCGGATTGACCGGGCCGAAACCGACTCCGTATAGCACCAATGTCTCGCCTGGGATTGCCGGCGAGGAAGGAACGCCCTCGATGCTTCCATTGCTCACGAACGTTCCATCGCGATGGACGGCGACCACATACTGACGATCGCCTACCTTGAAACTTGCCGGCGCGAGCAGTCCGCCGGCGACGGCTCTAATCGACAAGCTTCCGGAGGCAATTGGCCGTCCTTGATAGCTGAGGACTACAGGCTGGTTTTCGCCGACTGCAGCGTCGGCAGGAACCTGCACATTCACTTGCCCTGCACTGATGTAGCTTACGAAGGCGGGCCTGCCTCCGACTGTGACGCTTATTTCGTCGAGTGAGGTGGGGGCGGCGCTGCCCGTGAAATCGGCCGTGGTCCACTCGCGGCTTGTCTCGCCGGACAGTGTCGGTCCGTATATTTCTATGTAGGATCCTGGCGCTGCTACTGCGAATGAGCCAAAGCCGCTCGCTCCGCGAATAGTCGCCAGAGAAGTGATTGAGCGAACCAGGATAACGTTCGAATCCTGGATCTGGCCGCCGGTGTAATTCACAAGCGGGAGTTGATCGAAAGGGGATCCGGCATTCACCACACGTTGCGCGGCAATTCGATCCATAACTGTATTGCTCGCAGTATTGATAACTCGGCCGAAAACAGTAAATCCACCGTTCTGATTATTCAAATTTGACGAATTATTC
Organism: Bryobacteraceae bacterium; assembly: GCA_963844855.1. GTDB lineage: Bacteria > Acidobacteriota > Terriglobia > Bryobacterales > Bryobacteraceae > DASQDN01. The sequence goes on from CAWJQP010000073.1 coordinate 785,519, forward strand.
GCCAGGTTGAAGAACCACTGATTTGTAGCGCTGTCAGGATTCCCGTCGACCTTAGCCATTGCGAGTGTGCCCCTGGTGTTCGACAAGCTGTATTCGTTACGGACTGCAGGGTCAGGGGGAATTTCCACCGGAGTACGGTCCACCCATTGATAGCCGCCACCCTGAATGATAAAGCCAGGAACCGACCGGTGAATCAATGAGTTCGTAAACGACCCTTTATTGACGTAATTCAGGAAGTTCGCAACAGTAAGTGGCGCCGATTCCGGCAAAAGCATGACATCAATTTGCCCGATGCCGGGCTGAAATTGAAATCGCACGGCGGGCCCTGTTACTTTTTGACCAAAAAGGACAGAGGTAGAGCAGAGGAACAGGGCAGCAGCCCCGGCAAGGCGGGATTTCATAAGGACTAACTTAGATTTTACCGCGGGCTTTAGGCCAACCGGTCGCGGCTCTTGACAATTATTTTGTAGCTTAGGCCGAGATAGGCGACGACTAAAGCAGTTCCGAGGACCGCCCAGCGCTCGCCGAGAACTTTCCTCATCAGGCGAGCCTTCGCAATATTCACCCGTCTGAAGCACAGTTAGTCCCTCACGTCATTCGACACTTAACCAAGTGGTTGCGTATCACGAAGAGTGGTTTCTTCGATCGCAAGCTTACCGCGGGTGAAATCAAATCGGGTCAGTGATACCGCCGATTCGTCTTCCGTCCAGAAATGTTTGATCGGACCAAACACGGTTTGCAGTTCGTCGCTCGTGCATGTCGGCAGATAAACACGAAGCACGCGTGGATCGTAGTAGCGGAACAGAAGAATTTGCCCACTATAACTTCGCACTCGCAAAAAGGTACGCAGATGCCGGCGCAACCGTTCCATCCGCGTCTCCGATTTCACGAATATCCCCCACGACTGACCCCAGGAGCGCTCAATCAATGAACGCGTCGCTTTATCCTCAAACTCCAGTTGCACGAGATGAGGAGCCGCCACTTCCAGATCAAACGGAATCTCGCCGCTATAGAGGCAAGAATAGTTGAAATGCGAATTAACAAGGTCGGAATAGATCCGACGATCGCGAGCCAGGTCGATGATCATGTAGACATCGCGATTACTGCCGTAGGGCCAAAACTGCTTCTCGATTCGCTCGATGTCGATCTTCAAGCCGCGCCCCGTTCCCGCTCAGCCCGCTCGCGTTCACAGACTTCGCAGAAGGGGACCCCTTCTTCCGCAGCCTGCGTCAGGGTCGCGGCCTGGCTTGCTCCCGTATGGTCCGAATCGAAGGTATTCGATTCCGGATCTTCCCTGTCCGGCGTTGCTGGAGCCGATGCGGGAGGAGGGGGAGCCACGGCTTCCTGCGTGCCCTCAGAGTGGCCCGAAATCGCGTGATAAACAGGGATCAAACGTCCGGATTCCAACGCCGCTTCGATTGCGCCCAGGAACGATACATCGTTGAGATGCGCATAATCCGGAACACCCGTTGCAGTTGTCAGGCGCTCGCGAAGTTTCCGGATTTCGATCTCGTGAGCCTCGCGCTCATGTTTGGCCTTGGGAGACGCAGCCGACGTCTTTGCACTCTCGGTCAGCCTCTGGCGGCTCTGGAGTTTGTGTATCCAAAGTGTCGCCTGAGCCATATCGAGCGCTATGTGCAGGTTATTCCTGCTCAGCAGCAGAACGGACTGCCAGCGGGATTCAAGAAGCGTCCCGCTCCCTGGCCATCGTTCGACCCCACGATCCTCGACAAGAATCAGTCGACCAGTGCTGATGAGCCTGGCGGTCCGCTCGATAACTTCATTGGCCGGCATGCGCCAAACGTCGCCTGCCGACACCCGCTCAGCCAACAGTCCCTTTAAGGTCCGAACGCCATCGGAGTCCAGACGGAGGGTCAGGAGAAAACGTAAAGCAGTGAGATAAGACCAGGAGGCCGTGCCACGATAACGCCAAAAAACCTCAAGGGCGGTTCCTTCATGCGTTTTCACGATCATAGGCAAGCGGTCCAAGGAGGCAGGACAGCAACCTCGATTCTACTGCACCGAAGGAAGGCTGGGTCCGGGAAAGGTGTAGCCGTAGCGAGCCAGGATCGCCCTTCCTGATAGTGCGGCAGCCCGGAAAAATACGAGAATGACGATCAGATAGATCTGTCTGATGGGCAGCACTCACTGTCACAGTAGCTACGCGGGATCTGCCTACCGAAACAGAAGCGGAGCCGTCTCCACGAGCAGTTTGCGCCAAACGGGATAAGTGTGTCCGCCCTCAGTTTCGTGGAATTTCGTATCGATGCCGTTGCTGCGAAGTGTTTCTGAAAGCTCTTTTGCCCTCGCCGCCACAGGGTCCTGTGTTCCAACACCCACCCACATGAGATCGAGCTTTTTGGCGCCCTTAGCGTCGGCTACAAAGGACTTGTATCTAGCCTCGAAATCCGAGCTGGACATACCGGCTCCGAACACACCGATTGTGGCGAATCGGTCGAGATGCCGCAGGCCAATCTGAAGAGCCTGACTGCCTCCCATCGACAGGCCCACGACCGCGTGATTTTTCCGGCCCGAAGCGACGCGATACTTCGACTCCATCATCGGCATTACTTCCTTCATCAAGTACTGCTCGAATTTCTCGTTGTTGCTCGGTTGACCCTCAGCCGGACGAGCTCCAAAAGGCAAAGCATGACCCCATGGCATCACGACGATCATGGGAACCGCCTTCTTTTCAGCCTGAAAATTATCGAGGATAAGGTTTGCATTACCGGCCATGGTCCATCCGGCAGCTAAATCATTACTTCCGTGCAAAAGGTACAACACCGGGTAGCGCGCACTTCGATCCTTGTCGTAACCGGGCGGTGTATAAACAAAAACCTGCCTGGCCGCGCTGTCGAGCACACCCGACTGATGCCAGTTGACCTCGACGCGGCCGTGAGGAACATCCCGAAACTCCCACAGTTGGCCTCCTGGCACCTGGACCATGCTTGCCGAAGTTCTGGCTCGAAGTTTCACAAGCGGGTTGATGGGGTCGGTCATGGTTACGCCATCGACATTGAATACATATATGTAGATGTTCGCCGGCACCGGCCCTACGGTGACGCTCCATAAACCTTTGTCATCTTTCGTGAGCGGTTGCGGTTTGTTCAGGTTCCACTCGCCAAGCACTGCTACGGACGACGCCTTCGGCGCTTCGAGACGAAACGTGATCGTCTTGTCCGGATGTACTTCCGGCGACTGGAGTAGCGCTTGCGCCATGGAGACGCAAGCCAAACAGGCCGTAGCGACCACCAAAGACAACGGTTTGTTCATGACGCTGATCTTATCCGATCCTTGTCGAGATCTCTACCCAGGATTTGGACCGTTCGGATGCAAACATCGCTTCAATCACAACCATATTGGCCAGGGAATCTTCCAGTGGAGTAGGCACCTCTCCCTGCCCTCGAACTGCCCTGGAGAACATGTCACCTTGCAGCGTGTATTGGTCGCAAATGCCGAACTCCTCAGTGCGAATACCGGCTCCCTCATCGACAAAGATACGTGTAGGTTTATCGGGAGGCGCGTTGAACGGGATTTCGATTTCGACTCGTCCGGTAGTGCCGAGGATCTGGACACGTTGGAATGGGGTCATCTGTGTGCTGCACGTAAATACTGACTGGCCGGCGCCGAAGTCGAGTGTTCCGGACATAAGCCTGTCGACACGCATCTCAGGATCACGCTCGAACGCTCCGATCACGCGCAAAGGTTCCGTACCGAACAGAAATCTGGAGATCTGCACTGGGTAGCACCCGATGTCCATGAGTGCGCCACCGCCCCATTCCTCGACATTCCGTATGTTTTGAGGATCGCGATTGAAGTAACTGAACGCCGACAGGATCGACCTCAAGTCGCCAATCGCTCCCGTGCGGATCAATTCGCGGGCGCGAAGCCACTGGGGATGCGTTCGAACCATGAACGCCTCGCTGATTTTCACTCCCGTCCGATCGCGGACAGCGATTAACTCGCGGCACTCCTGGGAGCTAAGACCGATCGGCTTCTCGCACAGTACGTGCTTTCCTGCTTCGGCCGCGCGAATCGACCACGGCACGTGCAGATGATTCGGCAGAGGGTTATAGATCGCCTCAATCTCCGGATCTGTCAGCAGGTCCTCGTAGGAGCTGTATGCCCGTTGAATGCCGAGGCTGTCGGCAGCTTTTTTTGCTTTCTCGGCATCCCGGGAACTGATGGCGATCACATCGGACCAACCGCCGCGCTGCATACCAGGAATGACCTTAACCAGAGCGATCTTCGCGGCGCCTAAGACACCCCACTTCACCATCTCCCGCATAGCCGTTACAGTTTCTCACGAACGCGAGCTACTGTTTCGGATAATTTAGCGACGCCTTGATCTCGGCAATCAGTTGCAGGTGACGCTCGTTGTGAGCTGGTATCGCCAACAGCATCTGGTAGACGTCGACCGGCATCGCTACAGGTCCGTACTTCACGAAACTGTTCGCTGCTCAGTTCCAATCAACCTCCACAACGGCGGCCTTGGACGATCGAAGAAGCCCTGTATCCAATGACTCGGACGGAGTCAGTTCTTTTTGATTTTCGCGATCTGTGGATTTTGGGCTATTTTGCGAAACGGACCGAATCCCAGAATCGGACAGTTCCACGGGGTCAGGTTGCTCGGGCTGCCGGCTGAGCGGCGCTGCGGAGCCGGCTGCGGCGACCAACGGTTTTGGGTCAGGGCTCGTTCGCTGACGCGCGCGTTGCAGCCGCATCAGGGCATCGAGGGGGTGGCGGAAGAAATCCCGGGGAGATGGCTCCGTCGTGAACGGAGGAAGAGGCGCGCCATCGCTCCTCTGGATTCTTCATGAAGGCCACGGCAATGGCGTTGTGCGGAATTGAGATTTTCCGGGCAGTCTTCGACGATTTTCCTGGCGAGAGCGCGCTCGGTGCCGGCGGTGATGTTGAGTATGCCGGTCTCGACGCGACGGGAACGGAGACTTCGCCAGTGGGCTTGTGCCAGGCGAAGCACGAGCGCTTCTTCGGTGGCGTCCTGAGGTTGGAATGACTCGCGGAAGCCGTGGAGGACTTCTTCGTATTCGTGCTGATGTTCCTCGGGCAGGACCACGAGCGTTGTGGAAGTCAGGCCATGCTTGATGGTGTTGAGGCGGCTGCGTTGTTTGCCGGCTTCGGTGCTGGGTCCACCTTTGCTGCCGTTGCGACGATTGGCCGCGCGTTGTCGTTCTGATGCCATAGGATTTTGTTTGTAAAAAGAAATGGAGCGAGCGCTTCAAGTTGAGCGCTCGCTCCTGTCATGATCTTCGCATGGGGAATTGCGGCTGGAAGGGAGTGTTGGAGTTAAGTGGTTGGAAAGAGGCGAAATATATCGTGGTGAGTGCCGTAAACGGTTCGCCGGCCTCACTCACTTCGCTGGCGATATAATGCACAAGTCGCGAGGTTAACACTTATTGAACGCGATCACGCGAATTCTTAATGTTGGGGGAGCCGAATCGTTGCGGCACGCGCGCTCGCATGAGTTACGAGCCGCCGGATTCGAAGTCATCGACCTCGCCAGTGGTGATCGTACCGTTGATTTGGCGCGACAACTGAAACCCGGAGTCATCTTACTTTCTGCGAGTCCAGGGGAAGACTCTCTTTCAGTGGTTGTTCGCCTGAGGGCAGACGCGACTACACGGAAGATCACGGTAGTCGCACTGGTCGACCCTCACACTAGCGATCGCGACGAAGCCGCCCTCTATGACGCGGGAATTGAAATTAGTCTGCGATCGCCGACGTCGCGTGTACTGATTGCAGCGGTGCACGCTTCTGTTCGAAATGCGCAGTCTCAGGCAGAATTGCGGCACTCTCTGAAACAGGAACGCATTGCGCGCCACGAGTTAGCCGCTGCCAAGCGCGCGATCGTCGAATCCGAAACGCTCTACCGGGAGATGAGCGAATCCTTCCCCTACGGCGTTTGGATGAGCGATGCGTCGGGAACACCCATTTTTGTAAGCGATTCCTTCCTCGCGCTGACTGAAACCACAATCGAGCAAGCACGCGCGGGCGACTGGAAGAAACGAATCGCGGCAGAAGACTTGAGTGGATACCTCGATACATGGCGGCGATCGATTCAGACCGGGGAACCCTGGGAGCACGAATATCGCGTTCTCGGACCTGACGGCGAATATCATCACGTCCTTAGCCGCGGCCGTCCGATACTCGATCAGCGAGGCGAGATTGTAGCTTGGGCAGGTATCAATTTAGACCTGAACGAGCGCAAGCAGCAGGAGCAACAGATCAAGCGGCTAGCCTCTAACGAGGAGATGCGACGCCGCCAGCTTGAGGCAATTATCAATAGTGTTACCGAGAGCCTGGTCCTGTTCGACCTTGAGTCACAGACGATCGTCATGAACCCGGCAGGCCAGCGACTTCATGGCTTTACCTCGCTGGAAATGCCGGTGGCTCCGGACACCCTCAAGGCAATTCTGGAAATCAGAACATCCGACGGCAAAGAAGTCTCGTTCGAACAGTCGCCCCTTATGCTTGCGGCCCGAGGCGGCACTGTTTCCGATGTTGAGCTTCACGTACGCCGGCGTGATACCCAACGATTCTGGATCGGGAGTTGCGGAGCAGCCCCTGTGCTGGATGTCTCGGGACGAGTTCGATTCGCGGTCAGCGTGATTCAGGACATAACCGAGCATAAGCTCGCGGAAGAAGCGCTGCGCGAAAGTGAAGCGCGTTTTCGCGTTTTGACGCAGAGTATTCCCAATCTCGTTTGGACTGCAGACGCCGAAGGCCGGCCGGTCTATTTCAGCACGCAATGGCTTGAGTATACGGGCCAGACGCTGGAGGAGGCTTGCGATTGGGGATGGCTTAACGCAGTTCATCCAGAAGACGCGGAAGGCGCGACGAAGAGATGGTCTGACGCGGCTTCCAACAAGCGGCCCTATCAGTCGCTGTACCGCCTGCGACGCCATGATGGTGAGTTTCGCTGGCACATCGCCCGCGGATGGGCTCTCCACAATGATGCCGGCGAAGTGCTCCAGTGGGTGGGCACATGTACCGACATTCAGGAGCAGAAGGACGTTGAGGTTGTCCTGCGGCGAGCCAATATCCTCTTACAAAGATCCAACGAAGACCTTCAGCATTTCGCCTTTGCCATCTCCCATGATCTTCAGGAACCGCTGCGCATGGTCACAACTTTCGCTGAGATTCTGGCGCGCCGTCTTGAAGACAAACTCACTCCCGATATAGCCGACTACGTCGATTACATCAAGGACAATACGGGCCGCATGCGTCAAATGATCAGCGATCTTTTGTCGTATTCGCGGATCACACATGAAGAGGATGCGCCCGGCCGCCAGTTTTCCGAATCCCAGGCGGCTCTCATGTGGGCGGTGAACAATCTTCATAGTTCACTCGAAGAATCCGGCGCCCTCGTCGTTGGCTCCGATCTTCCTCCAATCGCGGCGGACTTCGGCCGTCTCACACAGTTGTTTCAAAACCTCATTTCGAACGGCATCAAATATGGACAGGAGCAACCGACCCGCATCTCTGTCACTGCCGAGCGTGACGGCGAAATGTGGCGATTCTGCGTCGCCGACAACGGAATCGGCATAGACCCGGCGCACCATGAACGAATATTCGGTGTCTTCAAACGGTTGCATGGGCGCGAAGTTCCGGGCACAGGCATTGGATTGGCATTGTGCCGCCGGATTGTGGAACGATACGGCGGTCGGATCTGGGTCGATTCGAAGCGCGGCGAGGGATCACGTTTCTACTTCACGTTTCCTGCAGCCGAGCGGCCATCTACAATGGCGGCGCGCACTTAGCGTTTTCGAGCCATAGGTTGAAAACCATGCAAACTGTTCGGTTGCGCGAGAAACTTGCCGCATTCGAGGACCACTGGCATCCGCGGATTGTTGGAACGCTTAACGGGCAAGAAGTCAAAGTGGTGAAGTTCCAGGGTGAGTTCGTATGGCATCATCATGACGATGCCGACGAGATGTTTCTCGTTCTACACGGCTCGTTTCGTATGGACTATCGCGACGCTTCCTCTGGAATCGAGCGCCAGAACGAAGTCGCGGAGGGCGAGTTCGTAATTGTGCCTCGTGGAATGGAGCATCGCCCCTTTGCCTCTAACGAGGTACACGTTTTGCTCTTTGAGCCGGCCGGCACGCTGAACACAGGCAACGTTCGCGACGAGCATACAGTCGACGTGCCACCGGCAATATAGCCGGACTTGGGCCTCAAGTGTACCCACATAAAACTTAAAGACGGCTTGTTCCTCGTCGATACGTATTTTGAGATGAGGAGGCTCCAGAGGTTTTTCAGGCGGAAAAGCATAGTCAATATGACTGGCGCGCTCGCCTTCTTTGGCATCGCAGCCATTATCATCTTGGTCGAAAAACCCGTTAAGTTCAACAGAGCGCTCAAGATAGGGTTCACGCAGTCTTCACCCCATCAAAATATTTCCCCTGACGGCAAGCCCGTGGGTCCAGTCATAGAAATCGTCGCGGAGGCGGCCCGGAGACGAAAAATGCCATTAGAGTGGGTTCCGATACATCACGGCGCGGACGCTGCGATGAATTCCGGACAGATTGAGCTGTCTCCCCTGCTGGCCGACTTGCCCGACCGCCGCAAGACCTTACACATCACATCGCCGTATCTCCTGACACGCTACTGGATGGTCACACGATCCAAATCTGGCGTCGATCCCAGCAACCTGAACGGGCGGACCGTCGCGTATGTGGCTACAAATTGGCTTCTAAAAGAGGCGATCAAAGACCGAATCGGCCGGTTTAAAGCCCACCTCATCGGCAAGACGGTTGAAGTGTTCGATGCCGTTTGCTCAGGGCGCGTGGATGCGGGAGTTCTCGAAGAACGCGCATCGGATATGACCGCGGAGTTCGTGAAGCCGAATTCCTGTGCTGCGATCGATCTCGAGTACAAGGCTATCCCGGGAGCCATGAATCGGTTTGGAGTCGGCGCCAGACTGGATTCCCCTCTTGCGGTCGCCGCCGCCGAAAGCCTCCGCGCCGAGATTGAGACGCTCGCGAGCGAAGGTTTCGTGTCATCGACATACTTCAAGTTTCTGCTCGATTCCTTCGAAACCCTGAGTATGCATGAGTTTGCGAAGGCGGAGCGGCGCAACATGATGCTGATTGGTGTTCTCGGGATCGCGGGAGTTCTGCTTCTATGTATCCTCATCCAGTCACGGCGGCTACGCAGAGCAAAGTCGATCGCCGAGCGCGCTTCCACAGTCAAATCGGAGTTCGTGGCTAACATGAGTCACGAGATTCGAACACCAATGAATGGTGTTTTAGGGCTTGTCCAACTCCTCTCGGAAACCCCACTGGATACAGAGCAGCGAGAGTACATTTCTACGATTCGCACATCGGCCGACTCATTGATGTCGATTATTAATGACATTCTTGATTTTTCTAAGATCGAATCGGGGAAACTCGAGATCGAGTGTGTACGCTTCGACTTGCGGCAGTTGGTGGAAGACGTTGTCGATTTGCTCGGCGCGCGCGCCGTTGAGAAATCGATTGACCTCATCTTCGATATGTCTCCGACGCTTCCCCGCTGGAACTATGGAGACCCAACACGCGTGCGGCAAGTGCTGGCAAACCTGGTTGCAAATGCGATCAAATTTACTCACAAAGGCCACGTATTGATACGCGTTCATGCATGGTCAGAGAGTGCACACCTCAACGGCATTCGCGTGTCTGTAGATGACACCGGCATCGGCATACCGGCTGACCAGTTGCCGGCATTGTTTCAGTCCTTCACTCAAGCGGACGCATCGACCACACGCCGTTATGGCGGGACAGGACTGGGCTTGACGATTTCTAAGCGTCTGATCGAGAGTATGGGAGGCTGGCTCACCGTCAGTAGCTCGCCAGGTCTTGGTTCTACTTTCTCCTTCGAATTGCGGCTGAGACCCGCCGAAGCTGAGGATGTTTTGTCCGGTGACAGAGCTCGAAAGCGAATTGCAGTCATCGATTCTGTCGAATTGCGCGGGCGTGCCCTTTCGCGGTCTCTTAATTGTGAACAGGTACTAACTGACTTCAGGACGGAACTATTGAGCGGCCAATACGATGCCGTGATTGTGGATGAATCTGCTTTGGACCGCATTGATCCTCGGCGCGCCACTCGAGTTGTCGTGCTGACAAACGGAGCGGTGTCCAATTCCGCATATGCTCGAGTGCGGAAGCCCGTAACTCCGAGCCGCATCGCATCAGCCCTGGAAGCGCAATCGGATTCGATTTCCCTTTTGCGTCTTCGCAATGCGACGCGAGAGAATCTAAGGCCGTTGGTGCTGCTTGCCGAAGACAATCAGGTAAACCAGAGAGTCGCCATGCGTATGCTGGAGAAGCTAGGCTGCGTCGTTGAAGTTGCAAGCAATGGAGCGTTGGCCATCGACGCTGCTGCCGAGCGCGTCTTCGACCTCATATTCATGGACTGCCAGATGCCTGAAATTGACGGATACGCGGCCACGCGCAGGATACGCTCGACATCCAGTGTCAACGCGCGCACGCCAATTGTAGCTTTGACGGCCAGGTGCATGGCAGAAGATCGTGAATTATGTCTCAACGCAGGAATGGACGCGTATCTTACGAAGCCTGTTCACATGGACAAACTCGAAGAAGCTGTTCGTGAGTGGGTTGGTAAGGAGAGCGCCCAAGCCACAAATCTCGCGCGCGTAGAAGTGTAAAGTGAGGCATGGGGTTCGTTTGGATCACTTTCGCGACAGAGAACAATATCGATGGAGACATCGACTACCTGGCGCAGGAAATTAGCCGAAGCGGACCGCGCACCAGGCTCCATCCGTTATTTCCAGGCGAGGATGACAAGATCGATCGCCTCATGCCCGCATTTCTGGGACGTCCGGATCAGAGCGATGCCTGGATAGTGTACGGGTCGGCGGAATCACTACGTGGAGATCGAGCTGATAAGTTACGACGAATCGTCGAGCAGGCAGTAGACAAGCGCGGCGACTTTCCTCGTATCGGACTGTTTACCAACGCCGAAGCGCTCGCAATTGGAGAAAAGATCCCCCTGACGACGCGGTTATTCGTCGATGATCCGGAATGGCGATCCCGATTAGGTACGGCCCTCGGTACCGATCTTCAAAACGTCGTCTCAAATGGAGCAGGGTTGCCACCATACGTAGCAAAGCTGCAGCCTTTGGAATCCGGGCCGTTTCGCTACACTTTCGAGTTCCGTCCCAAGATGAAACGATGGGATCCAGTTCTCTTCGCAATATTGCCCGAGGAACGGTCCCGCGTAGCTCCGGAGATACAGAATAACCCGTATGAAGAAGGATTCAGCGACGACGCAGAATGGTACTTTCTTCGAGGTGGAACTCCCGCCACACCGCAGAACTCATATGTTGTCGCAATGAAGGACCTGCCGACTCGACTAGCATTCGGCCAGGAAGGCGCGGATGAAGTTGTCGTACTCAACATCCGGCCGCCGAACTGAGACAGCTCCACGTTAAACTGGCGAAGTGCCAGTGAAATGTCTCGTTTTCATCCTGCTTGCAGGACAAGTGTTCGCGCAAACCTACGAGGTGGTCGACGTGCAGAACGTGCCGGCAGCCGGCGACTATCGGTCCGCGATCATAAAGGCGCCATCTCCGTCCCAACCTCTCGAAATCAGTTGTGAAGTATTGGTCGCGGGAGCAGGCGCAGGCGGAATCGCCGCGGCGTTGCGTCTTCTCGAGCGGGGCCACTCGGTTTGCCTGACAGAGGAAACAGACACGATCGGCGGACAGTTTCACTCAGTGCCGGCGCTCGACGAGCACAAATTCATTGAAATCTCCGGAGCTACTCGCTCGTATCACGACTTCCGCAAAGCCATTCGTGATCACTATCGAAAAGCGTACGATCTGACGCCAGCCGCCCGGCAGCTCGAAAACTTCAATCCCGGCGCATGCTACGTGTCTTCCCTCTGCTATGAACCCAAAGTTGCGATTGGCATCCTGCAACAGATGCTGAAACCCTACGAATCGCGTCTGCAGCTCTTACTGCGCACAAAGATCATCGACACGACAATTGCGAACAAGATGATTCAATCGGTTTTGGCATATCGATTCGACAAGCGTGATGTGGTTCGGTTGCGTGCCGGCTTCGTGCTTGATGCAACCGAAACGGGTGATCTGTTGCCCTTGAGCAAGGTCCCGTACATCGTCGGCTCCGAAGCGCGTGGTGAAACCGCAGAGCCGCACGCCGCGCCCGAGCCGAATCCTGCATGCGTGCAGAGCTTCACCTACACATTCGCGATTGATTTCGATCCCGCGGGCGAGCATCGTGTGTCGAAGCCGGCAGGTTACGAACGGATACGTGATTCGCAACCTTTTACTTTGCGAATGAACTACCCGTCCGAGTTTGGATGGCGTGGAACGTTCCAGTACAACGTGTTCGGAGAAGATCCGCCGGTGCCGAACAATATGTCCCCGAAGCCATTCTTTCCCTGGCGACGCCTGCTGGCCCATAAAAACTTCCAAGGCGCCTCTGCTCCGCAGGACCTCGCATTGATGAACTGGCCACGGCAGGACTATCACGATGAGTCCCTACTTGACCGGTCGCCGGAGGATACCGCGCGTATTCTGCAAGCCGCTAAGAATGTATCGTTCTCCTTCCTGTACTGGCTCCAAAACGACGTTCCTCGTGATGACGGCAAGGGTTCGGGTTATCCGGGCTTCCGGCTACGCAAAGACGTAATGGAATCAAAGGATGGCTTGTCCAAGTATCCGTACATCCGTGAGTCGCGCCGCATTCGAGTGAAGGAGCCGGTGCGCGAACAGGATCTGCACATTGACGACACAAAAGCCATGCGCGCACGATGGTATCCCGACTCGATCGGAACCGGTTTCTATATGGTCGATATTCATCCGTGCGGCGCCAACGAGCGGGGTCGCATGATGATGCCGAAGCCGTTTCAGATTCCGATGTCTGCTCTGTTCCCACAAAACGTGACCAACTTGCTAGCGGCGGGAAAGAACATAGGAGTTACGCATCTCACCAACGGCGCATTCCGTCTTCATCCGATTGAATGGAACGTCGGCGAGTCGGCGGCGGTCGTTGCGAGCGTCTTTCTAAAATCCAAGCGCATGCCAACAGCCTCGGAAGTTCAAACGGAGATCGTCCGCGATGGAGTGCCAATCGTTTGGTTTGACGATCTCGGCACGAATCATCCAGACTTTTCGGCAGTCCATCTGGCTGCGATTCGCGGGCTCTACCCGGTCGATCAGCACAATCTCCATGCATCTCCGCAAAGTCCGGTCACGCGCGCCGAAGCGGCGTCGATCTTAACAACGTACATAGGCAAACCAATGCAAGGTCAGGCCGCGATCGACCATGTTATCCGTGAAGGATGGATGGCAGTCGATCACCGAAACTGGTTCCACGAGACGTTGCCTTTCTACTGGACTGATTGGCGGGAGGATCGTTTGCCGAAACCTTTGCCACCCATAACACTGCAACGCACGGGACCGGTTACTCGCGCTGAACTCGCACAGCGTTTGACGCGCTAGTTACCAACTAAAATCGAGACATGACAACACGCCGGTCATTTTTGGCGGCTGGAATCGCAAGCGCGGCGTTCGCGCGCAACGGCGCACATTCAGTCCGGCTCGGCGGTCCCGTGTTCCTTAAGAGCGAGGATCCCGTCGAGATTGCGCGCGAGCACAAAAAGCTCGGCTACAGCGCCGCCTATTGTCCCAAAGTGACGGTAGAAGAAAGCGACCGCGTTAAGGCAATTATCAAAGCCTTCGCAGCCGAGCAAGTGGTGATCTCTGAAGTTGGCGCATGGGTCAACATGCTTGACCCGGACCTGGAGAAGCGACGCAAGAATATGGAGTACGTAACCAGCCGTCTGGCGCTCGCGGAAACTCTGGGAGCTTTGTGTTGCGTAGACATCGCGGGTTCCTATCATCCGACCGTTTGGTACGGACCTCATCCTAAGAATCTGTCGAAGGAGTTCTTCGACGCGACAGTCGAGAATTGCCGAAAAGTCATCGACGCCGTGAAGCCGTCGAGAACCCGCTTCACGATAGAGATGATGGGATGGATCGTGCCGAATGGTCCCGACGCGTATTTGCGTCTGATTAAAGCAGTAGACCGCCCCGCTTTCGCTGTTCATATGGATCCGTGCAACGCCGTGAACAGCCCGGAGCGATTCTATGATAACGGGCCATTCATTACCGAGTGCTTTCAGAAACTCGGACGATGGATCATGTCTTGCCATGCAAAAGATCTCGAATGGCAACCGGAGTTAAACCTTCATTTCGTCGAAGTCATTCCGGGCCGTGGATCGATCGATTACAGCGTTTATCTCAGTGAACTCACGAAGCTTCCTCTTCGTCCGCCATTAATGCTTGAGCATTTGAAAACGGCGGAAGAATACGCAGAAGGTCGCGACTACATCTTGAAGACGGGTAAGACCGCGGGTGTCTCGTTCGCCTGAACGCTACGTAGGGCGATTCGCTCCTTCCCCCACCGGCCCCCTTCACTTCGGCTCACTGGTGGCGGCCGTCGCCAGCTATCTGGACGCAAGGAGCCAGTCTGGCAGTTGGCTCGTCCGGATGGAGGATCTCGATACCCCGCGTGTTCAGCCGGGCGCAGCGGATGCAATCCTCAAAACGCTTCAGGATTTCGGCTTTGAGTGGGATGGTCCGGTCCTGTTCCAAAGCACTCGAACGGATAAGTATCGCGAGACGTTTAACGATCTGAGAAACAGGAATCTGATTTATCCCTGCGGATGTACTCGGAAGGAAATCGCCGATTCAATCGTGGGAGCCACCGGTGACCAGCGATACAGCGGCGCATGCCGGGAAGGTCTACAAAGCGGCAGAAGCCCTCGATCGTGGCGCGTTCGTGTTTCTTCGACGTCAATAGAGTTCGAAGATCGTATTCAAGGCGCAATTGCCCAGAACATCGAGCGCTACTGTGGAGACTTCGTTGTCTTGCGAGCTGATGGGCTGTTCGCGTATCAATTGGCGGTTGTCGTTGACGATCGCGATCAAGGGATAACGGACATCGTTCGAGGAGCAGACCTGCTCGACTCCACTCCGCGCCAGATGTATCTCCAGCAACTTCTTAACGCGCCGGTTCCCGGGTATCTCCATACTCCTGTCGCCGTCAATGCAAGCGGACAGAAACTAAGTAAGCAGACACTGGCGCCTGCGATCGATCAATCAACCGCGGCCGCAACCCTGCGCGAAGTTCTCCTATTTCTCGGACAAAGTCCGCCCTCGGATTTACCATTGCGAGCCTTGTGGGAATGGGCGATTGGAAATTGGAACATCCACGGTATTCCAAGAACGCAGACCGCGTTGGCTCCGCCGCAGTTTGCCTAACGGCTCCAGAGTTTGATGGTCTCGCGTACTTTGTCCGGATCCGGCCAGTCGGGATGATGTCGCAACAGTTCAGACAGTTGCTGGGCAGCTCGACGTTTATCGTTCTTATGTAAGTAAACTTCCGCGAGATAGATCTGCGGATTCGAGAAGTGTCGCGGATCGAGTTGGCTCGCGACAAGCAGGTGCTTCTCAGCAAGATCGTAGTTACGGAGCCGCAGATATGTCAAGCCGAGTTGCGCCTGCGCCAGAGGATCATTTGGACGAAGCGCAACAGCCGCAGTATTGTGCCTCTGCGCCTCCTCGAGTTTTCCGATACTAACCAGCAGACCTCCAAGATTCACAAGCGACTCGTACTTTTCGGGATCAGCTTCCCTGGAGCGACGAAAGTACTTCTCCGCGTCCTCGTAACGTTTCGTCTGGTAGGCAATCGTCCCAAGATAATTCCATGCCGCCGCAAAATGAGGAGCAATCTCAACCGCGCGCTCGAAATGACCGATGCCACCTTCCACGTCGCGTTTTGATAGCTTTTGGACACCCTTCGCGTATTCTTTGCGGGCCTTTTCGGGCACCGCCAGTTCGCGGGCCGATACGAAATTCAGTGCGGTCGTGTCGATGTTGGCACGGTCAGGACGAATCTCGACGTACACGCGTCCGCGCTCGTCGGCGAGACTCGGACCGACGTTGATCGTTCGACGGATTTCGCCGCGTCGCGCAAGAAAGACCGACAGCGTGTAGACTCCGTGAGGTATCTTCTTGAACTTGAAGCTGCCGTCAATATTGACAAGCGTTGTTTGATTGAACGGTGAACCCGTATCGTAGATTCGTGCCGTAGCACGTACCCGGCGCGCCACTACTTTTCCCTTCACTTCGAAGAGCTCAGGCTCTTCTGACAACAAAAGGAAGGGCGTCAGGGCGAATAGCGCCCAAAGGAACAACAACCGCACAGTTATATTATGACCTTTCATTGTTTCGTCAGCGTCTCGCGAAAGCGTGTGAGAAACTAAGATTTCACCCAAAAAAACGCAAGGAACAAAATCCAATGGAAATTGTAAAGGTAGTTGGTAGAGAAATACTCGACTCGCGCGGCAACCCGACGGTCGAGGCCGATGTCTATCTTGCTGACGGCAGTATGGGACGCGCCGCTGTTCCTTCGGGCGCATCCACAGGCGAACATGAAGCGGTCGAACTTCGCGACGGCGACAAAAAGCGATACTTGGCCAAAGGCACGCGCAAGGCTGCCGAGAATATCACGTCCGAAATCGGTCCCGCGCTGCAAGGCATGGAAGCCAGCGAGCAAGGCGCCATCGACCGGAAAATGATTGAGATCGATGGTACTCCGAACAAAGGGCGCATAGGAGCCAACGCGATACTCGCTGTCTCCATGGCCACAGCGCGCGCAGAGGCCACATCGCAACAGACACCTTTGTATCGCTATCTTGGTGGGGTCGCGGCCAATCTGCTTCCCGTACCGATGATGAACATCATCAATGGTGGCGCCCATGCCGACAACTCGGTGGACGCGCAGGAGTTCATGGTGGCTCCCTATGGCGCAACCAGCTTCAGTGAAGCGCTCCGTATGGGAGCCGAAATCTTTCATACATTAAAGGGTGTTCTGAAGAAGCGCGGTTACTCCACCGCTGTGGGAGACGAAGGCGGTTTTGCGCCTAACTTGAAGTCCAACGAAGAAGCCCTGGAAGTCGTGATGGAGGCCATTACGCTGGCCGGTTACAAGCCCGGCGAGCAGATCGGCATCACTCTCGATCCCGCCTCCAGCGAGTTCTACGATAAGACCAAAAAGAAGTACGTTTTCAAGAAGTCTGATAAGAGCGAACGCACGTCCGAGCAGATGGTCGAATTCTGGGCAAATTGGGTATCAAAATACCCGATCGTTTCGATTGAAGACGGCATGGCAGAGGACGATTGGGATGGCTGGAAGCTTCTGACTGACACGCTAGGCAGCAAGTGCCAACTTGTCGGCGATGACCTTTTTGTCACGAACACCCAACGACTGCAGATGGGAATCGAGCGCGGTATCGCCAACTCAATTCTCGTCAAAGTCAACCAAATCGGCTCACTCACTGAGACGCTGGATGCGATGTCGATGGCATTCAAGGCCGGGTACACGTGCATCTCGTCACATCGCTCCGGAGAAACCGAGGATACGTTCATCGCCGATCTCGCTGTCGCGACGAACGCCGGGCAAATCAAGACCGGCTCCGCCAGCCGCACCGATCGCATTGCCAAGTACAATCAGTTGCTGCGAATCGAAGAGGAACTCGGCGCCAGCGCGAAGTTCGCGGGTAGAAAGGCATTCAAGCAGTAATGTCGCGACCTCGTCCGCTTGTTCTGACCATCCTTGATGGCTGGGGATTTTCGCCCGCCGTCGAAGGCAACGCTATAGCCGCAGCAAAAAAGCCGGTTTACGACCGACTGCTGCGCGAGTATCCGAACACGCTGGTGCACACTTCGGGTCCGTATGTGGGTTTGCCCGAGGGGCAAATGGGCAACAGCGAGGTCGGCCACATGAATATTGGCGCGGGCCGCGTCCTGCTCATGGACGTCACCCGCATTGACAACCTGATCGCGACTGGCGAGTTGTCCCATCATCCCGTACTGCTGGAAGCCATGAAAAGCGCCCGTTCGAGCCATCTGCACCTGCTCGGATTGCTGTCGGATGGTGGCGTCCACTCCCATATCTCGCACCTGTTCGCGTTGTTGAAGATGGCCAAGGAGCAGGGCGTTACCGAAGTGTTCGTGCATTGTTTTATGGATGGCCGTGACACGCCACCCAATAGCGGTGTGGGCTTCATCGAACAGTTGCAGCGCAAGATGGCTGAGATCGGCATCGGCAAAATCGCCACCGTCATCGGCCGCTACTACGCGATGGATCGCGACAAGCGTTGGGACCGGATTGAGATGGCCTTCAAAGCAATGACATCTGGTGAAGGTCTCAAAGCCACCGATCCGATCGCGGCGGTGAAAGCATCCTACGAACGTGGCGAGACCGATGAATTCATCAAGCCGATCACGATCGTCGACAATCGCCAAGAGCCTGTTGGTCCCATTCGAGAGAGCGACGTCTGCATCAACTACAACTATCGGGCGGATCGCGCTCGGGAGATAACGATGGCGCTGACCGATGCTAAGCTCGAACAGCCTTCACGATCGCTAGTTCCCAAGAACCTGCGTTACGTCATGATGACGCAGTACGACAAGAGTTTCGATCTTCCCTACGTTCTGCCTCCCGAACATCCGAACAACATTCTGGCGAATGTTATGGCGCAGGTGAATCTGAAAAACCTGCGTGTCGCGGAAACAGAAAAATACGCGCACGTGACTTATTTTTTCAACGGTGGCGCCGAGAAGGCGTTCCCGGGTGAAGAGCGTCAGATGGTCGCATCTCCCAAGGTCGCCACGTACGACCTGAAACCCGAAATGAGCGCGGACGGTGTGGCGCAGACCGTCATTGACGCAATTGGCCAGAACTCGTTCGATGTCATCGTCATGAATTTCGCCAATGCGGACATGGTCGGACATTCCGGTCGAATGGAGCCGACCGTGAAAGCCGTTGAGGCCGTCGACGCCTGCTTAGGCCGCATCTACTCAACCCTGCGCGAGAAGGGCGGAGCTTGGCTTATCACCGCGGATCACGGCAACGCTGAGATGATGATTGACCCGGTCACGAAGGGTCCTCATACTTATCACACAACGAATCCCGTTCCATTTCTATATGTCGGACCCGATGAGACACCGCTGCGACCGAATGGCGCGCTGCAAGACATCGCGCCCACCATATTGGGCGTACTCGGCATCGAGCCTCCAAAGGAAATGAAGGGTAAGGATCTGCGGACCCCATAAAATCAAGCAAAGCCGAGGGCTTGATGATTCATTACGATCCGCACAAGTGGCTCGACCACTTCTTTGACATCCGCGGCTCTCTGGTTCGCGAGATCACCGCGCGTGTGTTGTTGTGCGTTGGTTGGTCGGCGCTGGTCGTTTGGTTTCACCAGAACGTCCATCACGTCGGCATACCCAGTCTGCTTCACACGCTTGTCGGGGTCGCATTGGGCTTGCTTCTCGTCTTCCGGACAAACGCTTCCTACGATCGATACTGGGAAGGCCGCCGATTGTGGGGCGGTATCGTGAATGATTCGCGGAACTTGGTACGACTTGCAACAGTACATTTGCGCGAGTATCCTGAACTGCTGGAGCGCCTGACTCAGTGGACCGCCGCCTTCGCGTGCGCGGCGACGACCGTTCTGCGTGGGCAGAACAGCCTTGGGGAGCACGTACCGGAGTTGGAGGAATCCGACCGGCGGGACGTGGAGTCGTCGCAACATCCAGCCCTAACGGTCTCGCTTCGCTTGACCGAATGCGTCGTCGAAGCAAGACGCCGCGGGGCAATATCTGAGATCATTCATGGCTCACTGGACAGGAATATCCAGTCACTTGTGGACTACCTCGGTGGCTGTGAACGGATACGGAAGACCCCTCTTCCGTTTGCCTATGTCGTGCACCTTCGGCGAGCCCTCGTGTTGTACTGCTATTCGCTTCCGTTCGCTCTCGTAGAGACATTCGGGTGGACAACTGTTCTCGATGTCTTGTTGCTGAGCTACACGTATTTCGGAATCGAAGAAATCGGCGTTGAAATCGAGGGGCCATTCGGCTCCGATGACAATGATCTTCCTCTGGACGACATCTGCCGAACGATTCACGACAACGTCTTCGCCATCGCGGGGATTCAGAAACTGACAGCAGAGAAGATGCCGGAAGGGCTCTAGGCCCGTCTCCTATCGACGTTACGATGAATCTGTATGGTTTTTCGAGGCGTCGACTACATGCTATTCGATTCCCTTCTCAGCGAGCAGGAGTTGCTGGTCCGTCAAACCGCGCGCCGCTTCGTTGATGAGCGTGTTCTTCCGCTAATTCGCGACTGCTATCGTGACGGTCGCTTCCCCTCTGAACTCATTGCCCAGATCGGCGAACTTGGCTTTCTCGGCGCGAACCTCGAAGGCTACGGATGTGCGGGTATGAGTAATGTCGAGTACGGTCTCGTCATGCAGGAGATCGAACGGGGCGATTCGGGTTTACGCAGTTTTGTGTCCGTTCAAGGAGCGCTCGTCATGTACCCGATTTATACATTCGGGACGGAGGAACAGAAAGCGTATTGGTTGCCGCGACTTCAATCCGGCGCCGCGATTGGATGTTTCGGATTGACCGAGCCCGGGTTCGGATCAAACCCGGCAGGGATGCTGACGACGGCTAAATCCGACGGCGGCGACTGGATTTTAAACGGCGAGAAGACGTGGATCACGAACGGATCGATGGCGGACATTGCCATTGTGTGGGCACGCACAAGCGATGGCATCCAGGGCTTTCTCGTTGAAAAAGGGACACCCGGCTATGCCACATCGGATATCCATGGCAAGCTCTCCATGCGCGCCTCGGTCACCTCGAGTCTGTCATTCTCCGAGTGCCGGATTCCGAACGCCAACGTTCTTCCGAAAGCGAAAGGATTGAAATCGGCGCTCGCATGCCTCACGCAAGCGCGCCATGGAATAGGCTGGGGCGTGATCGGCGCTGCGATGGATTGTTACGAAACCGCCCGCCAATACACGATCGTCCGGAAGCAGTTCGATGACCGGCCCATCGCCAGCCACCAATTGGTTCAGGAGAAACTCGCCGGCATGATTACGGAGATCACGAAAGCTCAACTTCTGGCTCTGCATGCCGGCCGATTGAAAGACGCCGGGAAGCTCGAACCCGCGCACATTTCCATGTTGAAGCGGAATAACGTCGAAATGGCCCTGGAATGCGCGCGTATTAGTCGGGATTTACTCGGCGCAAACGGCATCACGGACGAGTATCCGATCATGCGGCACATGTGTAATCTCGAAACGGTCAAGACCTACGAAGGCACTGACCACATCCATGCTCTAGTGATTGGAGAGCGTGTAACGGGAATTGCATCCTACCGGTAAGGTGCTAAAAAAACAAGGCGTTTAAGTAGTACTACGTGTTGATGGCTAGCGCTTCTGTTGCTTTATTCGCGTAGAAACCTATGCGATTTCTCACACATTTCATCAATGCAGGTATACGTACGGCAATAATATGCAGCCTAATGATCTGTGCTATTCCGGCACACGCGGCCACATTCTATGCAGTTCAGGATTCCGTAACGCTTCTCAGCATAGACACTACAACGTTCAACGTGGCTACTGTAGGTTCCATGCGGGATTACGACCGCCTTCGGCGACCTCGCCTACGACGCATCGACTCAGTCCCTTTACGCGTCGGCAGACGCAATAATGAAGGCTTATATTCAGTCAATACCGCGACGGGGTGTTGGTTCAGCGTGAAATGGAGAGCGGGCGTTCCCTGTTAGCGAGCATCAAGCCATTTCGACGGTTCCAGTTTGGACGACACCGCCAATGTAGTCGCGGGGCAAGCCCTCGTAGCTGAGCCTGCAACTGGTTTCCAAAAGAAATCAGGTGGTGGAACGGCCCGGATTCATGCCCCATTGACGCCGCAAGACGAGACTGGCTAGGAAAGGAATCAATCACCACTCGATTACGCAGGCTGCTGCGGCGGCGACCACCCTGGGCAACGGAGATTAGTTCTCGCGAACGATAATAAAGGAGCCAGCTCGTGCCGCCGGCCGCACCACCCACCCGGAGTCCAGAGTGGCACTCCAGCCGTCCCCCTTAAGAGTGGTCCCTTTGAGCGGCCCGGTAACCGGTACGGACAGTGTGGTCCCATCGGCAGAGCGCAAGACGCCATCGTTGGCGTTCAGACGGCCCCATCGAGCGGAAAGGGTGAAATTGCGAAAAAACACGGTACCGGCCCCAGGGATGCCGACGGAGCCGGTGGTGTCGCTGGTCCCACTGCCCCCGGCAGGCATCGTGAGCACGGGCCCATCAACAAAGCGTCGACGCAACTCGGCGACGCGCACCTGCTGCGCTCGATCGCGCGTCTCCTCGGCCGTTCGTAATGCTGCGCCATCGTAGCGCGCCGCTGCTAAGGCAAGATCCGTCGGTGGCGGCTTGCTGGTTGCGGAGGCAAGCAAGTCGCCAAGGTCCGAGATGCTACGAAGCTGTCGACGCCATGCCGGCGCGAGATCGTCCAGCAGCACGCCGTAGGCGGGTCCGGACGCGGCTTCAAAATTTCCAACGAGAGGCGGCGGCGGCGATTCGCTTCCCGCAACTTCTGCCAGCGCTGATGCCGCGGCACGGCGGGCATTAGCGGGCGAACTGGCCCAGGCAGCGATGCCCGTGTAGGAGGCAAGCCCTTCGCGAATCTCGTCGCGCCGTTCGTTGTCCGCGGCGCCGGGAAACAGCCGACGGCGTTCGCGTCTGAAAGCCAGCGCATCGGCAATCGCTTCGGCCCGGTCGCTCCCGCTCGACTCCACTGCCCGCCGGAGCGCCCGCCATTCGAGCTGTATCCAGACGCGCCCTTCTAGCGTATCGAGGTGCTCGTTGTAGCCGTCGTTCGTTATGAACCCCAGCTCGGGCTGGATCCGATGGAACAGCCCGTGAAGCATAAGTTGCTGGCGTAGATCGGCATCGTTCTCCGGAAGCATGTACAAGGGCATGGCGAACCACCGCTGCCCGCCCCAGGAGACGGGGCCGTCTACTAAACCTGGAAAGCGGGGCGCCGGCCCGTCGGGTTCCGGCTGGCTTGTGGCACGGGTTCCAGTCCTTTGGTCAAAGATCACCAGGGGACCACAGAGCGACACACCCCACAGCCGGCCCGCGTCCCGCTCGCAGAGCTTGGTGGCCTCCTCGAACCATCGCTGCGCGAGTTGTGGTTGGACCTGTGCATCCGCAGCCATTGCGGCGCCGAGCAGCGGGAGCAGCGGCAGCTTGTTGAAATGGCGCCGAATCTTCATCAACCTCTTCCTTTACCGAAGCCTACTCGCCAAGCAAGGTGTGGCTCTTCCAATTCTAAGCGGGATTTCAGGGATTTACGCTTGACGAATGGGCTTATTGGCCCTTCTTCACGCGGCCTGCTGCCGGCGAGCATGTCCTTCGGCGTGATATAGCCAATGGCACTGTTCAAGCGGACATCGTTGTAATGTTCCACGCAGCCCTCCACCAGCCGCGTCGCATCCTCTAGCGACAGCGGCGTTCCCGGACGGATGCACTCTCTCCTTTTAGCGATTTGTGCCAACGTTCGATTTTTCTCGATTGAGGATAGTAGGGCGAAATTCTGAGGTGGGTCATGCCCGAGACGCGAATGAATTCCTTGAAGTCCTTGGCGCACTCCAAGATGATCTTGATGTCCGCCTCAGTCATCAACTCCCGTGGATCCCGGTTCACGATGTAGCGGCTGCTCAAAGCCCGTGCCCTTCTTCGACTGCTTACCATTCCACTTGGACAACAGTCCCGCCTGCGCCAACACCCGCCAGACGCTGGTTGGACTCACTGCCACGATGTCTGCGTCGAGCATCATGAACGTCAGCCGGCGGTAGCCTTCCAGCGGGTTCTCGAGATGAAAGCCGATGATGGCCTGCTTCTCCCAATCCTCCAGCCAGAAGTGGCGGGGAACCCAGCCGTTGTGCTCGTTCACCTTCCCGTTAGCGTTCCCGCCAATCGTAGAACTTGCTGGCAGTGATGTCGAGCCACCCAATGAACCGCCCGGCGCCGATCTCGGTCTTCTCCGACCAGCGCCGGACGAAATCCCCGATCTGATCCCGCGTATCGTGCGGAACCCAGCTCCCGGTCAGAGTTCCCCAATGTCTTTTTTTAGCGCGACGTGCTCCGCCATCAACGCCAGAACCTCGCCCTTCGTCTGGATCTTCTTCTGCATGTATGTAATCCGCTCCTGGTCAGCGGAATGGTTGGTTGGCCGTTTCTGCTCGAAGGCAGCAGCCCCGTTCTCGAAGAATTCCTTCTGTCAGCGGTAGAAGATCGTCGGCTGGAGTCCCACTTCATCGCACAACTTCGAGATCGGCTCCTTCTCCAGCAAGTGCCGCCTCAGGATGGCGACTTTCTCTTCCGGCGTGTATGCTTCCGTTGCTTCTTCATGCATTCTCTCCGTTGGCCTAATGGGGGAACGCCTTCTCCATTTCCAATTGAACCGGAACACGGGGCCGCAACGCTCGTCGGAATGCACAACATCAACGATCTATTCGGTTTGGCGTTCGATTCCTCGACAAACACTCTCTATGGAACGCAATTCTCCAGCAGCCGAGGCTTCTACACTCTAACTCAGAGCCACGGCGCTGCGACTTTCATAGCAACAATAGGCGTCGGTATTGGAGGACTCAAATACAACTCGGCCGATAACGAATTGGTCGGCACAAATGATGGCAGCGGTAAGATCCACCATCAATCGCCACCGGGGCACAGACGTTACTGGCAAGCCCTGGATTCATTACTGACAGCGATGTCTATGACCCAAGCGCAAACTTGTATTATCACGCTGAGTGACGGCAATTTTTACGCAATAGACACATCAATTTTTACGCAATAGACACATCAAACGGTTACGCAAGAGCCCTATTATTTGGGGCCTCGGAAATGTCGACAGCCTCGAGCTCGTCGGGGCCGGACCTGCCCCGGTTCCCGAACCGTCCACGTGGGCGCTGATTACCCTAGGCTTGGGCGTCCGGGTTTCCGCCGTCGGGTGCGTTAGGCCGATCTCCTCGATATGTCAAAGCAAAAGTGAGTTTCCAGCTTTCGTGCTATCTTTGTAGAAGCACTCCTCTTCTGCCCGGAAACTCACCGCTTTGAAAGTTGGATTTGTCAGTCTCGGTTGTCCCAAGAATCTCGTCGACACGGAAGTAATGATGGGTCAGCTAACCGCTGCCGGTCACGAACTCACTCCGCGTCCCGACGAGGCGGACGTAATTGTCGTTAATACCTGCAGTTTCATCGATCCCGCCAAGCAGGAGTCGGTCGACACCATCCTCGAGATGGCGGAGCACAAGAAGACCGGCCGCGCGAAGAAGCTGATCGTCGCCGGTTGTCTCGTGGAACGGTATCGCGGCGACATTCAGAAGGACTTGCCTGAGGTCGACGCTCTGATCGGCACCAACGAGCTCGAGAAGGTTGTTGCCCTATGTCAGGGAGAAGAGCCGGCCACGAATCCGTTCGAGCCGTATCTCTATCACGACCTGACTCCCCGCGTCCTCTCCACTCCGCGACACTACGCTTATATCAAGATCTCGGAAGGTTGCGACCATCCCTGCTCCTTCTGCGTTATCCCGCAGTATCGGGGAGCCAATCGAAGCCGGCGTCCCGAATCGGTGGTAACGGAAGCCAGCCGTTTGTTCGCGCAGGGCATCCGCGAGATCAACTTAATCGGACAGGACACCACCGCTTATGGCGAAGATCTCGGCATAAAAGATGGTCTAGCCCATCTGCTGACGCGACTGGCGCAGATCCAGACGCCGAAGCCAAAGTGGATCCGGTTCCTCTATGCGTATCCGAACCGCGTCAGCAATAAGCTCCTCGACACGCTCGCCGAGCATGATTCGCTCGTCAAGTACATCGACATGCCGCTGCAGCACGCCAGCGCTTCCGTCCTGAAGCGCATGAAGCGCGGCGCAAGTGGCGAGATCTTCCTCAAGCTACTTGAAAAGGTCCGCCGCACGATACCCGGCGTCTCCGATTCGCACCAGCTTTATTGTCGGATTCCCAGGAGAGACCGAAGCCGACTTCGAAGAACTGATGCAGTTCGTCGAGGCCGCGCAGTTCGATCGTCTTGGTGTCTTCAGCTTTTCCGACGAGGACACGGCGAAGAGCTTCCATCTGGACGGCAAGGTGGATGGCCGAACGATCGAAAATCGCAAGCGCAAGCTCATGGCGCTTCAAAAGAAGATCTCACGCGCCAAAAACCGCAAACTCATCGGCCAGGAGTTCCCCGTGCTCTTGGATGGGCCGTCCGAAGAAATCGACCTGCTCTGGCAGGGCCGCATGCCCTCGCAGGCGCCCGAGATCGATGGCGTCTGTTACATCAACGACCTGGGTGAAGGCGACGCCGCTCCCGGACAATTCCGGCGACTCCGGATTACCGAAGCGCATGATTATGATCTGGTCGGCGAACTCGTCGATGTTGGGCCCGTCGTTTCCGCCCGGCAGCCGGAAGCGTTCCGAATTCTCGCCAACGCATGAAGTGTCCGATCTGTAAGAAGCCCGTTGAAATGGGCACGCCCGATTACCCATTCTGCTCGGAGCGATGCCGGTTGATCGATCTCGGAGCTTGGTCTTCCGAGAAGTACGTCATCTCCACGTCCCATCAAGCCCGAAGACGAGCCGAATGAAAGTTAAGGTCGCATATGTTCTCTCCACCTGGTTCGGCTGTGGAGCTGCGCCGTTCGCGCCCGGCACGGTAGGCGCAGCCGCTGCGGTCGCGATTGCCTATCTCCTCAACTGGAGCAATGTCTCAATGGCGTTGGCCGGCATCGTTTGCGGCGTTGTTGGCATTTGGGCCGCAACCGTGGAAGCAGAAAGCTGCGGGCGCAAAGATCCCGGTCATATTGTCATCGACGAGGTCGCCGGGCAGTGGATAACGCTGGCTGGCGCCACTGTATTCAGTTGGAAAAGCTGGATACTCGGCTTCTTCTTATTCCGGCTCTTCGATATCTGGAAGCCGGTTCCAGTTCGTCAACTTGAAAAACTTCCCGGTGGAACAGGCATCATGGCGGATGACCTGATGGCGGGAGTCTACGCCGCGGTAGTCTTGTATTTGGCAGGTTATTTTCATCTTTACTGACATGGCGAAACGGCAAAGCTCCGAGAACGAACCGGAAATTGTAGAAGTGGAACCGCAGGCGGCAATTCCTGGCGGAGAGTTCTTGATACGCGGCAAATCCCTCACTTCAAACGGCCGTCCGTCTGTCCGCATTGGGGACGTGAGCGCGCCTGTGGTTGTCGGCTCCCGGTCCTTTGTCGTCGCCCGTGTGCCTGAAGGCGCAAGTGTGGGTGAGATCGTAATCGGTGAAACAGGACATGAAAGCAAGCCGTGGATTTGCGACGTCGGAATCCAGATCGCGGATGGTCTACATCCTGTTGCCAATCCTGCTGTCGACGCCGAAGGCAACATTTTCGTCACCTTTAGTGGTTCGCGCGGCCAAAAGACGCCTGTCTCGGTGTTTAAGATCGATGCCAGCTACACTGCTCGCCCGTTCATCACAGACCTGATGAATGCGACTGGGCTCGCGTTCGATCGTGAGGGCATTCTCTACATCTCGAGTCGAAGTGAAGGATCGGTTTATCAATCGACGCCTAGTGGAAATCTTTCCGTCTTCGTCGAAGGGATGGGAATCGGCACCGGTTTGGCGTTCGATCGAGACGACAATCTTTACGTCGGGGACCGCAGCGGCACGATCTTCAAGATTAGCCGGACGCGGCAAATCTACGTCTTCGCCACAGTAGAACCGTCGATTGCGGCATATCATTTGGCATTCGGTCCTGACAATTATCTGTACGTGACCGGGCCAACCACTTCCAGCTTCGACTGCATCCATCGCATCAGTCCTGACGGCGCGGTTGAGAACTACTATCGTGGCTTGGGCAGACCGCAGGGCCTCGCATTCGACGCCGAAGGCAGATTGTACGCTGCAGCGTCTCTTGCCGGCCGGCGCGGTATTGTTCGCATCAGCGAGGATCGTAACGCAGAGTTGTTCCTGTCAGGACCGAACATCGTCGGTCTGGCCTTCACACCTTCGCGAGCCTTGGCAATTGCTACATCCAATGCGCTCTACCGAGTGGATGTAAACATCGCCGGCCAGCCGCTTCCTTAATGAACGCGACCATCATTGCGGTCGGCTCGGAGATGCTGACTCCGGACAAGACTGACACGAACTCGCTGTTTCTGACAGATCAACTCAACACCATCGGTATCGAAGTAGTTGAGAAATACATCGTCGGCGACGATCGGCTTCGTCTGGCGAATCTCCTCGTCCACGCGTTGGGACACTCCGAAGTCATCTTCATTACCGGCGGACTCGGACCTACGGAAGACGACGTTACCCGCGATTCGGTCTCCACTGCCCTCGGGCGCGCACAGTCTTTTTCTGAAACGGTTCGTGAAGCCATCGAGGAACGTTTTCGACGTCTCAACCGGCGCATGGTTGAGGTGAATCTTCGACAGGCCCAAGTGGTTGACGGGGCGGAAATCCTCCCGAACGACCGAGGAACCGCGCCCGGGCTTTGGCTTCGCGTCGACGGACGAGTCATTGCGATGCTGCCCGGACCACCCAAGGAAATGATGGCGATGTTCGAACAGCAGTGTCTGCCTCGACTGCTTACGGATCTGCCACCGATGGTGATCCGCACTCGCTTCTTCCGCGTCTCTGGCATGCCGGAATCGGATCTCGATCAGCTCATAGCCCCGGTGTATACGCGCTATGCAAACCCGGTGACGACGATACTCGCCGCTCCGTCGGACATTCAGATCCATCTGCGCGCCCGATGCGGAACAGAAGTGGAAGCAGAGGCGCTGCTGACCGAACTCGGAGATCAGCTTGTACCGCTGATCGGTGATCGTCTCTATACATGTACGGGCGAGCCGCTGGAAGCATGTGTCGGCGCGATGCTGAAGGCGCGCGGAGAGACATTGAGTGTCGCCGAAAGCTGCACGGGAGGAACGCTGGCCGGACGCATCACCGAAACTCCGGGTAGTTCCGCCTATTTCAAAGGTGGATTCCTCACTTATAGCAGCGAAGCGAAGACGGCACTCCTCG
Source organism: Bryobacteraceae bacterium (assembly GCA_963844855.1). Taxonomy (GTDB): domain Bacteria; phylum Acidobacteriota; class Terriglobia; order Bryobacterales; family Bryobacteraceae; genus DASQDN01. The sequence continues at coordinate 814,525 of CAWJQP010000073.1, forward strand.
GAATTCCCGCAGGGGCGCATCCGGTATCTGAATCGACGGCGCGCGCGATGGCCGATGGCGCACGCGATCGCATGGATACAAACTGGGCGATTGCGATCACCGGAGAGGCCGGTCCAGTCACCGAGACCGATGTCCCGGCTGGAACTGTTTTTATCGGAATCGCTGGGCCACACGGAACCGATGTCAACCGCTATCACTTCCTCGGGGACCGCTCGCGGGTACGGGTGATGGCGGTCCAAACAGCGCTTGACGCTCTACGGCTTCGACTGCGATAGCCTTGAATTGATGCGTACGCAATTTGCATTCGGCAAGACCGGAATATCGCTCGACCTGCCCGACGGGTTTGAGTACAAGGTACTCGAAGCGAGGTCGGCGTCTCCCCTTCCTGACCAGCTAGGCGCAATCGAGGCCGCGATGGATAAGCCTATCGCCGGCCCTGCCTTGGGCGAGCTCGCCAAAGGAAAGAAGACCGTCGCGATCTCAGTTTGCGACATAACCCGGCCGGCGCCGAACAAACTGGTGCTGCCGCCACTACTGAAACGGCTCCACGCGGCCGGTATTCGACGCGAAGACGTCACGATCCTGATCGCGACCGGACTTCACCGGCTTGCAACAGCCAAGGAGTTAGACGAGATCCTATCGCCGGAAATCGCCGCCACGTACCCCATTGTGAATCACAATGCTCGCGAACTTTCCGAGCACCGCTTCCTGGGAAATACGAAATCGGGCACGCCCGTTTACGTCGCCGAGGCCTTCGTAGCAGCAGATCTTCACATTACTCTCGGCTTCATCGAGCCGCACCTGATGGCGGGCTTCTCAGGCGCGCGCAAACTGGTCGCTCCAGGATTGGCCGCGCAGGAAACGATCAAGGTCCTGCACAGCCCGAAATTCATGCGTGACCCCAAGGCGGTGGAAGGCTCGATCGAAGGCAATCCGCTTCACCGTGAGTTGCTTGAGATCGCTCAGATGGCGGGCCATCACTTCATGGTGGACGTTGCGCTGACGCGTGACCGGCAAATTGCCGCAGTATTTGCGGGAGAACCTGTCCAGGCGCACGCCGAGGGCATGAAGTTCGTTTCGAAGGTAATGCTCGAGCAGCTATCAGCGCCCGTCGACGCCGTTGTCACAAGTTGCGCTGGATACCCCCTGGATTTGACCTTCTATCAGGCGATCAAAGGAATTACGGCGGCTCAACACATCGTGAAGAAGGGCGGCCGAATCCTCCTCATCGCCGAGTGCCAGGAGGGGCCGGGAGCAGCGGAGTTCTGCGAAATGCTGAAGAAAGTCGACTCCGGCTCCAGCTTCCTCGATCTGATTAAAGAGGCGCCGGTCGTCGTCGACCAGTGGCAGCTCGAGAAGCTTGCGCTCGTCACCCAAAAGGCCGAGATTCTTTTCTACACGCCCGGTCTGCCCGGGGAATTTCACAAAACTTTGTGGGGAGCCATCTTCTCCAACATCGATGAGGCCGTTCAGGCGCTGACGAAGGGCCTTCCCAAGAACGCCACAGTCGCGTTGATGCCGGAAGGGCCCTACGTTCTGGCCAAAGCTAGCGCGGCTGCATGAGCTTTTCAAGATCTTCGGTCTCGCCGAACCTGTAGCCTTTCAGATTGGGGTCGATATTCCGCAGCAGGCCGGTCAATACCGCTCCCGGGCCGACCTCGACAAAGGACGTAACTCCTTCATTCGCAAGACGCCGGATGGTCTGGTTCCAGAGAACGGAGTTGGGAATCTGTTGGTAAAGTCCCTCTCTGGCATCGGCTCCGTTTCGTATTTCCTGGGCCTGCCAGTTGTTGATCAATGGGACTTGAAGATCCGCGAAATTGACCGAGTCGAGTTCGTTTCGCATTTTTTGCTGCGCGGGAGTCATCAGCGGGCAATGAAACGGCGCGCTGACCGGCAGCGGGATGGCACGCTTTGCCCCCGCTGATTTCGCGAGTTCCATCGCTCGTTGGACGGCTCCGGCATGACCGGCAATCACGATTTGGTCGGGCGAGTTGAAGTTCGCTGCCGTAACCACTTCATTTTGAGCAGCTTCCGCGAGCATACGATCGAGCGCCCCTTCCGGGAGCTTGAGAAGCGCCGCCATTGCGCCGACACCCGCCGGAACAGCTTCCTGCATGAAACGTCCGCGCTTTCGGACCAGTTTCATCGCATCTCCAAACTGAAGCGAACCCGAGGCGACCAGCGCCGAATATTCGCCAAGACTATGTCCCGCAACGAAATCGGGGCGAATTCCGTGCTCGCTCAAAACCCGAAAAGCGGCCGTGGAAGCGGCTAACAGCGCTGGTTGAGTGTTTTCGGTTAGCTTAAGGTCGGCTTCAGGCCCGTTGAAGCACAATTCCGAGATTGGAAAACCAATGGCGGCGTCCGCTTCGGCGAACGTAGTCTTGGCCGCCGGAAACGCTTCGGCAAGCGATTTTCCCATCCCGGCAAACTGGGAGCCTTGGCCCGGAAACAAGAAAGCAGTTTTGCTCATGAAATCACTATTTTAAGTGGTCGAGCTACTCTGATGACGGTAACCTATCTACGGGCTCTGTTCGCCTTGTCTCTTTCTGGGAGTTCTCCTTGCGACTATCTGAAATCTGCGTTCAGCGGCCAGTCTTTGCATTCATGCTGATTATGTTCCTAGTTGTTCTGGGCGTATTCAGCTTTGTGGACCTCGGCGTCGATCTCTTCCCACGGACAGACCCTGCGACGGTCAACGTGCGCGTCCGCTTGCCGGGCGCGAGTCCCGAAGAGGTAACTTCACAGGTCATCCTGCCTCTTGAGGAGTCGATCGCCGCCATTAGCGGCATCGAAGACATGCGGGCAATGGTCACAGAGGGCGGCGGCTTCATCACGGTGACCTTCGTGCTTGAGCGCAACATCGGCGAGGCGGCTGAAGATGTGCGTGAAAAGGTATCTCAGGCGATGCGCAAGCTTCCGCCGAACGTGCTACCTCCCACTGTCGCCAAGTCCGATCCGGACAGCGACGCCGTCATCACGATGGCGGTTAGCGGCAACCGGCCAGTTCGTGAGTTGACTGAGATCGCCGACAAGCAAATCAGGCGCGCGATCGAAACGGTGGACGGTGTCGGGGCCGTAGACATCTACGGCGGACGCTATCGACAAATAAACGTATTCCTGGATCTGGACAAGCTCAACGCCTACAATTTAAGCGCTCAGGACGTCAACATGGCCGTTCAAACGGAGAATATCGAGGCTCCGGGCGGTCGAATCGTGCGAGGTCCAACCGAAGTCGGCGTTCGAACTCTGGGCCGCGTGGAGCACATCGAAGAGTTCAACAACATCATCGTCAAGAACGTTGGCGGCGCTCCGGTGCGCCTCCGCGACGTCGGCCTAGTAGAAGATGGCATGGCGGAAAAGCGAACCTTCGCTTATTACAACTTCAAGCCCGCCGTCATGCTTGACGTTCGCCGTCAAACCGGGACCAACACGGTAAAGGTCGTCGATCAAATCCAGGCAAAGCTGGACATCATCAACAAAACGCTCCCTCCCGGAGTGAAGATCGACGTAGTCAAGGAACAGGCCACATACATCAAGGCGTCCGTAGCGGCGCTGGAAGAACACTTGTTGCTAGGCAGTTTGCTGGCCTCATTTATCGTTTGGCTCTTCATCCGTGATTGGCGGATGGTTCTCATCAGTTCCATCGCCATCCCGACATCGATCATCGCGACGTTCACGTTCATGCGAATGATGGACTTCACGCTGAACTCAATGACGTTGCTCGGGCTTACGTTGGCCGTAGGCATCGTGATCGACGACGCGATCATTGTTCTCGAGAATATCTATCGGTTCATCGTCGAGAAGAACATGCCGGCCTACCAAGCCGCGATCGAGGCAACGAAAGAAATCGCGATGGCGGTCTTTGCGACAACGATCTCGCTGGTCATCATCTTCGTGCCGATCGCCTTCATGTCCGGCTATGCCAAACGTTTCATGAATCAGTTCGGCTGGACGATGGCAATCTCGATCATGGTCTCGATGCTGGTAGCGTTTACGTTAACCCCCACGCTGAGCGCCCGTTTGCTGAAACGGAAAATAACCCGCAAACATGGCGGCGAGGATCATCACAACGGCTGGACCGAACGACTGTATGTCAGATCCCTGAATTGGTCGATGGCGCATCGCTGGGTGATCGTCGTCGTTTGCTTCGCAACGCTTGGCTCGACGTTCATTATTAATCGCTACATCGGACGCGACTGGATGCCTCAGGAGGACCAGAACGAGCTCGGAGTCTGGCTGGAAATGCCAGAGGGCACTTCCCTCGAGGCTACTGAGAAGACAGCGCTCGACCTCGGAAAGAAAATGGCCGAAGTTCCCGGTGTGAAGAGCGTGATCGCGGCGAGCTCCACGATGATGATTGAACGCGTAACCATGGCGTTCATGACCTTGCTTCTGGACGATCCGTCGAAACGCGATGACATTTCGACGATGGGTCAAAAAATTCGAGCAGTTACCAAGGATTTCGCCTTCGCCCGGCCGCGCATTACATTTCCAAATGCGTTGGGTGGGAGAGACACCTTTTCTCCGATACGGGCGATGATTCTCGGCCCGCAGATGCTTCCCCTGGTCGAGATCGCGAAAGACGTCAGCGTGCGGATGATGAGCGAACCTTCGCTCACCGACGTGAAGGCGAACCTCAACCTCAATAACCCTGAGCTCCAAGTGAATATCGACCGCCAATTGGCTTCCGATCTTGGTGTACGAGTATCGGACGTGGCAGGCGCGGTGCGACTGCTCATGTCCGGCGAAGATCAGATCTCAACGTTTAAGGAAGGCTCTGAGCAGTACCCCGTGACGATGCGTTTGATGTCGAGCCAACGCGACGATCCGGCAGCCTTAAGCCGCTTGTTGATCCCCTCGGCGAAGCAGGGTTTGATCCGGCTGGACGCGATCGCCAAGCTCGAACGCGGCCTCGGACCCAGCAGAATCGACCGCTACAACCGGCAGTTCGCTGTGGGCATTTATGGCAACGTCTCACCAGGGCATTCGCTCGGAGAAGCCGCGACAACGACCCAGAACATTATCAAGGATGTCGGGTTGCCGCCCGGCTATACCATGGCATTCTCCGGTCAGGTCAAGATCCTCGAAGAAACGACGACGAACATGTTGTTGGCATTCGGACTTGCATCGATTTTCATGTACATGGTGCTCGCTGCACAATTTGAAAGTCTTGCCCACCCGTTCGTAATTCTTCTGACTCTCCCACTGTCGATCCCGTTCGCGTTGTTATCGTTGATCGCAACGGGTAGGACCCTCAACTTGTTCAGCGCTTTGGGAGTACTCCTGCTGCTTGGAATCGTCAAGAAGAACGGCATTCTGCAAATTGACTACATGAACCGTCTCCGGAGTTTGGGCTACTCGGTCCATGACGCAGTTATCGAAGCCAACCGTGTGCGATTACGCCCAATCCTGATGACTACACTGGCTATCGTCGCCGGACTTATTCCGACGGCGATCGGGATCGGAGCAGGAGCGTCCCAACGTTCGGCGATCGCCGTGACGATCATCGGCGGGCAGATGCTTTGTCTGCTCCTGACACTGCTTGTTGTTCCCGTAGGTTACTCCTACGTAGAGCAGTTGCAGGACTGGCTACGAAGCAAACGTGGCGCGCGTCAGCAGACGGCGGAAGTCGTCGCAATGGGCGATTAAATTCGGTCTCATTTATTCGCATCCTTTGACCCTCCATCTGCGTCTGAAATGATCGGAGAGACAAAATGACGCCAACAATCACGATGGAGCGCAAAGCGCCCCCGACCAAAGAAGCCCACGGCTCTGTTTATTGTCCGATGTGCACTCACACTGTGGATGCACTGATCACGTATCGCGGGCGAAGTGCAAAGGTAACACCTGGTCAAAAGTGCGCACGTTGTTCTTCTGCGCTTGACGCAGGATACGTCCTACACATCAATCGGGCGGCATAAGAAACCGCCCAATCATTTTCCGTCGGCGTTGTACACTGGACTATTAGGCCAGCTTAGATGAAGAAAACGAATAAACCCGCGAACGAACCGGTGGTCATCGATGAAGAGATCCTCCGGACCGCAAAACTGGCCATCCAGACGGATCGTCCGCAAGCAGCTGACAAATGTGTGATTTGCGGTAGCGAAGCGGCTCCGACCTCAACTGAGAATCTCTGCTGGGTTTGCCGGCGGCTGAAGATCAGCGCTTGGAGAGACTCGGATCAGCAGATGACCGTGCAAGAGTAGCCTTTTCGTAGATGTGAGCCGCAACGGCAACATCCTCCAGAGCAATCCCCACTGATTTGAACACAGTTAACCGGCCTTGAGAGTCGGATTTCGCGCCTTTCGCCAAAAGTTCCCCTAACGATTCGACGTCAGACCAGCATGCGCCAGCCAACAGCATGTCGCCTGCTTCGATCTTGCATTGCTCGATATCGTCGACAACAATCCGGGCCCGTTTGATGATTTCGGGTGGAACCTCGCGCCGATTCGCCGCATTCGCTCCCATGGCGAGAATTAGCGCGTCGCGAGAAACCGCTTCCGCAGGAATGACGGGATCTTTGGAATGGGTGGCTGTAATGATGACATCCGCGCCATCACACGCCTGAGCAGCCGACGGCGCCGCTTCACAGTCCAGTTCAGCAGCAAAGCGCTCGCGATGTTGCGCACTCCGGCTATAGACACGGACTCGGGCCGTCTGGCGAACCGCGCGTAGGGCGCCGATCTGGGTGCGAGCCTGAAAACCGCTCCCGATTATTCCAACGTCGATTGGTCTATGGGGCGCAAGGATGTCGGCGGCAAGGCCGCTTGCCGCGCCAGTTCGGATCTGCCCAAGATGATTCGCTTCGAACTGTGCAAGCGGTCGCCCAGTATCGGCGTCGTAAAGAAGGAAAGTGAAGTAGGCTCCGTGCTTGATGTTGGTCGAGTAGACCTTCGTACCGTAATACCGACCATAGGAGGCCGCCATCGAGTGCAGGACCGATCCGGTCGGCAGAACCAAACGGCGGCGAGGCTGATTCTGAGCAAGCCCTTGCCCGAATGCAAGAAATGCCGATCGCAAGCAGTCGATCGCAGTGGGCAGAGCCAGCGCGGCCTGCACCTCGGCTTCTGTGAACGTCAGAATTGTCATCGGAAGCATTTTCTCGCGTTCTCAAAGACGTCAGTGAGCATAGTCTCCGTAAGCTTGCCCGTAGAAGTGTTCTGCTGACTCGGATGATAGGAATCAATCAGGATGGGCGCAAGGGAGTGCGAGGCGTTATGCCCGAACGGATATTGTGACCGGCTCGTGATCACACCTCGATCTTTGAGGATCGCCAGATAGTTATCGTGAGCAAGTTTGCCTAATGCGACCACCACCTGAACGCGCGTTAGCAAGTCCAGTTCCCGCTCGAGATATCCGCGACAGGCTCCGATCTCTTCCACGGCTGGCTTGTTATCGGGTGGGGCGCAGTGACAAGACGCAGTTATATAAGCATCTTTCAGCTTGAGGCCATCGTCGGCGCTGCGACTCTCGGGTTGTGATGCAAACCCGGTCGCATGCAGGACGCGGTACAAGATATCTCCCGAACTGTCACCGGTGAACATGCGGCCGGTGCGATTCGATCCATGCGCGCCCGGAGCCAAGCCGAGGATAAGCAGTCTCGCACGTGGATCGCCGAAGGACGGAACGGGCTTCCCCCAGTAAACCTGATCCTTGTAGGCGCGGCGCTTCACCGTTGCGATTGACCGGCAATGTTCGATCAGCCGTGGACACAACGTACAGTTCGTAATCTCGGTTTGGAGTGTTTGCAGAGACGACAAGCTAGCGCACCTGCGGGAAACCAAGGTCTACCTTGCTTGTGCCAGGATCCGGCCAGCGACCCGTCACGATCTTGGCTCGGGTGTAGAACTGCACGCCCTCGGGACCATACATATGCAGATCGCCAAACAGCGATTCCTTCCAACCGCCGAAGCTGTAATACGCCATAGGCACGGGGACTGGAACGTTAATGCCGACCATCCCTACTTCCACGTCAAACTGGAACTGCCTTGCTGCCCCGCCGTCCCTTGTGAAGATCGCCGTGCCATTGCCGTAGGCGTTGTCATTGATCATCCGAAGACCTTCATCGTAAGTATCGACTCGGGCGACCGAAAGCACGGGACCGAAAATCTCATCGTCATAACAAGGGGTGCCCGGCTTGACGTTGTCGACCAGCGAGGTTCCAAGGAAGAAGCCTGCGGCTTCGCACGCAGCGCTGGCGCGTCCGTCAACCGTCAGCGTAGCTCCGTGAGACTCGGCCGATTCCAGATACGACGCTACACGGTCGCGATGCTCGCGAGTAATGAGGGGTCCCATCTCGGCGCCGTCCTCCAGGCCGGGGCCGATCTTGATTTTCTTCATGCGCTGCTTGATGGCTTCAATGAGGGGATCCGCCACTGCGCCGACGGCAACAACAACGGAAATGGCCATGCAGCGCTCGCCCGCGGAGCCGTAGGCAGCAGACACTGCGGCATCTGCCGCCATGTCGATATCTGCATCGGGCAGAACGAGCATGTGGTTCTTAGCCCCGCCGAGCGCCTGCACTCGCTTTCCATTCCGCGTCGCGGTCTGATAGATCGACTTGGCGACCGGAGTAGATCCGACGAAGCTGATCGCCTTGATATCGGGATGTTCGAGAAGTCGATCGACGGCAACTTTGTCGCCTTGAACGACATTGAACACTCCGTCGGGAAGTCCTGCCTCTTTAAACAACTCGGCGATATAGAGGCTGGCAGAAGGGTCCTTTTCCGACGGCTTCAAAACAAACGTATTCCCACAGGCGATGGCATTGCCAAACATCCACATCGGCACCATCGCGGGAAAGTTGAATGGTGTAATCCCGGCGACGACGCCAAGAGGTTGGCGTATCTGATAGATGTCAACGCCCCGACTGGCCTGTTCGCTATACCCGCCTTTCAGCAGATTGGGGATGCCGCAGGCAAACTCAATATTCTCGAGACCGCGGGCGATTTCCCCCATCGCGTCCGAGAGGGTTTTTCCGTGCTCGAGTGAGATGATCGTCGCGAGCTTTTTACGGTTCGCGTCAATCAACTCTCGCATCTTGAAAAGGATCTCGGAGCGCCGAGACAACGAGGTCGCGCGCCATGCTGGGAAGGCGCTCTTTGCGACACCGACGGCGTGATCTACTTCGTCAGCACTGGCAAAGTCGACCAGCGCCTGTTGCTGTCCTGTCGCGGGATTCCAGACAATCCCTGACCTGCCCGAAGTCGACGCGACGATCTCGCCGCCGACCCAATGATTCACAGTCTTGATTCCAATTGCGGTTTCGGCAACAGACATGGTTTCCCTTCTCGTCTCAGCTTAACGGATAGACGGACCACTGTTCGCGGCCAAAATCCATTCTGCTGTTTTCGTGGCGAGACGGTCCAGGGCTACTACCGCCAGTTCGAGATGATCTTCCTTGGTATCTTCGACTTTGTTGTGGCTGATCCCGCGCAGCGACTGCACAAACATCATGACCGAAGGTATTCCCGCGCGCGCAACTTCTGCCGCATCGTGGAGCGGTCCTGACGGCAGGCGATGAGATACTCCCGCCGTCTCGCGAACGGCCTCGTCACACAGTGCCACCAAGTCCGGCATGAAATGGCACCGGCTCAATGCTCCAGATTCTGGACCATTGCACGGTGCAATTTTCTTCCCTGGCAAACCGCTCGCTGGCGTCGCGGGCGCTAGTGTACATTTCAGCAAGTACGCTCGCGTCTAAATCCCGTTGATCGAGTGTGGTCTCACATCTGCCCACGACGGCGGTGACGATTCCGGGGAAAGTCTTGACGGAGCCAATCGTACAGACCGCATCCGGATACCGTTTCGCGATCGGGCGAATCTCCAAGGCCAGTTTTGCAGCAGCGGCCAGCGCATCCTTACGCGACGTCATTGGCGTCGAACCGGAGTGAGCTTCCTGGCCGTGAAACGTGACCGCGTGCCGCTCAACACCCTTGGTTCCCATAACAACTCCAAGCGGCAGACCCATACTTTCGAGTACCGGGCCTTGCTCGATATGAAGTTCAAGGTAGGCGGCAGCATTGCGCTGTTCCCGTTGCGCCTCGGGAAAACGATCAAAATCGTAGCCACAACGGCGGATAGCATCCGCGAGGCGAATTCCGTCCTTATCGACCCGGTTGCGGTCGGCATCGATCGAATGCGTACCGGCGAACGCGGACGAACCTAACAAGCTGCGCCCAAAACGAGCGCCTTCTTCGTCAGCCCAGTCGACGACACGAATTGTTAGCGGAGGCCGCCCGCCGTATTGCGTGTTGAAACGACTTAGGATCTCGAGGGCCGCGAGCAAATCGAGACAGCCATCGAGCCAACCGCCGTTCGGCACCGAATCAAGATGGCCACCAATGAGTAACGCCTTCTCCGATTCGCCGCGCAGCGTGATCCAGTTGTTACCAGCCGAGTCATAGTGCTGTTCCACCGGCAGCCCTTCGAGCTTCGTGGCGAACCAGCTCCGAGCTTTCAGCCAGGTATCAGTCCATGCCACACGCTGTGCGCCGTTTTCATCGCTCGTCAGGCTACGAAGTTCTTTCAGTTCGGCGACGGTTCGTTTTGGATCGAGACTCATGTTCGTTTCAAGAACCGGCCGCGGCCTTTCTCTCCGATGAATCGCCCCTCGCGTACCTGCACCTTGCCCCGCACGGTCACAACTGAGGGACGGCCGTCGATCTCCATTCCTTCAAAGCCGCTGTAATCATTATTGACGTGGTGGTTGCGAGCCGAAATCACGCCTCGGTAATCGGGATCGAAGATAACCAGGTCGGCATCACTACCAACTGCGATGGTCCCTTTTTGGGGGAACAGACCAAAGAGCTTGGCGGCGCGTGTGCTTGCCGCGTCGACGAAGCGGTGGAGGTCGAGTTTTCCGCGACTGACGCCGTAGGTGTAAAGCAGGTTTACGCGCTCCTCGATTCCTGGAATCCCGTTGGGGATCTGCGTGAACGCGTCCTTCCCGAGCATTTTTTGCGATGTATCGAACGGGCAGTGGTCGGTTGCAATCGTATCGATAAATCCCTGCGCTAACGCGCTCCAAAGCGCATCGTGGTTGTGGCGATCGCGCAGCGGCGGTGACATGACGTGTTTCATCCCTTCGACACCCGGCCGCTCCGCATAGGTCTTGTCGAGCAGAAGGTGAGGAACCACCGTTTCAACATGAATCGGCACACCACGAGCCTTCGCCGCCATGGCGCGCTCGAGAGCGGGTAGGCAAGACAAGTGAACGACATAACCGGTGGCGCCGGTGTTCTCGAGAAATGTCGCAAACCGCGCGGTTCCCTCAGCCTCGACAGATTCGGGACGGCTCGGTTCGTGCCACTCCGGACCGATCTTGCCTTCTGCGAGTAGCCGTTGCTGCAATCGGCCTATGAGTTCCGCGTTCTCACAGTGCGCAGTCGTAATCACACCCAGCGATCTTGCCAGCGCAAGGGTTTGGTACATCTCGCCATCATCGACACCGAAGAAGTTCTTGTAGGCGAGAAAGATCTTGAAGGAACTGATACCATCCCGCACGATCTCTCGCAGCTGAGCTTCTGTGTCATCTGTGTACTTCGTCACAGACATGTGGAACGTATAGTCGCAAGCGCTGTTACCCTCCGCTTTCGACTTCCACAGGTGGTAGCCTTCGAGCGCGTCGTCATTACGGCTTGGACAACACATCTCGATGTACGTTGTCGTGCCGCCGATCAGGGCTGCGATGCTTGCAGTCTCATGAGTATCCTTGGCGAACGTAGCCATGAAGGGCAGATAAATATGGACGTGAGGATCGATGAAGCCAGGAAAAACGAGCTTTCCGGAAGCATCTATGGATTCGGTGTCTGGAGGACGCTTCGAGGTTAGTTCCGATCCGCGTGATCGTCTGGTCCTCAACATAGATATCGGCGCGGTATCGAGAGTCCGCGGTAACGATCTCGCCATTTCGAATGATCAGAGGCATCGGAGCTCAATGAACGTGGATTCCCTGTAACTCGCGATAACGTTTCATCGCTTCCCAGTCTTCTGTCACTTCCGGTTTCGTTTTGGCAAGTTGATCCCAGGTCACACTTTCTCGTCCCGATGACAGCTCAACCATTTCAATACATCGTTCAACCGGACATACATTGAAGCAGAGCCGGCATCCGACACAGTCATCCTCTCGGACGACCGGTTGAGACCGTGTATCGATAGCTTCGTGCTTCCCATTCGACGCTACGTCGTAGCGGTAGGGAGCAACGACTGCGCCCGATCGATCGACCAGATCAATGCATTGATGCGCCGTGTCATTGCAAGCCACATAGCAAAGATTGCATCGGATGCACTTCTCACTATCAATGCGGGCAACCGCGCGAAAGGACAGATCAAAGTCTTTGAAGTCAGAGATGCGATGAAGGCTTTTGCCCACAACGTCGTCAATGGTTCGGAATCCTTTCGAGTCCATCCAGTTCGAAAGTCCGTCACAGAGATCCTCAATGATGCGGAACCCGTAGTGCATAACCGCTGTACATACCTGGAGACTTCGGGCGCCAAGCAGCAGGAATTCCGCGGCATCCTGCCATGTCGTGATGCCGCCCATACCCGAGATCGGAAGTCCCGGATCGCGAGACAACTTCATCCGTGCCGAGAGCCGAAAGCATGTTTAACGCTATGGGCTTGACGGCAGGTCCGGCATAACCTCCATGTCCACCCTTACCGCCAATGCTCGGAGAGATCTCAAGCGTGTCGAGATCGACAGCGATGATCGAATTCAGAGTATTAATGAGTGAGATCGCATTGGCCCCGGCTGCTACAGCCGCTTGACCGGGCCCGATAATGTTCGTCACGTTCGGCGTTAGCTTCACGATGATGGGAATGCTGGCAACCTTCATCACCCAACCCGTGATCTCTTCGCAATATTCGGGCACCTGTCCGACTGCCGCCCCCATACCGCGCTCGCTCATTCCGTGTGGGCAGCCGTAGTTCAACTCGATGCCATCAGCGCCCGTGTCTTCAATCCGACGGACGATCTCGTGCCACGCTTCGGGCTTCGATTCGACCATTGCCGAGACGATGACAGCCCGATCCGGCCATGTTCGTTTTACTTCAGCGATCTCGGCCAGATTCACTTCGAGTGGGCGATCCGATATGAGCTCGACGTTATTGATCGCGAGCATTTTCTGCCCGCCATAGTGCCAGGCCCCATAACGATTCGAAACGTTGAGCACAGGAGCGCCAATCGTTTTCCAAACCGCCCCTCCCCAACCGGCTTCGAAAGCGCGATGAATCTGAGCGCCTGAGTTGGCCGGCGGCGCCGAAGCCAGCCAAAACGGATTCGGCGCCTTGATCCCGGCAAAGTTGATTCTGAGATCAGCCATGGGTAGTCAACTTTCGATGTATCGCCAATGCCGCAAGTTTGCCGTCCTGAGCCGCCATCACCGTAGATGCAGCTCCTTTTGCGCGGATGCAGTCGCCACCGGCGAATACGCCAGCCATGCTGGTTTCATAGTTCTCGTCTACTTTTATATGGCCTTTGATGGTCGCAAGGCCAAGTAGCGCGGCAATTGGCGGCTTTTCCTGACCGATCGCTTTTACAACCTGATCGGTCGGAAGAACGAACTCTGAGCCCGCTACAAGTCGTGGCGCTGGCCGGCCAGATGCATCGGCTTCCCCTAGTTCCATCTGCAAGCATTCGAGACCAGTGACGCCGGTTCCATTTGATAGGACCCGAACGGGCTGGGAGAGAAAACGAAACTCCACACCTTCCAGCTTTACAAAATCATACTCATGATCGTAGGCGGTCATCTCGCGATCCGTGCGCCGGTAGACCATTGTTACGCGGCTGGCGCCGAGCCGTTTTGCGATCGTCGCACAATCAACGGCAGTGTTTCCAGCCCCAATAACGACGACATCACGACCGATCTTCATCGTTCCAGCGTCGATTTTACTCTGCTCGATGTATGCGAGACCGTCCACAATATGCTCTTCCCCTGGAATACCCAAGGAAGGCGTCGATCCCAAGCCAACACTGAGGAACAGAGCATCGTAACTCTTGCATAGTTCTGCCAAATTCGCGCCGACTTCCACTCCCGTTTCGAGCTTGACGCCAAGTCGCCGGATCATCTCGACTTCAGCCAGAGCGGTCTCGATCGGCTCACGAAGTCGAATGATGCCGTATGTCGACAGCCCGCCACCCAGCGACCGTTTCTCGAAGATGGTAACGTCATACCCTGCACGCGCAAGATATCCGGCACAGGCGAGACCTGCGGGACCCGCTCCGATGACAGCGACCTTGCCGCCATTTCGAGGTCCGGGCTGGAACACATCAATGCGATTCTCGTAAACGTGATCGGTCGCATAACGCTGCAAGCGTCCAATCATGATCGGCTTATGATCTTTGCCCAGTACGCATGCGCCTTCGCAAAGCTCCTGTACAGGACAAACACGGGCGCAGGTGGCGCCCATCAAGTTTGCATCCAGAATGGTACGAGCCGAACCCACAAGATTGTTGGTAGAGATCTTCTTGATAAACGCTGGAATGTCGATATGAGTGGGACACGCGTGTGTACACGGCGCGTCATAGCAGTATAGGCAGCGGTTCGCTTCCACGAGCGCCTCATGGCTGCGCAACGGGGGCAGTTGTTCGGCTAAAGCCTCTCCCGGATCAATGGCTTGAGTCCGATCCTTCAAAATTGCCTCCTCGACCACTCATCAGAAAGACGTAAATCCCTGCCGAAACGATAAATCCTACAAACCATGCATAGTCGTACAGCCACCGCAAGGTTGGGACCGGCAGACCCAGCAGCGCCACTAAGACACCTGCTGCAAGACTGATCATCGCTCGAGAATTTACACCATTCGTATATTCATAGGCGCCGCCGCGTCGATAGAGATCGTCCAAAATCAGACGCCGCCTTCGCACTATAAAGTAATCGGCAATCATTGTCCCGGCAATAGGGCCAAGAAGCCCTGAGTAACCCACAAGCCACCCGAATATATAAGAACCGTAGTCGCTTAACAGTTTCCACGGCATCATGAGAACGCCGATGACGCCGGTTATGAGACCACCCGTCCGGAAGGATATTACCTGAGGACGCAGATTCGAGAAATCATTGGAAGGAGAGACCACATTCGCCGCAACGTTCGTGTTAAGAGTCGCAATGAGGATCGCGATAAGGGCTACGAATGCCACCAGCGGCTCGTTAAATCGACCGATCAGCGCAACCGGATCCCAAATCGCTTCCCCGAAAAGGACGACCGAAGCCGATGTGACGGCAACACCGATGAACGAATAGAGGGTCATCGCAGCAGGCAATCCGAGCGCCTGCCCGACAATCTGCGCCTTCTGGCTTTTTGCGTAACGTGTAAAGTCTGGAATATTCAACGCCACAGTTGCCCAGAAGCCAACCATCGCGGTCAAAGATGGAATGAAGAATCGAAAGAATTCACCGGATGTTTGGAACTTGGCAGGAGCGCTGAGCACTGGGCCGAAGCCACCAGCCTTATTAGTGATCCACCACAACAGCAACACACCGACGCCAAGCATCAATGGCGCGCCGACACCCTGGAGGAATCGAATCGTATCGATGCCTCGCCAGATGACAAACATGTTCAGCATCCAGAACGAGAAGAAGCAGACCCACACCGATATTTGCGAACCAGCGAGTCCTGGCCACAGAATGCTCGCCATGGAGTTCATCGCCTGGCCGCCGATCCAGGTCTGAATCCCGAACCATCCGCAGGCTACCAATGCGCGCAAGATCGCTGGAAGATTGGCGCCTCGAACGCCAAAGGAAGCTCGCACAAACACCGGAAAAGGAATGCCGTACTTCGCCCCGGCATGCGCATTGAGCAACATCGGCACAAGAACAATGAGGTTGCCAAGCAGGATCGTACCGACGGCTTGCCACCAGTTCATCCCGCCGGCAATCAGTCCGCTCGCCAGCATGTACGTGGGAATACAAACGCTCATCGCGACCCACAGCGAGAGGTAGTTGTACGTGCCCCATGTGCGCCGCTCGAGGGGTACGGGAGCGAGATCCTCGTTGAAGAGAGCTGGATCGCCGGTCGCCACAAGCTATACGCGCGTCTCGACCGGTTGGCGCGTAGCCGTCAGGCTGGCATCGAGCTTGCCGATGAACTCATCGACATCAGTCTTTGAGATATTCAGCGGCGGCGTGATACGGATCACATTGCCGTACAGACCGCCCTTCCCGATGAGAATTCGATTTTCCCGCGCAGCCTCCATGACGGCCGCAGTCGCTGCAACAGCGGGTGCTTTCGAAGCCCGATCTTCCACAAGCTCGAGCGCCTGCATTAGCCCCATACCGCGAACGTCGCCGATGATAACGTGTTTTTCCTTGAGTTCTTCGAGTTTGTTGCGCAAGTACGCGCCGGTCTCTGCGGCGTTGATCCGCAGATTGTTCTCTTCGATGAAGTCGATGACGGCCTTCGCTGCCGTGGAAGTAACGGGATTGCCGCCAAACGTGGAGATCTGGACGCCTTTCAGCCCATCGGCAATAGCTGGCTTAGCCACCGTCAAGCCGACCGGAGAGCCGTTCGCCAGTCCTTTCGCGCTAGTGATGATGTCGGGCATGACACCCCACTGCTCGATGCCAAACCACTTGCCGCCGGTCCGTCCCCATCCTGTCTGCACTTCATCACTGATGAAGATGCCGCCATAATTGCGGACGATCTTATCGACGATTGGAAAGTATTCTTTCGGAGGTGTCACAAAGCCTCCGACACCTTGAATCGGCTCCGCGATGATGCCGGCGATATGGCCCGAAGTCGTGGTGCGGATCAATTCGTCGACATCCTCGGCGCACTTCACGCCGCAATCGGGATACTTGAGCCCAAATGGGCAGCGATAGCAATACGCGTTGTGCGCATGTACAATGCCGGGCTGAGTAATCGGACCGAGCCGCCATGTTGAATTGCCTGTCAGGGCCATCGCCATTGACGACCGCCCGTGATACGAATGACGAAGAGCAATGATCTCTGACGCTCCCGTGTAGCAACGCGCCGCAAGAATGGCGGTCTCATTTGCTTCCGTGCCGCTATTGGTGAAGAACGACTTCGTAAGCTGACCACCGGGCGTGAGGGAAGCGACTTTCTTAGCCAGCGCCACTTGTGGCTCGGTCGCAAACACCGTGGACACGTGCTGAAGCTTGTCCATCTGTGCGTGGACCTTGCGATTCACGGTGTCGTTACAGTGCCCGACGCTGATAGTAACGATCCCGCCGAAGAAATCGAGATACTGGTTACCGTCAGCGTCCCAGACATATTGATCTTTGGCCTTTTCGATGACGAGCGGCGTTTTGTAGTAGTGGAACACCGACGGAAACAAGTGTTCCTTTTGCGCCAGAAGGATTTCGTCTTTCGTCATAGCTCGATAAGCTCCCTAAAAGATCATGCGCAGACCAAATTGAATGATACGCGGCTCTCGAGCCGATGTGATGGTCCCGAAGGTCGCACTGGTATTCCGTCCATCCTGCCCTGGCGAAAAGGTGACATTCGGGTTGCCGTAATTAGTGTGATTCAGGAAGTTGAACGCTTCGGCGCGGAACTGCAGGCGCAATGATTCGAAGAGTTGCGTATCCTTGATCAACGATAGGTCGAAGTTCACAGTGCCGGGTCCGCGCACATCAGGAAGCGTTCGTCCAACGTTTCCAAATGTGAAGTTTGGAGGATTGACGAACTGCGTTGTGTCGAACCAGCGCTCCGGCGTAGGATTGTCGAGCTTCGCGCTGACACCCGTAGAACTCGGCCGATTCGCAAGGAAGTTATTGGCCCCGCGCACGACCAACGGCAAACCGCCCTGCAAGGTACCGATCAGGTTCAATTGCCAGCCGCCGATCAGTCCATTGGCGAAACCATTCGAGGGACTCCAGCGCTTACCTCGGCCAAACGGCAGCTCATAGATGCCGCTCAGTACGAGCCGGTTGGCAACATCCGTCGGATCGACCGATCGTTCTGCGCGGCGGTCGAACATGCCGTTCTGATAGCCGTTGTCGCTGCCAACTTCCACAGCGCCGAAGTTGCTGGGCACGATTGCGCTGTCGCTGATGAGCTTGCCAAAGGTGTAGGACCCGAGTATCGCGAACCCCGACGACAATCGTTTCTCGACGCTCAGAAACAGCGCATGATAGATCGAACTGCCGAGGTGAGGAAGACGCGCATTCACAGTCGTGTAGTAGGGGAACGGTCGCAGAGATTGCGACCGGCTTATGGTCGCCCCACCCAAAGCGCCGGGGACTCGGCCCGCATAGGGGTTTGGCACCTGGTCCTGTAGCTGCAAGCCGAGACTCTGATATTGCGGATCGAGCTGGTTGTAGTCATAAGCGCTCGCGGCAAGATTGTTTGTCTTGTTGGCGCTATACGTAGCGTCGACCATCCAACTACCAGGTAACTGCTGCTGAATCGACATCGACCATTGTTGCGACATCGGAACCTTCTCGGATCCCTGGTCCCAGTTCACCCCCTGGCTCAAGAAGGCGCTTGGTCCAAGAAGCGGACCGAGCGGCTCGATGGCGGGCGTTGGGAATCCGTCCTTGAACTGAAACGCCGTCAGGTTCGTATTGTTATTCGGCGGTAGATACGCAGTCGACGTGTTGGCAAAACCCGCCGTATTGCCGAAGTAGTCGCGATAGAAGATCTGCGGGTAGAAGATGCTATATCCGCCGCGAATCACGGTGCGGCCATTTCCGAGTAGGTCGAAGGCAAATCCAATGCGCGGGCCGAAGTTATTGTAGATCGGCTCGAAGGGCGAGCGTCCGTAGTCAATACCTGCATACTCCATCCGACCGGGCAAATTGGTCAGCGGATTCGTAGCGAAAGGATTGAAATTAGAAGTGCCGTTATTGCGCTCGAACGGCCACTGTTGATAATCCCATCGAAGCCCGAGGTTGAGCGTAAGCCGTCGTGTAACGCGCCAGTCGTCCTGCACGAACAGACTATAGGATTTGGCAGCCTGCGATTCCCCGCCATATCGAATCAAAGTGGCGCTGCTCACCGAACCGAGCAGGAACGTCGCAAAAGAACTCCCCGTACCGGCTTGGTTCTGTGGGTTACCCGTGAGGCCGGCGACGAATTCGAACTGCCCCGACGGAACTTCCCGTTGATAATTATTGGCTTGCTGCACGCGAATGTCGGCGCCAATTTTCAGAGTGTGCCCACCGAAGATCTTTGTCGCCATGTCTACAAACTGCCAGGTCGTACCTCCACGGAGGCCGACGGTAAAGGCGCCAAAGGCAGGAAGACCGTTGCCGACTCGCGGCAGGGTATCGCGCGGGACAGTCGCTGGGAGCCCCAACTTTTCGGGCCAGTCCTGTCCGTAGCTATAAGCCTGAAACGGAAATGCCTGACGCGCCACGCTTACTCGAAACTCGTGAAGAAATGTGGGCGTGAAACTGTGTGTATCGCTGAGCAGGACATTGTAATTCAAGTAGTTGTCGAGACGAGCACGAACATTGGGATCTGGCAGTGAACTGGCAAATCCGTTATCGTTGAAATGCTTGTAGCGCATGTAACGACCCGTCAGAGTGTTCTTGTCGCTGAAGCGATGATCCATCTTGACGGTGTATTGGTTCATGTCGCGCTTCTCGCTGACCTGTCCAATCCAGTTGTTCGAATTTGTTAAGGCATTGTCAGGAGCACGATTAGGCAGCGGGTAAAACTGCAGCATCTCTCGTGATACGGGATCGAGCCGCGACGACGGAATTACATTGCCTGTAAATTGAGTCCTCACGAAGCCCGAGCCCGATGGATTGGCAACTGTTGTTCCAGGATCGTAAATCGGTATCAAACGGCCGGAGGCGTCGAACAGCCTCGAAAAGTTCCCGCTTCGCTGTTCTTCAGTGGGGACCGAAAGTATGTTCGATCGATTGCGTTTGTTCGTCCAGCCTTCGTAGTTGAAGAAAAAGAACGTCCGATCCTGTCCGTTGTAAACCTTCGGAATCCGGACAGGGCCACCAACACTCCCGCCGTACTGGTGATAGCGGAACACTTCTTTGTTTGCTGTGTAGGCCCGACGCGCGTCAAATGCGTCGTTGCGGATGAAGTACGTAGCCGATCCGTGGAACTGATTGGTTCCGCTCTTGGTTACGATGTTCACGACGCCACCGGCCGTGAATCCAAACTCAGCCGACATCGTGTTCGACTGCACTTTGAATTCTTCGACCGCGTCAACTGTCGGGTTGACATTGACATCGGCCAGGAAGGCGCTGTTGTTGTTCCCACCATCGAGAATGAAGCTATTCAACGAGCTCGGACCACCATTAATGCTGATCGCCGAAAGGGCTGTGCCGCGATCGACAAAACCGCTATTGGTCGGGCCGGCTTGCGATTTGACGCCGGGGGTCAATAAAACCAATGCCAGGGCGTTGCGTCCGTTCAGAGGCAGATCCGTGATGCGGCGATTCTCGATGACCTTGCCAACTGTAGCGCTTCCGGTATCCACCAAGGGCGCTTCGGCAGACACGTTAATCGATTCCGTCGTGGCGCCGACCTCAAGAGTGAGCTCCAACCCCAATCGCTGATCGACCTGCAGCGTAATACCCGTTCGGTCGATCCTTTTGAAGCCCTGCTTTTCGACGGTTATGGAATAGGAACCTACTTGCAAAGACGGGGCGGTGAAATACCCCGCCTCATTCGTCGTGGTCGGGAAGACTGCGTTCGTGCCGGTGTTGACGATACGCACTTCGGCGTCCAACACCCCAGCTCCGCTCGCGTCTTTTACAGTTCCAAAAATCGATCCCCTGCCCTGCTGCCCGAATAGCGGCAATGCGGCAGCCAAGCAGATTATGGCTAATACGAGTCTGTTCATACACATTTCCCCTGAGGCTAAGACAACTATACGAAAAAGAACTGCGCGGTTGCGTTGCAATCAAGCTGGGGTGTCAGCCGGACCCAGTGGGCGGAGAACGCATCCGGAAAAATGTGTTTGCCGTATCCTTCCGCCGGAACTTTGAGCGTCTCATACTTGTGCCATGTACCGTTGCCCATGAAGTCGATTTCAATCGAAACATCACAGGCCTTGTCCGTGTTAATGTGAAGCATTTTCCGCTCGAATCCCGTTAGTAAAAATGGATCGGAAGCCACGTCTTTCTTGACTGCCGACTTCCACCAGGGTCCACCCCAACCTGCAGGTTTACCCCATGACCAGAGATCGTCGGTCTTGCCGAACCATAATCCGGCTTGCGGTTGGCCAGACAGCGCGTTGTTGTCACGATTCGGCGTCGTTTGGTTGCCCGCCACCACGAACAGCCCCCGAAACGCGCAAAAGTCGGGAATGATGCGCAGGTGCTGGCAAACGGGTTTCACACCCCAGATTCGCCCTTCGAAAGGCAGCGGCTGGAGTTCGTAGAACATGCCTTGGATGTCCATCAGGTAATGCTCCGTCTCGACCTCCCGGATCCGCATCCATTCGGTTTGCCAGGCATGACTCATGGCGTGTGTCGCTTTCGGCAGACGATATTTCTGCCAGACCCCATCGACAAGCGCCCAGAATAATACCGATGCTTCGTCCCACCCGGTGCAGAACATCACGCTTTTCAGATCCTGTCTGGCTGCGACATCCATGTGCGGTTTGCCGGAGAGTTTTGTCCAGTTCTTACCGTCGTACTCGAAGAGGCCGGCCTGATCTTCGCCGAAAGCGTAAAAGCCGTTGTTTGCCACGACGACTCGATTCTGCGCGGTGAAACCGCCCTTGAAGTGAGGGCGTGAGGCAAGCTTCATCTGCTTTACAAGATCAAACAGGAGCTTGGGCTTCAGATCCCGAACGTCCATTTCGAAGAACTGGCCTTCCATCGTCTGGTAGTAAACCTTGTTCGCGGGATCGGTCAGATGCCGCATTGTCGACGTAAGACGGTGAGTGTCAAACTCCGGAATGTGTTTCCAGTTTCCCTTCGCATCGATGACGTATTGCCCAATGAAACATTGATTCGATTCCCGGTGAATCAGACGATTGGCGTGCGTGCCGTCATGCACATGAACACGTTCCGCCTTCAGATCCTCGTCAATCCGGTACAGGCCCAGGCCTGAGCCGGATCCCTTCATGTGACTGTTGTAAGTGACAGCCCAAAGCGCATCGGCCCATGGCATCAACGCTCCGATTCCGCATTCCGATCGAGTTGGCGCCGTGTCGGCTTTAAAACCGATATTGATCGAACTTGTCGCCTGGGTCGTCTGAGCAGCGACACCAGCCGCGCCGAGAATGGACCCGAGCATGGCCCGGCGGCTTTGTTTCATCTAGAGGTTCCCTCCAAAACTTTATTGAGCCTATCAGCAGTCGACTACAATTAAAGCGAAAGCCAAAGCAGTGAATCGTATCTTCAACGTTATAACCTCCTGCCTTCTCCTGACCCTTTTTTGCTCGGTAGAAGTCGCCGCCGCGGAACGCGAAGTCGCCGAGTGGGCGATTCGACAGGGCGGCCGCGTCTTGATCGGCGGAAACCGAACGCCGGTCTCAACCGTTACGGATCTGCCCAGCGGAGATTTGCAGATTACGGGCATCGATCTGACCGGGACAATCATCGAGCCCAAAGAGCTCGAAAAAATTAGCGGTCTCACGGGATTGAAGGAGCTCTACCTGCCGGGTCCCAGTTGGAATCCTGGAGCAGGTTCGCGATTGAACGCCAACGCGGAGCTTAAGTTTCTCGCTGGGCTGAAAAACTTGGAGCATTTGCAATTCTCTCTGCATTTTCTGACGCATGTCAATGTACGCGACGAAGGCATCGAGCAGATCAAGGGACTCACCCAGTTAAAAGAGTTGCGCTGCGCGCAGTGCCGGATCGCAAAGGACAGCCTTGCGCCATTTGTCAACCTACAATCGCTCGATTTGAATAACGCGATTTTCAACGATGAATCGATGAAGGCGTTGGCCGGAATGAGTGAACTCAGGCGGCTCTATCTTCGGGATACTCTCGTCACGGACGAAGGACTTAAGCACATCAGTGAGCTGACAAAACTCGAGGAACTGGATCTGTACGGCACCAAGATCACAGATCGCGGCATCGCGCATTTGCGAAAGCTGCAGAATATCCGCAAGCTGAATTTGCTGGGCGCTCCGATTACTGATGAGAGCATCGGGATCATAGCCGGGATGCCGAAGCTGCACGAGCTGAACATCTATCGAAGCAAAGTGACGAATGCCGGGCTGTCCCGACTCGCGGCATTGAAAGACCTGACGAGTCTGGACCTTCGCTACAGTCGTGTCACATCGAGCGGAGTCGAGTCGTTCCGCGCCTCCCGGCCTGGGGCCCATATCGATTTCGTAAGCGGCGCCGCGGTGCAGGCGAACAGCAAGAACGCTCGGCCGGCCGGCGCTGGGGATAAGGCTGTTGCCGATTGGGTCGTTTCTCTTGGCGGAGCCGCGGACCTGACGGCAGGCCGATTACGATCCGTCTCGCTGGCATCCGTAAGGCTCAGCGACGCTCAGGTCGCCTATCTCGCTGCCATCCCGACACTGGAAAAGCTCGACTTAAACGCGAGCGAAATCGGCGATCTCGGCGTTCAACACCTGGCCAAACTAAAAGGATTGAAGGATCTGGACCTGGGAAACACCACGGTATCGGATGCCGGACTAGCTCCACTCGCGGCTTTAAGCAACTTACGCGTGTTGCGTCTGAGCAACACGTTGGTGACCGGTCCCGGTCTAGCTCAATTGAAGGATCTGGCGTCTCTCGAGGAGCTCGACCTGAACGGTTGCACGGTGCGGAATGAAGGGCTCGGGCACATTGCTGCGATCGTTAGCCTGGAACGCCTCTCATTGGGGCATTCGGATATCACCGATGTAGGCTTGGCCCAACTGGCGAAACTGACGCGACTAACCTTTTTGGATCTGAACTCAATGGACCTGGGCGATGAAGGGCTGCGCCACGTGGGTGCACTGACGAGTTTGAAGCGTCTGACGTTGAATTATGGCCGGTTCAGCGATAAGGCGGTGGAACATTTGAAGCCGCTCGTAAACCTGGAGCGCCTTGAGGTCGCGCGCACCAGAGCCGGTGACGCAGCAATGGCTGCAATCGCGACCCTTGGGAAGCTTCAATCGCTCAACCTGGACTACACTTCGGCAGACGATAAGAACATCGCGGCATTGAGCAGCCTATCTGATCTTCGGGAGCTCAGTCTCGACACAGGCGCCATTAGCGACAAATCGGTCGAAATCCTGAGTTCGCTCAAGAAGCTTGAATCGCTGAATCTTTATCACACTCTGGTAACCGAGGATGGCGTCGCAAAGATCAAAGAAGCGCTTCCGAAATGTAACGTCATCTGGGATCGCGATTCAGCTTTACCAAACCGGAGGAAATCGTAGCCATGGTCATGAAATGGTTCTTGGCGCCGATCCTTGTCGTGGGGTACCTAGCGGCGGCGGATCCCCAATGGATCACCGATGCCGGAGGAATGGTCCTGCGTGACAACTCCGGCCGGATCACAGGTGTAGATCTCCGGTCGAGTTGGGTTACCGACTCCGATCTTGCGGAAGTGGCGAAGATCCCAAACCTGAAAACAGTCGATCTTTCCCTATCTCGCGTTACCGATCGTGGCTTGCGAGCGCTGCGACCAGCGGCGCAAAGTATCGCCAGTCTCAACCTCTATTTTGCAGAGCTGATTACGGACGAAGGTCTATCGATCATTAAGGGGTCGAAGCACCTGAAGAGACTGAACGTTCGAGGCACAAAGGCAACCGATACGACGCTGGAATTCGTATCGAGCGTTCCCACGTTAGAGTCGCTCGACATCGGATATGCGGAGATCACTGATGTCGGAATCGACCGCCTTACATCGTTAACGAACCTGCGAGAACTCACCATCGGCGGGAATAAGTTGACTGATGCCGGCGTGCATCTACTTCGGCAGTTACCACAACTAACTTATCTCGATGTCGGCGGGTCTCAGCGCACCGATTCGGGTTTATGGTCGGTCAGCTTAACGGACGTGGGCGTTGAATCGATTGCAACGCTCAGCGAACTGAAAGAACTCCGGATGGCCGGAACGGGCGTTTCCGGCCGCAGTCTCGAGAAGCTGAAGGGCTTGAACAAACTGGAGCGGTTGGTCCTGCAGAATTGCAAGCGCGTAGGCGATGACAGCATCCCGGTGCTCTCTGCATTTGCCGCACTGCGCGTGATCGATCTCTACGGTACTGCTGTTACCGCCCAAGGCGTCGCGGAACTACGCAAGAACCTGCCGAAAGCGCAGGTTTTGAACTAACACTCTACGCGAGAATCTGGGTCATCGTACGGGTCGCTGTCGGGAACTTGCCGACTCCGGCATTCAGCACATTGTCGGCGAGTGTCAGGTAGAGATCGCCGACAGTCCCAGTGACCTTGGTGTGCATTCCTGTCGCGAGACGTCCCGTATGTCCGGCCACGATCATAGCGAGGCCGCTGTTCTTGTGCGGGTTCGCTTCGGCGTGCTCATGGGCGTACAGCAGACACGTGTGATCGAGCACCGTGCCATCGCCTTCCGGAATCGATCTGAGTTTCGCGAGAAGATACGCAAACTCCTCCACGTGCCAGCGGCAGATATCCCGCAGAACGCGCTGGCCGTCGGCTCCATCGGCGCCCGGCGCAAGACCATCGGCGTGGGTATAGTCGTGATGCCGCGCAGCGGTAAGTCCGAGCCAGGGAAAGCGCGAGAGACCTTGGCCCTTCGTCAGCATGTAGGAAGCAACGCGCGTCTGGCGAGTCACCAGCGCCTGCGCCAGCAGATCGCTCTGCAGCTTTGCGATGCGCGGCCAGTCCTTCATATCGCCGTCGTACTCCGGCGCCTCGACCCGGCGATACTCATCGGGAAGCCCCGTAATGGCGCGCTCAATGTCCCGGATAGCGGACAGGTGCTCTTCTACCCGCGTCGCGTCATCCTTCGGCAGAGTCTTTTTGAAGAAGACGGCGTCTTCCCGAACGGCGTCGAGGATGCTTCGTTTGCGATTGACCCAGCCCTCCTCCCGCTCACCAAACAACCGGTCAAACAATTTGTGCGGCAGCATCTCCGGAGGAAGTGGACGGTTATAACCGGCCCAGCTCATATTCCTCTGGATGCTCTCGCCGAACGATTCCTGGGAAACACCGATTTGGAGCGACCGGAATCGGGATTCGGTACCGATCTTGGAAGCGATCACCTGATCGATCGAAGGTCCGCCAGCGCCGTGTCCCGTAAAAGGAGTCGCTGAGGTCACACCGCTGATCGATTTATGGTGACCGTTGCCGGGCCCTGGAACGGACGCGGCCGAATTATCGAGACCCGTCAGTACATGGATGTCATTGCGAAACGAAGCCAGCGGTGATAGGCACGGAGGCAGGTCGAAATTACGGCCTGTCTGGCTCGGAATCCAATACCGCTCGGGAATCCCGTTGCCGTTGAACCAAAAGACGAAACGGCTCTCAATGGCTTTGTCCGCAACTTTCGCGGCGGCGGCATTCGACCCGGCGGCATAGGCGGTCCCCTGCGAGTTGAACATACTCACGAGCGGCGGCAGTCCAACCTGGATCGCCGTTCCAGAAAGCGTCACACCCTTCAGAAACCCTCTTCGCGATACTCTGACTCGCTTAGTGATTACCTGCGACACGAATGGGTCCTCCTTCGCCGGGAAATTCCCGCGACCTTACCATTGAGATTATCAATTCTTTGAACCGAAAGTTTGACCGCCGGAAATCTTCGGTGACCTTACGGATCAGCGGTCTATCGCCCGGAGTTTCGGTACGTCCGGCCGTGTAACGGAAGTACTGCTTCACCACGCACTCCTGGCACTGTGGACTTCGCGCCAGAACCATGCCGAGTTCTTTGGGTGAAGTGAAATTAGACTTTTCAATTCCGGCGACAAATCCCGTCGTATCCAGGGGAAGTTCGACCGTTTTTGGTTTGGTGTCCCTGTCCCTGCGTTCGCCGAAGAACCGTAACTGGAGTTTGTCCCGGCGCGCGCCAACCGCGTCGAACTTTTCAAGACCGAATCCGATCGGATCGACCAGGCTATGACATCCAGCACAACTCTTGTTCAGAGTATGCTCCGCCAACCTGTCGCGGTTGGTCTGTGGCTTGGCTTCAGAGACCGGCGGCAGATTCGTGTTCACCCCGGGAGGTGGATCTGCGACGTGCTGGCACAGGAACTGCTCGCGCACGAAGAGTCCTCGCGAGGTCGGAGACGTCTCATCCGGACGTGAGCTAAGCGCGAGGAATAAGGCTTGTCCAAGCAGACCTGCGCGTTCCGAATCCTGCGGGAAGTTGACCTTGGTGAACTCGGTCGCGGGCGCCGGAACCCCGTAGATGCCAGCCAGATCGGCGTTAACGTAGCCATACTCGGCCGTGAAAAGATTCGTGAAATCCTGCTCGTTCCAGATGAGGTCGGAGATGAATCTCCGTGTTTCCTCGGTCATCGCCGAGGCGGTCTCTCGCGTGAACTGCGGGAAACGGCGACGGTCCTTTGTGGACGTCAGCACCCGATCGAAGCGCATCCATTGCGACACGAATTCATCCAGCGCCTGCTTCGCCTTCGGGCTGTCCAGCATTTGCCGGGTTACTCTTTCGACACCCTCAGGAGTATTGAGTTCCCCTTTGGCCGCGCTTGCGAGCAGCGCATCATCGGGGGTGGTGTCCCAGAGCGCGTACGAAAGCCGGCTCGCTCGGGCATAAGGCTGCCACCGCGGATTGCTCGTTTCTTCCAAACGGAACAGGAAATGTGGCGATTGCAACATCGCCTCGACCACCAGCCCTGCCCCTTTCACGAAGTCCTTCTCTTTCAGGAACAAAGCTTCGTATCGCTTCAATTCCGAGGGATTCAGCGGACGGCGAAATGCCTTCAAACCAAAGCTGCGAATAAACTTGGCGCGGCAGGCCGCTGACGGACTGCAGGTGACGAGGCCGC
Source organism: Bryobacteraceae bacterium (assembly GCA_963844855.1). Taxonomy (GTDB): domain Bacteria; phylum Acidobacteriota; class Terriglobia; order Bryobacterales; family Bryobacteraceae; genus DASQDN01. Next base: position 842,336 of record CAWJQP010000073.1, read on the forward strand.
TGGTACTGCCGGGACGGAAAGCGTTCCGGGCAAGTCGCTCCGCTGCCGAGCCATACGCTTCGACTAATAGCGGAGACAGAGCTTGCGCCTGGTACTGGTTTTTGAAGCCGTTGACGAAATCTTCAGGAGGAAACTGGCTCGCAGGAGCCGTTCTATCGCCCAGAAGATCCCGCACCGTATTGTTGTACTGACTGTGCGTGAGACGCCGCACGGATATTCCAGGCCGACTGTGGCCACCACCTGCGGCCTCTTCTTCGCGGTAACGCAGGGCTTTCGCCACTTCTTCGCTGTTCATAGCGAGAAGCCGCTGAACCCAGGCCTTCAACACCGCCTCTTCCTTGCTTCCGGGGGTGATCTTCTCCCCTCCCGCGTGCCCGATCCTGTTCGTTGGTTTTTTTAGCAACAGTGAGTCGTCAGCTGAATTGCGGTTAACAAGTAGAATCAGCGACTTACCGAATGCTTCAATGCGCTCCGGGGAAGCATCAGGTTCTGGGAATTGCAGCTTTGTTCCCGAAGCGACACCTTCGGCGCTGTGACACGAGCGGCAGGCTGCGGCTTCGAATACCGGGTAAACGGAACTCGAGAACGAGATGGTCTCGGCAGCCGAGGCGATCGAGATGCCTGCGAAGATCAGGAATATTGAGAATTTCACTACAACCCTAACTAGATGATGATATTCCAGAACATAAAGGCGCTGCAGAATTAAGCCACGTTACGGTTTCCCGAGACGGATGAGCCATTTGGTACAAAACTCCCGCGTAGACCAGAGAAAGAAGCGTAGAATCGCACTAATGAGGGACATCGCTTCTTCGGAATAGTGCTACTCTATCCGGAACAGGCCCCGGGCTTCTTAGTGTTTGCTCCAAATCGTCGTGAATTTCTTCGCGCTCTCGCCGTAGGTTTTGCAGGCGCCGCGGCTCCGCTTCCGGCCGCGCCGGCCACCCTGGTTCGCTTTCCCCACGTTCAGAACGTCACCCGCACGCGCGCGATCGTTAGATGGACTACACGAGAGCAAGGGGATGGCGCCGTGGAATTCGCTGCTGAGTCATCCGGCATCGAGCGCATAGCTGCCACTGTCACGGAACAATTGCCCCGCGAGACCGGAATGCCGTTTGCATATTACCGGTACGAAGCGAATCTACAGAAGCTCAAATCGGGCACCGAGTACGCATACAGAGTTCTAGTTAACGATTCTCCAGTCGTCGCGGATGCGTTTCGATTCCGGACAGCCGGAACACAGGCGTTTCGATTTGTAGCGTTTGGCGACTCCGGTATGGGATCAGAGGCCCAGGCCAAACTCGCCAACCTGATGATGAGCCAGAACGCTAAGCTCGTCGTTCACACCGGCGATCTTGTCTATCCGACGGGAACGTACGAGCGATACGAGAAGCTGTACTTTGAATATTACCGGGACATCATGAAGGAAGCTCCCTTCTATCCCTGTCCCGGCAATCACGACTACTACGAGTTTCACTGCGCGCCTTATAAATCCGTCCATTCCCTTCCGAGCGAGACCGTGACGCGATCCGATTCGGGACGGTACTACTCATACGATTGGGCGAACGTGCATTTCATCTCGCTCGATTCAAACGACTCCCTAGCCGAAGCTGCACAGGGCAGAGGCGCAATGCTCGAGTGGCTCGAAAACGACCTCCGGCGGACAGATAAGTTCTGGCGCATTGTTTACCTTCACCATCCGGCGTATTCCGTGGGCTTTCATAAGGACGAGCCCGAATGCGAGATGGTGCGGCAATACATCGCGCCGATTCTCGACAAGTATTTCGTGCCGCTGGTGCTGAATGGCCATGAGCACAGTTATCAGCGCACGTTCCCGATGCGGGGAGCTAAGGTAGTCCCACCCGGGGATGGCACGGTCTATATCACGACAGGAGGAGGTGGAGCCGATCTCCATGAAGTCGCAGCCAGCGGACTATGCGCAGGTGGCGATTTCGCAACATCATTACGTTTCGTGCAATGTGAACGGTGGACGTTTGCAACTGGACGCCGTCAACGCCGACGGTCAACTCCTCGATAGTCATTCGATCGCGCCCAAGCCTCTACTTGCTGGTCAGCCGATCGTGAATTCCGCCAGTTATGGACCGATGCTCGCGAGTGGAGGGCTGATGACGATCTTCGGCCAGCAGTTCTGTCCGGAAGAATTCACCCCTGTCAAGTATCCGCTTGCGAAATCAGCTCTGGGTGTATCCGTATTGCTGAACGATCAACCGCTTCCGATTCTGATGGCTTCGGCTCGCCAACTCAACGTGCAATTGCCCTTCGATGCTGTCGGCGAGGCGACGCTGGCGATCCGAACACCGAATGGGTCGACGGCGATTAAGGTTGCCATCAACCGTGTCGCTCCCGCCATTTTCGCCGGGGCAATGTTTCACGCAAACGGGTTACAGGTCACGAAGGAAACTCCTGCGGTCGCCGGCGAGATGATTACGATCTATCTCACAGGCCTCGGAGAAGTTGCGAGTAGCATCGCAGCGGGCGACGCTGCTCCGCCGAACGTTCCGGTAAAAGTTCCAGTAGTCGTGAACGTCGCCGGAACTGATGTCTCTCCGCAGTTTGCGGGCCTTGCGGCCGGGTTGGCCGGAGTCTATTCCGTCACTTTCCGCGTACCAACCGGATTGCGCCATGATGCGGATGTGTACATAACTGCTGCAGGGTTCGAAAGCAACAAAGAAGTTCTATTTGCTGTTTGAGGAAGCAGCCGGCGCCGGAGGCGAGTATCCTAACTCCTTCAATTGCGCCTCGACAATATCCTTTCTCGATTGCGCAAACGATCGAACGTACTCGACGTCCGCATCGAATTCGGTAGCCCCGCAAACTCGCATCTCTCCGTTTACAGCGCATTGCTTGTAAGGGTCTGTTCGCGCAACATCTTGGATCTGGGAATGAAAGCGATTGATGGTTTCTTCCATCAAGCCACCTGGACCGCCCATGATCTCAGCCGCTTTCGCGACGGTTTCAAGGAAGAGGTTGCGATACTCGGGAACATTCAATAGTCTGCGCACAAGAACATTCTGCTCGGCGCCCTGTAAGAGATCGCGCTCCACGAATATAAAAGTCAGATCCTTGTCCCACGGTATGAACGTGTGCAGCGACGAGCCGGCAAATCGATAGATGTGAAAGTTGTTCATGCCATGATCGCCCAGGACGCCGTCGTATTCGGCCATGTACGCCTCTACCGCGACGTGCTTAACCAGCGTTCGAAGATCCACAAAAGGCGAGACAGCATTCACAAACTCGGCATCGGATGATTGATTGATTGCGCGCACCATTTCGACGATCGGTTGCGGATCGGGATCCTTCTCATGCGTCACCGGATCGAACATGAGCGGCGAGTAGAAGGCAGGATCTTCGCCGAGATACTCAAAGCGATAGCCCTCCAATGTGGGCTCCCATTCATAGAGATGACCGCTATCCTCTCCGAAAACCCTCTCCAGGAAACTCTTGTCGATCGATTCCACAAGATTGTAAAGTCCGAAGAACTCTCCATTTACGAACAACCGGGCATAGGTCTCGCGTGGCGCGGGCATCTCCAAGCGCTCAAACAGCCGCATCGTTACCCGCTCGCGCATCATCGAAGCATCCGCGTTGTTCGCTTTCAGCATCGTTGATTTGAGACCGAGGAACTTCTGCTTCTCTTCGTAGCGATCGAAATCAATCCGTAAGTTGGGTTTCAGAGGGCTGCGGCTGCTACGCCCACGGGAGCGCACACCAATATCGGCTATGCGGATATCCTTCCACTGCAGTTCCGCCGGATAGTAGGTATTGTCCTGGAAGTTGAGTTTGAGATTGTTCCAGTCATTGGGATGTATGTCGAGATACAAATCCTGGATGACTGAATCATCGTAAAACTCCGCCGCGGTTTGCGCCGTTAGCGTAAGGCAACAGACCAAAACGATCGCTAGAAACCGACACAGGCGTTTCATACATCTCTTAAAGCGTATATTGGACCCGAATCACGACAGTCCATAATCGGTCCCGACCTGGCGATGGGCTCCGCTGCACATCTTCTATCTTCTCTCGAATCACGTTTGTCTGGACCTTGGTCCATCGGTTCATGTACCAATTCACTCCCCACGTCCATACGCGATCGCTTTGTGGAAGTACATTTGACGCGCGCGTGCTCCGCGATGGTGGGCCGGTTCCGCCCCGGCTTCCAAAACGAATCTGCTCATAGCGGGTAGCCAGTTCTATGGCTCCTATGCCTCGCACTGGGAAGTAATTCGCTGGTTCTCTGCGATTTGCATGCGCTTGACCGGTCACAATGTATGTCGCGCTTGCATACCAGCCGCGCGCGAGTAATGCAGGCAGATCTTCGCCCCGAATGCTTTGACCCCGCCGCTCCTCACGCACATCGGCAAACTCCGCTTCCAGCGACAGCGGTCCAGGGCTCCATTCAAACTCAGCCCCGAGTCTGCGCCGCTCGCCATTCACGAACATCCTAGAGCCCGACTGTGGATAGAACGTCTCAAAACCCAACGTTCTGCCCCGCAAACCTTTCATCCCGGCATCGACATTATTGATTGTGGCGGCTGCTCCAACTGTCAACGATTTGAATTTCGCCGGGACCGTGAGGAGGCGTAACGGCGTGCCAGTCAGCCTCGCAGCATAGGTGATTCCTCCTCCGGGTTCCGTGTCGTCATTAATGTAGGGAACTTCACCGTCATGCCGAAACACTCCGACCTGGTAGTTCAGTCCACGGTCGAGCACTCTGCCATGGATCTCCCCTCCGACTTCACGCGCCGGAGCGAGCAACGCCCCGACGCGAGATCGATATACGAAGTCGAGCGAGTTCGGCCCCTGTAGCTGGTTAAGACTGAACGGTATTTTGAACTTACCTCCGCGTATTTGGAATTGTCGCGCCGGGCGGAAATTCACATACGCATCGCGCCAGGGGAACGTCGTATCGCCGAGTTCGTAATCGAACTCATATTCAAAATATTTGAGAAACTCACCTTCGACACCGACCCGCGCTCTATGCAGATCGAACAGAGGCTCGTCGGTTGAGTTTTCGGGTTCGTATCCGCGCCAATCGGTTTGAAAGCTCAATCGAAAATCGGCACGGAACTGTTTGCCTATCCGTATCGACGGACGCTTGGCCTGTCTCGTGAAGCTGAAGATTCCGCGCTCGGGCTTCGCCGGTCGGGTCGGAGGACTCTGCGCTACGCATGCAACAGATAGGACCAGGAACGTGGCGGCCTTGGCTGAGAGGTTGGACATTATCGATAACAACTGGTCAGCTTAGGCCTTCTTTTTCTTGACAGCTTCCCAGGAGACAGACTGAATGACGACGCCTTCGCCGCTTTGAAGCGCCTCGCTCGCCCTCTCGATCGGAAAACTCGGATCGATAACGACCAGGTACTTCATTGCCGGACAACTCCCCTGAATCACTTCATATGTCTCAAACTGCACGTGAAAGCGTGACAACACCTGCTGCACATGTTGCTTCGGAAAGTCCGCATCCGATGATACCAACGTAAGCGTCATCCTCTTCAGTCGATTCGCCTCGGAGAGGAATATCAGGACTCCGGAAAAGAAGGCAGTTCCCAAGCCGACAACCGCGAATGCACCCAACCCGGACGCCATCCCAAGACCGAGGACAAGGAATAGAACGATCGTATCTTTCGGATCTTCGACAGGTGTGCGGAAGCGGATGATGCTGGCTGCTCCCGCGATGCCGAACGCGCGAGCTAACGAGTCTCCGATGATGATCATCATTAAGGCTCCGCTCACACAAAGAAGTACCTGCGCATGCTCCATCGAGGCGCCCAGCGCAGATGGATCATTCCTCGAGTACCGGTGGATCACGGTGATCGCGAGACCTACTAGGAAAGCTGCTACTAATTTTGCAAGTTCGACGAACGGATGATGCAAGGTCGGTAGGATCGGCGCGGCGCCTGGAGATGTGGTAACTCCCGGAATGGAGATCGGAATCTCACCAGTCAGCAGCGCCTCACGCCAGATCAGTCCGACGGTGAGTAATACCAAGCAAAGTATGGCGGTCCTAACCAGGACAACAGTCGGTATTCGGTTCATACAGTAAGAGTCAGCGTGTCTGGTTTTAACACAGATTTCTGCGGGCGTGCAAAACGGCATACGATATTGGCATGCAACGTAGAGACTTCGTCGGTCTTGCACTGGCCGCTCCGGCAATGGCGACAGTTGATCTGAAGCGGATTCCGGTTCGTAAGGCGGGGAAAGTAGAAATCGTCTTCAAATCGCCCGGTCCGCAACCCAACGGGTTGCAGGCTACGAGCGACGGCTTATGGATTATGGATCAAGGCGCCGGCAACAAAGCGTACTTGACCGATTACAAAGGCAAGGTTCTGCGCGGGTTCGAGACGGAGACTCTGAGCTCGAGTGGCATTACGCACGATGGTGAGGCGCTATGGATCGGGTCGACCTACAGCCGGGAGATTGTTCGCTGTGATGCGCAGACAGGCAAAGGAATCGAACGGCATTTCACTCCGGGCGCAGGTGTGATTTATCCAATGGTCGGCGACCCTCCCGGACGTTCGAGCCCTGTGCCACAAGATATGCGGCAACGTCCGCCTGCTCCATCGACCCCCAAGCCGGCCGCGGCCAAACCCCAAGGAATTCCCCTCGGCACGGGCGCTCACGGCCAGGAATGGCGAGACGGAAAACTTTGGTTCGCGGTTCCGCCATCTCGCGAAGTGTACAAAATGGACCCGAAGAAGTGGGTCGTGGAAATGAAGTTCCCGACCGCAGGGAATCGTCCCCATGGCATTGGGTGGGAAGGCAAATATCTGTGGGTGACTGACTCGAACCTGAATGCTTTCTTCAAGCACGATCCAGACACCGGCGCTATGGTCGAAAAGATTCAGCTCGGCGAGAGCGATCCATTGCCCCACGGCATGACGGTCTGGGACGGCTGGATGTGGTACTGCGACGATGTCGGACTAGTTTGCCGATTTAAGCTGTAGCGACTATTTGTTCTTCTTCAGGAGGCGCCAGAGCGTTCCGCCGAAAATGTTCGCCTGCGCCTCTTCGGATACACCATTCGCTTTTAGCATCCGGCGGTACAAATCGAGTGACCTGTCGAGTTCTTCGAGCTCGCCGCCGAAAATGTCCGACGCAAAGACGATCTTCTCAAAAGCGCTTGCCTGGCCCTTCGGTGAGTGTGGACTGACGATACTCGACCACCAGAAAATCGACTTGAAGAACGCGAAGTCTTCCTGCTTCTTCGCGAGGGTCGACCCGGACAAATCAAAAAACAGATTTGGATGCCATCGCGCCAATTCCCCGGCCCACGAATAATCGGGGTTTCCGAGATGGGCGCCAATGATGTTGATGGTTGGATAACGCCGGGCTATGTTGTCGAGAAGTGTCACACGCAAGCGGTCAACGCTGACATCTTCTGCGATCTCGGGCCTGGAGCGATTGACGATGCCTGTGTGAAACAGAAGCATCATTCCGTACTTGGCCGCACGGTCGTAGATTGGTGTGTAACTCGGATCGTCGTACCGTTTCAGTGTCCGGCTGATCTCTCCGAGTCCGCGAAAGCCAGCCTTATGAAACTGATCGATCTGATCAAGCACCTTCGGATCGTCAAGGGCAATGTCTCCGAACCCGACAAGACGATTGGGGTGCTTCGCAATGAAATCGGCAGCTTGCTTCAGATGCTGCGGCTTGGTCAGGAGAAAAGCCATGCCATCGAGCTTTTCCAGCTTCACGATCAACTTCTCGAGAAAGGCGACCTCGCCGTTGTGGTGAACATGGGCGTCGATGAGTTTCGGAGTCTGGGCCAGGAGGCTAGTCGTCAATACAAGCAGAGCTATAGCAAGTCGCATCACGTTCTTCATTGTCCATCATGAGAATACGTGAAGATCTCTTCGATTCGAGTATTGAACACCGCCGCCAGTTTGAACGCGAGCGGCAGGCTGGGATCGTAGCGGCCGGTCTCGATCGCGTTTACGGTCTGGCGAGACACTCCGAGTTTTTCGGCCAAGTCGGCCTGTGAAAGATTGTGGCGCGCACGCAGGACACGCAGATCGTTCTTCATCAATAACGCCGCGAGACTATATAGAGCCAGAACGCTCGAATCGGTTCCAATACAAGAAACCACAGCGGATTGACGGTCCAATGCATGACGATACCTAGTCCGCCGAGTGTTGCGGCAAGGGCCATACCTGTTAGATAAGTCCACGCGATCGACTCGAACTGAAGACCACGGGCCAATTCGTCCAGCGACAGCAGATAGCGGCGAAACTCCCAAGCGATGTAGACGAAAGCCGCACCCGGAAGGATCGCTGTGAGGATTGGTATGTCACCGGGTCGTCCAAACATCACCCACAAAACTACGATCGAGAGGGCAGTCCAGCATCGCCGGTGGTATCGGCGAGCGGCGGGATTGGCTCTACCGAGGGTACCGTTCACCAGAATGTCTGCCGTCGGCCAGCCTGACTTGTCTTGCATCTAGGAAGCGTACGACGAAACGAATCGATTTGTCAAGGAAGCTTTACTTTTTGTCCAGCACAATTGTCACTGCGTGGGGCCGTCCTCGCTGTCCTTGATCAACCCCCGCAGCGGCGTTCCGTCCGGCGCCATGCTGTGATTGACGATCAACTTCAGGACCTGCGCGGCGCCTCGACCTGCGACCGTAATCTTCGAACCGTCCGACATCGCGAGAGAAATCCCATGATCGATTGCTTCCAGCATGACGACCTGTCGGATATTGACGAATCGTTTCGCGCCATCGTCATCCATCAAAGCGATAAAGGGAGTTTCATCCATACTTTGGTTGTAACCGATCAGAACACATCACTGACACGTTACTCTCGAAGGAGATGGTTTCTTTCTGGAACCTGCTCCGCGATAACCGCAACTACCGCTACATGTGGTTGGGTCAGATCGTCAGCGAAGTCGGTGATCACTTTAATAGCATCGCGGTGCTAAGTTTGGCGCTTCACGTTACCGGTACGGGCGCGGCAGTGGGCGGAGTCATGATCGCGCGTACGCTCTCTGCAATCATCGCAGCCCCTATTGCTGGCGTCGCGCTCGACCGCCTGGATCGTAAACAATTGATGATCGCCAGCGATCTGATGCGTGCAGTGATCGCGGGCCTATTCATCCTGGTCCTGACTCACCGCGAGCAGTGGCTGCTATATCTTCTCAGCGGTCTATTGATGTTTGCTTCGCCGTTCTTTACCAGCGGACGTTCCGCCATTCTGCCGCGAATTACCGACCCGGACGAATTACACACTGCGAATGCCCTAACGCAAACGACCCAATGGCTGACGCTGTCCATCGGAACAATGCTGGGCGGCGTGAGCACGATGCAATTCGGTTATGAATGGGCCTTTGTCGCAAACGCGATGTCATTTCTGTTTAGCGCGTTTGCCATATGGAAGCTTCGGTCGGCGACGGGACACTTTCGGGCAGCACGAACTGCTTCGGAGCGCAATACGGCGCGAGGTCAACAGTTCTGGGATGAGTTCAACGAGAGCCTCAGTTACCTTCGAAAGACTCCTCTCGTTTTGGCGATCGGAATGGCAGGTGTGGGCTGGGCGACCGGAGGAGGGGCGGCACAAATTCTCTTCACGCTGTTCGGAGAAGTCGTCTTCAATCGGGGGGCCGCCGGCATTGGACTAATCTGGGGCTTCGCGGGTATCGGACTCGTCATCGGCGGGTTACTCGGTCATCGGATCGGCAAACGACTGACGTTCGAAATGTACAAGCACGCGGTCTGGATCGGTTTCCTGATCCATGGCGGATCGTACGTCCTGTTCAGCATCGGCAATTTGTGGAATGCTATTTTCTTCATCACGCTGTCGCGCGTCGCCATGGGGTGCAATAACGTTCTGAATCGAACCATGCTCCTCACTCATGTCCCGGACCAATACAGGGGCCGGGTCTTCACGACGATCGACGCGATGTCGAACGGTACGATGATGGCCTCGTTGGCTGTCGCAAGCGTAGCAACCCTGCATTACGATCCGCGCAGCATTGGAATCGTGGCGGGTTTCCTGAGCGCTTCGACAGCGTTCTTCTGGTTGTGGGCCCAACTCGCCGGGTATCTTAAGGAACCTCATCGCGAAGAAGAGGGTGAACTGACGAAAGCCGATCCGATCGTCAGCGCATAGAAACCACGTATTATAGCCAGATTACCCTTATGCGGCGGATCACTTGGTTATTCGTCTCCTTTGTCTTTGCAAGCGCAGCATACTCGCAGCAGCAAGCGCTCGACGCAGGATACACGGCAAAGATCCGCGAGTACACTACGGAGCCTCATTTCCTTACGGAAATTGTGGATCATCTGCCTGCTTCTGCGAGCGTGCCGACTCCTGAAAAAGTGCTCGGTTATGCCATCGGGACTCCAAACAAACTCACCTACACGAAAGACATCTTCCGGTATATGCGCGAGCTCGAAAAGACTTCGCCGCGCGTTCGTGTCTTCTCGGTCGGCAAGTCCGAAGAAGGTCGTGAGTTCCTTCTCGTGGTTCTCTCGGACGAAGAGAATCTCAAGAACTTGCAGCGGTATGCGGAGACAACGGCCAAGCTCGCTGATCCACGGATCACTCCGCCCGCTGAAGCCGCCAAACTCATAGAACAAGCGCTGCCTTTCTACTGGGCCACGGCAGCAATCCACTCGCCTGAGACAGGATCTCCGGAGATGCTGATGGAGTTGGCGTATCGACTCGCCGTGGAGGAAACACCTTTCATTCAGAACATTCGGAAGAACTCCATCATCATGTTGACACCTGTTGTCGAAGTGGACGGGCGCGACAAGATGGTCGACGTTTACCGCTATCGGAAGGCGCATCCGGATCGCACTCCACCACCGCTTGTGTATTGGGGCAAGTACGTGGCTCATGACAACAATCGCGATGGAATGGCGCTATCGCTCGAGTTGAGCCGCACGATGATGCAGACTTACTTCCGCCATCATCCGCAGGTCATGCACGACCTTCATGAATCAATCCCATTCCTATATATCTCGACTGGAATGGGGCCGTACAATGCGTGGCTTGACCCGATAGCCGTTGGCGAATGGCAAAAGATGGCGTACTTCGAAATCGAGGAGATGACGAAGCGCGGCGTGCCCGGAGTCTGGACGCATGGATTTTACGATGGCTGGGGAGCGAATTACATGATGAGCATCGCGCACGGCCACAACTCGATCGGCCGCTTCTACGAAACCTTCGGTGGGCAGGGAGCGGATACACGCGACCGAACTGTTCCGGAGTCGTCGACGTCGCGAACGTGGTTTCGTCCCAATCCGCCGTTCCCAAAAGTACGATGGTCCCTGCGCAACAACATCAATCTTCAGCAGAGCGCGCTGCTACTGGGAATGAGCAATGTCGCGACGAACAAGAAGACATTCCTCGAGAATTTCTACGCGAAGGGACGGCGCTCCATCGAGAAAGCCACAAAAGAGGGGCCGGTCGCATGGATTATTCCAGGTGACGATCCACGGCCCGCACAAGCGGTTGAACTCGTCAACCTACTACGGCTGCATCGAATTGAAGTCCACAAATCCACAGCCCCGATAGAGGTCGAGAAGGTTAAGGCGCCGGCAGGCAGTTACGTGATCCGGATGGATCAACCCTATTCCCGAATGGCAGACATGCTCCTCGATACCCAGTTTTACAGCGTGAACGACCCGCGTCCCTATGACGACACGGGATGGTCCCTGGGTCCTCTCCGGAATGTTTCCACGATCCGCATGAAGGATACGAAGGTGTTGAAAGCGCCGATGGATAAGCTCGAGGCGGATGAGAAGCCACTTGGAGGTATCAGCGGAGTGGGGCCCGTCTACGTAATCGCTCACAATACCGACAACCCGCTGATGACTCTGCGTTACAAACTGCCCAACCTATCAATGCTGGCCGCGGAAAGCGCATTCGAAGCAGGAGGACGCAAATATCCTGCTGGCTCGTTTCTGATCCCCTCAGCGGATAAGGCGGATCTAGAACGCGCAGCGATCGATTCGGGAGTTCGTGTGGAATCACTGGCAGCGATGCCGCAGGTTGCCACACACACGCTTGCGACACCGCGCATTGCCCTGGTCCATAGCTGGTTGAACACTCAAAACGAAGGCTGGTATCGGATTGCTTTCGACAAGTTGAAAATTCCTTACACGTACGTCGGAGATATAAAACTCCGCGACATGAAGGATCTGCGAGAAAAGTTCGACGTCATCATCTACGGGCCGATTTCGGTTTCCGCACAGCGGCTCGTGAATGGCTTTCCGAAGAATGGGCCCAACCCAATCCCGTGGAAGACGTCCGAATTGACACCAAACTTGGGTATGTCGCCCGACCAGGCGGATGACATTCGTGGTGGTCTCGGTCTTGAGGGACTCATCAATTTGCAGAAGTTCGTTTCGGATGGGGGTCTTTTCGTAGCCATCAGCGGAAATGCTGCTCTGCCTATCGACTACGGCCTCATTGAAAGTATTTCTATTGTGCCGTCTCGGGAATTGCAGGCCAGGGGAAGTGTATTGCGTGCGGCGGTTAGCGATAAGACGAGTCCAATCGCGTACGGCTATGGGGACAGCTTGGCCGTTTACTTCAATCAGACGCCGATTCTCCAAGTGAATCGTCCAGGCAGCCCGGCTCCGGAGCCGGCGGCGCGTGTGAGTGGTCGCGGCAGCGCAACTGATCCCGACATTCCGCAAGGCCGTCCGTATCTCCCTCCAGAACCGAAACCTGCGCTCAAGCCCGGCGAAGATCCGCCGATCACAGAAGAAGCGCGAGAGGCGAATCGCGCATTTCTTCCCGCCAAAGGAATGGAACCGCGTGTTGTTCTGAAGTTCGCCGAGGAAAAGGATCTGCTGGTCTCGGGAATGCTCGCGGGAGGACGTGAGCTTGCAGGAAAACCGGCCGTCATCGACGTCCCGGTTGGTAAGGGTCACGTGCTGTTGTTCGCGAACAATCCGATATGGAGGGACCAGACGCAGGGCAGTTACTTCCTGCTGTTCAACGCGATGCTGAACTATGCGCACTTAGGCGTCGGTCGATAGATTCCCGCGTATCGCTTGCAGGAATTCGCCTTGGCTGGACTGCATGAAAAAATGTCCGCCTTCAAACTCCTGTAACGAGAATGAGGCTGTCGTGTTTTCGCGCCAGCGTTCCAAGTGCTCGCGCCGGATAGTCGGGTCTGAGACGCCGCCGTACGCATGGATTGGGATCGACAGCCGATCTGCGGGAGTGTAGACATACTGCCGATAGAGGCTGGCGTCAGCGCGAAGCGCCGGTAACGCCACACGCATCAATTCTGGATTGTCGAGCACATCGCGCGGCATACCTTCGAGCCGCCGAAGCTCTTCGAGAAATGTATGCTCATCGGGCTCTGGCCCGGGCGTATGATTCAAACGATACTGAGGCGCTCGGGCAGCCGAAACATGGAGCGCATTGGGAAGCGCATGACCGTTAGAGCGCAGCCACCGCGTCAACTCGTAAGCAACTATGGCGCCCATGCTGTGGCCAAAGAACTCAAACGACCGACTCAGGTTTGGCAGTATCTCCTGCGCAAGACTTTCGACCAACGAGGACATTGATTCGATCGGCGGCTCGCCCAATCGCGACTCGCGGCCCGGCAGCCGTACCGCTACGATCGCGACCTTCGGCAGCGCCTCGCGCCAGCCTCGATAGACCATCGTCCCGCCACCTGCATATGGAAAACAGAAGAGAGTGGGCCTATCGTCATGAACGTCGCCCAGGCCGGAGAACCACTCGGGTTTTTTCACCGCTCGCTGCTTGAGCCGCAACGCCAGAAGCTTCCGCTTGTCATCAGACATCGGAGCTGCCGTCACTGGAGCCGACTTCTTGGGCCGACGAGTGAGTTCCTCGAGAAACGCTTCAAACGGGAGCACGTTCAGGTTGGCCGCGTATTTCAGCGCGGCTTTCCGCGACTGTGCCGCAAGATCCTGCCAGTGCTCGCGATCTTTTACAAGACGATCGACAACCTTAACCCAGGGCTCGACGTTCTGCGGTGGTACCTCCGCAACCGGCACCATATTGGTATCCACCAGCGGCTTATAGTGTCGAATCGGATTGACCGGGACGAGGTGATCCACGCCGAGCACGGCTTCGTGCAATCCGCCAACATCGGCGGCCACGACCGGTACGCCACGTGACATCGCTTCGAGAACGATACGGGATCGAGCTTCTGCCCACACCGAAGGCACCAACATCACCTTCGTCAACCGCAGCAACTCGTCAATGTCATCGAAGGGTCGCAACAAGGTGATATTGAGACGTCGTCGAAGGTCCTCGAGATCATCCGGAGTCGCCCCCCATGTCGGAACGGCGGCGAACTTTACGGCAGGCAGCCGATCGGCGAGCTCCAGAAAGATCGCGATTCCCTTGACGGCGCACGGGTTCACCATCGACACGTACGGATTGTCGAAGCTGCCCAGGTCGGGATATTCGCTCACTCGCTCGAGCAGAGAAATCGGCACATGGATCGCTTTAATGCCGCTCCACTGTTTGACGTAGTTGGCAACATAGTGGCTTACGCCAACGACGCCATCCGCATGCCGAAGATTCTCGGTCTTAGCGATGCTGGTCATCGAACTATCAGGACCGAATGGAACCGCGATGGTCGCCCGAACCAGGTAAACTACGCGAGCATGCGGCGCTCGAATTGCAAGATCGAAAAGAAGCTGTCCAGGATCATCCGTCGACGTGATGATGACGTCCGGATTGAATTCGGCGATATGACGCGAGAAAAAGAGCCGCATTTGCGGATTCCGCGTCAGGGTCCGCACGTCAACCCCGTGCAGGAACATTCGAACTGACGACGGGTCTGAAGTGTCAGCGATCACCCCTCGCTCAGCGAGTTGGCGAAGCAGTTTTTCGTGATCAGCATCACTGAAGCTCTCAACTCGCGTGATGACCCGGACATGATGTCCACGTTCTGCCAACGCTTCCATGAGCAGCCGATTCGATTTGTCGCCACCGCCGTGGGATGGGAAATAGAGAGAATTATGCGCGAGCAGGATGCGCATGACTACTTCTTTTCCCGGTCGCGCAAACGTTTCAGAAGAAGCGCCCGTTTGGTGTCAGACAGGTTGGAGGCCGGATCAGACTTTATCGCGGCCGGCCGGAGTGAAGCGAGATAACTTTCAAAATCCGAGGCGCGCAATTTCGAGACGAAGCCAATGGCGGCATCCCGCGAGCGGTCCGACTCGGCCTGATAAAGAGCTCGGTCAGTCAGCAAGGATCTTAACGCGTCGACCCACGGCTCGATGTTCTGGGGAACCTCGACCGGCATCGGCATGTTCGTCTCATCGAACACAGGCTCGAATCTTTCCAAGGGTCGGACGGGAATCACAAATCCCGTTCCAGCTTTCGCTTCGACCAAACCTTCTGAATCGCTTGCGATGACAGGTAGACCGCGCAGCATCGCTTCCATGGCGATGAGTCCAAATCCCTCCAACCAGAGCGATGGCATCAGCAGCAGCCGCGATTTGGACAACACGTCATCGATGCTTGGCACGCTCTCGAAGATTTTTACATTTGGCAACGCCATCATTGCTTCTCGATCTCTGCGAGTTGTGCCCCAACCTGTAAGACCGGCAAAGAGCGT
Source organism: Bryobacteraceae bacterium (assembly GCA_963844855.1). Classification (GTDB taxonomy): domain Bacteria; phylum Acidobacteriota; class Terriglobia; order Bryobacterales; family Bryobacteraceae; genus DASQDN01. Next base: position 857,906 of record CAWJQP010000073.1, read on the forward strand.
ATCAGGAAATCGCTCCGCAAGGGCAAGGAAGATCGAGATGCCCTTAACTACGGATGGATTCACCATCAGGACATATCCGTCGTCAAACGACCCGAATCGAGGATACGGAGGCTGGCCGTACATCGGCGGATGAATCACCGTCGGGCGAGCGCCGCAGTGAGTCTCGATATATGAAGCCATGGTATGACTGATGGCCACCACACCTGCAGCTTGCCGAACAATACTTGTAGCTTGAGCATCCGGGTGCCAGCTCGCCGGACCGAACGGATACCACTGAGGAGTATGAGCAAGATAGACCAGACGGTCAGCCGCCGTCTTACTTGTTTCCCGGAGAAGCACGTGGCTGAGATCTTCGGATGAAACTAAAACCCAATCTGGCCGATAGTCATGAATGTGGTCGGACAGAATTCCGGTCCGGCGGCTCAGCCGCTGCACGCCGTAGACATCGAGTCCAGCCTGAATGGTAGAGTGCGCGTCAAGAGCATCTCCATCCGTGGGACAGACAACACAGCACTCATGTCCTGAATCGGCGAGATGCTTCAGCCAGATGAGGTTACTGCGAGTCGACCCGCCACGGGGTGGGTCGTAGGATGCGTTTGACGTCAATAAAACCCGCATCAGTTCGCGGAGTCTTCCGTGGCGAGCAGTTGGCGTGCTTCCTCATCCGACAAACCTTCGATCTCGGCAAGCAAAGCTGCATACTCCTCGGGGTCGACGCCACCCAACTGCGCCGTTTCGACCCGCGCCGCCATATCGGCTAATGTCAACGTTCCGGAGTAAACGTCATCAATCGAGAGTTCCACTCCGAAGGTCTCCCTGATCCGCAGCAAGAGTAAAACGGCGATCAGAGAGTGTCCGCCAAGATCAAAGAAGTTGTCGATTCGCGAAACCGAGGACCGTCCGAGTAAGTCCGCCCAAATACGAGCGAGTTGCTCTTCCGTTTCCGTCATCGCCTCGGTTAATTCCGCGGGAGCATGTCGGGCGCGCATCGCTTGGAGGATGGCGCCGGCGCTTGCAAGTTCATTGGCGATGCACGCATAGTCCACTGTTTTTCGTTGCGACTTGCTCGCGCTGATAGCCGGGCGCGGCTTCTCGGGCGTGTGCCTTGGAGCCTTCCATTGCAGTCTCGCAAGCTCAGCGGAGGGTACACGCAGAACGAATCCATTGGTGTCCGGCGTCCGTTCGCCGCCATCAATGCTTTCGAGGAAATCTCGGGCCGGCGAATTCTTTGCGGTTCGCTGATATCGAAATACCACGTTCGAAAGATCGCGTGACTGCGCATGTTCTCCCAGGAAGGCGGCAACGCGGTGCTCGACTCCACGTCCCAGGACGCGGCAGCTGAGAAGGAAGGTATCAACGAGCAGATCTTTGCCTTCGGGCCGGCAAATGATCACACCCGTTTGGCCGTAATCGCCAAAACGGTCGCTCACGTCGAGCGTGTAGACGTTATCGCGGAGCGCCTGAATCTCAGCTTCGGTGCGACGTATCGTTGTGAGATTGAACTGATTCGTCCTCTGGGTGAGTTGGGACGTTCTAGGAAGTTTCGCTTCCGAACTCGGCTGGATTGACACCCGGAGATCGAGAGATGCCATGAACTCTTCAAGGCTTGAAGCGCGATGCGCCTCGGCTCCGAATTCCTGTTGTTGCGCGTAGTAGGCGCTCCGGTTCTGGTCTTCCTCCGTTACTACCGGGTGATCGAAAGCCCACACATGCTTCAGAAATTCAGGTGTGCGCTCGATAGGATCGGGCAGCGCGAGGGACAGCACCTGCGGAAGCGATCCATCAACTTCTGCGCACTCTTTCGGGTTGTCGTCCACGAAGATGAAGCTGTCGAGACCCAGTCCCAGTTCCTCTGAAAGGGAGATGAGGTTTTCGGCCTTGGAATCCCAGTTCAAGCGCCAGGCGACGAAGTTGCGCAAGTTCAACGGCATCTCAGGGTGGGCCGCAAAGGTATCAAGCACGTCCTGCTCATTGTTCTTGCTTGCCAGCGTCAGGAGCATGCCTGCCTCGCGCTGATCCACCATGAACTCCTGCAATGCTCGACGCGGGGGATCAAGTTCAATGTTCTCGGGCCCATCTTCCCCGCAGATGCCGCGCCATAAAGTGTTATCGCAATCGAGCGCAACAACTTTGAACGGCGGCAGGAGCAACGCATGAGTATAGCGAACCAATGCCGTTCCCAATGCGCAGAAATAAAGCTCGGTATAAGGAATTTTCGCTAACCGTTCCGCCTCAGGATCGTGACGGCCGTCGACCGGGTAGAGCCGGTCGATTTGCTCGTAGTGCAATAGCTGTACACCGGGGGTCTGATCGAGAGCAGCGGAAAGGAACGCCAGCATTCGCTTCTTGAAAGCCTGCCGTTCCGGTGTATCGAGGAACGCGGGGGACGATGGACACAGACAAAAAATCAAGGGAGCAGCCAACGAAGGCGCGGCATCCCGGATCTGCTGCGCTAAAGCGTGAACGTTCTCTTCGAGACGTGGAAGCGCATCGGGGGCATCCGACTGGAATTGGCCCAGATCCTCAAGGCGCGCCAGGACGATGTTCACACCATGATTATTCAGGCGGAGATCACTTCCCGGATCGAGAAGGCTTTGGGCGATTTGATTGTATGGGGCGAACCGAATGTCGAAATGACTATTCAGTTGCGCTCCCCAGAATGCGACAACTGGTCGCAGCGGTTCGGCCGTAAACGTGGCAGAGATAACGAATCGGAACGGAGAGTCACCAGTGGGAGTCGTCACGCGCTCAGTTTCATTCTATCGTGGGCGTTTTCAAAGAGCTCTCGAATGTCGTGTTTGAGGAACCTTCGGTGGGCACGTACGTCCTTACCGGTGGTACCTTAACACGCATGAGGCAACACGCATGAGGCCTGCAGCCGCGCTTCTCATCTTCCCTGTCCTGCTGGCGGCGATCGATCAGAGTTCGATCCGCACGCACACTCTCTCCAACGGGATGAAAATCATCATCGAAGAGGATCATGACATACCCAATGTCGCCATGTACCTTTTCTACAAGGTTGGGTCGCGGAATGAACGGCCGGGCACTACAGGAATCTCCCATTTCTTCGAACACATGATGTTTAACGGGGCCAAGAAGTTCGGACCCAAGCAGTTCGACATCGAGATGGAAAAGGCCGGTGGAAACAACAACGCCTACACGACGCGGGATCTCACGGTTTACACGGACTGGTTCCCGAAATCGGCGATGCGGCTGATGTTCGACATGGAAGCAGATCGCATCCGTGACCTCGCGTTCGACCCAAAGATTATTGAAAGCGAGCGAGGTGTGGTGGCATCGGAGCGTCTCACACGCACAGACAATAGCAACTTCGGACTCCTCTACGAGCAACTCAATGCCGCAGCCTACACTGCGCATCCTTATGGCTGGCCGGTGGTCGGCTGGCCCTCGGACATCAAAAGCTGGTCGATGGAAGACTTGAAGGCCCATTTCAAGATGGGTTACGCGCCTAACAACTGCATCATGGTGGTCGTCGGTGATGTCACTGCGGACGAGGTGTTGAAACTTGCCAAGGAGTTCATGGAGCCGATTCCCCGGCAAGAACCTCCTCCGCCCATCCGTACCGTTGAGCCGCCGCAGATAGGCGAGCGCCGAGTGACGATCACCAAGCAGTCAGAGCTGCCGTTTCTGCTCGTCAGTTATCACATTCCGAACAAGTCGCACAAAGACATGCCGGCGCTCGAAGTATTGTCTGCGATTTTGTCGGAGGGTCGGAGTTCGCGGCTCTATTCCCGCATGGTCGATCGGGATCAACTGGCCTTGAGCGCGACTGCGGAAGCGGACGGACTACTCGATGCAAGTCAATACATCTGCTACGTTCGGCCTCGCGCGGGTATTGATGTTGCGAAAGCGGAGAAAGTGCTGTTGGAAGAGTTGGAGAAAGTTCGGACGACGGAAGTTCCCCCAGACGAGTTGCGTAAGGCCAAGAATCAATTGCTGACGAATTTCTATCGAGAGCTGAAAACGATTTCGGGCCGCGCGAATCAGCTTGGTACCGCCGAGATCTACATGGGTTCGTACCAGGCGATGTACGATACTCCGTCGCGCTACGAAGCGGTGACGGCCGCTGATGTTTTGCGGGTGGCTAAGCAGTACCTGGGAGAGAAACAGCGCACGATCGCTACGCTCATTCCGGAGGTCGAAAAGTGAGACGGCTCTTACTGCTGACAACGGTACTCTTCACGTCTGCGAATGCGCAAGTCCGGCTTCCTCAGTACTCCCGCCAAGTCCTGGGCAATGGCGCTGTGCTCGACGCGATGCCTCGAAAAGACGTTCCGCTGGTAACGATCAAAGTCGTTTTCAAGGGTGGTGTTGAAGCAGAGCCGGCAGAATTATCGGGAATTGCCAACGTCACGGCCGAGGCGCTTCGTCGCGGCACAGCGAAGAGAACAGCCGATCAGTTTTCACAACAACTCGACAGCCTGGGCGCGTCGTTTAGCACGAGCGCTGATATGCAATCTATCAACATCTATGCCGAGTTTCTGTCGAAAGATTTAAGCGCGGGACTCGACTTACTCATGGACGCCATTCTGAATCCGGCATTTCAGGATGCCGAAATGAAGAAGGTGGTCGCGCAGTACGTTGACAGCGCGAAATCACAAAAAGATAACCCTGATCAGGTGGCATCAGAGTATTATCGGGCCTTCTATTACGGACCGAATCATCCGTACGGGCGGCCCGCAGACGAGTTGAGCTATGCCCGGATCAGTCAGAAAGACATCGCCGAGTTTCACAAGCGCATGTTTGTGGGACGAAACATGATTGTGGCGGTGGCAGGTGATTTCGATCCCGCGGTGGCAGGCAAGACACTGTCTGAGGCCTTCGCAAAAGTTCCTGCCGGAACCGGTTACCAGTGGAAACAACCTCCTGCCGCGCAGACAAAGCGCACAAGGGTCGGAGTAGTCGATAAGCCCGACGCTACACAGACAAGCTTTTTGATCGGACAACCCGGTATTGACAGGCGGCATCCGGATCGAGTCCCGCTCTGGGTGGTGAATACAATTTTCGGCGGGCGCTTCACCTCGATCCTGAATGATGAATTGCGGGTGAACAGTGGCCTGACGTACGGAGCTTCCTCGCGATTCGACCAGACGCATCTGCCAGGCAGAATCACAATCTCGAGCTTTACGAAGACCGAAACGACGGGGAAGGCGATCGATCTCGCCCTCGTCCTCCTTCAGCGCCTGCAGGAAAAAGGAATCTCCGACGAACAGCTCACCTCGGCCAAGCAATACCTCAAAGGCACATACCCCACAAGCCGCCTGGAAACTCCCGATCAGCTGGTCAGTATCCTGACGGAAATCGAACTAAACGATCTGAACCGCGGGGATGTCGATGACCTGTTTTCGAGAATCGACGCCGTGACGATGGAACGCGCGAATCAGATCATCAAGACATACTACGGTTCGGACAATCTGACATTTCTGCTGCTTGGAAATGCGTCGAAATTCAATGACGAATTGAAAAAATACGGAAAGGATGTAGTCCAGGTACCGATCAGCCGGCCAGGACTTCGCGTCGCGCCTTGACGTGCCGCTGAACCAGGTGCTGGTGCCAACCGAGGGCGGAGCCGAAGACGAAGTACCCTGCCCATAGTACAGGTTGGATGCTTTGCGTCAACAAAAAGGGCCGCCACGCGCTTCCACAGAAAGAAGAGACAGAAGAGATACCAGGCAGTGGCTGCGGCTATGCCCCATAAGCGTCCGCCCGGTGTCAGGACGCCGCTGAAGCAGCCCACAAGCCCCGAAGTCACGATTTGCATCGCGATACCAACCAGGGTTACAACACCGGGACCGGCATTCACATCGCGAAAATTGTAGAAGCGCGAAGCAGACGCATTCATGATCAGCCACCAGGGGTTTCCCAAAACCGGAGAGATCAGGGCAAACCACGCTAGCATGAGAACGCCGCCCATGACGCCCAGTTGCAGACCGATCAAAACGTCCCACCCGGACTTTCCGCCAGCGCGCTGTTCCGCCGCATCCATGAAATCAGCGTACCGTACCGCATGAAAAGACGAGTCGTTGTCACTGGAATCGGCGCAATTGCACCGAATGGCATTGGCCGGGAAACCTACTGGAATGCGATTCGCCAGGGAGAAAGCGGCGTCCGCCGGATCACCCGTTTCGATCCAGAATGCATGATTGTCCAGATTGCTGGGGAAGTGAGTGACTTCGCGGAGGATTCCTGGACCACTCCGAAGGACCGCCCGCATATTTCTCGCGCGGCGCTGATGGCCATCGCCGCTACCTCGGAGGCGGTTCAGGATGCGGCCCTCGACTTGAGCAAGATGAATCGCGACGAACTCCGCCGGATCGGTGTGTTTACAGGATCCGGGGGCTGCGCGCAGGACTGGACCGAGGAACAATACCGCTTCTATTACGAAGGCCGTCAGAAGCAGTGCAGTGTTTACGTGATTCCTACGTCGACACCGGGCACACTAGCAAGTGAAGTGTCGATGCGGTTCGGCTTTCGGGGTCTTAGTCATATCGTCTCAACAGGCTGTACTTCGTCGACTGACGCGATTGGCTATGCGGCGCGCGAACTGGAACGCGGCGGTCTCGAATACGCGATCGCCGGCGGAACAGATTCTCCGATTGCGCCTCTGATCATTCGCGGCTTCCAATTGATGCGAATCATGACGTCGCGCTGGAATCACGAGCCGGCGCGTGGTTCGCGACCGTTTTCGCGTGATCGCGACGGCTTCGTCTTAGCGGAAGGCGCCTGGTTTCTGGTCCTTGAAGAACGGGAGCATGCGCGTGCTCGCGGCGCGAAGATCTATGGAGAGATCGCGGGCTACGGATCAACATGCGAAGCGTTCCATCGGGTTCGTTTGGAAGAATGCGGGGAGGAACCTGCCCGCGCAATCGGTCTGGCGCTCGAGGACGCCGACGTCAGTCCCGAGGCGATCGACTACATTCAGTACCACGGCACGTCTACAGAACTGAACGACCGGATCGAAACACGCGCGGTCAAACTGGCATTTGGTGATCACGCGAACCGCCTACCGGGATCGTCGGTTAAGAGCATCATCGGGCACCCGCAAGGCGCATGCGGCGCTGCCGGAGTCGCCGCCACACTGCTCGCAATGCGCGATGGCGTGCTTCCACCAACCATCAATGTCGACGACCCAGATCCTGAGTGCGATCTCGACTATGTGACCGAGCCTGGTCGTAAGATGGAAATCGAATACGCCGTGGCTAACTGCATCGCATTCGGGAGTAAGAATTCTGCATTGGTTTTGAGGCGCGGGGAATGAAGGTATTTGCGCTAGCGGTTCTCGGTGTTCTGCCCTGTGTCGCCCAGATCCACAATTTGAAGGTTTACAGCGAGTTCACGCGAATCGATCCATTCGGTCAGATCGTGGCGCAGGACAAAGGTTCTGGCGAACCGCGACACATCCTGTCTCCTGGAGCGCCCCGCAACGCCTTCTCTTCGCTTCGCATCGTCGTCACGATGGACAAACCGGGTAAATACATCCTTGATATTGGCCAAAATCCGGAAAATGCCGTAAAGGCTACGCTATATAAAGAGCGTTTCGAGAAGCACGGTGGCCAGTGGATTCCGGATGGACTGGAACCCGTCAAGATCCCATACGAAGGTGTCTTTCCCGAAGGCGAGGGGATACCTGGACAAACCGCAGTGACTTTCTGGCTGGACATGTGGGCGGCTCGAAACGCCGAGGTTGACCGGATCAAAGTGGAGCCGCAGGCTTGGATAGGATACGCCGATGACTGGTTCACCTATCCAATGGAGGTTCGCATCCTGGATGCCGTGCTACCTGATGTGTCGCCGAAAAGCGCGGCGCTGCCAAAGATCACAGAACGGTCGGATGCCTCCGTCCTGCGCCCGATGCGCGCAGCATTCTGCGGATCCCCTGAGCCGGCCGGACAAACGACCGAGGGCGCCAGGGCTTTCATTCGTCGAAATAGCTTGCAGTATCTGGCCTTATCGAAACCTGTGGTTACTGCGAAGCTCCTCCGTGCTTCAAAAGCCCCGACACTCCAGGGGTGGTGCGCTTCGACGCCCGACAAAACGGGGCCGGAGTGGTTTCTGCGCTTCCGCGATCTGCTCGGGCAGACTCCTTAGGGCCGAGCAGCCTTCCAGCCTGCCTTCAACTGCTCTGAAAGCTTTACGACCAACTTTGCATTCTCCGGCGATGACGCTCCGTTGATTTTCTCATCAGGATCGTTCTTGTAGTCGTAGAGCTCTTGCGCCACAATTTTGCGATCCTCCGTGAGCCATTCGGTATATCGATACCGTGACGTTCTCATCGAGTAGCCCATTGCGCGGCCATCGGGTGTAGCGCGGGGATATTGACTGAAAGCCGCCGTTTTCCACTTGCGCTTGGGATTCTCGATGAGAGGGACGAAGCTTGTTCCTTCGAGACCGTCGGGCAACTTTAATCCGCAGAGTTCCGCGAGGCTCGGGTAAATATCGACGAATTCAGTCAGCGCTTCTGTCGTTTTGCCGGCAGATTGCTGTCCTGGAACACTGATGATGAGCGGAACGTGAGTCGCCCGCTCGAAGTTTGAGTGTTTCGCCCACAATCCGTGATTGCCCAGATGCCACCCGTGGTCTCCCCAGACGATAACGATCGTGCTATCGCGAAGCTTCAAGCGATCGAGTTCATCGACCACTCGACCGATCTGGGCATCGGTGTAAGTGATCGAAGCTCGGTAGGCGCGCACCAGTTCGCGGGCTTTCTCTTCCGATACTGGTCCCGAAGCCGGGATGTCCCGATAGCTACGCAATTCGCCGAAGTTATGGAAGGCAATCGGTGGAGCATTCTCCGGACCCAACTGAAAATCGGTGACGCGTATCTTTTCTTCTGGATATAGATCGAAATACTGCTTCGGCGCGACAAACGGGAGGTGTGGCTTCAAGAAGCCGGTCGCGAGAAAGAACGGCCGGTCTCTCAGAGCTTGCATAGCACGGATTGCAGTGTCGGCGGTCTTTCCATCGGGCAGATCGTTATCGGCAACGTCGGGCATTTCCCATGCAGGTCCGCGTGTGCCCGGTTTTACGGGAGCGGGCTTGACTCGCCATCCTCCTGCGCGAATACCATCTGCTTTACTTTGCGCGATCTGCGCGTTCTCAGGAGTGTTCCATACGGCAGCGTGTCCGGGATTCCAGCTCGGGATGCTCCAGGAGTCGGCGTCATCAAGAGTACCGTGATAAATCTTGCTGAGCCCTGTCGTGGCATAGCCATTGTTCTTGAACAATTGAGGAAGGGTAACAACTTCGGCCAAGTTTTTTCGAAAGTGCGTTTCCAGTTCGTAGATGCCGGTCGTATCGGGTCGGCGTCCCGTCAACAGCGATGATCGTGAAGGACTGCAGACGGCCTGCTGGCAGTATGCGCGCATGAACGTCAGGCCCTTCGAGGCAAGCTTATCGAGATTGGGTGTCTGGACATTGGTATTCCCGTAACAACCGAGATCCGGCCGCATGTCATCAACTGCGATGAATAGGACGTTCCAACGTTTCTTCTGAGCTTGCGCAGCCGCTGCGCCAATCGTTGCTGCAAGAAAGGCCCGGCGTGAGAGAGACGACATGTGGTGAGCGTATCATTCAGCTCCGGCGACGTTACAGTGGAATTATGATCTTCGCTCTCCTGTTCCTGAGCGCGGCAGCAGACTGGGTTCCCATGAGATGGCCGGTTACCGATCCTGGCGCTCTGAGCCTGCTGAAGGGAACATCCGTGAACTGCGTTCTTCTCGAGCACGGGAGTGTGAATGCCGATGTCGTTTCAGCCGCTGCACAATTGGGTATTAGCAGCTTTGTGGTCATGCGTCCGGGCGCAACAGAACAGGACGTCCGCAAGGCGTCGGAACTCAAGGCGACCGGCACGATATTCGAAGGAGCCTTTTCCGAAGAGGACGTTGCTAAGCTACGCGCGACTGCAAGTAGCTTGGGACTGATCACCATCGATCTGTTGCCTCGCGCGCAGATGAAATTCGATTCGTCACAAAAGGTCGTCGGAACGTTCCAAGGGGTTTGGCCGGGCATTCGGATCGAAGAAGATGGCGCAGCCAAAGCGGCTCCGAGCGGAGCGCCGTGGATCGATACAAATAGCGGGTTTCTGAGGTTTGTTCGAGCATCGACGGATTTGCCCGTATGGATTGGCGTCCGTCCACCGGCCAAAACAATCGTTACTCCAGAACGCTATCTCCAGGCCATCAGCGATGCCGCCATCGTCGGAGCCAGATGGATCATAGCGCTTGATGAGGACTTCAGTCGCAGGCTTTTTGCCGGCGACGAGCAAATCCGAAAGGCTTGGACAAGCATCCACGAATTGCTCGCCTACTACGAATCGCACAAAGGATGGCGCGGCATGAAACCCGCCGGCGAACTCGCAATTCTTCAGGACGTAGATAGTGGAGCGCTGCTCTCGGGAAGTCTGCTGGACATGGTGGCGGTAAAACACACACCAGTGCGCCCGGTGCCGACGCGCAAGATGGACGCAACCGCAATGCAAGGCGCAAAGATGGCGGTAAATGTCGATCCTTCATCGCTGACGGAAGCTCAGAAGCAGAACCTGCTGGCTTGGAGGCGTTCCGGCGGCACTCTTCTGAGCGGGCCGCCAACCTGGAAGTTCCCTCCCCCGAAGACCGATCAGATCACGCTGAGCGACGAGGATGTGAAGTTGCTCGACGACATCTGGAAAGAGCTGAATGGCATGACTGGCCGCCGGAATCTTGGAGCGCGGTTGTTCAACGTGTCGAGTATGCTGTCCAATCTGGTCGAAAGCGCGGACCGGAAGCAAACGCTGCTACATCTCGTGAACTACTCTGGTTTTCCTGTCGAGAATGTGACCGTACATTTGCTAGGTAAGTTCAAAACCGCCACCCTTCTAGCTCCTGGAGCGAAGGCCCGAAAGATGGAGGTCTACGAAATCGAGGAAGGCACAGGCATCGATATTGATAACGTCGCCGTAGCCGCCACGCTTACCCTCGAATGAGCGGTGCTGAGATAATAGATAATATGACCCGCCGAGAGATCATAGCGCTTGCATCAACCGCTACTTTTCTTCGAGCAAAGGATGCGCCCACTGCTCCGGTCGCCATCGCGCGGTGCTCCTCGTATGAGGACGACATCTCGGGCACGCTCGCAAAGATGTTCGACCAGCTCGGCCTCAACAAGACCGTAGCCAACAAGACCATCACGATCAAGCTCAACCTGACCGGCAGTCCCGGTCTCCGGTTTCAGGGCAAGCCGCTAGGTGTGACTCACTACTCACACCCAAAAACACTTGTGGCCATGATTGGGCAACTTGATCGCGCCGGCGCTCGCCGCATCCGTATGGTGGAGAGCTGTTGGGCAAGCGCAGGTCCTCTCGAAGAATACATGCTCGATTCGGGCTGGAATGTGCGATCTCTGCAGTCGGCTGCAACTCGGGCCAAGGTCGAGTTTGAGAATACGAACGCTCTCGGTAAGGCCAAGACATATGCGCGAGTGAAGTCTCCCGGTTCGGCCTATATATTCCCGTCCTATGACTTGAACCCCGCCTACGTCGACACCGATCTGTTTATGTCGATGGCCAAGCTTAAGAACCACGAGACCTGTGGAATCACGCTATCGATGAAGAATTGTTTCGGCAATACGCCCGCTTCCATCTACGGAGACGATGCGGGAGTCGATGAGCCGAACGAAGCGCCCACGAAAGGCCGTGTCAACGTCTGCCACTTCGGGAAGCGCCAACCCTCGCGGGTCGCTTTCTCGGAAATCGACCCCATGTCATCCCGCGAGCCGGGCTATCGCATGCCTCGGATTACAGCCGAGCTGAATGCCGCCAGACCCATCGACATCGCGTTCATCGACGGCATAGAGACGGTTGCGGGAGGCGAAGGGCCGTGGATCAAGGGCCTTCGGCACATCAAACCGGGCGTTTTGGTGCTCGGGACCAACGGTGTGACAACCGACACTGTTGGAACTGCTGTGATGGGCTACGATCCTAGAGCGACGAAGGGAACTGCGCCATTCCGAAAGTGCGATAACACGCTGTTGCTGGCTGAGGCTCTTGGGGTGGGAAGCGCGGATCTAAAACGAATCGAAGTACGTGGGCTCCCGATCGCGGAAGCCCGGTTTCCGTTTGAAGGCTAGTTCTTTCGTTTCGCAGGAGGCGGTGGTGGTGGGGACGGCGGCGACGCCAAGGGGGTTCCACTCAAAACATCCTTCGGGATACCGAATTTTCCGCCGAGCTCGCCCAGAGACCTCAGATCGACCGGACCGACGATATTCACGACCACGAGTTCTCTCCTCTCCGCGGCGATGATCATCATGCCGCCGAGTTCTTTGCCCTTTTGGAACATGTAGACTTCAGCCGACTCGTCGCGTTCCTTGGCTTCAACGATCTTCGACCAGCCCGGCCCTTTCAACTGCGCTCGAATCGCATCGAGATCCGAGGAACTGAAGGCGCCGGAACCATCGAACTCAAACACGCGGACATTGATCGCCTTCAGGTTACCGACGATCTTCTTTGCGCTCGCCTGTTTCGGATCATCGGTCGATAGAAATGCAGAAGCAAACCCAAGCTTGTCCTCATCGAGTGTCACATTGACTGAACTCTTAGCTCGAGACGCGAGCTTGTCGAGAACACTGAGATCCACCTGCTGACCAACTACCACTGTTGCGAGCAACGGCGCCCATAGCAACTTCATCTTCATCTACCTCGTAACTATCTGCTTCGTCGTTTGCAGCGATTCAGAGGCGACGGTGAGCGCATAAATAAGCTCTTCTTTGGCCTTTTCACCCGCCACCCTACGCTGATGCTGCTCCCATGAAGCTCCGCCAACCACCGCAATACAAGCTGCAGCCGCTACCGCCATCCAATGCCTTTGCCAGCCGCCGCGACTCGGTGGGATACGTTCCATCACACGATCAGCAAAGCCTTCCGGCGGCTCCTGACGAAGCAATGCCCGTCGCAACTGGTCTTCTAAATCGTTCATTTCCGCACCTGAGTTCGTTCTAATTTCTCTCGCAGCATCGCCAGCGCGCGATGCAATGAACTTTTCACACTATTCAAAGGAATATCCAGGGTCTCGGCTATTTCGGCCGGCGCCAGATCCTCCTGATAACGCAACAACACTACCATCCGCGCGCGATCCGGCAGAGACGCAGTCAGCTTACGCAGCGTTTCGGACAGGAACGGATCACGTTCTACGGGTCCTGTCGCCGGCTCGGGCGCGTCTTCCAGCCCGATACTCGGCTGTCGCCGCCTACGCCGGACATAGTCGATACACCTTCGGGACGCTACCTTTCGCAGCCAGAACTCGACGTGGGCCGCCGACTGGAGGTCGCGCAGATGCCCGTAAAGATCCAGGAATACCTCCTGGGCGAGTTCCTCGGCCAAGGCCGCATCTCTCAGCGAGTGCAACGCGATACTGAAAACCATGGCTTGGTGTTTCCGCACAAGTTCTGCAAATGCGGAGCGATCCCCGGCCAGAGCCCTCGTGAACACGTCGCAGACTTTCGCAGTCTCTACCAATTCCCCTCTCGCTAACCTGATACGGCCTGGAAACCCGCGAGGATGCAAAACTTTACAAAAGCCGATACCCGCAGGCTATCATTATCAGAATGCTTTTTAGGGTCTTGACCGTTTTCATCGCTGCGGTTCTGGCCACCGTCGGGGCCGTTCCAACACCAAGAGAGCACTTTGGTTACGAGCCCGGTGAAGACTACAAGCTCGCCGGATACGAAGAGATCGCCGGATATTTTCAGAAACTAGCCGCAACCTCCGACCGAATCCGGCTTGTCGAGTACGGAAAATCGTCCATGGGGCGCGCCACTTATGTGGCATATATCTCTTCCCCCGAGAATCTGAATCGGCTAGACGAGTTCAAGGAGATGAACCGGAAGCTGGCGCTCGGACTCGCGACGGCGACCGAAGCCGATCAGATCGTAAAGCAGGCGCGAGCGGTAGTGTGGATCGACTCCGGCCTCCACGCCAGCGAAGTAGCGCCTGTCCAGCATTCGCCTCTTCTCGCCTACAAGATGCTGACCGATGATTCGGAGGAGGTGCAACGGATTCGCGAAAACGTGATCCTGATGCAAATTCCAGTCATTAATCCGGATGGTCTCGATATGGTAGCCAACTGGTACAAGAAGAACGTCGGCACGCCATATGAACTTGCCCCTCTCCCGATGCTCTACCAGAAGTATGCGGGACATGATAACAACCGCGATTGGTTCATGCTGAACCTGCAGGAAACACGTAACGCCGCCCGCCTCCTGTTTCGCGAGTGGTTTCCGCAGATCGTGTATAACCAGCATCAGGTTCCGGCATTTCCTGCGCGCATCTTCGTGCCACCTTACGCCGAGCCGTTGAATCCCAACATTCCTGCGCCTGTGATGGAAGGAATCAACTCGATCGGATCGGCAATAAAGGAGCGGCTTGCGAGAGAGAACAAGCCCGGCGTCCTGTCCTATCACGGATTTGACGCTTGGTGGAATGGCGGTCTTCGGTCGGCTCCCGCGTTTCACAACATGCATGGGATTCTGACCGAGACCGCGGGCAGCGGTTATGCGACGCCCCGCGTATACGATCCGTCCCTCTTTCCCGAACGTTTCGGCAACGGCATTCCCACAAAGCAGCCTACTGTGTTCTATGAACGACCTTGGCTGGGCGGCAAATGGACTCTGCGCGATGCAATTGACTATATGCTGACAGCCGATCTTGCGATTCTGGATCTGGCAACTTCGCGACGGGAGAGCCTCCTGCGCAAAGCGTGGGAAGTGGCGCGAGCCAATATCGAAATGGGCCGGCGCGGTGGACCATATGCGTACGTGGTACCCGAGTCGCCGAACGCGCTTGAAATGCTGCAAAGGCTGCGGTTCAGTGGCGTCGAATTGAGCCGGGCGCGCCAACGCTTTACAGCCGCGGGTAAGACTTATGAAGCTGGTACGTGGGTCATACCCGCTGGTCAGGCATTCCGCGGATATATCGTGGATTTGCTCGAAGCTCAGCAATACCCCGAACTACGCGCCGGTACAACCGGACCGACCAGGCGCCCTTACGATGTTGCCGGTTGGACGTTGCCGATGCTGATGGGAGTGGCGGTGGATCGTGTGGAGAAGCCGTTCACGACCGAGCTCGAGTCTGTCGAGCCAAGCCCGTCGGAATCGTCGCCCTTTTCTGGTCGGAAATGGCCGCGGATCGCGCTGTATGAGCCTTGGCAGCCGAATATGGACACTGGCTGGACGCAATGGGTTTTCGATCGTCTACAGATCCCTTATACGCTCCTTCACAACTCTGACGTGCAGAAGGGCGATCTTTCAGAGCGTTTCGACACAATCGTCTTCGCCTCTCAGAGCACGACGTCGATCCTGCATGGATTCCGTTTGGGTGAGACGGTGTCCCGGACCGCCGCCGTTCCAGGAGAGATTCCATCAATTCAGCGTCCGGAGTTCACGGGCGGCATTGGCTTGACAGGAGCCGCTGCGCTGGACTCGTTCGTTCGGCAGGGTGGAGTTCTAGTCGCTCTCGATGCGGCGACCGATTTGCCAGTTCAGCTCTTCGGCCTCCCTGTCCGGCCTCTGATTAGCGAACGGGACGACCCGTCCCCAACTGGCTATTACTGCCCCGGGTCGATCTTGCGGTTGACCGTGGAGACCAAGCATTCGATCGCAGCTGGCACTCCCGCGGAAGTACATGCGTTCTCTTCCGGTGGCCAAGCGTGGGAGGTAACCCTGCAGCCCTCCGAGAATAAAGGGGATCGGGAAGTCAAGGTCGTGGCGAGATACGCCGTGTCAAAAGTCCTCGCAAGTGGCTGGCTTTCCGGAGAACGCGTTATCGCCGGCCGTCCAGCGCTTGTGGAGGCGCGATACGGCAAGGGCCGCGTAGTGCTCTTTGGCTTCCGGCCGCAATTCCGAGGTCAGACATGGGGAACATTCGGATTGCTGGTGAATTCGTTGCGGTGATAAGGCTAACGAGTGTCTTACCCGCCAATTCCCATCACATGTACAAACCGCCGTTCACATCCAGGACGTGACCGGTAATATAGCCGGATTCCTCCGCCGCCAGAAACTTGACTGCAGCGGCAACATCCCCGGGCTCTCCCATTCTGCGCAAGGGAATATTCGCAAGCAGTTTTTCCTTCATCTCGTCCGACAAAATACCCGTCATATCCGTCTGCACAAAGCCGGGCGCGACAGCATTCACAGTGATGCCCCTGCCGCCCATCTCCTGAGCGAGAGACTTTGTGAGTCCGATTAACCCAGCTTTCGACGCGGAGTAGTTCGCTTGGCCCGCATTGCCCATTTCTCCAACAACGGAAGTGATGTTGATAATTCGACCCCAGCGGGCGCGCATCATCGGTTGCAAGCACCTGCTGCGTACAGAAGAACGCGCCTGTAAGATTCGTAGTGATGACGTGATTCCAGTCATCGGGCTTCATTCGAACCGCAAGTCCATCCTTCGTAACTCCGGCATTGTTCACAAGCATTTCAGTCGCGCCGAAATCCGCGTGGGCCTTCGCGAAAGCTTGCTTAATCGATTCCAGCGAGGAAAGATCGATTTCGACAACGAATAGCTTCTCTGCCCGCCCGCGCGAATCTCGCCCGCAACCTCTTCCAGCTTTTCGCGATTTCTCGCCGCCAGCACCACCCTTGCGCCGGCTTGCGACAGTGCCACGGCGCAAGCGCGTCCAATACCGCGGCTTGCCCCAGTGATAAAAGCAACTCGATTGTTCATGGTCTGTCATCATAGTAAACGACTCATCTATGGCCTACAACGATCTGCGGGAGTTCGTCTCCGCACTGGAGCGAGCCGGCGAACTCAAACGGATTCAGTTCGAAGTCGACCCATATCTAGAGATCACCGAGTTTGCGGATCGGTCCGTCAAACGCGGCGGCCCAGCGTTGCTGTTTGAACGTCCCAAAGGCAGCAATGTTCCCCTCCTGATCAACGCTTTTGCGAGCATGCGCCGGATGGAACTGGCGCTCCAGGTCGGCTCAGTCGATGAAGTGGCGGCGCGCATCACGGAGTTCCTCGAAATGAGGGTTCCATCCGGGCTCATCAACAAGTTGAAGATGCTTCCGAAGCTGGCCGAGGTTGGGGCTTTCTTCCCGCGCATCGTCGAACACCGGCCCATGCAAAGAGGTCATTCAACACGACGGCTTCTCGTTGCGCGACCTTCCCGTCCTTCACTGTTGGCCCCTCGACGGTGGTCCGTTTATTACCTTGCCGATGGTGTTCTCAAAGAACCCGGTAACAGGCAAGCGCAACTGCGGCATGTATCGCATGCAGATTTATGACGACCGCACCACCGGCATGCACTGGCAGACCCACAAGCAAGGGGCTGAGCATCATCGCCGGCTCCTGCAACAGGGCCGCAGCGGATGGACGTCGCGGTCGCAATCGGCTGCGATCCGGCAACGATGTACTCGGCGATCCTACCGTTACCGCCGGATCTCGACGAGATGATCATCTCCGGCTTTTTGCGCGGCAAGCCGGTGGAAATGGTCAAGTGCGAAACTTCCGACATTGAGGTCCCCGCCAACGCCGAGATCGTGCTCGAAGGCTATCTCGAGCTGGGTGAGTTGCGAACCGAGGGGCCGTTCGGCGATCATACAGGTTTCTATTCACTCGAGGACGAGTACCCGGTTTTTCATGTCACCTGCGTGACTCGTCGCCGAAATCCAATTTATCCGACTACGATCGTCGGTCCGCCGCCCATGGAAGATTTCTACATGGGTAAGGCGATTGAGCGTATTTTCCTTCCGCTGATGCGCATGCAACTGCCCGAAGTCAGGGATATCTGCATGCCGGCAGAAGGGATTTTTCACAACCTGATCCTCGTTTCGATCCGCAAATCCTACCCTGGGCAGGCGCGCAAAGTGATGCACGCCATCTGGGGTCTGGGACAGGCAATGTTCAGCAAGTGCATTGTGGTCGTAGATGAGGAGGTGAACGTGCAAGACGTTCGTGAGGTCGCTTGGAAGGCGCTCAACAACATCGATCCCGAGCGCGACATTGAGTTCGTCATGGGACCGGTCGATTCGCTCGACCATGCGAGCCGCCTGCCAAATTACGGTTCGAAAATGGGTGTCGATGCAACTCGCAAGTGGCCGGGTGAAGGATTTACACGGCCGTGGCCGAAAGTCATCCGAATGTCGCCCGAAGTGGAAAGACGGGTCGATGCGCTCTGGAAGCGCGCAGGCCTGTGACCATCAAGCTAGATGCTATTCAGGTCCTGGCTTTATCGTGTTTTGGTCTCGTAGTCGGGGGATGGCTGAAGCGACGCATCCCGTTACTCGATGACCTGAACATCCCTGCTCCGATCGTTGGCGGACTATTGTACGCTCTCGCAATGCTCGGGCTGCGCGGCCATGTTGACTTCACGATGGAGTTGTCACTCCAGCGCGTGCTGATGGTTGCTTTCTTCACGAGTGTCGGCTTGGGCGCGAGCATCACTCTTGTGAAGAAAGGTGGTCCGCAAGTACTGCTATTCCTCGTTGTGGCAACGATTGGCGCAGCTCTTCAGAACGGAGTGGGAATCGGTCTGGCGACACTTTTTTCTCTCGATCCCTTGATGGGCATCGTAGCCGGGTCCGTTGCCTTGACCGGGGGGCCCGCCACCGCGCTGTCGTTCGGCAAGACATTCGAGGCCCTGGGAGTCTCAGGGGCCACATCCGTCGGTGTTTCCGCAGCAATGTTCGGCATGACCGCAGGTGGTCTGCTCGGAGGTTTCATAGGGGGCCGAATTATTAAACAGCACGCGCTCCGTTCCGCCGCAATCGGCGCGGATCGAAACGCAGTATTGGCGCCGGTGATGGAGGAGGTTGAGGTCGACCAGGAAGAAGCATCGCTCCTCCAGAACCTCATCATCATCGGGATCTGTATGGGGCTCGGCTCGATCATTGGAGCTTGGTTTACTTCGCGCCAGATCGTTCTCCCCGAGTACGTCGGAGCCATGCTTGTGGCCGGAATCGCGCGCAACCTGGACGATCGCTTCAAACTATTTCGGGTCTCTCAACGGCACGCGGACATGATTGGCAACATCGCGCTTTCGATCTTCATCGTGATGGCAATGCTCAGTCTCCGGCTGTGGGAATTGGCCCACTTGGCTTTACCGATGATCTCGATGCTGGTGGTTCAAGTGGCGCTGATTTGGGCAATGTGCCTGGGAGTGTTCCGGTTGATGGGTAAGGATTACGAAGCGGCGATCATGTCGGGCGGCTTCTGCGGCTTCATGCTGGGGACGACTGCAAATGCTGTTGCATGTATGAGCGTCCTAACCGAAAAGTACGGCCCAGCCCCGCGAGCATTCCTGGTGGTTCCGCTCGTCGGAGCCTCGTTGATCGACTTTACAAACGCCACAATCATCAATTTCCTGACGAATCTGCTGCGCTAGGCGCATGTTACAATAACGATGGTTACGGTGGCTGTAGCTCAGTTGGTAGAGCGCTGGATTGTGGTTCCAGTGGCCGAGGGTTCAAATCCCTCCAGCCACCCCAAGCTATCTCAACAAAATTGATTAGTTCAAGTGAAAAAGGCCACTCGAAACAGGGTGGCCTTTTTCATTAAGACATTCAAGTTTGCAGCACAATCACAGCCAACAGAACAAGAATTATCACGAGGAAAATCACTGCGACGATTCCCAGAAAGCCTGAGCTCGTGACGGGGGAAAAACGTTTGTAAGGGGCGCACTTCTTGGGGGTATCCACTGGTAGACCCCTATTGGAAGAGGGAGTTATGGCTGGATCCCCCTACCGCTTTTCAGTTCGCCTTCGACGCGCTTTACATACGCGAGTTCATGATCTTCGTGCTTGTCAATCCGAGATGCTGGTTGTGGTCCTCGCTTGGTTTTATCGTCCGACATCTGTGTGTCTCCCAGGACTATGACGCCCCCAGATACATTCAGATACAAAATGCTACGCGGCGGCGAACAATAGACGAACATTGTGCTATGCGTTCCGACCCGTTACTGCTTGTCGAGAACGATAGTAAAGCTGATTGGCTTGCCCTCTGCATCGGCGCCTTTTGAAGTGGTCGTCATCGTCTTGCCGTCTTTACTGACAACCGTTCTGCCCGTTGTGTGATACTTCCCACCAGCTTTCTTGTTTTCGCTCGTGAACGTATTCGCATCTAGTTGCTTCATTGCCATGGTGTCGAATTGAGATCCTGTTCCACTGCAGCTTGCCGGCATGCCGTCATATTTGACGGTGCATGTGGTGTCAATGACGGTGCCGTCCTTCCTCATGCCCTTGGTTGTTATTTTGACGCCACCTTCAGCCGCCTCACGAATCGTCGTCTGACTCGTTATCGGGTTGGATGGTGGGTTTTTGGGATCGTACTTCGTTCGCTCGATATTGCGCTTCCAGGTTCCGAGCGAATTGTCAGCGGCACTCATTCCGATGGCGGTCAACGTGACGATGTAGACGGCCTTTGCCAGTTTGGTTCGCATTCTTCACCTTCTCCTTACCAAACGCTGCCGGAGACGACATACGGCGCCCGTTCCCTTCGGCAGTGTTACGGCTCGGCTATGCTATCACTGTTCAGAGCTTCGGAGAGAAACACCTGCCGCATTCAAAATGGTCTCTTGCAACGGACCTACTTCGCGCCTTCGAGCGCCTTCCGCGCCGCTTCCAGATTTGCCTGAATAGCCAGATCTTCCGGAGCAAACTTTGAAGCGATCTGAAAGTGTTCTGCTGCCTCCCGAAATCGCGTTTGTCTCATCGCTACATCACCCAGTTGATTGCGAATGTCAGCAGAATTAGGATTCAGTTGCAGCGCTCTCTCTAACGCGAGACGAGACTCGTCAAGCCGACTGACATCTTTCTCAATGAGTCCTAATAAGAGGTAGTAATTCCACTCATCGGACGTACGCCGTATCGCTTCCGTCACACTTTGGCGGGCAGCGACATATCGCCGCAGATCGTATTGCAGTCCTGCGAGCCGAAACAGAATATCTCCGCTGTCCGGCTGAATGGAATGTGCTTCCTGCAGCAGGGACACAGCCTGTACCAACTCCCCTTGATCCACCAGGGGCTTGGCCATCTCCAGCAAGCGCTCGGCTCGGCGGACATCCTCGTCGGTTTTTTGTTTCTTTTCCCTGAGTTGGCGGAAATGCTCAAGCGCCTGAGCGCGCTCTTCGCTCCGGTTGAGCTTACCAAGGGCCGTTGCCATCTGATAATAGACTTCCGCTTGGTTACGATCGAGCTGAATCGCGCGTTGGAAAGCTCTCACCGCGTCCTCGTATCGTCCCTGGCTGCTGTATGCCGAGCCCAGTAAGAAAGCCGGCTCGAATGATTGTATGGACACAATCGCTTTCTCGAGCAACTCCGTCGCGGGCTGAGTACGCCCCGTCTTGAGATAAACGTTAGCCAACCCAATTAGCGCGGACGCATTCGTCGCGTCCTGCTGAAGCGCCGCCTTTAACGCCGTTTCTGCATCCTCCATACGACCTATCGCCGCATAGACCGCGCCCAGTTGAGCTCTGGCCGCCGTATCCGTCGGCGCAATCTCCAAAAGCCTTTCCAACAAACCGACTGCTTTGTCATTCAACTGATTGGTGACAGACAAGAATGCGGCAGGGCGTAGCGCGTCGATCGATTTCGGATCGATTTTCAGCGCCTCCTCGTATTGCGCAATCGCGCGGTTCTGATCGCCCGAAGCGGCCAACGCCTCGGCCAAAGCGATGCGGGGTAGAAGCTGATTCGGAGCGCAAGAGACCGCAGTTCGAAATTGAATCAACGCTTCGCTAATGCGTTTCAGTCGATATTGGGCAAGCCCGATGTAGAACGGAACTTCGCAGTCTTTTGAGTTCCCCGATTGCCAGATCCGGATCGCCTCTTCATACTGAGCGCGATCGAATGCTTTCTTTCCCGCCGTGACGGCGGCATTCTCCGCGAAGGCAAGAAGAAGGCATTGGATCAGAGCTGTCATGGCTCGGTCCGTTCTTTCTGCTGGCTGCGAATGGCTCGTTCGGTTCGAGACTGTTCGCGTACCTGCTCGGCCTTGGCTGCCTCGCTGCTCGCCGCGAGCATCTTGCGGGCAAGATCCATCTTTCCAACCCGTTTGTATGCTTGTCCCAACAGGTAGAGCAACGAGCGGTCAGACGGCCCGATTGCGAGCGCCTTCTCGTAGCTTCGAACCGAGTCCTCGTGTCGCTCGACCACCGTGTACGCTTTGCCCAATGTCCGCCAGTAATTGCCATTGTTGTCCCCGAGTTGTTGCCGCGCGATCTCCAACTCCGCAAAGGCTTCCTGGGGTTGCTGCAGCGAGAGGTACGCCTGGGCGAGATGCACACGGGTTTCCGGCTCGGGGGATGCCACTTTCAGTTCGCGCTGAAACTCCTCAGCCGCGAGTTCCGGCTTGTGCTGATCCTTGTAGATCGATCCCAATGCGAAATGAATACCTCGCGCCTTCACGTTCTGCTTTACGATAAGCTGCAACTCTTCAATCGCCTTATCCGTCTGGCCAGTCTTCTCGTAGTAGGCCGCAAGCAACTGGTGAACGCGAAACGAACCCGGATCCAAGGCCACAAAGCGCCGCGTCGTCTGGAGGTACAGGTTTGCATATGCCGCCGCGGCGAGTTGTTCGGCTTGGACGTCGGGAGGCGTTCGCCCTAGTCGTCCTCGCACAGACTGTAGCGTGGTCTTGTCGGCCCCAGCAACGGGGCTTTGCCGAATGGCCTGCCCCATTTCGGCCTGCTGCATCTGCTCCCAATTCTTTAACAGCGCCAAACTTGGGTCGTGTTGAGCCACCCGCTGAACGATCGTGTTCGCCTGCGCGATGTAAGTTTGCGCAAGGTGATAAAGCATGTCTACATCGCGCGGCGCCAGGTCCGTCGCGGTCTCTAAAGCTGCCATAGCTTCGCTAGTCTGGCCGCGGGAAGCAAAGCAGAGACCCAGATAATAGTGCCCCTGTGGATCTTGAGGCGCCATTTTCACATAACGCTTTAGCGCAGTGATCGCGCCGGCCGTGTCGTTCAGACTGAAAAGATCGATTCCCAGGAACAGGTACGCATGTGCGAGTTGTGGCTGCAACTCGATCGCACGGCGAAACGACTGGATTGCTTGTTGATGCTTCGTTTGAAGATGGAGAGCGAGCCCGAGGTTAACGTGTCCCTCGGCGACCGACGGAGATCCTTCAAGGAACTTCCGGAAGCCGGCCTCAGCTTCCGCGTACGAGCCACGCTTTAGAGCGCTCTGCCCACGCTGCCAATCGGGATCGCTTTGCGTCAGAGCTGTCGCGGCCAGTGTCAGCAGAAGGGCTGCGGCCCGAGCCGCAGCCCAACGTTCAGAAGTAAAACTTGAGGCCAAACTGAATTTCGCGCGGACTGTTAACCTGCGGATTAGTGATCTGCCCGAAGGTCGAGCTGTCGATGTTTTGATCGATGCCACCCAGCCGGTGACGGTTGGCCAAATTGAACGCTGAAGCACGAAACTCAATAAACCTCTGCTCACTGCCCAGATAAAAGTTCTTCAGGACAGCGATGTCTTCATTCATAGCCATTGTCCCTCGGAGCTGCGGGATCAGGGCAGGTGTGTCTCCGTACTCACGATTGCCGGGTCGACGAAATGCAGCAGTATTGATATACGGATTGTTAGGCTTGTTCGGAGTCTGCGAATCAAAGTTCGGATTCTTAAGCGGTTGGCCCGGCACGTAACTAGCACGGCCGGTTCCACCAGCGCCGAAAAAATTCTGCCCCGAAGTGACGCGCAACGGCAGGCCAGAGTTATAACGATGAACACCGGAGATACGCCAGTTACCGACTACCGCCTGCGCGACAGGGTGCATGTCGCCACCGAACTTCTTGCCCTTTCCGACCGGCAACTCATACACGTAGCTGAGAACCAGATTGTGCGGGGTGTCCTGATTACTCACCGATTTGTCAGCGGCACGATTGTATTGGTTCTGCTGTTGGCCTTGGGCTTCCCCGACGAATCCGCCCAGCCCGGGATTCTCCCCTTCGACGTTCGTCAGCAGTTTCGAGAAGGTGTACGAGGTAAGGAAGTACAACCCGCCACTAAAGCGGTGCTCGAAGCTGGTCTCCAGAGCATGATAGGTAGTGTGTCCGCTGTTCTCGCCGCCTATGCCGGTATTGACACCGTTGTACTGTGGGTAGGGCCTTAGCGCCTGCTGAAGCTGACGGTTCAGGGGATAACCCGGGTACGGCAGCTGAAATCCTGTTGCGATCACTTGAGGATCATCCAGACGGCGACCCAGCAGATCCCCATAGGTAGACCAATAGCGGGGATCGAGCTGATTGAAGTTCTGTTTATTGTTGAGCAGGCGAACGCCTACGTTCGCGTGGTAGCTGACGCGCGCAACCGACTGTGGGTAGAAGCTGTGCTCCACGGTCGCGTTCCAATCGTAGAACATCGGAGCTCGGCCCGCTTCACCGGTCATGTAAGTGGGCGTTCCGAAGTTTAGGAGGGATGGATCGATCTGCGGCGGCTTTCGTTGTTGGACGAGGTCGCCGTACTCATTCAAACCATTGCTAAGCCGGAAAGAGATGCCTGTCGCTAGATAATCCGGTATTGACGTGAAGCGCCCACCGAAACCTTGCACGCCGTTGTCCGCATTGCCATCCTCACGCATTGCCTGATAGTAAATGGCGCTGCCGGCGCGCAACACCGTATTGGGCCTGAGCTGGTAAGCGAGCCCGACCCTCGGACCCAAGCCGTTGTAGCGAGTGTCCTGAAAGCGACCTTTGCCGCTTCGTCCTGGTCCGTCGCCAGCGAATTCAAGAGCGCCCAGCAAGCCGCCGGCGCCGGGATTCGGCAGGCTCGGATTGAAGTTGCTGTTTTGGAAGTCGCTCTCCTGCTTCGGATAGGAGATCTCGTAACGGAGCCCGAGATTCAGTGTCAATTTGCTTGTCAGTTTCCAGTCGTCCTGGACAAACCAGGCATAATAGGGGAAAAAGAACTCAATGTCCGCGCTGTAATTGAAGTTGCCGCCGCTCGCCAATCCTAACAGGAAGGCTGCGTAACTGGATCCATTGCGCGTACTCAGGCCGGGGTTGCCAGTGGTGGCTGTCGCGAATCCAACTTCGCCGCTGCACCCGTTGCAATCGAACCGAGCGTATTTCGCCAGCAGGTATTGAAAGCCGAACTTTAAGTTGTGAGAGCCTTTAATCCAGGCAAGCTGTTCGTTGACGTTGAAGGTGCGGCTCGGCGATAGCGTATCGATGCTGCGGTTCAACGCATTCATGCTTGAAAACTCGCCACCGATCGAGTACTGCGTGGGCTGCGTGGTGGGAGGGAGTGTGGTGCCCTTGAGCTGAATGGCTTGCTGGACGTCGCTCGATATCCGCGTGGGGCCGATTTCGAAAATATCTCGTTGGTTGTAGCCGAATGTGAAGTGGTTGAGGAGGTTCGGCTTCAGTACCAAGTCGTGATTCACGCGATAGAACTTATTGGTGCCACCAGATGTAAAGTTTTCGCCTAGCGCGCCAGGCACAGGTCCGATGTTGGGTGGCGATCCGAAAACGTTCCGGCTAAAAATGCCGCTGATCCTATTGCGGTCAGAGAAGACGTAATCCCCTTTGATCGAGAATACGTTCTGGTCGCTCCCTCCGGCTGCGACCGCCCGTGTGTTATTGAAGGGCTCAGTCGGATTATCAGGAGTTGGTAACTGGGAGTTGATAATCTTGGCCACCGGATCGATGCGCTCCGGACAAATCACATTCATAACACCGCGGCACTGCATGCGAGGACGCGCAAATGCGTCCGTGATGATATTCCCGCTTGCATCGAAGGGATCATAAATCGGGATCACTGCGCCACTTGCGTCCGTGAAGCGCCGGAAATCTCCATTACGAAACTCGTCGATCGGAACCGAGATCACATTTGACGGCGGGCCCGAGCGATATCGAGATTTCTCGAGGGCCGCAAAGAAAAATGCCTTGTTGCGTCCGTCGTAGACCTTCGGTATGAAGATTGGGCCGCCAGCGGAGAAGCCCCACAAGTGCTGCCGGTTGACTTCGCGAGTACCCGGCCCATATGTGAATCGGCGAGCGTTGAATGCTTCATTCCGATTGAAGTAAAAAGCTGAGCCGTGCAGCTCGTTGGTTCCCGATTTGCTTGTGAAGTTGACGACGCCATTCGACGTGCGGCCGAATTCCGCGGAGTAGCTTCCTGTCTGTACTTTGAATTCCTCGACTGCTTCGGCGCTGACTGAATTGAAGCCAGCATCATTCCGGCGCTCACTATTCGATTCGGCGCCATCGAGCATTAGACTGGCTCCCGCCAACAGTCCGCCACCGATACGCGGATTGCCCGGATCGCCCTGTACTCCAGGTACCAGATTGACGAAAGCGAGATTGTTTCTCAATCCGCCGCCGAGAAACAGTGGTAGATCCATGATCGCCTTGCCTGAGATCACCTTGCCGAGATCTGTCCGATCCGTCTGTAGGAGTTGTGCCTGAGCCGAAACTTCGACTACTTGCTGGGTTTCTCCGACAGGGAGTTGCACATCGACACGCGTCGAGGTATTGACGCTTACTCGAACCTCGTTGGCCTGAGACGTCTGGAACCCGGTTTTCTCCACCTGCACGGTATATGTTCCGGCCGGAAGGTACAAAACGGAATACGCGCCATCTGCGCCGGTGCTAACTTCTTGCGTGAGGTTCGTAGCCGGGTTTTTGATGACAACTTTCGCGTCTGGGATGGCTGCGCCGGACGGGTCCGACACCGTCCCGGTGATGGTTCCACGATCCTGGGCTGGGGAAAGCGATGCCAGTAGGAGAATTAAGAAAAGACTACGCCTCATTTTCGTCCTCACAGCGGATTAGTACGAAAGCACTAGGAAGCAACTGCAACAATACTATTGACGTTCTTCCACCTAAGTCAAGGCCTTATCAATATCTATCAGTGAGTTATGAAGGTTAATGTTTGATCGGACAGCTTTTCATTGGCGTTGGCGGACTTCCTTGATATCCAACTACAATCAAACTGGCGTGCGATCCATTTATTTGCTGCTCGGCATCCTGGGGATAAGTGTCATCCTCCGAACTGCTGAGACTGCGGCGGCAGAGCGTCCACCAGCATTCACGGACCAAACAGCCCGTTCTGGTATTCAGTTTCGCAGTGAGGGCAGCCCCACGAGCCGCAAATACCTCGCTCGAAACAATGGTCGGTGGTGTGGGTGTCCTCGACTTTGACCGGGATGGACATTTGGACCTTTTTTTCGTAAATGGAGCGAAGTTGGAAGATCCAATGCCAGTTTCCGCGACGCCTGACAAATCGCAGGAACGCTTCTGGAATCGCCTGTATCGCAATCTGGGAGATGGCAGGTTCTCCGATGTAACCGCCGAGACAGGATTGGCCGGTTCCTCGTTCGGGATGGGCGTAGCCGTCGGCGACTACAACAACGACGGATTTCCGGATCTGTTCGTGACTGGGTATGGCGGCAATACTCTCTACACAAATTCAGGTAACGGTAAGTTTATCGATGTAACAAAACAATCTGGCCTAGCCGCTAATGGCTGGTCTACTGGCGCGGCTTTTGTGGATTTTGACCGCGATGGTCAACTCGATCTCTTTGTCGCGCGATATCTGACTTGGGAGTTTAAGGATATCTGGTGCGGTGAGAAAAAGCCTGGATATCGCGCCTACTGCCATCCAAATCATTTCGAACCAGCGACGCATCTTCTTTACCGAAATAACGGCGACGGCACGTTTGCCGATGTATCCGAGAAGTCGGGGATTGCTCGCCACAAAGGAAAGGGCCTCGGAGTAGCCCTTCAGGACTTCGATCGTGATGGGAACATCGACATCCTGGTTGCCAACGATTCCTTTCCCCAGCAACTCTTCAGGAACGCTGGAGAATGGAACCTTTTCCGAGATTGGACTCGCTTCCGGCCTGGCCTACGATGATGACGGGCAAACGTTCGCTGGAATGGGCGTGGATTTCTCGGACTATGACAACGACGGCTGGCCCGACGCGTTTATCAATGCGTTAGGCAATCAAAGATACGCTCTGTTCCGAAATGTAGACAAGAATTTTGAGTACATGAGCGGTCCGACTGGCATCGGACGGGCCACAATCGTTCACTCGGGATGGGGAGCACGATTTCTGGACTACAACAACGACGGATGGAAGGATCTATTCGTCGCACAAGGGCATGTCATGGACAACATCGAATTGACGCAGCCTTCACTAAAGTATCTGGAGCCCTTCCTTCTGCTCAGGAATGATCGTGGAAGATTCATGGACACTTCTTCGGAGGCGGAGAACCGTTCAAAGTTCCTCGTGCAGCAAGGGGCGCCGCTTTTGCGGACCTTAACAATGATGGCGCGATGGATATCGTAGTGAGCTGCCTTGGACAGAATGCTGTATTGCTACAAAACAATCGCAATTCTGGCTTTCACTGGTTGTTGATCGACACCGTGGGAACCAGCAGCAATCGCGACGGCATCGGAACAAGGATCCATATCGTTGCCGCATCTGGCGCAGAGCAATATGGCATGATCAGCCCGGCCGGAAGCTATCTAAGCTCAAGCGACAAACGCATGCATTTCGGATTGGGAAAAGATACGGTAGTCAAACTGATCGAGATCACTTGGCCAAACGGGAAGACGCAGAAGATGACGGACGTGAAAGCCGACCAGATTCTGACAATCAAAGAACCCTAGCGCCTAACATGTTTCGATTATTGCGGTAATTGGCGCCGTCCGGTAGCATTACAGCCTGTATCCGCTACCCATGCCAGCCTTCCGACACTTCGTTCCTTTTCTATTGGCGCCTTTATTAGTTGCGCAGGATTCTCTTGCGGTATTGGAAGGTTCTGTCGTCGATGCGAATCAGCGCACGATCACAAACGCCAAAGTCACAGTCGTGAACCTGGCGACAGCATACGCGCAGTCGCAATACACGACAGATCGCGGAGAGTTCCGGTTTGCCGCGCTTCCCGTCGGCAAGTACGAGATCACGATTGAAGCTGCCGGATTCGGCACGTGGAAACAAACCGGCATCGAGTTGAATGTTAGCCAGATCGCGCGCGCCGAAGCGCATCTCGAAGTCGCGGTAGTTCAGGAATCGGTAACAGTAGCCGCCATCGCGCCACGCGTGGACTCGTCCACAAATACGCTCGGAACCGTCGTAACTACTCGCGAGATTCTGGAACTGCCACTCAACGGACGCAACTTTACCCAGCTCGGTTTGCTGCAAGCAGGCGTCGCTCCGCTTACTCAGGGACTAGTAACTGCCGGCGGTTCACTGCGCGCAGGACATTCGTACTCCGTCAACGGACAACGACCCGAATCGAACAATTATCTTTTGGATGGCGCGAAGAATACCAATCGCATGGATGCAGGCTTCGCGCTGCGAGTTCCCGTCGACGCCATCAGTGAATTCCGCATCCTCACTCATACTGCGCCTGCTGAGTATGGAGGCACAAGCGGTTCGACAACAAGCGTCGTGACAAAATCGGGCAGCAACGGCTTTCACGGGTCGGCATATGAGTTTTTGCGAAACGAAGTTTTCGATGCGCGCAACTTCTTTTCCGCTGAAGTGGAGCCGTTAAAGCAGAATCAGTTCGGAGTCGCGACTGGCGGTCCGATCATGCGAGACCGGTTGTTCTTCTTCGGCTACTACGAGGGCTACCGGAACCGGCAAGGCATTACTCGATCCGCAACAGTGCCAACGCCAGCGCAGCGCAGGGGAGACTTCTCCGCAAACTCGCCGCCGCTCGTGAACTTTGCAATGGGGGGCCAACCTGTTCCAGGCGGGCAAATTCCGCCTGCGCAGTTCGATCCCGTCTCTCTGCGCGTCCTTGAGTTGTATCCTCTCGGAAACGTCTCTCCTTCGGTGTACCGATCTACACTGGTAACCCAAAACGACTCCGATCAGGCAGGTGGCCGCATCGACTTTAGCCGGAGTAACGGCGATCAGTTCTCCGCGCGATACTCCTTCGCCGGCGGTCACAATATCAATCCGATCTCGATTCGTGGTTCCGACGTGCCCGGTTTTCCCGTACGGGACGATCTCAATACCCAATCCGCTTCTGTTTCAGGTGTTCAGGTGTTGTCGCCGGCAACCGTCAATTCGGCCCGTTTCGCGTTTTTCCGTCACGTATTCGACTTCGATCAGCGCCTCAACAAAACACCGCCCTCCGCATTCGGCTTTCAATATGATTCCGCTTCTGAGGCCGGACAAGGTCCGCCATTCTTTAACTTGAATGGATACTCGCCGATCGGAGGCGCGATCACCGGACCGCGATTGTCAGCGCAGAACGTCTACGAAGTTTACGATTCACTGTCTCTTACCAGGGGCGCGCACTCCTGGAAAATTGGGGGCGAGTTCCGTCGAACACAGATCAACGCCTTTCAGGCGATCGCCCCGAACGCATTCTATGTCTTTGCGCCATCATTTCCTACGAATGACGCATTTGCAAACTTCCTGTTGGGGCGGCCGGTTGTGTTTTACCAGGGACTCGGCGATCTCTCGCGAGGGCTCCGCAATTGGGATCTAGCCTGGTTCGCGCAGGACGAATGGCGTGTTTCACGAAGATTCACACTCAACTACGGGATCCGGCATGAAATCATTACACCCTTCGCAGATGTGCGCGATCGCCTGAATGCGTTTGTTCCAGGCCAACAATCCACCGTCCGGCCCGATGCGCCAAAGGGGCTCCTCTTTCCTGGTGACGAAGGTGTCGCGCGCGGCATCGCGCCCATCTACGCGACAGCCTTCATGCCTCGCGTCGGGCTTGCATGGGATCCGTCCGGATCAGGAAACCTTTCGATCCGCGCAGGCTACGCGATCTTCTACGATCCCTTCGGCAACGGTTCCGGGCTCGCCTTTCAAGCTCCTGTAAGTTCTCTACCGTGGACGCAGTTCAATCAATTCAGCGGTCCCACGTTGAACTTTTCAAATCCATATGCAGGACGGCCGCGACCGGAACCCAATACGTTCGTTCGGCCCTCTACCGTAGTCGCGCTCGACAAGAACGCTCGACCGCCATACGCCCAGAATTGGAACTTGTCTATCCAGCGTTCGCTCTGGCGCGACTATTTGCTGGAAGCGCGGTATGTCGGCACTAAGGGTACCCATCTTCCAAGGAATATCGAGGCGAACCCAGCTATCTATGGCCCAGGAGCGACGGCACAAAATGCCGATGCGCGCAGAGCCTATGCCAATTGCCGGCCCGACGGGTCGTGCGACTTTACTCACGTCGCTCTGCTGTCTTATATAACGAACTCGACGTACCACGCCGCACAACTCAGCCTGTCAAAGCGTTATGCTGCAGGACTTGCATTCAACACTTCGTATTGGTTCTCTAAAACGCTTGACTATCTGTCGTCCATCAATATGGGTGGCGCGGCAGCGCGCCCGCTGTCGGGTGAGAACGACATGGCCCAGAATCCTTTTGATCTTCGCGCCGAGCACGGACCATCTCTGTTCGACGCCAAACATCGTTTTGTGGCGAGTGGAACCTGGGAACTCCCTTTTGGCAATGATTTGCGCGGTCTAGCGAGGACGTTTTTGCAGGGTTGGCAGACGAACGGAATCGTTACTATCAGTTCCGGTACGCCGTTCACGGTGTATGACAGCGCCAACGTTTCTATGCAAGGCAGTCATCCCCCTGTATCGGGTTTCTTTGCAAGCCGTCCCGACGTCTTGACGAATCCGAATGACGGTACACATACCGTCGAACAGTGGGTCAGCAGATCGGCATTCCGCAGACTCAATCCACAGACCGAAGCCGGACGCTTCGGGAATGCCGGGCGGAACATCGTACGTGGTCCCGGGCTAGCCAATTTCGACGTATCCGTATTTAAGAGCTTTCGTTGGACGGAAGCGCGTCAACTTCAGTTCCGTGTTGAATGTTTCAATGTGGCCAATCATGCCAATTTTGGAATACCGGTTACAGACTTGGCGTCGGCAAACTTCGGACGGATTCTGGATGCTGGTTCCCCTCGTCTGCTGCAGTTTGGTCTTAAGTTTTTATTCTGATTCGGAGTCTCTATGAAGCCAATGTTTCTCCCAAGTGTTGAGAATAATCCCGACGCGACAGGATCGTATGCGGAACTGGTCGCATCGTGTAAGAAAATTGGGCGCCATTTCCGCAGATCTGGAACTTATTTGCCTTCAAGCCGAATGCGACGCAGCACCTCGAACGGTGGACACATGAAGTCATGCGGGGACCCTCACCGCTCTCGCCTGGCATGCGGGAGATGATCGCGGCACTGACCTCGGCGCGCAATCAGTGCCCTTTTTGACTGAAGTCGCATGCCGCGGTCGCGGCGTACTTGTTGGAAAACGAGGAAATGGTTGCAGCAGTCGTCAACGATATTGAAACTGCCCCCATAACCGATCCCGAGAAAGTCCTTTTGCATTTTGTCGAGAAAGTGAACCATGATTCGCCCACAATCGGGCCACCTGACATCGAGGCCCTTCACGCGCACGGTTGGACAGATGAAGCCATCTACGATGCCATCACCGTCTGTGCGATGTTCAATTTCTTTAACCGGTGGATCGATGCCACCGGCGTCCATGCTATGAGCGATGAAGCTCATCGCGCTGCCGCTCCGCGAATGGCGCCCGGTTACATCCGCACTCCGCCGTCCTAAAATGAACGCTACTCAAAGCGCTACCTCAACTCGATCTCAGTCAGAGCTCCGGCAGCATTGGGGACTCGTGCTTGCGGCGTCACTGGGAGTGATGGTCAGCTTCGCGAGCGTTTTCATCTACAGCTTCGGCGTATTGCTGAAGCCGCTTACTGCCGAGTTCGCCTGGTCAAGAGGCCAAGTATCGGCGGGCTTCAGCATCGCCGCTCTCACCGTAGCTTTCGCGTCGCCAGTGATCGGGCGTTTAGCGGATAAAGTCGGAGTGCGACCTGTTATCGCCGTGGCAAGCGCTATCTTCGGGTTGACGTTCGCGTCGCTCGCGATGCAGAATGGCGCTCTCTGGCAGTTCTATACCCTTCTGTTCGTCATCGGTGTTGTCGGAAACGGAACAACGCAGCTCCCGTGGGCGGGCGTCATCACGTCGCATTTTGATTCGCAGCGCGGAATCGCGCTTGCACTCATGATGATGGGTGGTGGGATCGGTTCGATGCTCGTTCCATGGCTCACTGGACAGCTCGTTAGTCTGGGTGGGTGGCGGTTGGCTTACTCCACACTCGGGGCCCTGTCTTTTGTTATTGGACCGACGCTTGCGTTATTGGCGCTCAAGCATCGAGAGAAGCCAATTGGACACGTGGAGCGAGCAACATCACATCATAAATATGAGCGGCCGCTTCGCAACAAAGTTTTCCAGGTGCTCCTCGCCGGGTTCTTCCTTGTCTCTCTTGGAGCAAACGGCTGTGTTGCTCATCTGGCTGCGTTGCTAACCGACCGCAATATCTCGGTAGGCGCTGCGGCGACTGTTCTCTCGATCCTGGGCGCATCCTCGGTTAGCGGCAGATTACTTACCGGGTTGCTGATCGATCGTTACTTCGCGCCCCGCGTCGGCTTCGGTTTCGTAGCCGCCTCAGCCGGTGGCATCCTGATGCTGCTATTCGCCAATGATTTCGTTACCGCAGCGATCGCCGCTGCGCTCATTGGATTCGCGATGGGAGCCGAGGCAGACGTTTTCCCCTTTCTCATCAGTCGCTATATGGGTTTGAACTCCTTTAGCGAGCTGTATGGCTATGCTTTCTCGGCATACGCAGTCGGAGGGGCAACCGGACCTTTGCTGATGGGACTGGCGCACGACAGAACGCAATCCTATGCAATACCTCTGATCGCAGGCGCCGCGGCAACTGCGATCGCCGCAGGATTGTTACTCACATTGCCCAAGTACGACGGCGCGCATTAACCACGCTGGAGACATCAGAATCGCACCTTGACCTGGAACGTCATCTGACGACCTGGAGCCAGCGCCGTGCCCGAAAACAAGCCACTGAAGTTGATTACGTTCAGCCTATCAGTGGCATTGCGCATGTCGAATTGCAACGAAAGCGACCGGGCATCACGTTGCCACAAACGCACTCCCGCTGCAAAATCTAAACTGAAATTCGGCCGAACACGCCCGCGCGCAAAATCCACCTTGTCCAAAATGGACGGTGGAATTATCTGCTCGTCGTCTTCACCGTCATCGTCATCGTCCTCCTCATCTTCGTCGTCATCATCGCCTTCGAGTTCGACGGGAAGACCACTGCCGTATCGGACTCCTGTCGTGAACCACACTCGTTGATGCGGTTCAACGCGAACCTGGGCAGCCAACGTATTCCGTTGATCTTGTGTGATCGGAAATCGCTCTACGCCATCGCGCAGTTCGTCCGCTTCGCTGCCCTCAATGAACAAGCCACCGGTTACAGGCGATGTAGCTGTGCCATGCATATTGGAATAGCTGACGAACGAGGAAATACCTCGCCATCTGGGCATTTCCAGTCGGACTTCGGTTCCTTCGATTCGCGCTGTATCGAAAGTAATTGGAAACGAGAGACCAGTATTGAGGAAGACGTCGTCGTCGATGTAGTTGCGGAATGTCCTCCAGTAGTGACTTGCATCCAGCCGGAGCCGGTTTCCAATGGGCTTGCGGAAACCGACTTCGAAGAAGTTTGCCCGGCTGGCAGGGACGTTCAGGACTTCAACATCGTCCAGGTCGAGGCTACCCGCAGCACTGCTCAGCAATAAGTTCTCCATGGGCGGAGGCTGAAAAATTCGATCGTAAGCGGCGCGTAGCAACACGTCGGCGCCCGGGATGTAATAGCTGAGCGCTATGCGCGGGCTTAAAGCAGTGTCCTCGATAAGCAGGCGGTAATGATCCAGTCTTAACCCAAAAGCGACTGCAAAGTTCCCCAGGCGAAGATGGTCCTGGATAAATGCCGACGCTTCCGTGCTTCGTTTGCTGCCGTTAAAGTCCACGTCGAAATCCGGAAGCTCATCCGGCTCGGCGAATCGAAAGTTCTCGCGAATATTGGTCAATCGCAAATCGCCGCCGAATTTCAACGTATGCCGCTCGCTCTCGACCGTCACGCTGCCGATGACTGCGCCTTCGCGAAAACCGCGATCCTGTTCGACAAATACCGGAGTCGATAACGTGTTGCTCCACAGTTTGGCGGTCAGATCTCGTACCATACCGCGCACGGACCCAAGCGCACGCGAAGAGAAGGTGTGTTGGTAGTGAATCTGGCCGGATGTTTCGGCTGTCGAACGGTCCTGCCGTTGTCCGGCGGCCTGTTGAACCAGATCGTTTGGCACAAGGAATCTAGCGCGGTTGGAGCGCAGATATAGGCTCAGGCGATCACTGTTTGTCAGATCCTGGTCAGCGCGGACATTGAAGCCGCCCGCGTTGCCGTGATTTGTGAAATTCTCAAGCGACGGCGGATCGAGGTAACGATCCGTGGCGCCTCCCTGAACACCGAGAGAGATTGCTGTACGGTCAGTTCGATATTGGTGAGCGGCCGAGCCGAGGTAAGTTCCGTAAGAACCAGCCTGAAAATTAATCTCAGACACATTGCCAGGATCGGGTACCCGCCGCGTGTCGAGCGCGATCACGCCTCCGAGCCTGCGCCCGTACTCGGCCGGTATGCCAGCGGTCATAACATTGACAGCCTCAAACTCGCTGTTCTCGAATGCGGGCGCAAAACCGATGGAGCGGTTGTCATAGAGCGGCATCCCATCGATAACGTACTGGGTGTCATATTCCGAGCCGCGGGGATGAAGAACAGCGTTCGCTTCGAGCAACCAGCCTGGCATCGTCGTGATCACATCAACGGTGCTCCGGCCTAATGTCGTTCCCATCGTCTCGTTAAGTTGTTCGCGTCCAGCGTGCGTAACGATCCCGGGCTGTAAACGATCCAGAAGTGGCGCCGGCGCATCGACCGTAATCTGCGTCGCCAGCGGGTCGATCTGCAAGGTGACTTGCTTCTCATGCGGCAAGGCGGATCGGATTTCCACGGTTTCGGTAAATGCGGCAAATCCAGTGTGCGTGATATCGAGCCGGTAGACTCCCTGCGGCAACCGTTGGAGTCGGACTTGCCCGGCTGAGTCGGCTCGCGCCTCCGACCGAAACTGCGGACTGTTGCCCGCGACCTTAACCCGCGCTGGAATGGGGCGGCCTGCCGGGTCTTGAACGCTGAGCCGAAGTTCACCCTCCATTACCTGCGCAGAGCAAAATCGCGCTAGAACGATGACAAATAGAATAATCTTGGAGCTGATAGACCGGTAGGGATGGAAGCGCATGAGGTCGGTTATTTGAATATTCCCTATCGGCGTGTCCTGTTCAGGGTTTTTTCGTAAGGGAACGAAGAAAGCATGAACAGAACACGATCATACGCAATATTAGGAGAGAGATGGATCTTCCGGCAGATACCGCCCTCTGGTTGGCCCCGCTAACGAAGACGGCTACGAACCGTTCCTCGCGGTCTCCCTCACTTGAGGAAGAGGTCACAGCTCTTTTCGATCATTTCCGTAGCCCGTTGCTGAGGTATGTGCTGTCATTCGGTCTGTCTGTCTCCGACGGAGAAGAAATCATTCAGGAAGTGTTCCTGTCGCTCTTTCGGCATCTACAACAGGGTCGGTCTCGTGAGAATCTGCGCGGCTGGATTTTTCGCGTCGCTCATAACCTTGCTCTCAAGCAGCGATGCGCTCGAAGCCAGGAAATCCTCGCTGAGCCTGGAGAGCCTCTCCTGAGTCAGCATGTGGCTCCGGATCCCAATCCTGAAGAGGCTATGGCCGCTACACAGCGAAGGCAGCATCTACTCGCGGTTGTACAAGCTTTGCCGGAACAAGACCGTTGGTGCCTGCAACTGCGCGCCGAGGGTCTTCGCTATCGTGACATATCTGCAATCATAGGAATCTCTCTGGGATCGGTCTCGACTTCCCTCGTTCGGTCGCTGGCGCGCCTGAGCCGCGCCGATGGAGTCTGATGCTGATGCGACGCGAAGAATTCCATATCTCCGACGAAGAGCTGCTCCGCGCGGTGGATGGGGAACTCGAGCCCGCGCGAAGAGGTGAAGTCAACGCCCACATCGATTCGTGTTGGGCCTGCCGGACGAAGATGAACGAATTGAACAACGCAATCGCTGGATTCATCCGGAATCAGCAGGAGAGTATTGAGGTGTTGCTCCCGCCGCCGGACGGCGCGCGAGCACTCCTGAAACTACGGATGGCTGAGCTGTCCTATGAATCGCCTGCATGGCAGAGCAATTCAAGGATGCTCTTCGCTGCCGTTGCCGTCGTCGTGATTGCCATTATTGCTTTCGCGATACCGGGTGGCCTCAAAGGACGACGCCAGTCTGCGAAGAATCAAGTCGTTCCGGATCCTTCCCTGACTCCCGGGGCAACCCTTCCAGTGACCAGGAACGAGATTTGTTCGGAAACTTCAATTGAGACCGTCCGAATCGTGCCAGCGAGTGTAGCTCGGCAAGTATTTGCTTCCTACGGCATTCACGAACCAAAGCCCCGAGCCTACGAATTGGACTATCTCATTACGCCCGCGCTCGGCGGAGGCGATAACATTCGGAACTTCTGGCCGCAGCCATATGGCGCTCCCGTGTGGAATGCGCACGTGAAGGACGCTCTTGAAGATCGATTGCATGATCTGGTTTGCTCAGGAGAACTTGATCTCGCAACGGCACAACGCGATATTGCACGGGACTGGACGGCGGCCTACAAGAAGTATTTCATGACGGATCGTCCACTGCCTGAACACTCGAGATTTGTGAAGGATCGGCCCTGGGAATGAATACGCTAGTTCACTTGGCTAGTTCACTTAATTTGAGCGCGCATCTTCGAATACCAACCAACCTTAAGACGGCTAAGATCAATTCGTCCGCCCACGTTCATTGGCATACCGCTCATCGCGGCGAGGTCGCTCCGATCGATTTCCGTAGAGAACGTCTCGCCAGACTCCGCGGCCAACGTTAGACGAATGTTAGCGTCGTCCGTAGTTCCAACGTTCTCAGGATATTCAAAGAGCGCCCAGCCTTCGAGTTCCGTCATTGGCGAAATGGCCGTGCCGGTGTTGACATCAAAACTGACGGAACCGGTCCCCGATTCTGGCGCTGTCAGTGGTTGAAGCGCGTCGGGACTGAAACCGAAATAGGGGGTGTGCGTGCTGCTGAATGGGATTCGAGTCAGATCTACCCACTTGCCGCCCAGATTCATCGCCGCCAAATAGTTCATTAGCTTTATCGGATCGCCGGTATTATTTCTCGCGTGGACATACATCGCCAAGTTTGAGGGCGACAGACTATCGCCGCTGCTTGCGCCGTAGGCTATCCAAAAGCCGGAGCCGGATTCTCGCGATTGCGCCTTTAAAACGTTGCGGATAGAGACAGAAATGTTTGGCTTGGATCCGCTTGCGGAGGACTGGTTAGAGTGTTCGTTTCGTTTGAAGAGTAAATACGCTCCAATGAGTACACAAAGGACCACCGCAAGGG
Source organism: Bryobacteraceae bacterium (assembly GCA_963844855.1). Classification (GTDB taxonomy): domain Bacteria; phylum Acidobacteriota; class Terriglobia; order Bryobacterales; family Bryobacteraceae; genus DASQDN01. Next base: position 896,251 of record CAWJQP010000073.1, read on the forward strand.
TGCCTGCAAGCCGCTTCGTCAGATAAGGCGCCATAGTCGGCTTGGTGGGCCCTGTAGGATTTGAACCTACGACCAAGGGATTATGAGTCCCCTGCTCTGACCGCTGAGCTAAGGGCCCGACGTGTATTCAACCCACTTTAACATTCGTCACCAAATCGGCTGTGATCATCAGCCAGAAATTTGGAACATTCGGATCGCCGCAATACCCGCAGCTCCTGCCGCAAGGCACGACTCAGCATTTTCCCTCGTGATTCCTCCCAGAGCATAGACGGGTACTGGCGCGATTTCCGTAATGGATCGGAGCGCGTCCAGCCCTATCGCGGGTCCCTTTCCGGGCGTTGAAAATACGGGCCCGAAGAGGACGAAATCCACCGCCCCCGCTGCCAGGACGTCGGCGGCCGAGTGGCATGACTGACCGATGATGAACCCTGACGGAACCACCCGCCTCCACGTCTCCGCCGGCAAAGCGTCACTCGGTAGATGGACGCCATGGGCGCCCACCGCCAACGCGATATCAACTCTGGAATTCACCAGAACCTTTACTGGCCAGCGCGTGAGTGATCGCAGGGCGCTATCAACCAAATAGAGCAATTGTTTTCCGGAAAGATCCTTTTCCCGAATCTGGATATATTCCACACCACTGTCCGCCGCTCGGACCATGCAGTCGAGAAGATCGGGACAACCCAAGCGATCCGTGATGTAGATTTGTCTCATGCGTAACGGCGCTTCTTAGTACCCCTCGCCATATCCGCAAAAGACTTCATAGAATGGTCATCCCCCGAGTAGGAAATTCGATGATCCAGTCCTTAGTTTGATAGTACGCGCCATTCGGTACAGCGACCTGAAGTCCACCGGCGAATTCCAATCGCATCCCGTCGGGCGTACTGACAGCCCTTTCAAGAAATCCAGGAATACTATTTGCCGGTATGCGCCTCGCTTCAGCCGGAGCTGCCCTCAGTTGCCTCGGACTAATGAGCAGATGAACCCGGTCTCCTTTCAAATGGCTTGGGTAATAGTCGCCTTGCAAGTCATGTTCGCCGAATCGGAGCACGCTCGTGTTACGTGACGGATCAAGGGCCCGGATCTCAACCGGCAGTATGTTGTACATCCCAAGCATCCGCGCAATGTCGAGAGACACCGGACGCGAGCATACCGCCGAAGGAGCGCCGCTCTGGACGATACGCCCATCTCGAAACACGAACATCTCATCCGCGAGTTCGAAACACTCCTCGAGACTATGGGTCACAAGGAGAATTGGAATCTCGAAGTCCGCGCGAACGGATCGCAAGATGTCATACAATTCCTGCCGGAGCGGCGCATCCAAACCTCTGGCGGGTTCGTCCAGTAAGAGAATCCGAGGCACGACTACCAGCGACCTCGCGAGCGAGCACCTTTGCCGTTGCCCTCCCGAAAGCTGGTGAGGCCGACGGCCGGCGACGTCCTGGAGCCGAAACCGCTCGAGCATTTCGTTTACGCGGCGATGACGCTCCATTGCCTTCAGGCGATGCGCCGCGAACTCCAGATTCTCCCGCACCGTCATATGCGGGAAGAGCGCGTAATTCTGGAGTACGTATCCGCAGCGCCGTTCCCGGGGAGCACGATTGACACCCGCTTCGCCGTCGAAGAGCAGTACGTCATCCAGCAGCACGCGACCGCTATCGGGCCGCACGAACCCGGCGATGCAATCGAGGACCAGCGTTTTGCCGGCTCCGCTCGGTCCGAAAAACACGGTTACGCCCTGGCCGGCCTTGAACGAAACATCCAGATTAAAGCCGGTCGAATCCCGACCGGTAGGGAATCGCTTCGCGAGCACCGCCTGAATCATTGGGCGTGTGGTGTGCGCGCTGGGAACCAGCCGCCCCCGAGCCGGTTCACCAGAGTCAGAATCACGAGCGCGATAGCAGAGACGACCAAAACAAGAACGCGAGCAACATGTCCCTGACCGGATTCCACCGCATCGTAAATCGCGATGGCAACCGTCTGCGTTCGACCCGGAATATTGCCTGCAATCATGAGCGTCGCCCCAAAATCTCCAAGGGAACGAGCGAACGAAAGAGCAACACCTGCAAGGATCGATCGCCAGGCAAGCGGAAGCGTCACGATCCAGAACAACCGCCATTCCGAGGCGCCGAGCGAACGCGCGGCGCGCTCATAACTGTGGTCGACACTTTCAAGAGCGGCTCGCGACGTTTTAATTAGCAACGGAGCCGAGTGTAGAAGCGCAGCAATAACCGCGCCCTGCCAAGTGAATACCAATGGCGACCCGGTGAGCTGCTCATACAACCCACCGATCCACGCATTCCTACCGAACAGAACCAGCAGATAGTACCCGACCACCGTTGGCGGCAGGACCAACGGCAAAGTCACCAAGGCATCGATAAGATCCCGCCCGCGAAAGCGGCCGTTCGCCAGAACGTACGCAACCGCCAGACCGCCCGCAAATGCGATCGCTGTCGCGACGAGCGCGACTCGAAGGCTAAGCCAGAGCGGAAACCAGTCAATTTCCATCTAGGCCCGCGCGGGTACGCGCTCGACCACTTCGATGGATGCCTTGCAAAATGCCGGTAGATCTTCGGGCTTGCGCGAGGTCACGAGATTGTCATCCACAACGACTTCGGCATCCTCCCACTTGGCTCCCGCGTTCACAAGGTCGTCCTTGATTGAGAAGAAGCTCGTCGCGCGTTTGCCTTTGAGCGATCCCGTGGAACAGAGTACCCAGGGACCGTGACAAATGGCCGCTACAAGTTTGCCGTCGCGATCGACTGCGCGCACAAAATCGATGGCCTTTGGGTGACGGCGGATATGATCTGGCGCAAATCCACCCGGAATGATGACGCCATCGTAGTCGGCAGCCTTGGCTTGGTCATACGAGATGTCGGCCTTGACGGGATAGCCGAGTTTGCTCGTGTAAGTCTGGCCGGCGACGGCGCCAATCGTCACCACTTCGGCGCCGGCTTCGCGGAATCGAAGCAGCGGATACCAGACTTCCAATTCCTGATATACGTTATCTACAAGGAGAGCGATCTTCTTGCCGTTCATGCCCCTATTGTAGTTTGTGGCCATATCGATTCGAAGCCGCCAACTTCTCGAAATGCTCAAACACCATTTTCGTGATCGCCGGAATTGGGTTCGTTTGGGAATCTATGAAGGTCGACATGACACTCAAAACGAAAGGCCGCTTATCGAGAAAAATGATACCCGTCTCCGCCCGTACACCCGCGACCGATCCGGGCTTGGAGGCAACGGAAACATTCGCGGGAATTGTCTTCCGAAAGTCAGCGTCAACAAGCTTGAGAATCTCGATCATGTCCTTCGAGGCCTCTGCATCGACAGCTTTCCCGCGATAAAGCAGTTCGACTAAGCGGACCATCTCGAGGGGCGTTGCGATGTTCTCTCGATTCTCCGCCGCCGCTTTGGAATCTAACATTCGGCGTTGTAGTCGCGTCTTCGAGAATCCCAGTTCTGACAGTAGTCGATTTACCGAATCCATTCCGACCGTTTCAATCAACTTGTTTGTGGCCGTGTTGTCGCTGGTTTCGATCATGGCGGTGATCAAATCGCGTACTGTCATCGTCAGCGGCTGAGATCGCAACAAAAGGCGAAGGTGCCCACTGCCACCGACGGATTCCGCCTTCTCCACGGTGACGTTTCCGTCAAGCTTCAATTTTCCGCTACGGGCAGCACGGAACACCTCCATCATGATGGGAATCTTGATCGAGCTTGCCTGCGGAAAAACAGTCTCTCCGTTATGGTGGAGTATGCGTGAAGTTTGCAGATCGATAATAGCTACGCCGAGCACACCGTTCAGCGAAGCGTCATACGCTCGGATGCGGGAAATCAACTTCTCTTCCAGAAGCTCTGCGGTCGTAGTCTGACCACTCACCAGAGCACACAAGCATAGGGATAACGAGATCAACTTCATATGCGCCGTGATATACCTGTACCATGCTGAGTCACCGTCGGTGAATCATCGCAGCCACTACCTGATATGCAAGATATTGAGAAACTTGGAGCGTTCTATCTAGGACGCGTTTACGATACTTCCGCGCGTCAAACCACGTCTGAACCACTTCTTTATGACAGCAAAGATCTGGTAACCCACGCCGTTTGCGTGGGCATGACAGGCAGCGGCAAGACAGGTTTGTGCATCGATCTTCTCGAAGAGGCAGCTATCGATGGCATCCCTTCCCTCGTGATCGATCCTAAGGGCGACATCGGGAACCTTCTGCTGCATTTCCCCGATCTAAAGCCGGAAGACTTCGCGCCATGGGTCAACGATGACGACGCGAAACGGGAGGGCGTGACTCGAGAGCAGTTCGCGGCCGCGCAAGCCAATCTATGGCGAGAGGGCCTCGTAAAGTGGGGACAGAGCGGTGAACGTATTCGGCGCTTGCAATCATCCGCTGACTTCAAGATCTATACACCAGGCAGCAACGCTGGAATTTCCATATCTTTGCTGAAGTCATTTGCGGCTCCCGACACCGCATTGCTGGAAGATCGCGAGCTTTTGCGCGATCGCATCTCAGGGTCCGCGACGGCGTTGCTGTCGCTCATGGGCATCGAAGCAGAGCCGATGAAGAGTCGGGAACATATCCTGCTTTCCAACATCTTCGACAATGCCTGGAAAAACGGGGAGAATCTCACCATAGAAGCGCTGATCCACGCCATTCAGACGCCTCCTATGACGCGCGTTGGCGTGCTCGACCTCGAAGCCTTCTACCCCGCCAAGGATCGCTTTGAGCTTTCGATGGCGTTGAATAACCTACTGGCGTCGCCGGGATTCGAAGCGTGGCTCGAAGGCGAACCTCTCGACATTGGAAAGCTGCTCTACACTCCTGAAGGCCGTCCTCGCATCGCAATCCTGTCGATCTCTCATCTCAGCGACTCGGAGCGGATGTTCTTCGTCACTCTCGTTCTGAACGAGATGCTGGCATGGACGCGACGCCAATCAGGTACCACAAGTCTGAGAGCCATCCTCTACATGGATGAGATCTTTGGCTATTTCCCGCCGGTCTCGAACCCGCCATCGAAGAGGCCGCTGCTGACACTCCTAAAACAGGCTCGGGCGTTCGGCGTCGGCGTTGTGCTGGCAACGCAGAATCCCGTTGATCTGGATTACAAAGGTTTGGCGAACGCAGGAACCTGGTTCATCGGACGGCTTCAGACGGAACGCGATAAGGAGCGTCTGATCGAGGGGCTGGAAGGAGCAGCCAGTGAAGGGAGCCAAAAGTTCGACCGGGCGCGCACGGAGGAAATTCTCGCAGGTCTCAGGAAGCGCGTGTTCCTTATGAACAACGTGCATGAAGATGCTCCTGTCGCATTTGAGACGCGCTGGGCTCTATCGTACTTACGAGGGCCGCTCACACGAACGCAGATCAAGTCCCTCATGGGCCCCCGCAAACCCGAGGCCGCCCAAGAGCCGAACGCTCCGAAAGCGCGGCCCGCCGCGACACAGCGCACCGTGTTGCCTCCGGAGGTTTCGCAGAAATTCATACCAGCACTGGCGACGGGCCAGCCGATCGTCTACCAACCCGTCATTCTCGGCGCTGCGCAGGTCCGCTTCCTCGACACGAAAGCCAAGATCGATTATGTGGAAGACTTCGTCTTAGCAGCCCCCGTTCGTGACGACAGCATGCCCGTCGAGTGGGAGGAGTGCGCGCAAATCGATGTATCACCCTCCGATCTGGAGAATGAGCCCGTTGATGGAGCTGAGTACGCTCCGCTGCCTGCCGATGCCGGTAAGGCAAAATGCTATACGGCTTGGAATAAGGAGTTGGTGACCTGGATCTACGCGAATCGGAAGCTGGAGTTGCATTGCAGTCCTGCATCGAAAGAGTGTTCTCAGCCGGGCGAGTCGGAAGGAGCATTTCGGACTCGTCTGCAGCACGTAGGGCGTGAGCAAAGGGATACGGCTATCGAGAAACTGCGTCAGAAATACTCCTCGAAAGTTACGACTCTGCAGGAACGCCTGCGCCGAGCCGAACAGGCGGTCACAAAAGAGAAAGATCAACGGTCGACATCTCTGTTGTCTGTAGGAGCCGATATCTTCGGTGTCGTATTCGGGCGCAAAAAGGCCACCTCTGCCATCGGATCCGTTTCGAGAACGTATAGGGATTCGGCAGACATTGGTCGCGCAGAGGAGAACGTAGAAGCGGTGAAGCGCCAACTGGAGGACTTGCAATCGCAGATCGAATCGGAGGTTGCGGAAATTCAATCGCAGATGGATGCCGCGACCGCGTCTCTGGAAACGATTGCGATCAAACCGAAGAAAGCGAACATCAGCGTTCGGATGTTCACTCTCGCCTGGGCGCCGTATGCGAAGGATGAAACGGGGGAGTTGAAGGCGGCGTTTTAGAGAAACGTCCGCCTCCAGGACAACTTAGTAGCGGTAGTGGTCGGGCTTGTACGGACCTTGCACCGGCACGCCAATGTAGTCGGCTTGTTGAGGCGACAATGTCGTCAGCTTTACGCCGATCTTTTCAAGGTGCAACCGGGCAACTTCTTCGTCGAGCTGCTTCGGAAGCGTATAGACATTCACTTTGTAAACATCTTTGTTCTTCCAGAGATCGAGCTGAGCCAGAGTCTGGTTCGCGAAGCTGTTCGACATCACGAAACTCGGGTGGCCCGTTGCGCAGCCAAGGTTTACCAGCCGGCCTTCGGCCAGCAGGAAGATTTCACGACCATCGGCAAACGTGTACTTGTCCACCTGGGGCTTGATGTTAAGCTTCTTCACGCCCTTGGCCGTATTCAAGCGGTCCACCTGGATTTCGTTGTCGAAGTGGCCGATGTTGCAGACAATCGCCTGGTCCTTCATGTTCGAAAGATGCTCGTACGTGAGGATGTCGACGTTGCCGGTACAGGTAACGTAGATATCGCCAATTCCAAGGGTCTCTTCGACAGTGGTGACCTGGTAGCCTTCCATCGCAGCTTGCAGCGCGTTGATGGGGTCGATCTCGGTGACGACCACTCGAGCGCCCATACCGCGTAGCGACTGCGCCGAACCCTTACCGACATCGCCGTAGCCGCAAACGACGGCGACCTTACCGGCAAGCATCACGTCAGTTGCGCGCTTGATGCCATCAGCCAGCGATTCGCGGCAGCCATACAGGTTGTCGAACTTCGATTTGGTGACCGAGTCGTTGACGTTGATCGCGGGGACCAGGAGTTTGCCTTCCTGATGCATCTTGTAGAGTCGATGGACGCCTGTGGTGGTTTCCTCGGAAACACCGCGCCAGTCTTTGACGACCGTGTGCCATTGCTTCGGGTTCTCGGCGTAGACCTTCTTGAGGAGATCCTTGATCACCTTCTCTTCATGGCTACCGGACGGGGTGTTCACCCAATCGCTGCCATTCTCGAGTTCGTAGCCTTTGTGGATGAGCAGCGTGACATCGCCGCCGTCATCGACGACCAGTTCCGGACCCTTTCCATCGGCATGGATCACAGCCTTCAGGGTGCAATCCCAATACTCTTCGAGCGTCTCGCCCTTCCAGGCGAAAACCGGTACGCCCGCCTGCGCAATTGCGGCGGCGGCATGGTCCTGCGTGGAGAAGATGTTGCAGCTTGCCCAGCGAACGCTCGCGCCGAGATCCACCAGAGTCTCGATCAGCACAGCGGTCTGGATCGTCATGTGCAACGAACCGGTAACGCGGACACCGGCCAGCGGCTTGTCCTTCGCATACTTCTTACGGATGGCCATCAAGCCCGGCATTTCATGCTCGGCGATGGATATTTCTTTGCGGCCCCAATCGGCCAGCGTAATGTCGGCTACCTTATAATCGGTGGCGACCTGAGTGACAACTGTGCTCATTCAGATTTGCTCCTGCGGTAAATGGTACCACAGTCTATCAATAAATCATGATTGATTGATAGACTATTAACTGTGGCAGAACTCTTGCGAGCTTTGAAGCTGCTGGGCGACGAGGGACGCCTCCGTATTTTGCGTCTGCTGCAGACGGAAGAGCTCAGCGTCGCCGAGTTGCAGGAAATCCTCGGAATGGGGCAGAGTCGCATCTCGATGCAGCTTTCTCCCCTCAAGCAGGCTGGTCTGATCGAAGTGCGCCGTGCAGGTCAAAAAAGCCTTTATCGCGTTTCGGACATCAAGGACGGCAACACAATCTTAGGCGAACTGTTGCGCCAGGCAGGCCAGGAGATCGCGGAAGCGGAACAGGACGACCGCGCGCTCCGATTGATCCTCGAAAAGCGAAAAGACAAGCTCAGAACGTATTTCGACGAACTTGCGGGCAGATTCGGCCGCCACTACGTCCCTGGTCGAAGCTGGAAGGGTCTGTCCGAGATGTTCCTCAAATTGATGCCGCCCTTGGTAGTCGCCGATCTGGGGGCCGGCGAAGGAACGTTGTCCCTCCTACTCGCACAGCGCGCCGAGCGTGTGATCGCAGTCGATCACTCCCAGAAAATGCTGGAGTACGTTGTCGAAATTGCGAAACGAAACGGCGTCAGGAATCTGGAATACCGGCTCGGTGATCTTGAGGAGCTTCCGTTACAGGACGGCGAAGTCGACCTGACATTACTCCATCAGAGTCTTCATCATGCCTTGCACCCGGCCAAAGCCGTCGCAGAGGCTTATCGCATTCTCAAGCCCGGCGGCCGTGTGGTGGTGATGGACCTCGTGAAGCATCGCTTCGAGGAGGCCAGGGAAATGTATGCCGATGTCTGGCTCGGGTTTTCGCAGGTAGAGCTAGTCGACATGCTCCAGGCAGCGGGATTTGCATCGGTGGACGCTTCCGTCGTTCACCGCGAAGAAGAGCTGCCCCACTTTGAAACACTGTTGGCCGTCGGATCGAAGCCGATTTAGTGCTTACTTCTGCAGAAAAAAATTACCGACAAACATCGCGTCAATGCCAGACGAGTAGAAGCTTCGGGCCGCATCGCGTGGCGTGCACACCAGTGGATCGCCGAACAAGTTAAACGATGTGTTGTAGAGCACCGGCAAACCGGTCCGCTTCCCCGCTTCCTGAAGAAGACGGTAGTACAGCGGGTTGTCGTCCTTCGATACCGTATGGACGCGAACGAGGTCATCTCCGAGGATTGCCTCTTCGAACGTCTTCCGATGCTGCGGTTTGACCTTGCCAACAGTCGCCAGGTAGCGTGCGTTCGGTCCCACCTCGAAGTACTCGGCCGCCAACTCCGTCGGGTACGGAGGCCGCAAATTTGCGGAACTGCTCGCGATGCTTGATGTACGTGTTCAGATTCTCGGTCGAGTACGGATTCAGCGGCGATGCGAGGATACTGCGGTTGCCTAGAGCTCGCGGGCCGAATTCCATGCGTCCATGCATCCACGCGACGATCTGATGATCGTTCAGCGCGTGAACAGCGGTCTCGATCACCTCATCGCTCGTCAACAGATACTTGAAGCGAAGTTTGCAGTTCTCGAGCACCTGTTTGATCTCTTCAGCCGAATACTCCGGTCCCAGGCAGAGGTCGCGCAGACTCACACGAGCCTTTTCCCCAAACACAGTCGCAGCAGTATGCAGAACTGCCCCGATTGCAGTACCGGCGTTTCCTGCTGCCGGCTGTACGAATACTTCCCGCTCGCGCTCCAGGGCTGACACGAGAAGCGCGTTCATCCCGAGGCCACCGGCAAGGCAGAGTCTCTTTGCGTCACCTGCCAGCCGAATCACCGCGTTCTCGACGGCTCGCTGGATACCTGCTGCGACGTGAGGGCGAAGCTTCTCCGGAATAGCAGAGTCGCGGTCGATCCCCAATTCCTGGAACAGCTTTTCATCAAACCCGCCACGATCGAGACGCGAGTTTTCGAACCATGTCCGGTCGATGCGAGGCCAGTTGTCGCTCCCCCACAGGATCATCGAATCGAAGAGCGCAACGAACCGGTCATCGCCAGCCGTCGACAGCCATTGCACCTTATGCTCATCGGCATTCGACTGAAAGCCAAGCAATTCCGTAACTCGTCCGTAGAGGTCGCCGAGCGAATCCGGGTAGAACATCTCCTTGTCGATCTGCAGACCAGCCCCGTCGCCATGCCAGCGTGCGCCGCATCGAAGATCGCCCGCATGATCGAGGGTCAGGACTGTCGCATCCGCAAAGTCCGACGCGTACCATGCCGAGGCGGCATGCGCCGTATGATGCTCCACCAGGACAAGCCGCGCATTCGGGAACTGAGCACGCAACTGCAGATGTAAAGAAGTATCGGCCGGGAATGGCCGTACAACAGCGATGGAGTCGACTTGCTCAGGCGTGATTTTGGCGATCTGGAGACAACCTGCAATCGCCTGCTGCGGCAGTTCGCCCGCCGTATAGTGTCTGGCAATCTTCTTCTCTTCAATTGCGGCGACAAGTTCGCCATCGCGCAGCAATGCGCACGCCGCGTCGCTCAGGATGCCGCCAAGTCCGAGAATGATCATCTACTGTTGTCCGCGCTGCTCGATTTTTGCCCAGCGTATCCCGCAATCCGACCGTTCGATTGAAGACAGGCCGTTCCGCCGTCGATTCCGTGTCTACAGCAGAAATACCCCAGCCGCTCGAACTGATACCGAGTCCCAGGCAGCGGCGCCGCGCACGCTGGGCTCCACTTTGCTCGTCAGCACTTCGAGCGAATGTCGGATTCAGATTGGCCGTGAAATCCTGGCCTTCCTCGACATCGTTCGGATTTTCTTTCGCAAACAGGGTTTCGTACAAGCCGGACCTCGGCGTCGACCGCATGCGCCGCCGAGACCCAGTGGATCGTCGACTTCACCTTGCGTCCGTCCGGTGAGTTGCCGCCGCGGCTGGCAGGATCGTACGTGCAATGCAGCTCGACGACGTTCCCCGCATCGTCTTTCACCACACCTGTGCATTTGATGAAGTAGCCGTACCGAAGCCGGACTTCGCGGCCCGGTGCAAGACGGAAGTACTGCTTCGGCGGATCTTCCCGGAAGTCTTCCTGCTCGATGTACAGCACTTTCGAGAAGGGGACCTTGCGCGTTCCCGCATCCGGATCTTCAGGATTGTTGATGGCGTCCATCTCTTCGACGAGATCGTCGGGATAGTTGTCGATGACGACACGCAGAGGTCGCAGGACGGCCATCACCCGCGTTGCGCGCTTGTTCAAATCCTCGCGGACGTAGTGTTCGAGGAACGAGAGCTGCGTCGTGCCGTTGGTCTTCGAACGCCGATCTGGCTGACAGAAATTGCGCATCGCCTCAGGCGTATAGCCGCGGCGCCGGATGCCGGACAGCGTGGGCATGCGCGGATCGTCCCAGCCGCTGACATGTCCGTCCTGCACCAGCGTCAGCAGCTTGCGCTTGCTGAGCAGCGTGTAAGTCAGATTGAGCCGGTCGAACTCGTATTGCTGCGACGGAAAGATCCCGAGCTGCTCGATGAACCAGTTGTAGAGCGGGCGGTGATCTTCGAACTCCAGCGTGCACATCGAGTGCGTCACCTTTTCGATCGAATCCGACTGGCCGTGCGCGTAGTCGTACATCGGATAGATGCACCATTTGTCGCCGGTCCGATGATGGTGCATGTGCAGCAATCCGGTACATCACCGGGTCGCGCATGTTCAGATTCGGCGACGCCATGTCGATCTTGGCTCGAAGCGTCCGCGTTCCGTCCGGGAATTCGCCCTTCTTCATGCGCTCGAACAGGTCGAGATTCTCTTCGACGGTGCGGTTGCGCTACGGGCTCTCGCGTCCCGGCTCGGTCAACGTGCCGCGATATTCGCGAATCTGCTCGGCGGTCAGATCGCAGACATACGCCTTGCCCTGCCCGGATGAGTTGAACGGCCCACTCATAGAGCTGCTCGAAGTAATCGGACGCGTAGAACAGCCGGTCTTCCCAGTCGAAGCCGAGCCAGCGGACATCCTCCTGAATGGAGTCGACGTATTCCGTCTCTTCCTTCGACGGGTTCGTGTCGTCGAAGCGCAGATTGCACTGGCCGCCGAACTCGGCCGCAAGCCCGAAGTCGAGGCAGATCGCTTTGGCGTGGCCGATGTGAAGATAGCCGTTCGGCTCCGGTGGGAAGCGCGTTTGCACGCGGCCGTCGAAGCGATTGCTCTTCAGGTCGTCGATCATTGATGTCCCGGATGAAATTCGACGGGCCGTCGACTTCGCCGGCTTCGGGCCAACTTCATATTCCAAATCTCTTTCATAACTTTCTTATCGGAGCATTGCCGATAGCTTGGCCGATGCGCTTCAGAGCACGTCTCTCGCCCGAGAACTTCCAGCGTCTCGAACAGCGGCGGAGCGGTCTTGCGGCCGCACACGGCGACCCGAATCGGCAGAAACATCTGCCCCGTTTTGACTTTCAGGCTCGTTGCCTCGTCGCGCAATGCGGCTTCGAGGCCGGCATGCGTAAAATCAGCCGTCGAAAGAACCTCGCGCGCTCGTTCGAGCACGAGGGCCGCCATCGCGGCATCGCCCTTCTGCGGAATCAGTTCGGCCGGATCGTACGGCGCGAGTTCGTCGACGAAGAACAAGTCAGCCGACAGTCGTGACGTCGGGCAGGACTTGAATGCGCTCGCGAATCAGCGGCGTCACTTGCAGCATCTTGGCTCCGTCGGCCCGCCAACCCGCCGCGTGAACATACGGCAGCAGAAGCGGCGCGAGCTCTTCCGCCGGCATCGCGTGGATATGCTGCGAATTCAGCCAGAGCGCCTTCGGATCGATGGGATCTTCCTCGCTGAAGTTCACCACCGCGTTGCTGCGGTTGACGCCCTCCAGCTTGAACGCGTCGACCAGCTCCTCGCGCGTCATCTGCTCGCGGTCGTCCTTTGGACTCCAGCCGAGCAGGCACAGAAAGTTGACGTACGCGTGCGGCAGAAATCCGGCATCGCGATAAGTCGTCACGCTGACCACCGGTCCGTGCTTGCGTTTCGACAGCTTCGCGCCATCGGGCGCGATCAGCAGCGGCAGATGCGCGAACACCGGCGGCTTTGCGCCGAGCGCTTCGAAAATCAGCACGTGTTTGAACGTGTTCGTCAGATGATCCTGGCCGCGGATGATGTGGCTGATGCTCAGATCCGCGTCGTCGGCGCACGATGCCATGTGATACGTCGGCATCCCGTTGCTGCGAAGCAGAGCGAAATCTTCGATGTCGGCCGCCATCTTGCTCTGCGGCGCCGAAAACCTGATCGTCGAAGGTTACGGCGTGGTCCCCTTCGCGCGGAACGCGAAAGCGCAGGACAACGGCTCGCCCGCTGCCGCCCGGCGGTCGCTTTCCTCAGGCGATAATTCGCGCGCTCCCGGGTTGAACAGCCAGGCGCCTTCCGCGCTGCAGTCTCTTCGTCGCCGGAGTGCGCCGGCGTGAAATCGCGATAGGCTAACCCGGATTTGAAGATGGCTTCTGCCGCCTGCTTGTGACAGATCCAGCCGCTCCGACTGCCGGTACTGTTCATCCCACGCCCAGATCGAGCCAGTTCAGCCCCTCGAAAATCGAGTTGAGCGATGCTTCGGTGTTGCGCTCGACGTCCGTGTCGTCGATGCGCAGAATTACCGTTCCGCCGTTGTGGCGCGCATACAGCCAATTGAAGATGAATGTGCGGGCGCTGCCGATGTGGAGATAGCCGGTTGGCGAGGGCGCGAAGCGAACTCTCATTGAAACTTCAGTATACGATCCCGCAAATCCGCAAACTGCAGAACGGAGAGCTGTTCGGCGCGCAGTCGGGCCTCCGGTTGAGCGTCAATGGCTTCGAGCGGGTATGCGCCGGACAGGTTATTCCGCAGCATTTTCCGCTTTTGACGGAAGCATAACCCGGCGAACTCTATTAGCCCTTTCGGATCGGCAGAGACGGGCTGGCCCCGCGGCACTAATTCGACAACGGCGGAGTCGACCTTCGGCGGAGGCCGAAAGGCGTCCGGCGGAACGGTCATCAGAGTACTTCGGCTCGGCAAACACCTGGACTTGCACGGAAAGGTATCCGTAATCGCGACTTCCGGGCTGCGCCACGACCCGGTCGGCGACTTCCTTCTGAACGAGGAAAACGGCGCGCAGCAGATTCGGGCCTAGCGCAAGCACGCGCTCAATGATCGGCGATGTTATGTAATACGGCAGATTCCCCGCCACTTGAACCGGACCCCATTGGTTAAGGTCAGTCCGCAGCACATCGCCATGTTGAACCGAAAATCCAGCGTGATCGCGAAATTTCTCGCGCAAGTAATGGACAAGTACCTGATCGAGTTCGATCGCATGCACTTGTGAGCTTAATTTGAGGAGATATTCGGTGAGGGCGCCTCGCCCGGGTCCGATTTCCACAACTGGCTTGTCTGGATCAGGACACGCAGCCGAAGCGATCTGCTCCAGAATCGAACGTCGCGCAAGAAAATGCTGACCCAGCCGGCGTCCGGCCATCGAGCGGGTCTATCCCCGAACTTCGATGCGGCTGCTCTGGAAGGAGATGCGCACCTTCGCCTTCACAGGCTGGCCGAAGTTCCGGACTGGGGTGAACTGTGTGAATAACAGGTAGTTCTGTATGCTTCGGTGAAGCGTCGGATTCTTCTTGGTTCGCTCAGACGGAATGGAATAGTCAATGACACGTCCTTCGCCGTCAATCGTGACCTCAACCGTCAGGTCTTCGTTGTGGAAGCCTAGCGGAATGAAACTGCGAACCGATGCTTCGGTATAGAGCACGGTTGGAACATCGGTCCCGGGAACCGCTCCGCGTGTTGCAAGAGACGGCGCCAGCACTCCGAACAGAAGCAGCGCCGAAACAAACCCACCGGCCGTGGGAATCGCGAGCGGACGCATCAGATTGTTCACGTACAACCGGAAGTCTGTGAACCAGGTCCGTGCAAGTTCGCGGGCCGACGTTCGCGATCTTCGCCGCGAGCTTTCCTTCGAAGCAAGTACTCGCAAGCGCATACGCAAATCGATCGAAGGCTGCCGGGAAGGCAGTGAACGCAACGCCCGGCGCAATTCCCGAACCTCGCGCGATTGTTCGGATCGCTGGAGGTCATCGGAAGGGATTGGATTACGTGGACCCATGGAATTCGTCACCTGACCGGCTCGGGCGTGAAACTGAGAGCCGGTTCCGGCCTGAGCCGACTCGCCAACGCTTTCTTCAGAGCTTCGCGTCCGCGCAAGATGCGGGACTTCACTGTGCCAAGAGAAACCTGCAAAACCTCCGCAATCTCTTCGTAGCTAAGATCTTCGATATCGCGCAAAACGACGGCGGCGCGAAACGCCGGATTAAGTCCCGTTAATGCTTCTTCGATCAAAGCGTGCGTCTCGACATCGCACATCAACTCGAATGCCGATCGACCGGGATCCGGTAGCACATCCCGATAGCTGAGAGACTCGTCATCATCTTGATCGAGACCGACCTCTTGCTTCTTATGACGATTGAACCACCGCCTGTGGTTATACGCCTCGTTAAAAGAAATTCGATAAATCCACGTTTTAAGGCTGCTGCTGCCTCGGAAGGAGCCGATATTGCGAAACACCTTCAGGAAGACTTCCTGCACGACGTCCGGTGTCTCGGACGGATCATCCATCAACCGGTAGACCAGGTTGTAGACAGGCTGCTGAAAGCTCTCGACGAGCTGCTCGTAAGCTTCCGCCGATCCGGCTCGGAGCGACGCAATGAGGCGTTCGTCTTCCCGAGGAACATCGGGAGCGCTTAGTGTTGCGCCAGTTTCAAGATCGAGACTTAAAGTGAAATCGGCCACTGCCTTCTCACCTGCGATTCTAACCGAAATAATTGGACTCCTCGAACTGAGGGAAAGTTCCCCGTCGGAGCCAGATAGAAAGTTCCTGTTCTTAGCCAAGTAGAGGCGCCCAACGTCGAGGCAACGGGGGTTGGCTCCGAAGCAATCGGCAAGTGTTCTCCTGTGACGCAGAATCCGTGAATGCTGCCGGAACGCCGAGAAGAATATTGCTGGGATCCATTGCTTTGGTGGAACTTCTGAGCTGAAGCTTTGGGCATAAAACGCGGGAAATCGCCGGGCCGCTTTTGCCGGGCGTTTCCAAATTCGTTTTGCTTCTCAGTTTCCAATCAACCTCCACATTCCAATCCACCTCCACAAAGGCGACCTTGGACGGTCGAAGAAGCCCTGAATCCAATGACTCCGACCGAGTCAGTTCTTTTTGATTTTCGTGATCTGAGGATTTTGGGCTATTTTGCGAAACGGACCGAATCCCGGAATCGGACAGTTCCGCGGCGCCGTTGCTTTTGGAGGCGCATTCGGAAGCGGCGGGTTGCTCGGATTGCCGGCTGAGCGGCGCTCCGGAGCCGGCTGCGGCGACCAACGGCTTTGGGTCAGGGTTCGTTCGCTGACGCGCGCGTTGCAGCCGCATCAGGGCATCGAGGGTGTGGAAGAAATCCCGTGAGATGGCTCCGTCGTAACGGAGGTACATGCGCCATCGCTCCTCCGGATTCTTCATGAAGCCGACAGCTATGGCGTTGTGCGGACTCAGATGTTCCGGGCAATCCTCGACGAGCTTTCTTGCGAGAGCGCGTTCTGTGGCAGCGGTGATGTCGAGTATGCCGGTCTCCACGCGACGGGAACGGAGACTGCGCCAGTGGGCTTGGGCCAGGCGCAGGACGAGCGCGTCTTCGGTTGCTCCGTGCGGCTGAAAGGATTCGCGAAAGCCGCGCAGAACCTCGTCGTATTCATGCTGGTGTTCCTCGGGCAGGACCACGAGTGTTGTGGAGGTAAGGCCATGAAGCTGTGAACGATTTGATGATGGTTTGATCTGTAAAGTACTTTGCATTGTAACGTTATAGTGGTCGGTTTGCGCCCTGTAGTTAATGTCAGAAATGGGTAAATCCAAGCCGGCGCCGAGGCCGCGTTTGCGCTCAGTCGACCGAGATCAGTTCGTGCTTCGGGCGATGGATATCGAGCAGTTCATCCCCGACGATCATGCGGCTCGAGCTCTCTGGGAGTTTACCGGCCGCCTCGACCTGGCTAAGTTCTACGAGCCGATGAAGGCGGTGGAAGGCCATCCCGGACAACCAGGGAACAATCCGCAATTGTTGATTGCTCTGTGGCTGTACGCTTACAGCCGAGGCATCGGGAGCGCTCGTGAGATCGAGCGGCAATGTGAATACGAACCCGGCTTTGAGTGGCTCTGTGCATTGGAACCAATCAATCATCATTCCCTTTCCGACTTTCGTGTCGAATACGACGAGGCGCTCACCGAACTGTTTACGCAAGTGCTGGGCGTGCTCAGCGCAGAGGGACTCATCACACTGGAGCGCATGATGCATGATGGAACCCGGATTCGTGCTTCGGCCAGCGGCAATACCTTCCGGTCGGAGAAGACGTTGCGTGAACATCTGGACCAAGCGCGAGAGCAGGTCCGCGCTATGGGCGATCCTAAACAGGACGCGGGCAATGCTCGCAAAGCCGCAGCCCAGCGCCGCGCCAAACGGGAGCGCGAAAGCAAACTCGAGGCCGCTTTGCAGCAACTGGAGCAAGTTCGCCAGGAGCGCGGCCGCAACCGGAACGAAGCGCGGGCCAGTGAGACCGATCCAGAGGCACGCGTGATGAAGCGGAACGGGGGTGGATTCGAACCCAGCTACAACGTTCAGATTTCAACGGATGCAGCGGCTGGCATCATTATCGGGCTGGATGTGACCCAAAGCGGCGCCGATGCGCCGCACCTGCAGGCTGCGGTGGAACGGGTCAAGGAAACGTTCGGAAAGGCGCCCGATCAATTACTGGCCGATGCCGGCTACATCAGCAGTGAAAACATCATCGCCCTTAACGGCAAAACCGATCTTATTGGTCCCCTGCAAGTAGCCAATCCGGCGCGTTTAGAAGGCCAGCGCAAACGATATGGTGTGGCACAAGAATTTGCCTCTGACAAATTCACCTTCGTGGCCGAACTGAATAGCGTCCGTTGTCCCGCTGACCAACTGCTGCCCTACTATCGAATTGCTAATGCCGCCAGCGGCGTCGTGCGCGAGTACAAGGCCAAAGCAGACGTATGCGCGGCCTGCCCGTTTAAGCCGCAGTGTTGCCCGCAGACTGCGACCCGCACCATCCGAGTGTTGGAAGATGACCCGAAGATTACGGCATTCCGCACCAAGATGGAAACACCGGAGAGCGCCGAAATCTATAAGCAAAGATCGCAGGTTGCTGAGTTTGCCAACGCTTGGTTGAAAGAAAAGATCGGTCTGCGTCGTTTCCGAGTTCGGGGTCTTCGTAAAGTCAGGCTGGAATCAGTCTGGGCCGCTCTCACTTACAACATTCAGCAGTGGATCCGCCTGCGATGGCGGAAGCAATTAAACGCAGTCGCCTAAAGCTTGATCGTCATCCTCTGAAACCGCTCAATGAGGCTAAAAACGAGGCTCTACGCAGGTTTCACGGCGGTATCGCCCTCTCTCTCGTGAAATCAATTCGCAGCAAACTAAAATCATTTGTCGTTATCTCGCTTTCCCAAAACCACCATTCGTTCACACCTT
>CAWJQP010000074.1:0-115454 GCA_963844855.1 Bryobacteraceae bacterium
TAGCTCTTTTGAGGTCCCGTCTGCAACCGCCGGTAGGGAAGGTTATTGGGTTCGATAAGGGAAGCTTATCCCTTTTCTGATACCTGAGAAATGGGGTTTCTCAGGTGTGAGCTACTGCGGTATGCTGAAACTTCATGTCTACGCTTCCACCCCCTCACGTCCGTTTTGCTCCCGATTCCGTGCTCCTCGTGCCCGACGCCCCGTACCATTGCTCCGGCGCTTACCTGATCGTCCACCGCAATGAGCAAGGTGAGCAGCAGGTTATCTGCAATCTCATAATGGGCGACCGGCTGCCGGTCACCGGCGGAACCGTTCCAACACACGGGCAATTAAAAGCAGCGGCGATGGTTCTCTCGCCGACGGATGCCCGGGCGCTCGCCCGCGAGCTCGACAAGTTCGCCGATCAGGCCGAGGACGAATGAGCGAGGCGGGGCAGGGAACAGCGGTTTCTGAGATCCCCGGGCAAGTCGCCGCCGAACTCATGCCGCGGAAAGCCGACGACACGCTCCTGTGCTTGCAGCAACAGGCCGACGGGTTCGTCCGGGCCGCCAAAGCAGCGTCTACCCTCCGGGCGTATCGTTCCGACTGGGAGCATTTCACCCGCTGGTGCGGGCAGCACACCATGTGTCCGCTTCCCGCCTCGCCTGAGACTGTAGCTTTGTATCTGACCGCTCTCGCCGCCACCCACCGTCCGGCCACCATGACCCGGCGCCTGACGGCCATCACCAAGGCGCATCAGATTACCGGGGTCCCCTCACCGGCAACGATGCAGCAGGCCGCCGTGAGCGAAACGCTCAAGGGAATTCGCCGGACACTCGGGACGGCGCAGGAAACGAAAACTCCTTTACTGACGGCGGATGTGCGACGAATGATCGAGGCTCTGCCGGACAATCGCGCCGGTCAGCGGGATCGGGCGCTCCTTCTGCTAGGATTCGCGGGAGGCTTCCGACGGTCGGAGATCGCTGCTCTGAATGTGGACGACGTGGAGTCAACCGACGACGGCCTCGTGGTGAAGCTCCGGCGCTCGAAAACGGATCCGGAAGGGAAGGGAAGAAGCGTCGGAATCCCGTATGGTTCCACACCGGCCACCTGTCCGGTTCGGGCGCTGACTGCCTGGAAGAACACGGCGGGTTTTTCGGAAGGAGCGCTGTTCCGCGGCGTCGATCGTCACGGGCACGTCGGCTCCGTTCGGCTGCACAAGGATTCCGTGGGCCTGATCGTAAAACGAGCGGCGGAGGCGGCCGGCCTCGACCCCGCCCGCTACGCCGGCCATTCGCTACGGGCGGGCCTGGCCACCCAGGCCTACCTGAACGGCGCCGGCGAACTGGCCATCATGCGCCAGACCGGCCACCGCTCGCTCGAGATGGTGCGCCGCTACATCCGCGACGGCTCCCTGTTCCGGGAAAATCCAGCTGCGAGGCTGGGCCTGTAAGCGTGATCTGCGCAGCAGCGCGAGGCCGCGATGAAGGACTTCGACGAGAAGCGGCGAAAGCTCGGCTACCGCGCAAAGGACAATTCAGCCACGCCGAAACGAGAAGCCGACACCTGCAGGTTCCACCACCGGCAGTGAAAAGCGGAACGAAAGCCCGAAGGCCTAGGCCTAGAGCAGTTCCGGCATCTGGGCATGGCAATACTTCGATCCCGCGAGATCCTGGTTGTGATAGTTCCCTGATGTCCGCGCAGCACGCGCATCCGGTGCGGCCGTCGAGACTTTGATGTCTGTATAAGCAGGCCCGTTGTGGAGGAGCCGGATGACCTCCGCTACCACAAGGGTCGCTGCGGTAGTGCCGACAAAAGGCACCGCGATGGATCTGCCGGCAAGCCTGTACCGGCCGCACTCATCAGCGCCGATGTCCGCATAACCGGCATTTTCGCGAGCGATCCGTTCCTGTTGCCTGATCTGCTTTTCGTTCTCTTCCGGATTCAGGTCCGGCCATAATTCCCCTGGGCTTCGCGGGTTCGGGAATGTGTGCAGGCTGATCGTGTCGAAGTTGTTGGCCGTGCCTCCAAGTCCGCTTTCGACAACCCGTTCAAACCGTGCGGTGGCGAGATGCCGCCGCGCAGGGTTTGAATCGAATCCGCAGAGCGCCAGCTTCGGTTCGTCCGGGCGGCACCGGAAATGTTCATCGAACGGCCGTTCGATAAGCCGCGTCTGAAAACCGCACCGTTCCAGCCAGTCGCTGCAGGCTCTCGTCTTGTAGCGCCTCGCGTCATGCTCGCCAAAGAGCAGGCTGGTCTCGACGTTATCGTGCTCGATTTTATCGAAGTCATTCAGGAAGAGTTCGACGTTCCCGGTATCCGAGTACGGAAGCGTTGCCAGAGACCAGAGATAGGCATTGCCCAAATGGCCCAAGCCCAGTATCCAAAGATCGCGCGGCAAAAACTGGACCGGAACGCCGAGAGCAGAGGGGTCAGAAGCACAAAGATCGGGACGCCAGAGAGAAAGCGCGATAGTCCGGCGCGTGGCCACCAAGCTGATGTCTGCGAATGACAGGAACAGTTCCGAAACGGCGAGGGCGGCGCCCAGAATGCCGGCCAGGGAGCAATACTCGCGCTCGGACAGGCGCTGAACGTCGCGGGCCGGGCCGACCTTCGCAATCCATCCATCGAAGGTAACGCGCAACGCACCCGCCGTATAGGCGGCGTTTCCAAAGATCACTGTCCGACTTTCGGTGGTGCCATTCCTGACGGTCAGGGCGTCCGGGCCAAGAAGCGCTGCAAGCGCTTGTCCAACGGTCTGCTTCAGGGACGGCCACACCAGAAGCGGCGCGTCCGCCAATCGCCGTTCAAGGGCGACACGAACTGCGCCTGGGAAGCAACGGCTTGCAACATTTGCGGCGGTCAGGACCGCGAGCTGCAATGTGTACGACTGCGCGACGTCATTGCCGCAGCTGAGCGTTACGGCGTGCCGTTGACGCTCCGCGAGAACCGCTTCCAGGGCAGCTTCGTCGCGATCGACCAACAGTTTGGAAATGCGGGAAAATCGAATGTCCATGCCGTCCATGTGCCCTCACCACAGTGTCAGTTTGATTCGTCGCGACTTTCCCGTTGATGTATGGGCTCGCCACTTGAAGTTACCCAGATACTCGTAAACGCCAACGCCCTTTAGTGACCACCAGTGCGTGTTCCCGAAAGCCGGCGCAATCATGGCCGTATGGCCCGGAACGGGAATCATCGGGTTCTGTTGATCAATGTGACTCTGATGAACATTGCTGCCCGGATGCGTATGAACGTCGGCCAGGATCTGGAGATTCTTTTCCCTGCAATGTTGCCACAGCGCCGCGCAGCCGGCCGCGTGGAAGGCAATCGCACCTGACTGATAAGCGTTAGGATCGAGATCGTCGTAACAGATGAAGGACGTTATCCGGGCGTCACCATCCTGAGGCGCGAGGAGAAACGCCCCGCTTTCCCGGCGGCCTGCGCCGCGGCGCCGCAAGTGGGAAAGAACCTCCCGCCACAAGAACACGGGAAGGCGAATCGCCGCGCCGTCCGGTTTATGCGCCAAGGTAATCTCCGCTGTTGAGCAAGGAATGAAACTCTTCCAGGTAGTCCACGATCGTGCGCTCGCTGGTCCAAACCAGATGCGGCTGCGCCGTTGCCCAGTCGGGATGGGACTTGGCGGCATGCCGGTCGTAGGGGTGGTAGAAGGCGACTCCGTTCTCCCAATCCGTGCGAAAGACTTTTGCGAAGCGGCTCTCCTTCTTGCCCTTTGGCCGCTTGCCGATGTCGAGCGTGGATCTCGTTGTCGGGTCCCAAAAAGTGCCTGTGGGCGGCGCGGCTCTGTAGCCGGCTGCGTCCAACCGGACATAGAAACGGTCCGGCGCATTGGGCCGGACGGCCGCTGCCAACCAGAAAATCCGGGTGGGCCAAGCGATGCCGTCAGGCAAGAGATCCGGCGCGGGCAAGCCCCACATGCCTTTTTCCGCACCCATGCGGAACTCAGCCGAGAGCAAGTCTTCGTCGAACAGGCGCTGGTCCGGCGTCTCCATGACTTCAACCCTGTGGCGTGACTTCTTTGACGAGGTCGAAGCAGAGGGAGCAGGTTCCCTTCTCGACCAGCTCGCCGAGATGCTTGTCGGTCCGGGGCTGCTCGGTGCCGCCGCAAATCTGCAGGACATATTCAGCGGCTGCGGCAGGGTCCAGGTGAAACTTCTCGCGCGCCCACTGCGTGACGACGCCGATCGGCGTTGCGGGGGAGAAATTGTGACGCTTCGTCTTGCCGGCGAAATTAATTCCGGTAGCGACGTGCCTGCAGGCGTGGCAATGGACATGGCGGTGCCGCCCGATGCCCAGCGCCTCTAGCGTCTGATTGGGGTCAACAGGGGAGTGCCCGGCGGCGCCGTCTTCCATTTCGCCGGGCTGCGTGAGCGCTTCCTTGGACTCGCCGACGAACATCAGGATTTCATCCTCGCCGTCCTTGATGATGTCTGCGCGAACCAGCGCTTCCCGCAGGGTTTGGTCCGCCGCTGCGGAGATGACCTTGGGCTTGGTGCCCTGCCCGTGAAGAAAGAACTCCAATTCTGCCTTAACCATGTTTCAACTCCCTTTTTTGGAGCACCGGGCACGGTCGGGCTTGCGCCGGACGCGGCAAAGTGCCATAGTGGCTGTCTGAAGGGACAACGATCATTGTTGGAATCTGGACTGCCTGTGACGCGATTTTAAGCGGTTCCATATGTTTCTGTTGTCCAACCAGACAACATTACTTTAACCTGTCGTTTCGCCCATGTCAAGGAGATTGGATGGCCCAGTCCGGGTTAGGTTTACTGCTGCAAGCTCTGCGGGAGGAGCGCGGCCTGTCGCTGCGCGAGGCGGCGCAGCTCGGAGACATTGACCATGCCTATGTTTACCGGCTGGAGACGGGCGTGAAGGAATCGCCCTCAGAAGAAGTATTGTCGAAGCTGATTAAAGCGCTGAAGGCGGGTAAGCGCGAAGCGGACATGCTTCGGTATCTTGCAAAGCACGCCGAAACCGATCCGGGACTGGTCGCACATGTCGTGAAGGACAAGACGGTGTCCTACGAGATTTTTGCGTCCGCCGCAGGAGCCGCGTTTCGTGGACCAGTCCGCCCTGATTACGCGAAGCTAATTGAACGGGTCCGCCGAATCATAGAAACGGAGGATTGACCATGCCGCTCGATGAGTTTGGCGTTGTGATAAAGGCGCGTGAGCTCGTCCGGATGGTCAACCCGACCGTAATGCCGGTGCCGGTCAAAGAGTATGTGGACCGCGCTGGCACCATCTTGAAGTTTGATCCCGACCTGGGCGACAACGAACCGGGCTGGTGGTTCGAGAACAAAGGCAAGAAATACATCTGCGTCAACGCAAACGACCGTCCGGAGCGCCAGAGGTTTACGATCTGCCACGAGCTCGCGCATATCGTGCTCGGCCTGCCCTCGGAACATCAGGAGCTCTCCTCGTCGAGTTATGTGAAAAGGTCGCAGAACGAAATCCTCTGCGACATCTTCGCGGCGGAACTGTTGCTCCCGTACCGGCTCTTCCAGCCGCTGGCACAAAAGGCCGAAATCGGTTTCGCTTCCATTGACAGACTGGCCATCGATTTCGATGCCTCTGTCATGGCCACCGGGTCCCGCTTTGCGGCTGTGCTCAAAGCGCCCTGCGCCTTCGTGCTCTCTGAAAAGGGGAAGGTGAGATATGCGTCAAGGTCCACGATGCTGCGCGAGGCAAAAGCATGGATAGCACCGCGCATCGAAATGCCGCAAGGTTCGCTATCGGCGAAGCTTCGCCAGGGCCTCGCCTCCAACGGCTGGGAAGAAATCGCGGCGGACGAATGGTTCCAGCACTGGGAACGCGGCGGCACGCTGCTGGAGGAAGCACGCCATCTGGACCGATGGGACCAGACGCTGACGCTGCTTTGGTTCGAAGATGAGGAAATCCCTCCGCCCAAACGTCAGGCATGGGGCAGAGATGCGGAACCCGAAGAGGACGAGGATGTGCTGTTGAAGGAACTCGACGGCGTTTTACCCTGGCCTGGCAAAAAGCGCCGCCGGTAAGGCATGAGTTACGGCGTTTCAGGTATCCCGAAATGCGCTTGTGCTCGGAGACAGAGAGCGATCGATCGAATTCAACCCAAGTGATGCCCGGATTCAGGATAAGGCCCAGGGCAAGGTGCGCAGCTCGCCGGCGAGGTCCCGCGGTCCCATGCAGTTTGAGCGCAAGCTGGAACTGCCGCGGTTCAAAGGTGCTGTTGATCTGTCCGAAACCTTGGCTCGAGATGTTCCCATTAGGCGCGTTGAAAATTTATCCGGTTCAGCGTACGGTGTCGATCGCTGTGAGTTGCGATCCGCCAATAATTAGATTTGCGGGGCCGCTCAAAGTTGGTTCCGAACGGTCTGCCGCGGCCGAAGGGAATCTCCCAAACGACACTGGGTGATATTGACGAATGCGCGATAATACGCGGACAATCCACGGTCAGCATTCAGGTCGAAGATGTTTTGGACGCTCGGAACGTCATTGCCCGGGCCGCCATCAAGCGGCTGGCTGCCGTTGTCGATCGTCTTTTACCATGTAAAGGAATTGAGGAAATAGAGGCCATCCGGTCTAGGCAACGGTACAGCCGGTCCTTTACGGTGACAAGTCCCCCTCTTGCAGCGTTCGACCTTCCTGGGCTCCGCTGTGCAAGTAGACACAAATAACACTTGTGGAGACGAGACGCCGCGCTAGTCGTCGCGGTAAACCCGATTCCAAATACGTTTCTTTCGGCGGGTTTCTTTCGGTGGGCTCGCCGCCGCTACGCGTAGGTCGGATGGTGATAACGTAACGGGAAGATCAACGATTCACGGTAGAACAACAACTCTGGATCTTGGCCGCAGCGATCACAATGAGAAAGCTTACTTTGCTGTTCGTCTCGCCCACGACTCCAGGCGTGACCGGAAATGGAAGTGCGATGCGAGCCTGGATGCTGTTAGATTCTCTCTCTCATTACTTCTCCATCTATTTGCTAGTTGTACATCATTTCTCCGAGCTTCCCCATAGCTTTCTACGAGAGCCACTGCTCGACCTCTGCAGTGATGTACACATCCTCCCCTGGCCGACTCCGGAAGAATCAGCTCACTCCGTTAAACTCATTCCATCCTTAGGAGAAATCGCCTTCGATGCGATTCATGTTTTCAAATTGCCGATGCTGCCGTTTGCACTTCCATATGCAAGAACCGACGCTACGGCGCGGCCTCTTTTCGCATTGGATCTAGATGACTTCGAATCCAAGAAGTATGCCCGCTTTTCCGATTTGGCAGCACGCAATGGAGACATTGAACTTGCTCACCAATACTCGCGGCTAAACGACCGGTACAAGCAGCTTGAGCAATCACTTTTACCCGCCTTCGATTCTGTCTTCGTCTGCAGCGAGGAGGACCGCGAGGAGATAGCGACCACACACAAACTGTCCAACGTTGTGACCGTTCCTAACGCTGTGAGCATTCCGATCCATTCGAGTCTAGGGGAACCTCGCTCCGATCTGGTCCTTTTATTTCCGGCAACGCTACAATACTACCCAAATGAGGATGCAGCATATTTCTTTTGCGAAACAATCCTGCCACTTATCAGAAAGGACTTCACCGATCCCTTTCAGGTCTGGCTCGTTGGTGGACGGCCTGGGGATCGGCTCCAGAAGCTCTCGAACCATAATGGGGTCACTGTAAGTGGTCCTGTAGACTCCATGGAACCGTATTATCAAGAGGCGGCAATAGTGATCGTCCCCCTACGCGCCGGCGGCGGCACACGATTGAAAATACTTGAGGCGGCCAGCTACGAAAGGGCCATTGTTTCCACGTCCATGGGTGCTGAAGGTTTGTCGGTGTGTCACGATAAGGAAGTGCTGCTGGCAGATACGCCTGAGGGCTTTGCATATAGCTGTCTGAGGCTAATGAGGGATACGACGTATCGCCGCCAACTTGGAACGGAGGCTTACGCGTGGGTGAGCAAGTATCACACAATAGACAATGTAAGACATTCCATAAAAGTAGGCTACAGCGCGGTTCTGTCAAAGTATCCTTAGAACTACGGCAAACAAGATCCCTTCGCGTTTCAGCGGTTCACTCCGCGGAGAAAAGTCGCTTTGCGGAAGTGGAGAACTCCCCGGCAAAGAACAGTTTTCGATTGGACGATCGACACCAGTGTCTCTAGATTTCGTAAAGTCACAGGCCGATGCCCTTTACTCCCAAGGGCAAGTACTCCTAGGCGACCGACGCTTTCAGGATGCAACGCGGCTTTTTGCGCAAGCATTACAACTCAATGAAACCAGTCAACTGTGGTGCAGTTGGGCGATCAGCCAGCAGGGGCTCGAAGCGTTGGATGAGGCAGCAGCGGGTTTCGCGAGAGCGTTTGATCTTGACGCAAGTAACGCGCTAGCCCTTCAGGCTCTCAACGAGTCCGGGAGAGTGTGTAGACCGTTACAGCCTTATCTGGATATCATCGACGCTCATGTGGGTACATCCGGGGCTTTCAACGATGCTGATGAAGAATCGTATTTTAAGACCCACCGGCAACGATATGCGATGACCTTGCGGCTAACGCCAGAGGCTGAATCGCACTCGCGCATCCTCGAACTCGGGATGGCATTCCAACACTTGGCCGGCGCGCTTATTTGGAGCAAGGGGTATCGTCACTTCCGGGGATCGGATATGTGGAATGGCGCTTCCTCCAAAAGGGTTATAAGTGTATCTCCGGATGCTTCACAACAACATCCGTTCACGGTGGACAACTTTGATTTTCAAAACCAATGTTGGCCGTACGCGACTGGTTCGTTCGACGTGGTCCTCTGTTGTGAGTTGCTGGAGCATTTAAATTGTGATCCTATGATCCTCATGTCGGAGATGAACCGCGTGCTGACACATTCGGGGAGGCTTCTGATGACGACACCCAACATCTCTTGTGCTAAAGCGGTCGCCTGCATCTTGCGCGGTCACTCGCCTTATGTCTACGGGAGCTTTGAAGTAGACGGCCGGCCGACGGACCGTCACAATCGGGAATATACAATCGATGAGGTTAGGGTTTTGATGCGGGCATCCGGCTTCACAATTATACGTCTCGAGACGCACGATAGTTGGTGGCCAGGACATAAAGGCGTACTTCGGCTTCTCGCTAGCTTGGGACTGCCGGTTGCGAACCGTGGTGACAACATATTTTGTCTAGCACAAAAGGTTAGTTCGGTCGTAGATCGTTATCCAGCGGAGCTGTACTTAAAAGCTGGAACGCAACGTTCCAGGTTGAAAAGGGAGGAGAATGCTGCGGAATAGGAGTATAGGACGGCGGTGCATGCCTCTGCTCCAATGACGAACACACGCAAGCGCCATCGCGCAGAGAACTATACTGTCGACGAGCAACTCCATGAATCCCTCATCACTTTTCGACAGCGGTGACTGCTTTCGTGCGGTCGCCTTTGATACTTACCCGGCAAGTAACACAACGGAGATCTTGGTCGCCGCGAACGGTCAGGTCGTGCGGGCGACCGGATACAAAACCGCTTTCGTCCTCCGGCTCTGCTCAGAACCGAAACCGCTTGCAGAGCATGTCGCATTTGTCGCAGACCGTCTGGGAGTGGCAGATCGGCAGCCGCTCGCACAACTTGTGCACGCACTCGCGACCGCGGGCCTGCTCCAGAGCATGAACTCGGTCCGTTCGGAGTTGGCTGCCTTGCCGTCCGGGATAAAGAACTCCGGTCGAATCACGACAGTCGGAGCATTGACAGCAGATCGCCCAGCCGCCCTGGAACGATGTCTGCAATCGTACAGCGAACATTTCTTAAGCAAAGGCGTGTTTCCGAACATGCTGGTGATTGACGACTCACGAGGGAGTGATAGTGCAAGGCGCAATCGAGAACTGTGTGTTAACGCGGGCGCAACAGGCATTTCGGTAGGCTATATCGGCATCGAGGAGAAAGCGATCTTCTGCCGAGCGCTGGAGGCTGAAGGTATTCCACGTCATGTCCTTCAGTTTGGGATTCCAATCGAACCGATAACTCACTCGCCTGGTGCGAATCGTAACTTTCTTCTGCTCGCCACTGTCGGTGAGGAGATTTTCAGCGTCGATGACGACACAGAGTGCCGCCCATGGCTACATCCTCATGCCGAAAAAGGCGTCACCATCACCGGTCACGACGACCCGACCGAGATATGGCCATTCGCGGATCGAAATGGCGCCTTTTCTTTCGCAACGCAGCAGGACATCAATCTTCTACACGAGCATGAAGGCCTGCTCGGACAGTCACTCGCGCATCTGCTGAATGCAGAACACGGAGAGCGAGCATATGTCGACAACATCTGCCAACACTACTTGTCGGCGGCTCTACAGGATGCCCAAGCCCATACCGTGCGGGTAAGTATATCGGGCATGGCTGGAGATTCCGGCATGTATTCTGCGCGCAGAATCCTGTTTGCGACCGGTGGCACCCGGGCGAGGTTAGCAAACGACGAGTCGCTGTACAGGCTGGCATTGCACAGTCGTGAGTTGGCTCGGGCGGTCCCACAAGCGTCCGTCAGTCACTCTGGCATCTGCATCGCGATGGCGATCGGATTGGATAACCGAGAGCCTCTCCCTCCCTTTATGCCGAACTGGCGGAATCAAGATGGAGTCTTTAGCAGCACGCTTACCGCCTGCGATCCTCACGCCCTGATAGCACACGCAAGGGCCGGCATCTGGCACAATGCATTCCGCCAATCGCACTACACAGACGATGTTTTCACTTGTGCACGGCGAACACGTGTGTCGGAACTATTGATGTTATTGATAACATCATGCACGCCAGCCATCGCCCCCGCGCTCGGGATGACGCGAATGGAACTCCTGGCCCGATATCTAATCGACTTGGGTCGAATGGGTTGCCAAGAGTTCGCATCGATGATGAGGCGTGCATTGATTGAGAAGCGCTGCCGGCAACTCGCCACCCATCGCGCTCTTGCTACTGCGCAATTTGCTTATCCAAGCTTCTGGCTGTCTGATCTAGAGCGGTACCGTGAGGAAACCATGAAGAGCTTAGTAGACGAACCGTTCCCGCACATTGAGGAACTGCAGTCCTCCACACCTCATTCCGCATTGACATATGTGCAGCAGTACGCGGTCGCCTTTGGCGAACTCCTTCTATGGTGGCCACGAGTAATGAGTGCGAGCATCAGTCTGAAAAGGCGCGGGATCTCATTTTCTAGGTAGGAGTTTATTCGTCGAGTTCTAATTGGTCGCTAATGAGGCGGTAGTATTTTCCACGTTGGGCAACTAGATCGCTGTGAGAACCCTTCTCGACTACTGTCCCCGCGTCTAGGACGATAATCTGGTCGGCATTCCGGACGGTACTAAGCCGGTGAGCTACGATCAGCACAGTCTTGTTCTCTGTTGCTGCCTTGATACCTGCTACGACGGCTGCCTCGGTCTCGCCATCTAACGCACTCGTAGCCTCATCGAAAAATAGATACTCGGGATCGCTGTACAAAGCCCTTGCAATTAGGATCCGAAGCACTTGGCCACGGCTGAGGCCGACACCATCTAGTCCAACCTCCGTTTCTATGCCACGAGGGAGCGACAAAAGGAAACTCTCCAATTGTGCAATCTGAACCACCTCTGCCATACGAGCTTCGTCCCATGTGTTGCAACCCAAAGCGATGTTGCGCGCAATAGTGTCTGAGAAAAGAAACCCGTCCTGCATAACCACTCCACAGCGCCTGCGCCAACTAACGGGGGCGAGACTGTGCAAACTGACACCACCGATCATGATCTCGCCGTTATCTAACGGATAGAACCCTAACAAGAGCTTCAACAAAGTAGTTTTTCCACTGCCGCTCGGACCAACAATTGCGGTTGTCCGCCCTTCCGGCAAGTCGAAAGATACGTCTGTCAGAACTCTCCTGGTAGAAGTTCCACCATAGCTAAATGATACGTCGACGAGTCTCACGTCGGCACCCTCCGAACGAACTGCGTCGTCACCGCTCCACTCATCACGATGCAGGTGGATACTCGAGATCCTCTCAAGTGTCAGCCGTGCGTCTTGCCACCGGCGCAGCACATCCATGGACTGAGCTAAAGGCGCATTCAATTGCCCGATGATGAATTGAACGGCAACAAATCCCCCGAATGATAGCGTTCCAGCTAGCACGTCATTGGATGCAAAGAACGTTATCAAGAGCGTCGTAGATGCGCTAATCAGTGTGCCTGCCACCTGGCCGCCCTGATCCCACACTGCGAGCCGGTTGTTCAAGGCGGCGAGGCGGTCTTGTACCGCTGCCCACTTTCTATGAGCTGCCTCTTCGGCCCCATAGAGTCTCAAATCTTGTATGCCAGTCAAATATTCGAGCAGCACCCCGTGACTACGCGAACTCGTTTCGAAGCGCTCGTAATCCAACCGGCTGCGGCGGCGCATCAAGACGATCATTGTGAGAAGGTATGCGGCTCCGCCCAGAGTGTACATCAAGAGAAACCGAGGATGATTCGCATATAAGGCGAAACCGAACACCACCAAAAGCAGTAGCATCAATGCAGCTTGAGCGATACCAGTCGCAAGAAAGTCCTGGATGCGATAGTGATCACTCACACGCTGGACCAAGTCCCTTTGAACGTGCTGGTCGAAAAAGGATAGAGGCACTCGAGCTAGCTTAGACAAAAAGCTAGCGGTCAGGAGATTATTGATCCGGTTACCGGTCCTCGCGATTAGCCAATTTTGAGTTGAGTGAGCCGTGGCTTGGGCCGAGATAGTAACGAACTGTCCGATGAGGAGAAGACGAATCAACTCCGAGTTGTTTTGGCTGATACCGAAATCGACAACCGCCCGAGCAATCCACGGCAACATGAGGTATGCGGCGAGACCGCTCACACCGCATGCAGCAAGTTTCCATTTGACCAAACGATACTCATTTAGATATGGTGCGATCAACGCCCGCGCGGATTCCGTTTGCTCCGGATGTTCCGGCACAACCGATCGGCCGACCGGGGTTAGCAACAACAGAACGCCTTGCGCGCCCTCTGGACCCGGCTGGAATTCCCAGCGTGACCGGAAGTCATCTATCGTGTACACAATACGCCCGAAGGCAGGGTCCGCGACAGCGACTGAACGTCGGCGCACGTTGTAAACAACAACGAAGTGCTTTCGTGGCCAGAACGCAATAGCAGGAAGCCATGCGTGTTCCACAACCTCCTCAGCCTTGGCTTTGACCATTCTGCACTGAAATCCGAGTTGCTCAGCGGCGGCCTTCAACGTCGCAAGCGACACACCCTGACGATCGCGGGCGCAGAGTACCTGCAGATGTTGTCGGGAGTACTTCAACCGATAGTGGTCGCAAATCATTGCCAGGCAAGCCGCGCCGCAGCCGCGGGAATCTAACTGGTAATGCAACTTAATCGATCGCGGACCTCGGCGGTTACCCCGCGGCAGAATTACATGCGTGAAATCTGAAAGTGACAATGCCGCTCCAAGATAGTCCTATGTGCAACCCGGGCGAGAGGACGTAGCACTTGTCATCTCGTTGGCGCAGCCACACTAGCCTCTACTCGGTCCAAGACGCGGTAAATGGATCGTAAGTGCATCTCGCCGGCTTCGACAGAATATCTGAAGAGTCGTTTAGGATAGCGCGGCAGTCAGAGCAAATGTACCGGAACTCGCATGACTTGCACACCTGGATGTCATCTTTTCTGACTGCCCAGAGCTTCTGGAATTGCTTGAGAGCGACTACATCAGCGATCGGCGTGGACCGCACATGCCCAAAAGACGTGCCGAGAGCTGGACAGTTCTTGATTGCACCCGTAGAATCTATGGCGATCTTTCGATTAAGGCATGTATTAGCAGTTTGGGCTTCAGAGAAGTGGTCCAGATTCACAGCAAAGAAAGAGGGGTGAACGTAACCACAGTGTTCGGCTGAGTCAGACACTAACTGCCGCAAGCACACGCGTACGACGCCTGGACTGCTTTCAATATCTTTATCTACGGGCGCCGCGTGCACAAGTATTCGTGAGATAGCAGGATACTGCGCTACGATGTTGCGGAGCGCATGATCTGTCATCTCCGGCGTATATCTAATGAGAAGGTCAATGTGCTTCAAAGCGTGAGCGCGGGTCATCTGCAACGTCGCTTCTATGGCAGCAAGGGGCATCTGCTCGAAAACACGGATCTGCAGGGCGCGGCAGCCCAGAGCCGCAAGTTGCCTTAGTATGTCCTCGTAAGGGTGGTCCGAGTCAGGTGTGACATCGATGATAGCGTTCGTAATTTGCTCTGCTCGAACAAACGAGAAATCAATAGCCGGGAATCGCTCGGGTTCATCGGACAAGAAGCCGAACTCATTATGAAGTAAAAACTGAAAGTATTGGTCGATGACACCGGATTTACCGGCGTCGTCGAAGTAGGCTTTGATTTCATCGATTGTACAGCCCGCCAGTTCGGTGAGTATGTAGAACAACGAATTCGGGAGGAAACAATACGAACCATTCTGCAGATCGCACAATGTGCTCCTCCGGGCGCCTTTGACTGGCACACAATTTGCAAATAGTTTGAAGACAGCGTCTCCTGGGATGAGACTCGGAGCTTGTTCGTCTGCCGACAATCCATGCTGGATTGCAGACGGCTTGGGCTGTTCGCAACGAGAAATCGCCTTATAAAAGGTCCGGCATTGCAGATTACGAGTTCCGTACGCTGTACTTTCCTGCAGGCGAATCACACCGGGGAGAGCTGTGGGCATCCTTTCTGCGCTGACTGTATGCGCAGGCAGGAATTCGGCTGCGTCCCGAATGAAGTGTTCACGCATGGCTGTCGCTATTTCGCCATCGGGTCGCTAGGGCAGATGCGACCTCGCGCTCAAGATGGTAATTACAAGGAATCGAAACCATACCGAACTGTCCCACCGCATTCACCTCTAAAAAGACAAGCCGGCCGTCAGGAGTCTTGACAAGGTCGATTGAGCCTGTCTCTAAATCCAGAAGTTCCATCAACCGCCGCAGTCGAACGCTGACAGGGTCGGGTATAGCGTACGGCACGTTCCGTACGGGACGGTCATACGCATACCTCCGGAAGTCCACCGATGTTTGGGCACGAGACTGAGAGAAAATCGCCATTCCATAGAAGCGTCCGTCCAAGTAGAACACTCGAATATCGTATTGCTTGGACAGATACTCTTGTAACAGGGTAGGAAATACCTGTTCCGGCAAGTCAATCAAAGTGCTTTCATCAATTTCCGTTGTGTAGCTTGCGTATTGTTCGTTGTGCCAATCGTATGTGAGCGATTCCCCAAGAGGCTTGGTGATTGCACGTTTGTGAGTCTTAAGGAACTCACGCAAGCGCTCTCGTTCTGTTGTCACGATAGTAGCTGGAATGTCGAGACCGCACTCCGCAGCCTTCTGAAGTACAACAAGCTTATTAACTTTGGCAGAGGTAGGATGACTTAACCAAACTGCATGGGATAGATGGTCAAAAATAAGGCCGCTCAGTGTCGCTAGTTCTTTGTCCAGATGACGTGCCAAGCTGGTAATGTTGGCGACTTGGCCGGCATCGGCGAACAGAAGGCGCTCGCGGTAAAGTTGGAGATGACCCCACCGCCGGTACCAAACCACTTTGATCGAACTTGGATCGAATCTTTTAGATCGCTCCGAATGAACCGAAACGTCGCTTTCCAATTTCGAGATCAAAGCAATCACCGAGCCTTCGCCATCGAGTGACTGCCCGTTTAGACGTATCCACGGTATCTTCCATGCGTTCAACCATTCGATCACGTCGTCGGTGGATGGATCCGCCATTGACGTACTTAGTAGACAAATCATACGCCGCCCTGCAAACGTGTTTGCCCTCTCAGTCAGTTAAGCAGGGCCGTTCGATGTCCCGTGTCTGCTTCTACTTAATCTCAATCTTCAACTCAAGTCCTCCTGTACAAAGACCCCCAGGTGCTCGCGATAGATTGACGTGTCACCCTCAACGGAAGCAGCGGGCCTATATAAGGCCCGCCGCTCGGAAACTGCTGAAGGCATCACCAGCCGGGGCATTGTTTTGTGGGGTTGGCCTTAACAGTCTTTGTCCGGATCGTTCGAACCGCCGCTGTCGTAATGGGTATTTGTGCCGCCGAGCAGCCGTTCCGCCTCGGCGATGTTCAGTGTGGTAAAAATATCCGTCTCGAGGGATTCGAGCGGCATGTCTTTGGGGTCATTAATCATAAACGCCTCCTCGACGTCTTCATTTGACAGATCTCGATTCAGTCTCAAATATGATCTGTGGTGTAAAATACGCCGTGCGTATATGATATGTCTGGCTTTAACGTGCTGTCAAGGACAGCTTGGCTGTGCCAAAGCAAAGTAGAAAGGATACCTTGTGGCCGGGAATGCGTGTTTAATTCGCCCGCGCCGGTAAAACGGAGACGAGCACTGGTGGCGATCAACCAATAAGGTATAAACCCGGGGCCGGAGCTCATCGGGACGAGGAGCAAAACGCATTGCGCCAACTCGATACATTTTCTCGACGATGCGGCCCAGTTGTCACAGCAGTTCGGCTGGTCGCATTCGCAAAGCGAATGGCATCATTCATCGCCGGTGACCTTTTGCCGGAAGCCGTCCATCCACTTGCTTTCCCGCGCGCGGTGCTGCGGCGTTTTTAAACAATTCCGTGCAATGCCTGAAATCGAGATAGCAGTCCTTGAAAACCCATCGCCGGCGGCGCGCCATCGGGCCACCGCTCGATACTCAGTCGCATCCGGTGCAAATCGGGGCCTTTTTTTGCCCGCTTGCCTTCCAACTAAAGTACCGAGCCCGCTGTCACCAAGGCGGGCGGCTAACTGCCCTGCACCTTCTGCTAGTGGGCCATTGGAAGCCACAGCGTAGGCATGAAGAACGCGATATGTGCCAGAGGATACGCCACTGCTAGCATGGCTGGTGTGGTGTGTTCAAGCTTGCAAGATTTAGTACGGAAAAAGCGCGATGAAAGGTAAACAGGATACTGGCGCGAGCAATTACAACACCACTGAAGGGCACATTCGTCTTGGTAACGGCCTTTTGCATGAAGTTCGTATGGCAGTCAGCTGGGCGGCCCGCCATCGAATTCTAGTAGCCGTAGTGTCGGTAACGCTCGGTCTCGGAATCGGCGTGAACGCGACAATTTTCGCGATGATCCATGCGCTACTTCTACGAAGTCTGCCATATCGGGGGGCTTCTGAAGTGGTCCTGATCAATCGACTACCGCTGGGACCGTTTCTCGCCTCTTCTGCAGCTTTCCATGACTGGAAAGAGAATGCATCTTTTTTGCAGGACGCGGCGCTGTTCGCCGAAGGCGAGGCCAATCTATTCGGTAGCTCCGATCCTGTGCACATTCGTGTCGCAAATGTCTCGGCAAGCTTGTTTACTATTCTCGGAACAACGCCGGCGCGAGGGCGGCTATTTCATGCGGAGGAAGAACGACCAGGGCAAGATCGCGTTGTGATCCTAAGCCACAACGTCTGGCAGCGTCACTTCGGCGCGGATATGAGGGTGCTGGGAAGCCAAGTAAGGATGAACGGGAAGGAGTATGAGGTCATCGGTGTGCTTCCGAGCAACTTCGATTTCCCGGAACGTACTGACGCTTGGCTTCCAAGTGCCCATGATCCCGTCGAACTACGGTCGTTCGGTTCCGTAGCGCGGTTCGTTATCAGCCGATTGCGCAAAGGTGTGTCCGTTGCTCAGGCGAATGATGCGGTGGTCGAGTGGATGGAAAGTCCCGCATCGGGTATCGGCAGCCTGCCCCCGAAGCATTTGCCCTACTGGCGTCTGCCGTTCGTGCGATCTCTTCGTGACCAACTCGTGGGCACATTGCGCACTCCGATTCTCATGATTTGGGGGGCGGCTTTGGTTGTGCTTTTCATCGGCTGCATAAATGCTGCGCACCTGCTATTGGCCAGTTTCGCCACAAGACGGCACGACTTTGGCGTCCGGCGGGCTCTAGGAATGTCAACCGCCCAACTCGTGCGACAACTACTGTTAGAGCAGTTGGTATTAGGGTTCGCCGCCGGATTTGTGGGATTGCTGCTGGCTCGCTGGCTTACAAGCTACCTGCAAGTTCTACTCCCAGCTACGTGGCCCCAGAGCGCCAGCGTTAACTTCGATGCGCAGGTATTCGTGTTTACGCTTGCTCTGTCCCTGTTTGTTGGGCTTCTCATCGCAATTCAACCGTGCTGGCAAATGAGCAAGGACACAAACTCTCTAGCCGCGGGATTCACGGCTGGCCGGCGTGTGGGAGAAAGCCGAAGTCATCGCAAATCCCACTGGATACTCAACGTCACCCAAACCGCTCTCGTGACAGTACTGCTAATCACAGCCGGATTGTTTATCAAAACGCTAGTGAATCTACAGCAAGTCGATTGGGGATACGACGCACAGAAACTGCTCTGCCTCTCGGTATCTAGGCCCGAAACAACTCTTGGCTCTGGGCCGGAAGGGGCGCGTCAGTACTACTCACAGGTAGCGCAAGCGCTTGCCCAAGTTCCTGGTGTCGAGCGCGTAACCGGTGTCGATTTTCTCCCCATTCGCTCAACTACGGTGCAGATCACGGAGGTAAGGGCGATTGGGGGACGTTCTGTCCAAGACGTGGTCGAGGCAAGTCCCCGGATTGTGATGCCTGGATATTTCCAGACACTTGGAATTCAGCTTCTCGATGGGCGTGACTTTGACCAGACCTCCTATGCAAATAGCGAATCGTTGGCTGTGGTGAGCAAGGGGCTTGCTATGGCGCTGTGGGGCACACAACATGCAGCAGGGAAGTATGTGACGCTAGATAGTGGGAGCCCGTTGCGAGTTGTCGGTGTAGTGGGAGATATTCGCTTCTTCGGGCCACGGTCGAGCCCGACACCCGAGATCTACCAGGTGTACAGTCAGCGGATTCCGCGATCCTTTTCTTTCGTCGTGCGGGCCTCACTAGATCCCATGCGCATTGCTTTGGATGCCCGGAACGCGCTCAAGAATGTATCGCAGGTTCAGCCCATTGATGAGGTCGCAACAATGGAGCAGTATGTCGACCGGAGCATGCAAATTCCACGCAGTCTGGCGACTTTGTTGAATGTACTAGCTGCAGTTGGATTGGCGCTTGCGGTGATCGGAACGTACGGCTTGGTCTGGTTCACGATCCGTCGTTCCTGGAGAACACTCGCCGTGTGCCTGGCCATCGGTGCTACGCCCCGCACTCTGATGGCACGCTCGGTTGTTAACTCAATGAAAATGATCATCGTGGGATCTGCCATCGGCGTGGTGCTTGCGATCGGCGGTGGAAGGCTCATTGAATCGCAACTGTATGGATTGAAAGCCACCGATCCTGCTGTATTTGTGATGGCGATCGGTACTTTGTTGTCAATCGCAGCCGTTACCGCTGTCCTGGCATCGCATCGTATCACTCGTATTGATCCGGCCGCTATCTTACGAGAAAGTGACGTGTAATCACGCCTTAGTAGTTTGTTACCCGGCATTGTTACGTGCGTTTTGGAGACACGACACCGCGCTTACGCGAGAGCAGTTGCCCGCGCGGTAACCTCGTTTCTGCTTCGAAGTCGGTTGCTTCGGAGTGTCCGGTAAGTAGCGTCACAGAATAGATGTCGGCGGGATTGGAAATGCAATCTTCGGACGGTTACAAGTGATAAGGGACGATGTCACATACCAACATTCACCCGGCCTTTCCGGTGTGGACGCGTGTACCGTCACGTAACTCATCTGTTGCCCGGCGTACGACGATTTTGCCTGAGGGTGAGGGGACCCAGGCTGTCCACCGAATCACCTGTCGCAGCTCCCTTGCGGACGTTCACCCACTCTGC
Source organism: Bryobacteraceae bacterium (assembly GCA_963844855.1). Lineage (GTDB taxonomy): Bacteria > Acidobacteriota > Terriglobia > Bryobacterales > Bryobacteraceae > DASQDN01. The sequence continues at coordinate 19,739 of CAWJQP010000074.1, forward strand.
ACGTCCGTCCCGCACTCGGATGACAAAGGTCCGTTCGGGTAGTAGTGACGACCGCGCGCGAGGGCACCAGCAACGATGCACCGGAACACACCGCAGGCCACGAGACCTCGGGATACATGCAGGAGAAAGCTCATTCCGTGTATTCGCGACATCCAGCTCAACTGCCATGGTGCGTGTTTTCGGATCCAGAGAGCGATCAAGCCTCGCAATGGTTCCCGTGAATGTTTTGCCAGCAAAAGGTGGGCACGCGAAACTCGACTCGGGCACCCCGGCGTACGCTAGCGACATTCGCCTCGGGAACCACTGACATTTCGCAGACACTGTCTTCGAAATCGCTGCCGGCGCTCCCCTCAGCCTTTCCCCCGTCTTGGTCTCACTATGTTCAGCTCCTCTCCGTGCCGGATCCTGCCGCAAAACGCTACTACGAGACCGAGGCGCTTCGCCGCGGATGGTCCGTTCGGCAGCTGGACCGTCAGATCGCGACATTGGCGTACAAGCGCTCGCGCACCGTTCCAGGCAACGGCGCGGCGGTGGAAGCGCGGACTCCGGAGTCTGAAATCAAAGATCCATTTGTGCTCGAGTTCCTGGGTTGAAGGTTTTGTTGCAAACAGCGGATCGGACGAACAGGACATGACGAATGCGGCGGTGAGACAGGACGCTCGCCTAAGCAGCCATGGTGCGCTGCCACATTTCGGCGTGGCTGGGGTTGCATACCGCCGATTCGTCTCAGATCGTAGTGTTGGTTCTTAATCTTTTCCGCAAACTCGATTCCGGCGATCACCACACATGCGTTGAGAACTTTTTTGAACCCGAGCATCGGCTGGACTCTACGCTTCACTCGCCGGTCGTCTTGAGAAACAGCGGGGCACGGGTGGAGCGAGGCGCGCCATATCCGGCAGTGTACTCCCCGTCCGCCGTCTGCAACAAAACCCACGCGACGAATATTCCTGACGTTTCAAGAGCAGAAGTGGATGTGGTTCACGAACGAACCGGCGCGGACGTGTTCACGCGATTGTGATCGATCCGCGTAGTTGGTGTTGACGCCCAGATGAGGACCGTCCCAATGCCGGGATTTTGCCTGCAGTAGTCGTTCACCGCTAACCGTTGAAGACACGTTTACGGAGGACATATTGTTTTGGCCTGACGACGGACTAAGTCTTGCAAGTGGTGTCGACTCCTGCCCACAACGAAACGATGCTGTCGCAGCCGAAGCACGCCGAGCTCGTCATCTTTATTGGACACCTGCGCAGGTCTGAGTCATCGCGCAAACGAAATGGTTTAAGAGACGACATTTCGAAGCGGAGATCGAGATCACCCGTGCTGTGCACCCGCAAATCGAAGATATCAGGGCGGAGCGGAACCTGAGCGTAGATGACTTCACAATCTCGCGTATATACGATCGGTAGGCGACTGATCTCACCGGAATTCCGCCCGGAACTCGAGAGGCGCCGCGCATCGAGGTTCAACTGGATCTATCGCGTCGCGCCCGGGCAAGTAGGACCTACAGAGCGATGATTGCACCACACCGCTAATCGACTGTCCTAAGCGGCGCGCCGTTGCTTGTCCCGTTTGTCTTGCGCCACCGAACGTTTGCACAAGGCGTTCAGTGCCTGGTCATCCTTGGTCACCTGTAATGAATCGGTCACGGTCGAGAAGGCGATTACGAACCGCGCTCGTCTAAGTGTGTCTACGAGCAGCGCCGACGTCGTCTTCGCCAGAAAGAGTCTGTCGTTAGCTGACCTCGACCCCGAAACGATAACCTTGCGGCTCCAGTGCGGTGGTCAACCGCCAACCCGACCCATTCTACGCTAACCTCTCGCGCGATACCGGCGAGCGTCTATCCGAAGTGGGGAATCATTGGCCGCGTTCTTTGAATACAGCCAAGTACCTGCCCTTCTGATCATCGGGGATAACACTGATGAGTTCTCGTCCACCGGACACTCTATTGATACTAGTCGCGAGCGCTTTCGAATGCTGCTGAGACGCATCTGCAGACACAACCTCAACTGAGTATTGAGGTGTCGTCTGAGCGAGGACTGCGCCAGGGTCCTCTCCTCCTAACATATGCCAAATGAGCACGCCTGCCATGATGCAAATGACAGCCCTTAGGTACATCTTGTCCAACGACCGCATAAACCCTCCTATCAAGTTACGACGTTAGTGGTATCCCTGCCGTTGATTAAAAATACCAACTGTGAACCGCGAGTGAACCGCATCAGCTACTATACCTCCTTAACCATATCTCGGCTCGTGAGCCCACTGCTCCAGTGAGTGGCCTAAGCCGAAGTCTTTGCTGCGCTCCAAGATTAGCGCAATACGGTGCGCCGACCACATTACCGCTCACAGTACACCTGTGGTCATAACGTACTTATTGGACAGTCGTTGGCGGCGGAACGGAGTGCGGTATGTTTTCAGTAGGACTCACTTCGGGTGTCGGTCCTCGAAGCCTATCACACGGAATCCAAGGACCACTCCACGCTATAAACTCCGCATGAGTTGCTGGGGGGAAGTCTCCGCTTAAAAGCGCTTTCATGCGAGTTGGCATGTAAAAGGAAGCAATCCCGGCCACCGGTGTCGTGGGCTCTGTCTCTGGTACTTTCCCCGGAGTTGCACTAAATATTCTTGTTTGACCATTTGTCAATCTAACTTTCAACACGCCCGACTTCTCGCTAAGAACACCAGAACCAGAGAAACCGTCGGGAAGAGTAAAGGTAGTTTTGTGTTGAACAACGAACCCCGCGAGAAGACGACGTCTGTCGGCAGGCGGCGCAACAGTGATGATAGTAAAAATACCGTCAAACGCAGAGGTTGCCGTCACATCACCGGTGTAAATATGTGTTATCTGATCGTGGCGTGTGCGTACATACCCAAAGCAAGCGATCGTCCCCAAGATCAGTGTTGCACCAAATAGAATACGAAGTCTTCTACGTTGCGCGAATCGTGCAAATCGAGAAATGCTGTGCGGCATGCTTTAGTATGTTGCAATAAAAGGGGTATCCGGTAATGTCCCAACGGACTGTCTTTTCGGCCGCACTGACCGCTCCTTCTAGATAGCGGCACATCTGACGCGCATGATAAGGGCAACGACACGTGCAACCGTGTTTGCCACCTGTGAACGCCGTTGAAAATGCGTCTTGCCTTCGTATAACGGCCACGAAAGGTCCACGCGGACAGGCTATCGGGTCGATATTCCAAAATACGCTATGAGGTATTTGTGGTTTGCGCCACTCCGGTCTTTAGCACACGATTAATAGGGGCCTAACCTCCATCATCGTTATGTTGGCTTTTGGGGCCGGTCAAAAGGACCTATTAACCACTTTCCAAATGAACCACACTTCCTTTGCGTTTGTATTTCATGGAGGCTATAAAAGTGACACTCACACCGTCTTCGAAAGAACCCGTTCGACCTGCTCTTCTTCTAGGGGCTGCTTTGTCATTAGCGCTCTGGGCTCCACTCGCGACTGGAAGTTGCCAGCTCTCCAGCTGTACTACGGGTGGCCAGGGCGCATCATCGTGCTCGATCGGCCCATGTGGAGGTGTTAATGGATCAACAACTTGCAGCTCGCCGTATTACGCCTGCTGTAACTGCCAAGACGGCGTGCCGCGCGCCGTGTGCTGTAGCTAAAGTGCACTGCAAGTGGTGAATAGCTGCTTACGCATAAGATCCGTTTCGTCGGATCTAAACAGGTGCGCGAGGATTGAGGTCATGAATGGAAAGGATTTAAAGCGATGAAAGTAACACTGAACAATGTCGCCAATGTTGCTATTATTCTTTCCTCTGCGGTTTTTCTCCTGCGGATAGGTATAACTTGGCAACACGAGCATATCGCTCCTCAGCCGCAAGCACTCGTGGGGAAATCTCTTTCCAACACGGCTGAACTGCCCTTTAAAAGTGCGCGTTCCACACTGTTGCTTGTGACTACAAGCACCTGTCGTTTTTGTAAAGATAGTATTCCGTTTACAAACGGCTGGTTCCATATGCGATGCAGGTCGGCGTTCAGCTTATCGCCGTGACGGCAGAAAGCGAGCAGATCCATAAGCAGTTTTTGGGAGCGAATGGAATCCCACTACCTCGGATCGTCAAATTGGAGGCGTCGGGACTTCCGGTGAGCGGAACACCGACGCTCGTTCTTGTGAGCAATAATGGTCGTGTCCTGAAATCCTGGGTCGGTAAGCTAACAGATTTAGAGGAGCAGGAAGTGATGAGAAGTCTATCAGAGAGCACGCGTGGAAAGGTATAGCAATGTTCGATGAAAGTTAAAGACGGGCCTAGCTGCGCCTTGTGGCGGATAACTCGCCGCGAGCGCTGCAAGGCCCGACGCGCAGGGGAACTAAGGATGGTATGAATTGGAGGTCTCTCATGTCCAGGTGGCAGTGGATTGCGCTTACATCTGTAATGGCAGCCGGCAACACGGTTTTCGGCCAGTCATCAGCTATTCCAGAACGCACTATCAATACCGACGCGTTTGTAGTGGATAAGGGCACTTATGTCCGACGGACGAGAATAGTTCAACCGTTCTCCGCAAACCGCGGTCGGCTGCGGTTTAATACCGTGCCAACGGAATTGCGAAGAAACGGTGATTTATTCGGTTCTACGTACCTCCTCGATACGGAGACTAACGTCCACTACGGATATAGCTTTTCTATTGAGGCCCTAGGCAATAACGAGTATCGCTTTTCTATATTGCCATTTGATACGAAGGCATTAGTGACTCAGGGAAGTATCTTCTCGATCCCTAACCGTGCACCCGAGCTGGTACGTGCCGGTAGCGCTTTCGCTGTAGACCTCTATCGAGGAAGAAACGAACGCGTATACGATCGGTATGAGATCATCTCCAGCAGTGTCGCGCCCCCCAGTGGAGGTTCTACGAACATTACATTCGCACACCCGGAGCTATACATAAATGAGGCCCGTATATTGGCCTCATTGGGTATAGTGAGCCTCACAGGCGATCGCGTCTTTATACGAGTACCTCGACGGGGAGAGTACATTCTTGCGTTAACGCCGGAGGGAAACGACGGCTTTTTACCAGCGGGATACACCTTGGGTAACACGCTCATCTTTGATGTTGATGGTGATCGCTTTAAGGTAGTTTCGGCGAAACGAATTGCTAATGGGGGTGACACGCTTGTTTACGTCTACCGTAATCCCGATCCGAGCGTACCCTCTTTTGTGATCGGTGCTGGCGGGGGGCGACCACGCACGTCCACTGCTCAGTAACCTTATCTATACCACCTACCGGTGGTATGATAACCCCTGACTTACCGGGGTAGAATTGCAAGAAGCGATCACACAAACAGGGATCGAAACGTCAAAACGAAGCTGACTCGTGATTCCGGCAATGAATAGGACCCAGCTGGAACTCGGAGCTCAAAGCCAAGGGTTAAGCTGATGGTTTGGCGACTGAAGGCGGGTTGAGGTGCTGCGGTCAACGCGCGGACGTGACGAGTCCCCTGATGCAAACTGGTTACACGGTGTGAAAGCCATCGACTGAACATCGAGCACTGCGACCGCCTTCACCGAACCGGCCACTGTTCGCTAGATACCTAACGCCCGCGGACTGCTCGAGATTGCCCGAACGAAACCTTTGAACTATAAAGCAACATGCGGCTCTATTTTCCGGCGGCCTAATTCTGGGTCACGTCAGCAACCAAGTATCATATGCCGCCGCTGATCAGAGGGGCTGCAAGACGCCCGAGCCCAATCGGTACTGCACAAGTCCCTGCCCCACCGACTTGCGCCCGACTCTCATCATGGACATATCGTTGCAAATGGCCATGAATTGATCCCTCGGCAATGTTCTATAAACCAGTTGTAAATCCAAGTCGTGGAGCGCACGCCGCACCCCCCGCCTCGAGCGCGCAATATGAGGCGATCACCGGCCCGAGCGGCCGAAGGGCAAGGCCGAAAGAATAGTCATCGATTAACCGCTGCAACACCGGACGCGATATAGTGATCCGGTGTTTACCATCCTTTACATTCCCGAGATCCTCGTCTACGATCATCTGTGGATTAAATACTTCGTCCTCTGATCCACCCCCGCTGAATCCAGCCCACGTAATCGTCTCTCGCTGCCATATCCTTGTACCTCCAATGATCTCCGCTACACGAATGCGTCCAAACTCCTCGAGCGGATAACTAGACAACCGGTGAAATGAATGGACGCTCATCTCGAGTATCCCGGGTGCCACAACTTGCCGCCCGGCATAAGCGTGGAAATCCCAACGAAGAATTACGTATTGCGTGGGACTGACGGTCAATACAGACAGCGGCGGGCGGCCGTCAGTAACACCCCAAGTGCAAAAATTCATTGTGGGATAAGCTAGAGATACCATCGCATTAGCTTGTACGATTACGACCTCTTGACCCACACCGGGTGCGATGAGCGTCGGTCCATACGGTACCGCAACCCCACAATCCGGCGGCGCACTGTGCCGATCTACGACCTTAACGTTTACATATTCAACCTCGAGACGGTACCTTTCGGCCCCAATCCATCACTCCAATTTGTACTATGACACGATCACCACGATTAACGTGAAACTCGTTAGTCGTTAGGCTGACTGTGTGCCACTGGGCATCGGAGAGATCGTACTCCATCAGTTGGCTGAGATGTCCCTCGTCCGCTGCGTGCGCACTCGGAGATTAATGCGGCGTGGTGCGTGGCTGGGCCGAACGCGAGCCTCCACGCGTACCTCGCTCATCGGGTGCGCCAAGGCAGCCATATCGATTCCATCCGTTACGTCAGCAATTGCGATGGCCCACCAAATATTATATTTATCGAGCGTGGCATCAATACCGAAGCAGTGGCCAGATGCACAGCGGCGTATCGTCATTTCCACTCGGCCGTCTCCAACACGAGGTGACCATTGTTCCACTTGATAACCAATAGTCGCGTGCTGTTTCACTAGCTGTTTTTCTATCACGCGCCTCTTCGTCCTTTTAACAAGCATATATGTATCACGATTTTCCAACTCTTAACGCTTTGTTAACTGTGAGAAGCTGTCATATTCTGTCTTGCGAGAGAGATACATAGCCGTATACTGGGCCGGGTTTGTATAGTAAATGAAGATACACAACACGGGCCAGACAGCGGCACAACAGCAGCCCACAAACACACGAGAACACGACAAAGGGTGTGGTGTTTCACCCGCCTGCCTGCACAAGAGTCGGCTCAGTGCCTGCCCCTTCGTCGCTGTTCCTGAGGCGGCAGCGCTGGTACGGAACGCTCTGGTAGCTCTATCTACTGCGCTCGACAGTATAGATGCCCTATGCCATGGTCTTCCGCTGCCCGACGATAGCCAGCAGGACAGCGGAGGCGTATTGGTTACTGGCCCTTCCGCTCCACGAAGTGGCGTGCTCGTGGGGCATAGTTCGTCCGACACCGTTTCGCGCGATAGCGCACACGCGGCACCCTTGTCACATGCAACGCCCGGCATACCAGTTCCTGCCGACCCCCTTCTCTCACGCCTTACGCCCAGAGAACAAGAGATTTTATGCCTTCTTTATGCCGGCCTCAGAAATACGGAGATCGCGCACACTCTTGGCATAAAGCCGAGAACGGCAAAGGGCCACGTGTCTCATCTTCTCGCACGGTTCGATGCAACAAATCGTACGGAGTTAGTCGCGTGTGCCCTCGATCGCGGTTATCTTGCTCCCCGACGGGATCTCACATGACACCCACTGTGTCCAGACGTGGCGGCAGGGTGTATGCCAGCCGCTCAGAGCCACGCCGCTCTAAAACAGGCAAGAACGGTAACGGACGGCTTCCACATTACGATGCTATTGGGCAACTTCACTAATGGGCTGACTCCGTGGAGGAACAACATGACTTATACAGACAGCAACGCCGTATACCGCTGCGCACCGTTTCTTCGGTTTGCAGCGAGCTCCGGGAATGAGATTCTTCACTTCCCGTTATCAGGACAGACCGCAGTGCTCTCTTCCCTGGAGGCCGGTGCGCTATCTTCATGGACTTCGTTCCGGACGTTAGAAGATCAGGCTCAATGTATTCTTGCCGATATCCCCTTTTTGAATATAGAGGATATCCGTGCACTTGTGGCCACAATCCATCATGGGGGTTCACTGCTTTCGTATTCGAGCCTGGGCGAGGAAGGCCCCATCTCTGAGCAGGTGGCGCACCGAGCAAGAATAGATTACCTGACCATACCCACGAACGGACGTCGTGACGAAACATGTCGGGCTATAAAGAGTTATGCGCGGAACGCGGAACACTTCAATCGACATTACAGCATATTCATTGCTGATGATGCTGATCCAGGAGGATACGCGGATATGGAAGGGCATTGGGTAGAGGAGTTGACGGCTCACGTCAACCTACCGATTATCTATGCGGGAGTGAAAGAAAAACGAGCATTTGCCACTCTACTCGCTGCGGGCGGTCACATCCCCCGGCACGTTGTTGATTATGCGCTTTTTGGGACAGAGAGCATGATGCGAACCGCTGGTGCCAATAGAAATGCGATTCTCTTGCGCACAGTTGGAAGTCAATTGCTGAGTTGCGATGACGATACGCTTTGTGACTTAGGGTTAGTACCCGGTAGCCATCCGGCCTCCTCCCTCGCTTTCGAAGGTCACGTCGTTCCCACAGAAATATGGTGTATGCCGGATAGATCTGCAGCACTACGATTTGCGGCCAAGTCACAAGTCGATCTAGTGGGCTATCATGAGCGCCTACTTGGTCGTGACGTGAAAGCGCTCTTCACAGAAACAGCAGCAGCGGGCGGAATGGTGGATTGTAGTCATGCCTGCGGTCACCTAATCGGCGCGCTGCGGACGTCTGGCGGACTTATTCGCAGTACTTACTGTGGTAGCCGTGGCGACTGTGGCTTCTTCTCGGATATTGGTGTCGTGACCTCTCCGCGACACTCGTTGAGAGCGCGGCTTGCGGGTCTAGGTGATGCGTTCGACCGTTGTCTGACTTCCCGAGAGACGGCATGTCAGACTATGTCCTTTACGATTTCACACGGAGATGCATCTGGCATCGGTATCTGCTTCGGGTTGGACAACCGATCTCTCTTGCCCCCGTACATGCCAGGTTTCGACAACGAGGACGGGACCTTTTCCGCGCTGCTGGCTCGCTGTGCTGATGATGCATACGTTGGGCACGTACCTTTGACGGTTGTTCACGACCCGTTAACGGACCGCCAGTACAGTGACAATAGAGATTCTGTGATTCGTATGACGAACATTATGACGGGCGCTATGAACATGTGGCGACCCCGGCTCGGTAGCGAGAGCATGTCGGAGCGCCTTACCTCTTTGGGTAAGCATCTGGTTTCCGTTGGGCGTATGGGTGAGGCGGAGTTTGCCGAGGTGGTCCACGTTATTGCCTGCTCATACTATTCACAGTTGCTACAAGCGTGTGAGAGCGTATTGAACACTGATGCTTATCAAGTAGAAGCGTGGGCCCAGACGCTCGACAAACGAATTGCGGCTATACTGGACCGACTTGAACGCCGCAATGACTACATGCGTCCTGTGGATGTGCGTTGTGAAGCCACAGCCGATTCTCTCGTCGCTGCACGAGACGCGATTGGCACATTTGGGGAGTTGCTGATGTGGTGGCCCGCGATCGTCGAACGTACAACTGAACTACGACATGGTGGCGTTGAGTTGGGCTGCACATATACGTCGTGAGTGAGTCCGGCACGTACGACTCTGGCATGACGCCTTATAAGAGCATTAAGGCCCTGTAGAGGTATCAATGAATATCGCCATCGCAGCCACACCCGTAGATGCGATCGTTGTTGGATCTGGCGCGACAGGCGGTTGGGCGGCTAAACGACTTACCGAGGCAGGTTTGCGAGTGCTCATGCTGGAGGCTGGAAACCACGTATCCATTGAAGAGTTTGCGAGTCATCGAGAGTTATGGTCCGGGCAGTCTCACGTTATAACAAGCATTCCAGATAGGCCAATACAGCGAATGTGCTATGCCTGCCGAGGAAACAGCTACAAATGGTTTGTAAACGATTGTGAGAATCCGTACACGCAGTTAAAGCCGTTTCACTGGATCAGGGCGCGCGTCTTGGGTGGAAGAACATTGAGTTGGGGCCGTCAATGCTATCGGTTGAGCGATCTGGATTTCAAGGCGGCGTCTCGTGATGGCGTAGGTATTGATTGGCCGATTAGTTACGATGATCTTGTTCCATATTATGAGATCGTTGAGCGGTACATCGGTATTAGCGGAACCCAGGAAAAGCTAGCACATGTTCCCGATAGTATCTTTATGCCAGCGATGAAACTGGGGGCTGCCGAGAACCTACTCCGTAACGTCGCAAGGACAAAATTCAACCGCACGGTGACTATCGGCCGCTCCGCCACTCTGACAAGGGATCACAACGGGCGCAAGGCTTGTAGTTACTGTGGTCCATGCGAACACGGATGTGCCACGACCTCGTACTTTGCCAGCCCGTGGACCACGATTGCCGACGCACTTGCTACTGGCAAGCTAACGATCATTACCAACGCAGTCGCTAGTAGGATCATTACGCGGGACGGCAAAGCGACGGGTGTTACATATGTGGACGGCCATACCCGCGAAAGATATGATGTGCACGGCAGGGTCATTGTCCTCTGTGCATCTACACTTGAATCTACACGGCTGCTACTCACATCTGGTATCTGCAATTCGAGTGGAACACTAGGCCGCTACCTAATGGATCACGTAAGCCACGGAGGGGCGATGGGGACGTTACCGATTTGTGACCCTCCGTCCGCGCACCGCCCAGAGCGGCGACCCAACTGTTTCTATATTGCGAGATTTCGAAACGTCCGGGATGTAACGACTAACGGCTTTATCCGTGGTTACAATTTTCAGGGATACAGCCACGCGTTTGACGAGTATAGCCACGGCGGAAACTCATTTCGCCGACAGATCACGGGTACACAGATACGGTTGGAGCTTAGAGGTGAAACCTTGCCTAATCCAAACAACTATGTCGCCCTCGATACAGCACATATGGACGCATGGGGTATACCCACCCTAAAGATTCATTGTGAGTGGAGCGAGAACGAACGCCGCATGTGGGTAGATGGTTGTCATCAGGCGTGCGAAATGCTTGCTGCTGCTGGTGCACGTAACATCGAGCCACTCGGACCGATATCTGTGCCGGGCAGCTGTATTCATGAGGTCGGAACCGCACGTATGGGCAATGATCCGAAAACGAGTGTATTGAACAGCTTCTGCCAAGCGCATGAGCTTGCGAATGTGTTTGTAACCGACGGCGCGGCATGGGTGTCGAGCGGATGTCAAAGTCCAACATTAACGATGATGGCGTTAACCGTTAGAGCTTGTGATTACATCATTAGAGAGTATAGGAAAGAACTTATTTAGCAGTCCTTGCTGAGAGATGGTGACACTGTGAAGAATAATGAGATGAGAACGTGCAAATGCGACCAGAGATCGTCGGGATAGCGGGTATTGGCATAAAGTGTACCAACATTGCTGCTGCTAAGCATTTTTACGGTGACATTCTCGGTCTCGAGGAAGCACGCGAGACATTCACCTGCGAAACTCTCGGACCGCGAACCTGCTATCTAATCGGAACTCGACAAGCGCTTGAGATTTACCCCGAGGCCGATGACCGTGTTAACGATCGGCTCGCTTACATAACAATTGAGACCACTAACTTGCTTCAAATGCGCGGTTACCTCGAACAACAACACGTCTCGATCGCCGGCGAAGTAGAGCAAGGGCCTAATGAATTACGCAGGTTAGCTGTGATGGACCCGGGCGGGCATGGTATCCAGTTTATTGAGAAACCCAGTGAACGATCATGCACTCCACAAGGTCACGCCGTGTCACGTACACCCATTTCAGATCGTCTTCTGCATGTGGGCATTGTCGTCTCCGATGTCGAGCGTGCGGATGCCTTCTACAAAGGAATCTTGGGCTTTCGGGAGATGTGGCATGGGGGCAAGACCAGTGGTCGACTGGATTGGATATCGTTGAGTGTCCCGAACGGTATCGATCGAATTGAGTACATGCTTACTGCTCATGAACCTACACGGCGTGCGCTACGAGTGATGCATCACCTCGCCTTAGGCGTTCGCAGTATACAAGGTACTTACAAAACCCTGCTGAACCGCCGCGCGCAGCTTAATGGAGAACTGCCCAAATTCGGAAACGACAACAGGTGGCAGCTGAACGTGTTTGACCCTGACCTAACGAGAACGGAATTGTTAGAAATGGATTCGTCAGATCTACCGTAAGAGGAGCCTAATGTGCCCAGTTGTGAGTTGGTCGTTATTGTTCCTTATCGTGATCGGCCGTCTCATCTCGTGACGTTTGTTCCCGCCATAAGCGCCTTTTTAGATACTCATGAGGTCCCGCATCGATTAGTCATCGTCAATCAAGGAGATTCTCTCCCGTTTAATCGGGGTGCACTGATCAATGTGGGCGTTTTGGAGACGAGTACCGATGTTGGATGGATCTGCTTCCATGACGTAGACATGCTACCCGAGAGTGACAGCTGCGATTACTCGCGACCCTCACATCCTACTCATCTTGCCGCATGCGTGCAACAATTCGGGTATAAACTGCCTTACCGCACCTTTTTTGGGGGGGTGGTAGTTATGGGGAGAGACGTATTCCACGCGGTGAACGGATGCTCAAACGAGTATTGGGGTTGGGGTCGTGAAGATGATGACCTCTTTTTACGTCTGCTCGCGAGTAAGTTCCCGATCGTTCGTAAGCCTGGCCGATATAAGTCCCTGCCGCATCCACCTTCAAGACACCCTAAGCAGCTTACGGTGAATACCAACCGATTACTTGCAACGCTAATGTTTACTTCAGCCCATATCTCCGGCGCGGACCGGCATTTGTTGTCGGCGATAAATTCTATATGTAGTCGGTATTCCACTCAGCGGGACGAACCTCGTGATCCACGATGTGATGGACTGTCAACTCTGACGTACTCTGTACGATGTAAGGCAAGTATCGGCAACTTCATGTCACCGTTGCAAAACGTCGTGTCTTCTAGACACGAGGTTATTACCGTCGTACTGAGAGAAGGTTATCGATAATCTGGTTTTGTTGCAGATCGCGGACCGGAGTACAGTGCCGGATATGGCGACGCCTCGCTCCACTCGCTAGTGGTCTGTTCGACGATGTTTTGTAAATAGGCGCAGGAACGCACGCGCATCTTCTGTCGAAGAGTTCTGCTGTCTTTCAGCTCCTCATCCCACGATACGAGGCGGCATACACATCAGAGCATCAGAGTGATAAAAATGTTTGCATGTTTGAGCAATGCGGGACGAAAACAACGGATGGAGCAAATGTTCCGGGTTCTAGGCGAGATGGGCAGCGAGATCTGGTCCCCGCCGGCGCCGAATGCAGACAATACATCGGTGCGCGTTTCCGGGCTGCCCCCGAGTTCTGATCCATCCTGAGACTCCGGTTGATGAATCAGTCGTACTTTCCGAGATCGCTCACATTGTCGCCAGAAAACCCGATGGACCGCGCGGGTACGATTAATTCTGCAATGGTGGGAAGAAGGTCACGCGGCGGAAGGCGCGGATGTTCAACTACGACCTGCTCGAAGAACTGCAGTTCTGGCGTGATTACCTGAGCGAGAGCAGTCCGCGCATCGTGTTCCCTTTCGAACCCGGACAGCACATCGTTGTTTCCAACAGACTGATGGAATCCGAGGTCGAATGGCCGGGTATTCCGGAGCAGTACTCAAGCCTTTCCGCAATGTTGAGCGTGAGACGATTTGTTCAGTGCCGCCGAACGCGCTCAACTCGACGAAGAATACGAGGATCATGAGCACGACGAGTGGTTGGAATCGCAAGACGAAGAATACAGCAATCCGTCACAGCATCCCCTCGATCCGTAGCCGGTATCTCGGCGAGCCTCCGCTTGTGTTTGCTGAGGGACGGCACGACGTAGACCCGAAACTTCGCTTTTCTAGGCTGATTGGCGACATGCGCGAAATCGGCGATTGGGAACCATTGACAAATTTAAAATATTGCACGTAACGCTGGACTGCACAAGCATCGAGAGGTCTCCATTGAACCCCGCGCACAACAACGCCGCTCGAATCTGGAAACAGGATTCGATCCCTGTGATCTACCGTCCCGGGGCAGCGAGCCACTGATGGTGAAGTTGCCCTGAATGCTGTTACGAAGAACCAAGCTGTTGCAATCGGATCTGTGCCTCCTCTGCGGGGGACCAGAAGCAGCAGATCTCGCTCTGTGGGTCAAGGACACGTCCAGCCGGCAGAGCGGTAGCAGCTTTGAATGCCCGCTTGGCTGCATCGAGATGCTTTGGATTCTTTGATCGCGTATACAGCTGCTGAGACGATGCCCCAACAATCCAATGGGAAGCGGCGACGTCGTTGATCGACCAGCGCGCGAGAAGACGTTGCCGTTCGCCGGCATCAGCAACCGTTCCGGTCGGAGGCAGTGAAGTCTTGGGAAGTTCAGATTGGTCTTTTTGTGCTCGTGCCCCGAACGAGGCGATACACTGTTCGGCAGATGCAATCGCCGCAGTGTACTGCTGCTTGTCATAAGCAGCCCACGCCGTCTTTAGACAGCGCTGTTGACCGAACGCTATTGCATCGAAGCCGCTAAGCAGGACAAGACAGGTAAACAAAGCAAAGCGGGTCACGGTTACTCCTTCCGAAGCACGTTCAGCTCCGGCACCTTATTTGACTCTTTTCTGGTCGGACTCGTAACAGGTGCAAGTCGCTAAAGTTTTTGTTTTCCCGGAGTCATGCACAAACCATCGCAGAACGGCTGCTCCTAACCCGTCTTTCGCTGGCTGCACGGTTGGTTCAGTCGCAGGGTTCGGCGACACGCATATATTTAGCGGAACCTCAGGTTCGAGTGGCATGTCGAGACGGATGGTACCGTTCTGGCAACGTTCGACCGGTGTTTTGACCTGCTTGTCGGTCGGATGTTTCTCTACTTCCAACCTTCTTACGATCTGTTCGCATCGTGCGAGCTGGTCCCTGAGGATGGGAATCCAGAATCTTTCATAAAAGGCAATCACCAACCCGCCGGCGAGAATAGCCACAGATATTGCGGGTAGGGGATGTTTTTTGAAGTCCCCCCATAATTGTTCGAGTTCCTGACGGACGCCCATCGTGTGGGCAATTCTAACGCAGTCTACACATCCAGCCCGCAATGCTGAAGATAAACCTTTTACCTTCGATCAATCCATTGCACAATCAGCATCTTACCGGCTGCAAGGAACGGGGCATTAGAGTACGGTTACCTCGTCTGACTTTTGATAACTGACACTTCCCGAAAGCCAGCACCTCTGATAGACTGGTTCGGCTCGCATGACCGATCCGCTCCCTGTTCTGCTCCCCTCCGGCGATCTCGATCAGGCCGCCCCGCGGGTCCGCGCCTACCTGCGGAACACCCGAGCACCGGCAACCTACCGCGCGTATGCCTCCGACTGGAGAGACTTCGAAGTGTGGTGCCAACACTGTGTACGAATGTCGCTGCCCGCCCAACCCGAAACCGTGATGCTGTACATCGGCCATCTCGGTGCGGCAGGTAAGCAGATCAGCACCATCACTCGAAAGCTGGCCGCGATTGCTCAGGTGCACCGGCTCGCCGGTTTTGAGAGTCCGACCGAACATCGGGGTGTCCGGGAAGTCACGGCCTGCATGCGCCGGACGAACGGCGTCGCCGCTCATGGCAAAGAGGCCCTGCTTACCGAAGATCTGCGCGCCATGATGCGGTCGTTTGGCAGTTCTGTACGGGATGTTCGCGACCGGGCGCTTCTGCTGGTCGGCTTCGCCGGCGCGTTCCGACGGTCCGAGCTCGTCGCGCTCGACCTTTCCGACCTTCGCTTCGTAGCCGAGGGCGTGGTGTGTGACATCCGGCGAAGCAAATCCGATCAGGATGGCCGGAGCAGGGAAGTCGCCATCCCGGCTGGGTCGCGACCAGAAACGTGTCCCGTTGCCGCCCTTCAGCATTGGACGGCCGCGACGAAGATAGAATCCGGGCCAGTATTTCGCAGCATTTCCCGGCACGGTCATATCGGTGCAAAAGCACTGACGCCCACGGCCGTAGCCCTCATCATCAAACAACGCGTGATGGCGGCGGGCCTCGACCCCGCTCTTTACGCCGGCCACAGTTTGCGCGCCGGATTTGCAACATCCGCCGCTCTCGGTGGAGCCCCCGACTGGGCCATCATGAAGCAAACCGGACATCGCAGCCGCGCCACCCTCGACCGCTACGTGCGGCCAACCAGTCGCTTCCGGAACAACCCCGTCTCCTATACCGGTATATGAAAAGAAGATCGAAACTCGTGGGACATCCCTCTGTGACGTACTTCCAGCGCCGCCGCTCGGGGCCGGAGCTGGCCGTGGAGGATTCCGTCGTCGAACGGGTTCCGCAACTCTTTCCATTCAACCAGCCCTCGTGGATTGCCGGCTCCGTCGCTGTGGGCGCCGGTCGGCCGGATCTGGTGCTCGTCTCCTACCATCCGCAAGTGATCGCTTTGTCGAACATGGACTGCTCCAAAGCGCAGGTCCTCGCCTATTTGCGAGCGGTCAGAGGGGCAAAGCTGGACACGATCGCGGAGCGAATGCGCATGCGACCGGCAGATGCCCGAAACACGATGGACATGCTGGTCGAAGCGGAAGCCGTCCATGGCACGATTGAGGGGAATTTTTCGCTATCGCCTTTATGGCGCGAGATTCTGCCGGAAGTAATCACGATCGAGGTGAAAGTTTCCAACTGGGCCAAAGCTGTCGCGCAGGCGCAACGGAACCGGATCTTTGCCCATCGTTCTTTCATTGCGCTTCCCGATCCCGTAGCACAACGCATCCAACCCGAACCAGTCTTGCGGCAGCTGGGAATTGGCTTGCTCTCGGTTTCTGACGCGGGCGAGGTGCGCGTCCTCAAAGCAGCCCGCCTGCACCGTCCATCTGTTTGGATCTACTACTACCAGTTAGCGTCGCTGGTCGCCCGGAGCTCTCGAAATTAATCTATGCCGTTCGTAGTCTCGCTCCCCGAGGCGCAGCAAGCGTTCCCGGAATATACGTTTGTGCGCGGACTCACTCCCAGTGAGCAGAAAGCCGCGTTTCACGTTCAGAATCAGCAAGGCTATGATCTATGCCTGAAGATCATTTCTCCCGCATATGAGCGGGACCGGCTGGATCGGGAGATTCAGGCCCTCCAATTCATCACGCATCCAAACGTTGTGCGGTTGTTCGAATACACATTTTCCTCGAGGCCAGGCAGCCAACGGCACTTCATTGTCGAGGAGTTTGTCGCCGGGGCGGATCTGACGGATCACCTCCACGCGGGCGCCGCGTGGGAGCCCACCCGTGCCGCCACCTTTTTTGCCGCGCTTTGTGATGGGCTTGCGGAGCTCCGGCGGCATGATATCGTGCATCGGGACATCAAACCGCAGAACATCCGTGTGCGGCCGAACGGTGACCCGGTGCTGATCGATTTCGGAGTTGCGAGGCACCTCCGTCTGCCGGCGCTCACCCGAACCGTCGATGGCGCTGGAATCGGCACGCCGCTCTATTTCGCACCCGAGCAATTCGCCGGTACCAAGTACGACATCGACCATCGGACGGATCTGTTCGCTGTCGGCGTGCTGCTTTATGAAGCTCTCACCGGCACGCACCCATTCTGTGCCCCCGATACCGCCACCTACGAGCAACTTGCCACAGCTGTATGTGAAGGAGCCGGCCACACCACGAATCCGGCCTTTGCCGCTCTCGATCCAAAATGGCGCATTCTGGTCGCCCGGCTGCTTGAGAAGGAACGCGCTAAGCGGCCCGCGGACGCGGCTCAGGTCGCCGCAATGCTCCGAAAGCTGGGAGGACAATAATGCGTCGCGGAGCGTGGCACCAGTGTGGCGATAGAAGTCAAAAGCTTGTTCAGGAGCAGCTCGAACAGCAGATTGGAGTCGGTGTTGTCCTCAGCCCGCGTGATCTGGCACGCGATAACGCGATTGCATACGCCGCAGGGTATCGCGCGCAAGGAGCCGATCTCCTCCTCGATCACCAGTTCCATAACCCGGACTTCACGAATCGGTTTCTGGACACATATCCGATTTCCACGTTCCGAACTACGGTGTCGGAGCTGCGGAACATCTCCGATCAGGACTTGATCAACCTGGGCAATGAACTGCGGACGGACAACGCAGCTTTGAACACAACGGCTGTATTGGCTCCCGCAGTGATGTACGAAGCTGGGCGGCCGGACATCGTGCAGCTCAACGCTCGCTTGTTCGGCATGGCCCGCCAGGTCGGCAACGACCTCGCTCGTCCAACGATCGCCACTCTGGTGTTGGCGCGGTCAGTCACGGCATCCGATGAGACGCTTGGGCCGGTGCTCTCGCAGGCCACCGCGCTTGAAGCCGACGGCTGGTACTTCGCGTTTGAATTTGAGGATGAGCGTATACCCAGCGATGCGGACTGGGTGCGCCGATGCAGTTCGTCCGTGTTGACTTTGGCCTGTACCGGAAAACCGGTGCTGCATGCCTACGCAGGCCCGATGGGGATCCTTTCGTTTGGTGTTGGAGCTACCGGAGTGGCCATCGGCCACAGTCAAAATCTGTGGAAGTTTACGACCGATCGTTGGGAGCCGGCCACAGGGCGCGGTGGCGGTGGCGATGCGCCGCCCCGGTTCTTCTCCAGCCGCTTGTGGGGGACGGTCGTTTATCCCGATGAAACGACTCTCATGACGGCAGCGCTTAGGAACGAAATCCTGACGCATTCGCCTTTTTCTGGGCCGGTAGCCTCAAACCTAAACTGGCCGCGGTGGGACGCCGGAAAACATATGGTCTACATTTTGGGATCGATCCTCGCCGGGATTGCACAATCCGGTAACGCGCGCACAGCCGCGCAAGCCGCCCTCACCCTGTTGGATCGCTCTGTGGAGACACACGCCCGTATTGCGGATGCCGGACTCGCTCTGCGCGACGAGACCAATGTGTATCAGGCAAACTGGCGGAACGCGCTCGCGCAGGTGCTGACAAATCAGAGCGACGACTACGATTACCTTGAGATGCTTTCCTGAGCCCCTCACCAGGTCAAGAAAGCAAATGTCAGGTGTGTGCGGCCGCGGAGTCCGACGAACAGTCAATAAGCGAGGGAACTGAGTGCCAGAACTTGTTGTGCCGAGCAATATCCCGTGGAGGGACCTCAAAGGCGAACCGCTCGAGCAGTTCGTCTACTGGCTGCTCGACGACATGGGCGCGAAAGATCTGGAATGGCGCCGCGGTGGCATGAAGGCGACCAGCGCCGACGGCGGGCGCGATTTAGAAGCCATTTTTCCTGTGGCGGTTCCCGATGGAAGCATCGATGCACAGCGGTGGTGGGTTCAAGTCAAGGGCCGGTCGAAGACTGTCGAACCTGCAGCCCTGCAGGAAACCATTCTGATCGTGGCGAACCGGCCTGATGTGGACGTCCTGGTGATCGTAACAAACACACAATTTTCCAACCCTTCAAGAGACTGGGTCGCATTCGTCGGCAATCGCACCATCCCCGTCCGAAGATTCGGCTCTGGGATCGGGACACGCTGGAACGAATGGTGTTGAAACACCCGTCCGTGATCGCGAAAGCCTGCCCCACTGCCCTTTCACTGCAAGGTCGCGTGGAAGCTCTCCGGAGCCGCTTCTGGAACCAGCTATATTTTGCCACTCGCCGCGATCTAGAGGAAATCTGGCAAAGTCGAGAAAAACTCGAATCGTCAGAAGCGTCCCTGCTGAGCATGGTCGCTGCCGAACTCAGAAACGGTGATCCGCGGCTACGACCCTGGTTGGGTGACTTGGCAGATATGGATTTGGCCAATGTGATTGCGCTGGCGCTTGTCAACCACGTCTACCTTGCGTATCGGGCGGAGCAGTTCGGGATCGCACCCGAGACAATCGAAGGTGTAGCGGCTTACGTCGTCTCGCTCGGTCTGTCCCGTCTGCCGGCAGAATTGCTGACGCCCCTCGTTGAGAACCCCTGGTACATGACCGATCAGGAAGAAGTTCCAGCGGAGGTGCGGGCATATCTCCATGACGCTGTTCTGACGCGCATACAACAGGAACTGAGCGATGCTTGCGCAAAACATTGTTCGCGCGTGGTGATGTGCGACCCGGCAATCGATCCCGTAATTCGCATTGATGAAACCTACTGGCATCGGTTCTCTAAGCAGGCGACTTATGTTCCGTCGCCCGGATCTGGCCGCAGGCTGACGCTAGAGAAAAAAGATGAGCCCTGCAAAGTCGGTTTTCCGATGGACGGTCAAAGTCGTTGCCCCCTGCTGAGATCGGGAGAGCGAAGCGTCGGTGATCAGATCGATGTTCTTCGGCGTGTCATTCAATTCCGAACACAATTTGTTGAAAGTTGATGCGGCTGTTACTGCTCTGCATTCGCGCACCAGAGGATGACACCATGCCGTAAGAAGAAATGCGACCGGCAACTGACCGTTCTCCAGACGGATGGATACAGACTGACCGCTCCTCGCGCATCGATTCGGAGCCGCCACCGCGGATAATCATCGGTCAAAAGACTGAGCTGAATGGTGTCTTTGCAGCCACATGGACAAAGAAGCGCAGCCGCCCACGGCTGTTCTTCGCCAATCGCATAGAGGATACGATCCTCCAGAACGTCCGGCAGTTCTTCGACCCGAACGACATCAATACGGTCGCCACGGAGCCACGTTTTTAGAGCTCGCTTGAGCTTACTTAACCAGCCTTTCATGACAACGCCGCTCGCTCCAGTAGAGGCGTTGTGTCGCCACGGCCGACATGGCGTTTCAGAAGCGTGCAATCCTCTCCATCGGCTTCCGGGTAAAACTGCAGTTCGGCAAGACTCGCTCCCAGATACGCGTACTCGCTATTGGCCTGGTTACGATACGGGTGAAATCTCGCAAGAAAGTCATTCACAGCCAAGGCGGCATAGAACATGTTCACGCTGATGACAGCTGGTCGATCTTCGACTACGCCGCGGAGGTATCCCTCGCCGCGCTGCCGCTCGTAGAGGTCCGGATTGGTCCGACGCATCTCCTCCGCCTGAACCTGATCGAGGCTGTATACGCCACGGCTCAACAGACTCGACCGGCCCGGCTGAAGGTAGTGAACCGCTCCAGAGATGTTTGCAATTCCCCCGTGCCCATCCGCGTCGAGCCGCACGCCAACATCGAAATACGGCATTGAGTAGAACGTGCTGAGACGGTTCAAGAGATGCCGCCCTTCAACTCCGTCCATGCAGCCAAACGCCACGTCACACTCAGCTACCGCGCATACAGCCTCTCGATTCGCGAGGTTCATCGGGAGCGCAACAACTTCCGTTCCAAGGCCCATGCGACGAATAGCGTCTTCGAGTGCGTGGACTTTGAACTGCTCTGCTTTGGCGTGCTCCATCCAGCTATTTAAAATCCGGTTGAGGTTTTTCTCTTCAATGCGGTCGGGATCCACAAGAATAAGCCGCCCCACGCCGAGGCGTGCGAGTTGCTCAATGACGATGCTGCCTGTGCCAGAACACCCGATTACAGCGATTGACAGATGGCGGAGACGCTCGATCGTGCCGTTTCCAAAGGCCTGCGCGTGTCGCATGGCAAACGCACCCACCGAAGCGGAAGATTCCGCGTTCCATATCCGGATGTCATCCCCGACGACCGTAATTGAATGCAGCGCTTGCATCGGCCCATCGCCGGCAACTACCCGGCCGAGCATCTCACCGTCGGGCAGCATGATCACACTCGCGTGCGGCAGAGCATCCTCCAGAAGACTCGTGATGGCGCCGAATACCATCCGATCTGACGTGTCATCGAATGAAGAGAAAGCTCGGTAACCCTCTGGGTGGCTGTGAACCTTTACGATTGCAAGTCGCTTGCCGAATACGTCAGGTAGAAGCGAGTCAATAACGTGTGTTGACCAGGTGACGCGGTCCGGGCTGCGCGTTGAAGCGCTGTAGGGAACGGGGACCACACGTTGCACCGTAAGCGCGTGCTGAGACGTGCCGTCCCTTCTGCCACAAACTAGCAGTGCCGCGGCCTCATTGCCATCACCGGGGAAGAGATGAGAGCGCAGCAGCGTATGCTGCGCCTCATTCAGTCGTAATTTATATCTCACGGCTTACGACCTGTCGAACTCACGACGCAGCCATTCATCCACGAGCGCCAGATGATTTGCCACATCATCGACCCCCGGCCGCCACGGATTCTGGCCGGTGCGGTGACGTGACCATCGTTGCCACGACTCGCCTCGGATCGCCTGCGGGGATAACGCCCCAATCCCCTTGCCGTCTATACGAGAGAGGCCTGGGTGGAAGTACGCCATATCGATTTGCGTATCCGAGTACCCGCTTGGAATAAGAAGCGCAACCGAGACGGAAACGACGTTATAACCCGGAGGAACGCGCCAGTCATGGATGAGGAGCCACTGGCTGCCGCTATCGTTGATGGTTTGCCACGAGAGTCCTAGACCATCGAGATACTCCTCGTCCGCTAAGGGCAGGCGAAACTCGCGGCATAGCTCAAGCGTAGTGCCGCGACCCTCGGTCGTATCCTTTGCCATGGTGGTAAAGCGCTCCACCCCGGCCTCACGCAGGTCAACAGTTTCGTGTGGCGCGACGAGCGCAGGCTGACTACGGCGCTTGTGCTGGTAGAGCTTGTGCGAGTCGGCGTTCTTTCCCACGCTTGCTAGTACCTCTGCCCCGGTAATTCTCGGCTTGTGAACAACTACCCGATCCTTGTCGACTCGAAAAGCGTACCGTTTGGCTTTGGGTACCGCTGCGCCCCGCTTAACCAAGGCTTCAATGTCGACTTCCTCCTCAAGAAGCTCTTCTGTTTCAATAGGTTCCAATTCCATAAGGATGCCCCCTCCTTTCTGGGGCCAACATCATCATATCAAAGATGGCTAATTTTTGGCTAGAGAATAAATGTGGGGTAGCTACACAATACTTGCGGGTAGCCCAATTTTTGGCTACACTTCCTTATAGAGAGAGTCATAATACTGAGGTCGCTATGCAGAAACGCACAATGACGCTAAACCTCACGGATCAAGAGATGCGCGCGCTTGAGGAGCTTTCCACACAGAAAGACCTGAGCAAGACCGCGCTCGTTCGCCAAGCCCTCCGGCTTTACCAAATGGTTGATGTCCGCCTAGGGCGGGGCGAAACGCTCTTCTTCGAAGACACGGAAAAGAAGAAGGCGGAGCTCATGGTGCTGTGAGGCTTCCCGTTGAGCTAATCGATGAAGATACCGGACAGCTAGTGGAAGCGGAACTGTTTGATGAAGTCACTGTAGAGCACTTCATTGAAACGCAGACGGAATGGCGGCCGGTTGTGGTGGAAGCCGCTCGCACGCTCGCAAAACAAGGCAGAGCGGAGCTGATTCCCCAACATTGGTTTTGGGATTGGAGGCGAAAAGCTCCAATGTTCACCCAGATGGGCGTGGTGTTCTACGGTTTGAGCTGCCGTGGAAAGCTACAAGGTCTAATGGAAGTCCAAACCGGTGGGCTCCGTTGCCGCTGCCGACTTCCGGAACAAGCAGGCAAGCCTCTGGTGTACGTGGATTACCTAGAGGTTGCGCCGTGGAACATCTACCGCCTCATGGAGTCCATCGGCCAGAAAGCACAATTTAGTGCTGTCGGCCGGCGGCTACTCGAAGTAGCGGTTCGACTCAGCATCGACGAAGAATTTCAGGGCCGTGTCGGCCTCCACTCATTACCCGTTTCCGAAGGCTTCTACCAGAGCGCTGGAATGATTGCTGTCGGCCGTGATCCGGCCAAGGAGAACCTACTGTGGTGCGAGTTCACCCCAGAACAAGCAAAGAAGTTTTTGCCAGGAGAGAGCCAATGAGGATGTCAACAGACCGGGATTGGCTACGCAAGCAAGCCGAGGAGGAAAGGAAGCACTTCGTTTCTGTCGGCGGCCTTCCCGCAACGATAACAGAAGAAGAGCGCAAGCGCGTCGACCAAACTCGTCCAGCGTTCATGCGCTTAGTGCAACTTGAACGCCGCAAGCGTTCGCTCACGATGGAGGAGTTTGCGAGTGAAACCGGGCTTGGTCTTGCGGACGTGGTGCACCTTGAGCTTGACGAGCAGTTTGAGCCTACGCCGCACGCAGTCCATCGGTTGGCATCATTTCTGAAGCTCCCGTTTCAGAAGCTCATGGCCCTTGCCGGACTCTTGGAGCTGAAAGACACGCACTTTGGGGAAGCTACGCTTCGTTTCGCAGCTCGGTCGCAACCGGTTGCGAAGCTCTCGAAAGAGGAACAAACTGCGCTTGATGAGTACGTAAAGTTCCTGTCAGAGCAGTGAAGAACAAGTTTTTGGATGAGGGGACCGCGCAAGCAATCGATGCCCAAGTGGCAAAGGTTCTTCGCGGCCTCGGGAATCCAGAACCACCGCTTGACCTCCTGCAAGTTCGCGAGCTCCTCAAGCTCGATCGCCACTACTACTCCTCTTCCGACGACAGTCCCCTCCGGGAATACGTAAGCCGAATGAAAATTGCCGGTCGGCAGCTTGTCATGAGACCGACGCTAATCTTCGATGTTGTGCGGAAACTTGACCTGAAAGCTCTCTACGTTCCTGATTCAAAACGCATTCTTATCGATTCCTCGCAACCACAACTAAAATGGCGCTGGTTTGAAGCGCACGAGATTGCGCACAGCATCATCGAATGGCACGGCGCTTTAATGCACGGAGATCGGCTCTACACGTTGTCACCGTCCTGCCACGCGCAAGTCGAGGCTGAAGCGAACTATGGAGCCGGTCGGCTGCTCTTCCTACAACACCGGTTTATCGAGTTTGCTCGGAGTTCCAGCCCCTCCTTCAACCTCGTAAAGCAAGCAACGAAAGCCTTTGGCAACACTATGACTTCGAGCTTATGGAGGCTGGTCGAGGCGCTAGAGGTTCCGGCCGTGGGCGTCGTCAGTCAACATCCGCGCCACACGGACGACTCGTTCGACCCCGAGCGTCCTTGCCGCTACTTCATTCGTTCCCGGCGCTTTGAAGAAGAGTTTTCCGAGTTCAGTGATAAGAATGCGTTCGAAGTCCTGAAAAGCCACTGCTCGTTCAGGAACCGTGGCCCCGTCGGAAAGGAAGAACTTGTCCTCCGGAACGACCGCGGTGACGAGCACGTGTTTTTGTTCGAGGCGTTTTCCAATACGCACGAGACGCTCACGCTTCTCACGTATCTGCGACCCCATGCCACAACCGTTTCTATATCGTTCTAACAATGCGAGCTAGATTCGAGTCGATAACGGCGCCGAGTTCCTCGGTCGCGCTGTGACAAGTTGGTGCGAGGAGCATCAGGTGCTGCTGCGACCTATTCAACCGGGCAAGCCGAGCCAGAACTGGCACATCGATGCGCTCGCGGAGAACCGTAGGGCCGTGAGGTGATGGGGGAACCAAAGTTGCGCGTCATCGCCTACGAGCTTGTGACGACTGTGAAGAATACCGTCACGGTGGCCTGGATGCACCGGGATGCAGCGCGTGCAAGGATGCGCGTGCTTGTGAAGAAAATCCTGCGCAAGTACGGATATCCACCTGACCTTCAGCATGCCGGCGGTGCAGGTTGTCCTTCAGCAGGGCGAAGCGCTGTCCGCTGAGTGGGCCGGTGTAGTAATCAACTAAGACTAAGAACCAGACCTCCGTCCTAGGCCGAGGGCAGTTCAGGCATCTGCGCAAGGCAATACTTCAATCCCGCGAGATCGTCGTTACGATAGTTGCCTAATGTCCGTGCGGCACGCGCATCCGTTGCGGCCGTCGAAACTTTGATGTCTGTATAAGCCGGCCCGTTGTGGAGGAGCCGGATGGCCTCCGCTATCACAAGGGTCGCTGCGGTAGCGCCGACGAAAGGTACCGCGATGGATTTGCCGGGCGAGCCGGTACCGGCCGCACTCGTCAGCACCCGTGCCGGCATAACCCGCATTCTCGCGCGCAATGCGTTCCTGTTACCTTCTCTGCTTTTCGTTCTCTTCCTGATTCAGGTCCGGCCATAATTCCGCCGGGCTTCGCGGGTTCGGGAATGTGTGCAGGCTGATCGTGTCGAAGTTGTCGGCCGTGCCTCCAAGTCCGCTTTCGACAATCCGTTCAAACCGTGCGGTGGCGAGATAACCGCCTTCGCGCGGCGCGCGTTCGGCGACGTGTTCCATAGCGCCGTGATCCAGCCGCGCTGCACAAGGCGCTGCAGCGCCGGAGCCCATCCGTGCATGGGTTCGAGCACGAGGATCCTCAGGATGGGCAGGCCTAGGGTGCCTTGAGCAAGATCGTTCGGCTTCATAAGTCTTATCGATGCCCGATAACAGCGGGCCTCCTTTTGCGTCCTCGAAGCAAGAGAATCTGTGCTCCTGCCTCTTTAAGAGCCGCGCTGGCTTCCTCTCTGCGCTCTTGTGAAGTTGGCAACCACCCTCCGGTGGATGTATTTCTGCTGCGTCGTCGTCCCCTAGCGTTTAATCAAGTGCTTGGGAAACGTAATTGCGGAATATTGACTGCGGTTCCCTCCGCTGTAGACGAGAACCGGACCTACCAGGAAGTACTCACATCAGTGTGTCCGTGCGACCTTGGAGGTTGTCAGTGGGAATCCAAAGCGCTTGTAAATGACTGGACGCTTGCATAGATTGCGAGGCGGAACCGAGTCATAGGGGTCCATGTTCGATTGGAGCCTTTCCCGGTTTCGGTCAGTCATGCTCTCGTTATTGGGACATTTCGGATCGGGTTAGCCAATGCGGTCAGCCTCGGTTGACCGTTTGGTTGCGCAATGGTGGATTGGTGAATCAACTGCACCTGCTTTCGGAGAACAAAGTCGAACAGAGGTGCCTCCGTGGCTATCTGCTCCGGCAAAACGCGTGATACGGCCCTGACCGTCAATGCGCACACACGAGGAGGAGGGAGATGTTCGGATTGCTTCAGGATTTCCGCCAAAGCACGCGTTTTCTCTCGTCCAAGGCGCGTTTCACATCCGTCATCGTCCTGACCCTCGGCCTTGCCATCGGCTTCAACGTGGCCCTTTTTCTGCGCTTGCAATGCGCTCATCTTACGGCCGCTTCCGTTTGAACGGCCGCAAGAACTCGTCGCATTTGATGGACTCACGCCAGTAGCTTCTCGATTTCAACCCGAAATCGTTCGCGAGCGGGGCGTGGCTTCAGCGCTGGGGTCTCAGGCTCAAGATCGGTGACGAGCAGCAGATAACTTGGGGCTTTCGCGTGGCTGCCAATCTTTTCGACGTGATAGGCGCTAGTCCGGCAATCGGCCGAACCTTCCAAGCGGCCGATGAACAAAGCGGTGCCGCACCAGTCGTCGTACTCAGTCACGGCCTGTGGAAACGCCTGTCGGGAGATCCCCGCCTCGTCGGCCAGACGATTACGATGGATGACCGGTCCTACACCGTTATCGGTGTGATGCCGGCGTCCTTCTGGTTCATTTACCGCGACAGCGCAATGTGGGTGCCGGCACCGGTAAGCCGCGCCGAACTGGATCAGACTGGCGACGTGTGGATGGTCGGTCGGCTGGAATCGGGCACAACGCTGCAACAGGCGCAGGCGGAGATGAATACCATCGCACAACGTCGCGCGAACGTTCCCCAGGTGAGGACTAGTCGCGAGCCTCGACCGATTCGCGTAGAACTGTTGGCGAAAGCCTGGCGGTCGGCATACGCGTCATCGGTGCTACTCCTGCAGGTGCTGGTCGGGTTCGTTCTCCTGATCGCCTGTGCCAACGTTGCCAACCTTCTCCTCGTTCGCGGCAACGCCCGCAGGAACGAATTCGCCATTAGGATGGCACTCGGCGCAAGCCGCCGGCAGCTTACGCGTCAGGTGTTGGTGGAGTGTGGACTGCTCTCCGTGGCGGGCAGCGTGATAGGCGTATTCCTCGCGTGGAACAGCTTAGGGGTTATCCAATCGCATCTGCCACCCGACCTGATGCGATTCTTCAGGTTCTCGCAAGAGGAGACGTTGGGACTGGATCTTCGCGCACTCGGGTTTGCGCTTTTACTTTGCGTGGTCGCGACGATCGCATTCGGCCTCGTTCCGGCGTTGCGCGCATCGCGCCCTGACCTCAATACGGATTTGAAAGAGGCGAGCCGCACGAGTGGCATGGGGAGACGTCGCCACGCTCTCGCTCGTCTGCTCATGATCTCTGAACTGGCAATGTCGATGGCGTTGCTTGTCGGCGTTAGCGCGATGGTCAGAAGCCTAATCCTGATCCATCGGAAGGATCTCGGATTCCGAGCGGATCAGGTTCTGCGTGTCACGGTGGACCTGGATAATGAGAGCGGAGGTGACGGCAGACGCCGGTTCAGCGCATTCCAGCAGATTGCCGACAGACTTCGCATGCTGCCGGGCATTCAGACCGCCGGCGCCTTGGATCACCCATACGCCATCACCGGTTCCGCCACCCCGTCAGGACGGCCACTCGCGACGCAGACCTCCACCGCCACCGATATGCAAGCGCGAGCCGAGCCCTTCAAAATCGACGGGCAGTATTTCCGCGTGATGGGCCTCTCTTTGAAACGCGGCCGGTCCTTTGGCACCCAGGACCGGCCCAACACTGGGCCCGTCGCCATCGTGGCAGAAAGTCTCGCCGATCATCTCTGGCCAAATTCGGACCCCGTTGGCAAACTGGTACGTCTAGAATCACACGACCGCTCGAGTCCTGCACCATGGATATCAATCGTCGGCGTAGTCAGCGATGTGTACCATCCACTCGGCCGCGGGCCGCAGCCGCTCCTCTACCTGCCATACACACAGGACGCGAACCCCGCCGCGTCCCGCACCTTTGTCCTGCTCACAACGTTACCGCCTGTGACGATGACTCCGACGATACGTGCCGCTGTTCATGAGATAGCGCCAGGTGCAACGATCAGCGCGGGACAAACCATGGATGTCTCGTCATTCGCAGCACACAGTCGATTTATCACTGTCATGCTCGGCAGCTTCACGGGGCTCGCGCTGGTGCTCGCCCTGGTCGGCGTCTACGGGGTGATGCATTACTGGGTTGCCGAGCGCGTTCACGAGATTGGCTTGCGCATGGCGCTCGGTGCTCGTCAGCTCGACACGGTGGTACACGTGGTGGGCACCGCCGCGAAGCTGGCAATTACCGGGATCGCGTTTGGAATTGTCGCTGGCGCTGCGCTCAGCCGGATGCTTGCACATCAGGTACAAGGCGCACAGGCAGCGAACCCGCTGATGATCATAACTACGTCCATCTTGCTTTTCGCAGCTGCGACTCTGGCGGGTCTCGTTCCTGCGCGCCGGGCGGCGCGCATCGATCCGCTTACGGCCCTACGCTCCGAATAATCAACGAATGAGCTGAAGTGGGCAAGTGAAACGTAGCTTCTGGGTGCCGGCATCGTTGCCGTGGTTCTGTCTTGGAGGAACAACGTGCTGAATCTACGCCGCGGGTCGTCAGCATCATGCGCTACTGATGCTTGGCCCCACCTCGCGCGAGGTGGGGCCACCGGGCTTCCGCCTCAGGGGATTTGGGCAGGTATCGAGCAGACGTATGGAACGGTGGCCGAAGGGCGATTTCGCTATACACAGGACGACCCGGCCCTGTCTTGAAGACGCCGGACACGCTTGATGGCTGGCAGTGCCACAGCGCCGCATGTCAGGATGAACACTCCAGGTGAGTGCGGGCGGTCTTGAACACGGCGCTTTCCGTTCAGAGACCAAATGCGGCTGCATAGAGGGTGCCGGGGCTAAGTTCCATGGCCCGGAAAGCGTGACGCGGGAACGGGCTTTCGAGCAAGCTGGCCTGCCCCTGGAAAATCCCAAGCGCGGATAGTAATCCGGGCGTCCGATGACAATGACGATCCTCTCGCCACGGGCGCCAAAGCGACGGCCGAGACTAGGCCGCCGGGCGTCTCGATCCACAGCAACGATGCACCGGAACCCGCTGCAGGCCACGAGACCTCGGGATACATGCCGGGAGAAACCTCATTCCGTGTATTTGCGACATCCAGCTCAACTGCCATGGTCATGTCTTCGGATCGAGTGAGCGATCAACGCTCGCGACAGTGCCGGTGAATGTCTTGCCAAGTCGACAGAGTGGCACCGACAGGCGGTCGCCGAAGCAGTTCGGCAATGGCGCTTTTGACGTGAAGCGCTTTGACGTGCAGGTTGACCGGGAGTTCCAGGCGAACTATTCTTGATTTGCGTTGACCGGAACCGGTGAAGCGATGTCAGGCAAAACTCTGGCTATCGGAGAAAGATCTCGCCGACCGGGTAACCGGCAACCGGGCCGCCAGGTAGCGCGTTGATCATGCTGCGCCTCGGGGGCGGCGATGACGAGCAGCAGCCATGGTGAAAACACGCCATCGACAGCACGTTCCCGCGGTAACACATCGAGCGCGAACCACGCCACGGAGGCGGTGGGTGAAAGGTGGGCTTGCGCTTGTCTTCTGGACAGGTCTCGGCCTCCTCCTTTCGATACAGAGTTACCTCCTCTGGCCAAACGTCACCTTCTCCGCCGCCATGCAGACGACGATGCCGCGATGGTACCTCTGGGGTTTCCTCGCACCTTTCATCTTCGCCGCGGACCACCGCGTACTCGCACGCATGGCATCAATGCGCCGAATCCTCGCCCACGTCCCGCTCGGGATCTCGGTCACATTCGTCGCCATGGCCTTGGAATACGCGGTTCAGAGGATTTTCAAGGTGGGGTGGGGCCCGGAATGAGCTGGTCGTTTCTTTCTGCAGAATTTCCTCGCCCATTCGATGGTCTACGCCGTTATCGCGGGCGCGAGTATGGCGGCGAGTTACGCAGCCGAAGCCCGAAGGCGAGAGCAGGAAGGAGCCAGGCTTATCCTCCATTCCGCGCAACTCGAGACCCACCTCACCGAGGCTAGGCTCCGTGCGCTGCAGTCGCAGCTCAACCCCCACTTTCTGTTCAACACGTTCAACACGATCAGCGCTTTTACTGAGACTGATCCGAAGACTGCACGGCGGGCGATGGCTCGGCTTGCCGCCTTGCTTCGCTCATCTCTCGATCACGCAGGACGGCAGGTAGTCGCGCTCGCCGAAGAACTGCGCTTTCTGGACGATTACCTCACGATCGAGCGGCTACGATTTGAGGATCGGCTGACGGTCGACATTAGCGTCGATGACGGCGCTGCGTGACGCGCTCGTGCCGAGCTTTATCCTGCAGCCGATCGTCGAGAACGCCATTCGTCACGGCACAGGGCGCGCTGCTGCGGGCCGGCCACGTGGATGTGCGTGCCCGCCGCACGGACGACCGGCTCAGGACTCGAGGTCGAAGACAACGGAGTCGGATTGCCGGAAGGCTGGCGCCTGGAGGATCACGCCGGTATCGGGCTATCCAATATTGTGCGCCGCCTCGAGGAACTCTACAGATCTGAGCATAGCTTCGCCGTATGCTAACCGAACCGAGGGCGGGGTTCGCGTGGAGATCACGCTGCCTTTCCATCGCCAGGGGCAAGGTGCGGCTTCATTAAAGTCTCCGATCGGCGCATGTACCATGAACTGGCAGATTCGTGTGGTGATTGTCGACGACGAGAAGCCTGCGCGGGCACGGCTGATCACGATGCTCGAACGGCAGCCTGCTATCCAAGTGCTGGCCGCCTGCTCCGGCGGTGAAGAGGCGCTCGATGCCGTCTCTACAGCCGCACGGTCCGGAGCGCCTGTCAATCTCATCTTCCTCGATGTCCAGATGCCTGAGATGGACGCCTTCGCCACGCTCGAAGCCCTCTATGCCTTGCCGCTCACGCCGATGCCGGTCGTCGTGTTTGCCACGGCATACGATGAATACGCCCTGCGGGCCTTCGATGCACACGCGGTCGACTACCTACTCAAGCCGTACAGCGACGAGCGGTTCGAAGTCGCCTTAACACGAGCTATTCGGCTTGTTCGAGGTGGCGCTTCCGACACGCTCGTCGCGCAGATGCAGGCGCTACTTCATGACCTTGTTGGAGTCTCGCGAAGCGACAAATCCGCCGAGTCATCTCGTCACGACTATACAGACCGGCTGGCACTCAAAGATCGGGGCCGAGTCCGGCTCATTGATGTGAGCGAAATTCGATGGATTGCCGCGGCAGGCGTGTACGTGACGATCCATACAACGCGACAATCCTATCTCCACCGTGAGGTTCTTGGCGGTCTCGAAGCCCAGCTCGATCCCCGTCACTTCCTTCGCATTCACCGGTCCCACATTGTCAACTTTCATTTCGTTCACGAATTCGTGCAGGACGCCCACGGCGACTACGTTGTGATTCTGAACGATAGAACGCCGCTGAAAATCGGGCGGATGTATCGATCGCGGCTCGAAGGGCGCCTCAACCAACGGCTCTAGCTGGCCCTCCAGTCTCCGGCGTCGTATCGCCCACACTGCAGTTCACTAATGCATTCCGTCGCCCGTCACAAAGCGCTGGCGGAGGCCTGATATTCCCTGTACGTTGATTTTGAATGCGACGCACTCTTCCCTTCTGCTTTACTATTGCAATCGCCCTTATGCTCATGGGGCCGCACGGTAGCCGCGCTCAACACGCGCACTATCCATTGGAGTCTGCCGAGGGCCTCCGATTGCATAATGTTGTCGCCGAACCAGCCGTACTGGAAGGAAAAAAAGGATTGCGGGTCACCCTATCCGACGAGACACTGCGGCGGTTCAAGGGCATGACCGAGGATGAATCCAACGACGTTCAGGCACGCGTCGGACAGTACGCCGTTGTTGAGGGCTTGGAGTTTACGGATGGTGTCATTACCGCCGAGATGGCCGGAGCCCCGGCACAGGGATCGAACGCTGCTGCGCGTGGATTCGTCGGTATTGGCTTCCGGCTGCACGACGGAGCCTATGACCTGTTCAATCTGCGTTTTACCAACGGCCGCGCCGTTGAGCAGGAGCGACGGAATCACGCGGCGCAATACTCCTCCCTCCCAGACTGGCCGTGGTTCCGGCTGCGGAAGGAGACGCCGTCCAGATATGAGTCGTATGTCGACCTTCAACCGGACGTGTGGACCACGGTCAGAATAGACGTGCGTGGATCCCGCGCGCACCTTTACGTCCACGGCCAAGAGCAGCCAACGCTGATCGTCAATGACGTTAAGTCTGGAGTGCAACGCACCGGGAAGGTTGCCCTCTGGATCAATTACGGGGCTGTCGCACATTTTCGGAACCTGACGGTAGAGCAAAAGCCACGAGGCGCCAAGTCGGCCGGACGCCAGACGCCATAACTTGACGACTGTAAGGAGACCGATATGACTAATATCCTTTCTGATATTGGCTTTGCCGAGGCGCGAAGACACGCCCGTCGGCGACCTCATCGAATCCAGGGTGCTCTTCTCTCGTTAGCGATGGCATTGACGCTTCTCACCGGCGACGCGTTAGCTCAGACCAGACACTACCCTCTGGAAACGACCATGGGACTGCGTCTCGTCAACGCGGTGGCTGAACCGGCTACTCTCAATGGCAAGAAGGGTCTGCGCGCGACTCTGTCGGCGGAGGCACAAGTTCAAACGTCGCAACTTTCGCAAGGCCAACGCACGACCGGGGAGGCTCTCATCCTCATTGAGGGGCTGGAGTTTGCCGACGGCGTCATTGAGGCGGAGATCGCGGGCACACCGTCGCCAGGAGCGCCCGCAACTTCCCGCGGTTTCGTCGGCATCGCCTTTCGAGTGCAGAGCGACCTCCGCACATTTGAGTCGTTCTACTTGCGTCCGACTAACGGCCGTGCCGACGATCAAGAGCGACGGAACCACACGGCACAGTACGCCTCACAACCGGACTGGCCATTTTTCCGAACGCGAAAGGAGACACCATCTAAATATGAGGCGTACGTTGACACTCTTCCATCTGTGTGGACGAAGGTCAGGATAGAAGTGCGTGGCCCGCACGCGCGGCTATACGTCCACAATCAAGAACAGGCGACACTAATCGTCAACGACCTGAAGCTGGGCGGCAGAGCGAAGGGTGCAATTGCTCTCTCTCCGGGTCCCAATTCGATCACATACTTCCGGAACTTGACAATAGCACCTACTCCTGATGGCAAGGCACAATGAGCCGGGTACAAGAAAGGCCGATATAATTCGCCGCCCCGCTAATATCTCCAGTCCGCTACCGCAGTGATTGGGCAGATCCTGATGCCTCCGAAATTGCCAAGACGGTCCTTCCTTGCTTGCTGAGAACTCCGCTCGTGTTGCGGCCAAGCCAATTCGCCGCGGAATGCCCACCGTGCGGCAGCGGTGGCGCTCGGGGAGGCGAATCGCAGACGTCCTGCGCCAGAAATCTTGAAGCCGCGTCCACGGTGTGCTGCTGGACGATCTCATGCCGCAATGGCGCGCCGGTACTGCGCTGGCCCAAGCCCCCGTGCAATGGAGAGACCCTTCGCCGCACCGTGTCGGGTTCGTCTACGTCGAGGATGGCATTCGTCTCGAAACGCTCGACTGGGGCGGAACGGGACGGCCTCTGGTGCTCCTGACGGGGTCAGGGCTCTCCGGCCACATCTATGACGAACTCGCTCCCAAGCTCACGGCCTTCAGTCGCGTGTACGCCATCACGCGCCGTGGCCACGGCAATTCCAGCAAGCCGGCTGGAGGGTATGACGAACAGCGCTTGGCCGACGATGTTCTGCGCGTGCTCGACAAGCTCGAAATCCGCTCCCCGGTGCTGGTAGGGTACTCGATGGCCGGCATGGTCGTCGATGGTTCTGTCTTGGAGGAACCACCTGCTGAATCTACGCCGCATCTCAGGATGAACACTCCAGGTGAGTGCGGGCCGTCGTTAGTCTTGAACGGGCGTTTTCGGTTCAGAGACCAAATGCGGCCGGATAGACTACCCTTCCACGGATACCCTCTAGGGCGCCGGGGCTAAGTTCCATGGCCAGGAAAGCGTCACGCGGGAACGGGCTTTCGAGCGAGCTGGCCTGCCCCTGGGAAAATCCGAAGCGCGGATAGTAACCCGGGTGTCCGATGACAATGACGATCCTCTCGCCACGGGCGCGCAATAGATCCAGTCCCTTGAGGATGAGTCTTCCGCCGATATTCCGACGCTGATGTTCTGGCACCACTGCAACGGGCGCCAAAGCGACAGCCGAGACTAGGCCGCCGGGCGTCTCGATCCACATCCGGCTGAAGAGAATATGTCCGACGATTTCTCCATCGAGTTCGGCGACGAGAGAAATCAGCATGTCCTCTTTCGAGCGCAGGGTATCGACCAAATCCGCTTCTTCCGTGCCCAGGAAAGCAGCGTGGTTGACAGATCGGATGGCCAACCGCTCTTCGGCGCTCTCACTGTTCTCGGTCCGAATAATCACATTCCGTGCTACATGCATGTCACTCACCGACCTTTCTCCCGGTAAAACGCTCGTATGCCGCGTTCCATCGCCTTGTCCCTCTTTTTTCTACTGATAGCCAGCAGGCGGTCAGAAAGTTCGGCATGCCTCCTTGCTTCCGCGGTTAACTTCGAATAACTCGCCCAGCGTTCGCCGCTCACAACACCTTCTACTATTGCGGCCGCCACGGCGCAGCCGGGTTCGCCGGAATGGGCGCAATCCCGAAACCGGCATTGAGTCGCAATGTCCGTAATTTCCTCGAAGGTCCGGTCCACGCTGTTCTGTCTCGCCCAGAGTTGCAGTTCTCGCATCCCGGGTGTATCGATCACTGCGCCCCCTGCTGAGAGCGGGATGAGTTCACGCGTCGTTGTCGTGTGACGCCCGCGGTTGTCGGACGCCCGCACTTCGGCGGTGCGCAGCCGCTCCTCCCCCAAGAGGGAATTGATGAGGGCGGATTTCCCCACACCCGAGGACCCCAGTAGCGCGACGGTCCGTCCGTAGCCAAGGAATCCGTGGAGTTCGTCAGCACCTTCTGACGTCATCGTCGTCGTCGCCAAAATCGGTGCACCACGGGCAACCTCACCTGCCGCTCTTAGCCGCTCCTGGATGTCCGTACAGAGATCGCGTTTATTGAGTACCACGACAGGTGCGGTCCCCGCTTCTGCGGCAAGCGTGAGGTACCGCTCAAGCCTTCGGAGGTTGAAATCACCGTCAAGTCCACAGACTAGAAAAACTAAGTCGATGTTGGCAGCCACAGGCTGTTCGTCTTCACAGCGGCCGGCGGTTCGGCGTGAGAACAAGGTCTTTCGTGGCAGCACGGCCTCGATGATGGCATGTAAGCTGTCCATGCGCACGGCTACCCAGTCGCCGGTAACGGGCATACCGGAGCGGTTGGCTGCTCGGTAGCACAAGGTGCCTGATGGCTCTGCCGGAAATTCACCTGCTGTAGTGATCAGGTGGTAGCGGTCGCGTTGTGAAATCGCCACACGGCCCAAGACGAGCCCTCGCGCGGCGTATGGTTGGAACGCGCTATAGACGAAAGTATCTGCCCCGAGTGATTCTAAAAACATGACGTTCTCTCCGATGGACTGAAATTGGATTAGAGAACAGACACTACGCCCGGATCGATCAGAAGTTCGCCCGGGTTGGAGCTAGCGGACAGTCATGGGCAGACCAAGGTCAAATTAACAGATTCGCCTAACGCGACGCAATCGCCCGCGGTGAACTGCTTGACGGGAGACGCTTAATTCCGGAATTTCTTCCGTGCCGAAGCCAATCCGATGGCTCTGGTCTCAACGAGGAGATCGAGCAAAGGACGCGGGACCAAGGCAGGCAGCCGCACGATGTTGATAAACGCTGGGCAACATTATCGAGCCCGGGCGTATGGCTTCTGCAAGCAAGACAGGTCATCCTTTACTTTGGCGGAGGAAAGGCCCCAAGTTGAGCGGCGAGCGCAAGTGAATCTGTGACGCTCCAGCGCTCCACACATCTCTGCCCCTTAAATCGAAGCATCGTCATTCCGGTCAGCTGAATCGCCTTGCCCGTCCCATCAATTCCGAGGATCCTGCCGCGGTGAGTGCCGGTTAGTGAGAACCTGACGACGACCTTGTCCTGAGCCTCAATGATGTCATCAGCCACTACGCGGGCGTCAGGAAAGGCATCCCAGAAGGCGGAGTAGTAGCGCTTGACGCTATCTATGCCCGGGCCGACCCCACCGTATCCGTGAAGCACGATCTCAGGAGCATAGAGTTCGAAATATTGGTCGCGCCTGAGTGCTTCAGAAAAGTTCGCAAGTGCCTTCTCCACAATTTTCCGATTGTGCACTGATGCTCCTTGTATCCGGGCCTGCGCGCCAACGGCCCCGCTAAGAACACGAAGAAGGTCCCGACGTTCGAGTGGGCTGTTTATCACTTGCAACTATAGCTCTCGAGCAACGCCGTAACGTTTAGTTTGTGTCCGCCACCTGAGCGAAGGATCTCGTTGGCCTGTTCGTTCTTCACGCGGCCCGTCGTGGACGAAGCTGCTGCTGTTCCAAGTCTCGCTACGAGCTACCGTCTTTGAATCCCGTCCAGTATGTCGATCGTACTCGCTCGGGGTAGTGTTGCCGTGACTGCGGCCGGCAATTGCTCCATCTCCTTGAGGAGAGCCAACGCGGCCTTTTTGCGTCCTGATTTGTGTAACGCAACGGCGTAATCGCGACGTATCTCAGTGGTTATCACATGCTCAACTCCGTACCATTTGAGTGCTAGTTGTTGAGCTTTTCCCAACCACTCGACGGACTCATCATACTGGCGGACGCGAAATAGCGCTTGGCCGAGATTCGCCTGCGCGTTTACAGACAAGGGATGCTCCAGTCCCATCGAGGTTCGGAAGCGCTCCACGGACCTTCGAAAGTAAGCTGTCGCTGCTCGCAAGTCCTGTTTTGCGGCTGCCGCAAGGCCAAGGTTACCCAGCGCCGCTGCCACGTCGTCGGGGCGCTTCGCGGCTTCGGACAGGGCGAGGGATTGAATCCACCACGACTCGGCATCCGTAATTCTGTTCTGCATAAAGGCGATAGTCCCCAAAATGCCATATGCATTTGCCTTAAGAGCGGGCGCCTCGATTGTTGGCGTTAGTTCATCCAACCGAAGATTCACGGCTCGGCTCGGCTGATGGGATTCCACGTATAACGCTGCGAGACTAATCAAAATGGGTGCAATGTGATTCCTGACTGCCTGCGGCTGCTGTTGACGCAACATCTGAATCGCCTCAAGGTACCCCTTCTCAGCCTTACGCAGTTGTTGCAGATCGTGAAACAACGAAGCCAGGCTACCGATTGTAGTTGCGCGTTCAACCATTAGACTTTCATCCAACTCCGTTGCCCGGAGCGCCTGCTCGTAAGCGGCGCTAGCCTCGTGCATCCTCCCGGCCTGTCGAGCACATCTGGCTTCTGCCATCGCTCGGTTCCATCCGTTCTGATCCGCGGACAACGGGAGAGCCAAAAGTCCTATCCACACGGCCGTGCAACGGAGAGTGTTGCTTTTCATACTTGATGTCACCCCTTAAATCAACGAGCCTGTCCTATCGAACCGACATTGATTGCGAGTTCACCCCTCAGCCCGCCTCGATCACTCCCGCTGCGCACATGTGCTCCGATCGGCCATTCCTCCGCTGGAGGAAGCGAGGCAGTGTCCTGCGTACGGTTGATACGGTACTTCGACCCGTCTACGGTGCCAGCCCGGATGTCGTGTTCTGCACCTGCCCGAGTTACTGCGGTGTGATCGTCCGCTGTGTGCCGTTCCTGTTCTTTAATGTGAGCGAAACTCCAGTACTCTTACTCAAGACATGAACACCAGGTTCTGTAGCTTCATTCAAGAGCAGCAGCGCCGAACCGTCTTCAGATCCGCCAAGCTTGACGCGAATTGTTCCCTTGGCGTCACGCAGCCGAAAGACAGCCTCGTTATTGCTTGGCTCCACGGTGAGTTGCGCACGAACCCGGCCGTGTTCGTCGACGACCTCCATGGCTCGACCCCGGAGTACAGGAGCAACACTATTCGCAGCAACGCGCGTCGTCTGGAACACGCTGAGTAACAAGAGAGCAAGATTTAGCAGAGCGAGGGCTATTCCGAACTTCTGGATCTTCATCTTTTCTCCTTCACGGCACTGCGAGATGGCGAGAGTGGCTCTCGCTTATTTGTTTCATTTGCTTGGATCTCCTCACGCCCTGTGAACGTCCAGAGCGGCCGCACTACCCGAGTTTGCGCGCCCTAGGCAGCCTACGGGGAGTAAAACAGGGGTAAAACATGGCTAAGTTACTGATAAACGGGCTGCATGGATGCTCCTTGCGCAATCTGGGTTAGAGTGGAGAGTGTATGGATGAGCGTTGCCCGGCAGAGGGGTCCGCACCCCCTGAGGAGATTCGGGCGGAGCTCGAGCGGATTCTGGACAGCCAAACACTCGCAGGGTCGGACCAGCTTAAACGGTTTCTGCGACTAATCGTTGACCGGACACTTAACGGCCACCCCGAGCTGTTAAAGGAATACAATCTCGGACTCGAGGTATTTCATCGTCCTCCAAACTACGATCCTAAAGTCGACCCTATAGTTCGAGTGCAAGCGCGACGACTGCGAGTAAAGCTCGGCGAGTACTACGCAAGCGAAGGTGCGCGCAACCCTTTTGTGATTCAGATCCCAAAAGGTGCGTATGTGCCCGTTTTTGACCCGCAGAAGTCAGTCATCCCAGAAGAGTTGCCGCTACCGCCCGCTCGACCCAAGCGCAAGAATGTGTGGGCAATTGTGACTGCCGCGGTGTTTTTGATTGTTCTGGCAATTTTATTGGCCAAACGTGATAGTTCGATAGGATCAGCCGAGACTGACAGAAGTATCGCTGTACTTCCGTTGGAAGGATTCACGGAAAGCGGTACCCGACCGCAGATAGCTGATATGGTTGCAGAGGTATTGACAACGGAGTTGGGGAGGAGCAAGCAACTGCGGGTCCTCTCGCGTACCACCGCCAGCAGGTACAGAAATACGAA
Organism: Bryobacteraceae bacterium; assembly: GCA_963844855.1. Classification (GTDB taxonomy): domain Bacteria; phylum Acidobacteriota; class Terriglobia; order Bryobacterales; family Bryobacteraceae; genus DASQDN01. The sequence goes on from CAWJQP010000074.1 coordinate 59,475, forward strand.
GATGTCTTTGCCTGAAATCGCACGATCGCTTCAGGTTCGGTGGGTAGTGGAGGGCGGAGTCGGCATCGAAGGCACTCGAGGTTACGTGAAGCTGCGTTGCGTCGATTCTCTTACGGACCGCAAGATTTGGGCTAATGTTTTTAAGTCTGATTTGAGCGATTTGGTCGCGATCGGTGCGCGAGCAGCGGATGGTATCGAGCGAGCAGTTGTAGCGGAACTTCGTTCTGACAACCTGCGAAAATCCAGCCCGACGACTGCGCTGCGGAGTGACTGATGCTGCATATTTGACCCACAGCCCTCTCGTGCACGAGAGCGGCACCGGCAACGGCGAGATCTGCAAGTATGTGCGATGGTTGGACTGTTTCAGCGTTGCAGACGGTTGTTTGTGTCTGCACGATGAAGTCGCTATCCTGTTCAGATGTTGAAACGCATCGCCGACGGCCGCACCGACCTAGTCTTTGAACACGTCGCGCATGGCAAAAGTGCCACGGTAACCGTTCATGGCGAGCGTCTGATTAAGTGGTGCGCCTACTACGGCGACGTTAGTGCAATACGTTTTCTAGTGGCCAATGGCGAATCACTTGCGTCACTTGGCGCGAACCTGGACTTGAACGGTGCCTGCTTTCATGGTCACTGGCGGCTTTGCGAATACCTCATCGAGAATGGGGCCGACGTCAATGTTCCTTTGGCGGAAACTGGCGAGACACCATTGCACGCGGCGCTGTCGAAGGCAAATCGCTGGAAATATACACCTGTTGTGAAACTGCTGCTCGCGCGCGGAGCGAACCCCAACGTTCCAACAATTCCCGGTCGGGAGACCGGAGGCTTCATGCGGGACTGCCGTACGAAAGGAGAAACACCGCTCCACCGAGCCGCGGCATTCGGCAATGAGGAAGACATCGAAACACTCCTTGAGGCTCGCGCAAAACGCGACACTCTCGACGCCAACGGTGACTCGCCACTGTCTTGGGCTAGCTGGTATCTGCGGCCGGGGGCCGTCCTTGCACTTCTCTGTTACGGGCCATTTCAAATTCATCCCGAACGCCGAAAACAGACCACGTGCGAGCCAGCCACGGGGTCTATGGAGAGCGACCTCTTGGGCCGACCTCACCTGTAGCATCGCCTTTGTTTATTGTGCGATACCGCACCCCACGAAATGACAAGCAAACGGCGTGGGCGGGCAAAGCTCACCCGATATCCTGGGACGGTGAGCGGACATGCAGCAATTCGCACCTGGCGATGAAAGTTCCCGGCGGCTGGCGGTTTGTTGCAAACAGCGGATCAGACAAACAGGGAGCCAGCACTGGGCAGCGTGCGTTGAAGGGTGTGGTCGTCTCGCTCTCGCCGGAGCATGCGAGAAGCCCATCTCGCGGACTATTCCGTGCTCTCCGTTCTGACGATCTCGTGCGCTAAAGCCGCTCGGCGACTGACACGTGACGCCAAGCGTCCTGCGCGCGGCCTTTAGTGAGATACACCTTTAGCCGCAACATTGCTCGACCATTCGAAATCCCGCTGGCTTGCGGATCGACGTGGTGACAGGTTCTTGCAGGATTAGTAAATATGGAATCGCAGTCTCGCGCGAATGTCGCGGCAGTCCAATTACCTGTTGTGGACTCCGTTGCCAGAAACGCTACGTCTGTCGGTTTGGACTTAAAGTAGCGGGTGATTCCGTCAAGCTGCTCCACTCGATATTCACCGCGGCCACGATTGTTGCCGACGCTCGCGATGTACCGGCACGGCAGCCACTCCTCCGCGTTCTTGCGCGTTCGTCCTTTAGTTTCGGACGCAATTAGGTCGAGTCCCTCTGCATGATGAACGTAGGTCCGGTCTAAGAACACGTCCGTAAAAGGCCGGTAGAGTTTCACGCAGGTCACAGCCTCAACCGCGGCATGTCGCAGGACCGACCTGTGAGAAATCTCGTGAACGATGTCCAATCCGTCCGCCTGCAGCGTGGCGTGGCTGCGCAACACGTAGCCGGATGGTGTGGTCATTGTGAAGCCGAGACGATCTTCGGATTGCGCCCATTCCACCTGACCACGAACGGCGGGATCAGAGCTGTACATCTTGTAGAACCATTCTTGCTGGCCATCCGGGACCGCTTTCCGCCAACCATGTTCGGGTAGTTCGATGACAACAGATGGGTCCAGTACCCCGGGAAGAAATAATGCCACCGCTGGACGCTGCGGATTTCCAAAACGTTCGAGTCGAAGGCCGGACCGAGTCTCTGTGACCGTCAACAGGGCATTTTCTTGCGGCAGTGCAGCCTGGACAGCCGCCCCTGCCAGAAGTAATCGTCTGGAAATCTTTATCAAATTCATACTCTTGGACCTTCTCATCAGCATTAATCCCGTCAGTGCCTTGTCTGCACTCTGAGGTTCCGAAGGTCAGCGACGGTGACTGGTTCGAACCACCGCGCAACACCACCATGCCCGTCCGCGCCAGATTTGACGTGTTCGACAATCAGCGTTAGATCAAATCCCCCAGACGGTAGGATGTTCATTGTCGCGGACTTTACAGCGCGCCTGTTCACCATGCACTTCGACTTTGATCTTCGTCGTCCATGTTCCTGAACGGAGTGGCGTTCGATTCGCCTGGGACAAGGTCGAGGCACACTTCGTACGTCTCCTTCCGAAGCCGGACCAGTGCCACTCTGGAAAGCGACACGTGCTGAGCGGAACCATGCACCTCGATCCTGAGTTTTATCCACTCTGCCCGGACGAGATCGACACAGGATTCGTACTCGAGTGCTCCTTCAACGGGAGTTTGTCGCTCGTAGTGCTATTTCCGACCGGGCCTTTCGGGGCGATGAGATCGAGTGTTATCTCGTCGATGGCTCCACTGTGAGGTTCCGGAAGTGAGCGACTGTGCCTGGTTCGAGCCACAGCGCGACGCCGCCATGTCCGTTTGCTCCCGATTTGACGTCTTTGACAATCAGCGTCGGCTGTTCATTGTCGTGGACGTAGAGGCGCGCCTGTTCACCGCGCACCTCGATTTTGATCTTCGTCCATGTTCCTGGCACAAGGTCGACGTACGCTTCGTACTTGCTCGGCGTCTCCTTCCGAAGCCGGGACCAGGGCCACTCCGGAAGCGAGATGTACTGAGCGGAATGATTCCGGCGCTCTTGATCGTCGGCGCGGCCGTTGGTGGGGCGCAAGTAAAACGCGTCGTAGGTCTTCAGATCCTCCTGGACTCGGAAAGCGATGCCGACGAACCCACGCGCTTCCGCACCGGCTTCAGGCGCCAAAGCACCCGCAATCTCCGCCTCGATCACTCCATTCGAGAAGTCAAGACCCTCAATCCAGACGAGTCCTTGAGCATATTGCTGCGTTTGACTCATACGGCGGCGAGCCTCTTCTGAGATCGTGGCCTTCAACCCCTTTTTGCCCTGAAGCATGGCCGGCTCGGCGGTTACGTTGTGGAGCCGAAGACGCTCGGCGGATTCGAGCGGGTAGCGCTTGGACTGCGCTGACGCGGCTCCGGGCAGTAGGATCATCGCGATAGTCGTGAGGACAAGAACTGTCGACCTACTCGTAGATATCGTTTGAGGTATTCCAGATTGTCTCATTCAGGTTGCTCACCTTCAGCAGCGTACGTAGCATTCCAGACCTTCGCCACAACTCTTGTGTCGGGGGACCAAATGCGGTATGAACTGCGGTCTGGCACTGCGACACCCAAGACTGTTACTCCGCTCGGACCGCAACCGCCGGATCGACTCGCACCGCTCGAACCGTCGGAATCAAGCTGCCCGCCAGCGTCAACATCACAGCCAGCGCCATCGCCGTTGCGAATGTCGCCGCATCTCCCGGATCCAGTCCCGCCAGTAGCGACTGCATCGCACGCCCCGCCCCATAGCCAAGCCCGGCGCCGAGTACCACGCCGGCGATCGCCAGCCGACTACTCTCACCTAGAATCAGCGACAGAATCTGTCCCGATTTCGCGCCGAGAGCCATCCGCACTCCGATCTCCTGCGTCCGCTGCGATACCGAGAATGAGAGCAGTCCGTGAATCCCCACGGCGGCGAGCAGAAAGGCAACCGCCGCGAAGGCTCCCAGCACTCTCGCTTGCACCCGGCGCGAAGCCGTATTCGACTCCACGATCTCCGTCAGAGTCTGCACGTCCGAAATCGGCTGCTGCGGATCGGCATCGTGAATGATCGCGCGAATCGCTGCGGTGAGACTCGTTGGATTCACCGTGGTTCGGACCGCCAGATCCTTCGGTGCATACCAGACGAGGTTTCCGTCGCGCATCTGCCTGGAAGAAAGATAAACCTGCGGCTCGCTCGGCGCCTCTAATCCGCGCACCCTCACGTTGCCCGCCACTCCCACAATCGTGCGGGTTCCGAAGGCGATCTGAAAACTCCGTCCGATCGCATTCTGTCCCGGCCAGTAGCGCTGCACGAAGGACTCGCTGACCACGGCCACCGGCGGCGCTGTCGCGCCGTCGCTCTCCTCCACCCCGCGTCCCAGCTTCAGCGGAATGCCCATCGCCGCGAAGTAACCGGGTGTGATAAACCGCATGCTGGCGGTGTGGTTCTCGGAGGGCTGCTGATTTTGGCCCGCGATATCCACCGCCCAGACCCCCCCGCGCATCACGATCGGCAGAAAACTGGTGAAGCCGGCGCTTTGCACCCCCGGCAGCGCGCGTACGCCGGAGAGCACTCGCTGATAGAACGCCTCCCGCGGGACCACTTTCTCGTACTTCGGAGTCGGCAGCGCTGTGCGCAGCGTCAGCACTCCGGCTTGCTGAAATCCCGGATCGATCGCATGCAGCCGCCACAGCGCCCGAATCAACAGGCCGGATGTAATCAGCAGCGCCACTGACAACGAAACCTCCGCGACGACCAGCGCCGAGCGCAGTCTCTCTTTCCTTCCTCCCACGCCCGAGCGCGAGCCCTCGCGCAGCCCGGAGGCCCCGTCCCGGCAAGCGCGCAGCGAAGGAAGGACTCCGAACGCCAGCCCGGTTGCCACCGTGATCGCGACCGCGAACAGCAGGACTCGTCCGTCGATGCTCGGATTCGCCATCGGAAGCGAAGTCGGCACCAGTATGACCAGCAGCGGCAGGGCGGCATTCGCGCCGGCAATACCGAGCGCTCCGCCGAGCCCCGCCAGCAGAAGGCTCTCCGTAAGTAGTTGCCTTACGAGCCGCTCCCGTCCCGCTCCCAAAGAAGCCCGAACCGCCAGTTCCTTCTGCCGGGAGAGAGCGCGCGCCAGCAGCAGATTCGCCAGGTTGGTGCACGCAATCAGCAAAACGCACACCGAAGCCGCAAGGAGGGCCATCACCAGCGTCCGGGACTGCAAGGACACCTGGTCGCGCAGATTCGCGACGGTGGCGCTCAACGCGCTATTCTCCTTCGGATATTGCTTCGCCAGCCGAGCGGAAATCAGCCGCATCTCCTGCCGCGCCTGTTCCAGGCTGACACCCGGCTTGCGCCGCGCGATGGCGCTCAGATAGATTATTGTTGCGATTCGCCACGTCTGCGGGAGCGAAGCGCAAGGGCCGCCAGACCTGTGCCCTGCGTTGCGGGAACGAAAACTCGGGCGGCATGACGCCGATGATCGTGTGCGGGTCGCCGTCCAGCAGAATACTTTCGCCGATCGCGTCCATCCGAGCCGCCGAATCGAGACTCCCACAATCCGTAGCCAAGGATCACGACTCCGGGCGCGGCGCTGCGTTCGTCGTCGACAGTAAACCATCGGCCCATGGCAGGCGCAATGCCGAGCATAGGTAGCAAATCCGCCGCGAGGTTGGCGCCTTCCACCTGAATCGGTTCGCCTTGCCCAACCATCGAAGTAGACCACGGAGCATACGCCGCCATCACTTCGAACGACGTCGCGGCCGCCTTCCAATCGAGATAATTCGGCGGCGACAACATCCATCTGCGGATAGCCCGGTCGCGCTTCCCACATGCGGACCAGCCGCTCGGAATGCAGATACGGCAGGGGACGCACCAGCACATAGTCCGCCACCGTAAAGACCGCGGTCGTCGCGCCGATTCCCAGCGCCGCCACCAGCACCACGGTCGCCGCAAATCCAGGCGCGCGACGAATCGTGCGACTGGCGTATCGCATGTCCTGACGCAACAGGTCGCAATGCGCCGCGAGCCCGTTCCGAATCGCATCCCCAATCGCGACCATCCACAGCACGGCGAGCGCGAAGAAACCGGAAGCTTGTTGCCGTTTGCGCGCAAAATCCCGACACATTTCCTCGCCATATTCCGCGCGGAAAGAACTCGGATACAGGAGCAGCAGCAGTCGGTACATCACGCTCTCCCTGGCACGAAGCCGCTCTCGCGAGCCAGTTTCACCAATTGGGCGAGCCTCCGGGCCTCCGCCCTGGCCACGGCTCTGCCAAAGGAAGTGATGCGATAGTATCGTCGCCGCTCATCATCCAGTTCCGGCGCGGGCCGCTCTGCCGTCTCCCGGATCAGCCCCTGCTCCAGCATCCGCTGGATCGAGCGGTACAAGGTGCCGGGACTCAGCTTGAGCATGCCATCCGTGCGTGTGGCGACCTCCTGAATGATGGCGTACCCGTGCCGATCGTCTTCGGCCACCGCCATCAGAATGTGGAACGTTGCTTCCGGCAACGGCAAGAGATCTTCTATTTCAATTTCGCGACTACTCACACGATGAGTATATCCAGTGTGGATATAAATGTCCAGAGCAAACTTCTCGTGCGTGTGAGCTGATGAGCCTGAAGGGATTCGTCCGTGAGCTTGCCAGGTAAAGCTCTTGACATGCCCATTTTTGCATCGGGCCGACCCGGTTGCATATGCGGCAGGTTGATATTGTGATGAGCTCAATTCCCGCGAGCACGATTCTGGCGTTCTCGAAGGATTTGAAGCCCAGCATGGCTGACTCGGAACTTTACGCGCCGGTGGTCTTGCTCGACCATGTTGTTCAGATACTTCACGACCGAATCTTTAGCGTGATCTAAGCCGCAAGAAAGTTGAACTCATTCCGTATACCCCATGCGGCGCAGTGGCTCGGCTCAAAGCCATCCAGGGTAATTGAGCGTGGCTCGCCATGATGCTTGAGTGTTTGTCGAAAGAAGATGCGCGCTGCCACTTGGTCGCGGGTTCGGCTGAGGTATGAGCCGACGGTCCGGCCTTGTTCGTCGACTGCACGGTAGAGGAACACCCATCCACCGTTCACCTTTATATAGGTCTCGTCGGCGCGCCAAGACCGGCCAACAACCAACTCGAAGCGTGACCAGCGGCGAGCAAACTCACCTGTGTATCGGATCACCCACAGCAGGATCGTTGATGGAGCGACAGCAACGCCCAACTCCGCCGCGATGGATGCAAGATCACGGTAGCTGAGGCGGAAAGCGAAGGGTAAGCACTGCAGATGGTTGTGCCCAACCGTTGCAGCGGTTCCGAGTAGTACACCCGTTTCATCCCCTGTTCGGACAGGAGTTTGAACGATTGAGCAGCCGGGAAGGTCTCCCTGAGGACCGCGTGTATTTTGAGCGTTCAAACGGCCGGCCGGCATCAGTTCCTAAACACTTTACGGACCTCGGTTGCATTGATCCGGTCGTCGTCATGGGGCAAGGACGATGTTTGTTTCGGGTCAGCGACCTGCTTGAGTTGTGTTTGGTGATCGAATCGAACACGTCTGGTGAAGGAAAACCTTCGTAAACTGAATTATGCCGCACGTGTAAAGGTAATGATGCCGTTGGTTAGGCCGTCAGTGGAGTTTCAGGGTTCGCCCGACTCGATCGATACCGTTGGTTCAAGTAATAAGAATGTGCTCGGTCATCGAAGGTTCTGGAAGGCAGGACCACTTGACATAAATTTGATATGCGGCATAATTGTACAGACATACTCGACAGCCGGAATACACAATGCCAACACGCGGAAATGCAGCAAAGACTCAGAGTCTTCGTCAGCACGGCGTTCTCAATCCGCATCCGGAGGCTGTCACAGATCCGCTCTTTCAAACCAGCGACTTCTTCGATCCTCGGGACTTGATTCAGGTCAAGTACGAGATGCTTCGCCGTGTCGAGATCGACAAGGCTCCGATCACCGAAGCTGCAGCGGCTTTCGGGTTGTCGCGTCCGGCGTTCTATCAGGCCCAGCATGCGGTTGCGCAGCAGGGCCTTGCGGGCCTGATTCCTCGCAAACGCGGTCCCCACGGAGCGCACAAACTGACTCCTGCGATCCTGGAATTCGTGCTGCAGCAGCGCAGCGAGTCGCCGTCGCTGACCATCCCCGAACTGATCGCGCGCATTCAGCAGCGGTTCGGCGTGGCCGTGCACCGGCGCACGATCGAACGCCATTTGGCGCCGCAGGAAAAAAAACGGCGCTGAAAGCCGGCACCACCGACGCTCCGTTGGATCCGGATGTTGCCTTTTTCTACGAGCAGTTGCGCCGGCGCGTGCTCGACGGTGGCCGATGTCCTCCAGGGTGTGCTCGGTTTCAGCGTCACGGCATGAAGAACTGGATCGAAAGCTGCCCTCGCCTTTACCGAGCATCTGCGCACGTTTGTCCACCGCATCAGCCGCTTCCAGTAAATAGTTCTCTCAGCGGGGAGTTCGTGCAGCTGATTGCCGCAATGGTTTTCGAAATCCACCAGCAAGGAGCGATGTCATGATCGACGCACAGACCAAAATTCAGGCTGGACATCGGAAGCGCAACGCGTACCTCTATATCCGGCAGTCCACTCCACGGCAGGTGCTTGAGCATCAGGAGAGCACGCAGCGCCAGTATGGACTGCGGCAACAGGCACTACAACTGGGCTGGGCAGAAGAACAGATTGTCGTCATCGACACGGACCTCGGCCAATCGGGAGCCTCGGCTACGGACCGCATCGGATTTCAGCGGCTTGTGACTGACGTCAGTTTGGGCGAGCAGGACTGGTGCTCGGGCTAGAGGTCTCCCGTCTGGCCCGCAACTGCAGTGACTGGCATCGGCTGCTGGAGATCTGCGCCTTTACTGACACGCTCATCCTCGATGAAGACGGCCTTTATGATCCGGCACATTTTAACGATCGGCTGCTGCTCGGTTTGAAAGGAACGATGAGCGAGGCAGAGTTGCATCTGCTACGGGCTCGTTTGCGCGGTGGTGCACTCAACAAAGCCAAACGTGGAGAGCTTCAGGTGTACCTGCCAATTGGACTTGCTTATGACGCGATCGGTCGCGTAGTTCTCGACCCGGACGAACAGGTTCGGCAGAGTCTCCAGCTGGTGTTTGCCACATTTCAGCGCACTGGCTCTGCGCTTGCCGTGGTGCGCGAATACCGCCGTCAGGGCTGGCTGTTTCCCCGGCATCAGCGCAACGGACCGGATCACGACCAGGTGGTATGGAAACAGCTTTCCTATCCGCTGGTGATAAAGATCCTGCATAATCCGCGCTATGCCGGCGCGTTTGTCTACGGACGCACGACAGCGCGCAAGTCATCCGATGGCCAGCGTAGCTCGGCACGGCGCCTGCCGCTGGATCAGTGGCAGGTGCTCATCAGGGATGCTCATCCGGGATATTTGAGCTGGGAACAATATGAGGCCAACCTGGCCCGTTTACAAGAGAACACTGCCCGCCCTTCAACCGAAGGCCACCGAAGCGCACCGCGAGAAGGTCCTGCCCTGTTGCAGGGGCTGCTGTTGTGCGGCATCTGTGGACAGCGGATGCATCCTCGCTACACCGCCCGCGGTCCCGCATCTGTGGCCTTATTATCTGTGCCCTCGACAGGACCTCGAAGGCGGTGCTTTGTCTTGCCAGCACATCTCCGGAAAGGCAATCGACGATGCCGTTGGCGAGTTGTTGCTGACCAGCGTCACCCCTGTGGCCCTGCAAGTAGCGTTGGCGGTACAGGCTGAAATTCAGCAACGACTCGAAGATGCCGATCGCCTGAGAAAAGCACAGGTTGAGCGCGCCCGTTATGAAGCCGGGCTGGCCCAGAAGCCGATACATGAAAGTGGACCCTGCGAACCGCCTCGTAGCGGATACGCTCGAGACCGAATGGAACAGCAAGTTACGGCTGCTGGCAGAAGCTGAACAGCAGTATCAGCGGCAACGTCAGGCAGACAATCTCGTGCTGGATAACGCGCAAAATGAGCAGATCCTCGCGGTGGCAACCAACTTTCGACGGGTTTGGAATAATCCCGCTTTGCCGCATCGGGAACGCAAGCGAATGGTTCGTCTTTTGATCGAAGACGTAACGGTTGTAAAGCGAGACAGCATTACGCTGCACGTGCGATTCCGGGGTGGCGCCACACAAAGCACTACGATCCCGGCACCGCTGGATGCCTGGCATCGGAGACGTACCTCCGACAGCACGGTAGAACAAATCGATAAGCTGCTGGATCATTACACTTGCGCGGAAATCGCCGACATTCTCAACAGCAAGGGACTGCAAAGCGGGACCGGAATGCCGTTCACCGCCGACCTCGTGGATCGACTAATTCACGGACGGAAACTCCGCAGCCGACAAACAAGATTACGAGAGCGGGGCTACCTCACTCTGCCCGAAGCCGCTGTTGCATTGGGCATCAGCACCAGCGAAGTCTGCCGACGACGAAACGAGGGATCTCTGACAGGACTTCTCTACGGCGTTAACAAATACCTCTACATGCTGCCGTTATCGCGGGCATGCAATAATCTCGCCGAAGGTGTCGCAGTATGAAACCTAAGCCTACCGCAGGTACCATCGCACGCACATGCTGATTACTTCGTCAGTGAACCATCTCTTTGCAAACAAAGGATTCCGGCCAGATTTCGGCTTCCGCATCCACTCATTGTCGGCGAGCTATACGAAGGTGCAACAGAACCCACATTCGTACTTGCTATCGCCTGAGATTCTCACTTTGCCCGCGACACAACTCGCGAACTCCCTTTCAACACAACGATGTGCGACGCTCCAATACGGTACTCTAAAAGAGACGAAGCACTGGTCCGAGGAACCGCTGCTCATTATTAGTAACGGAGGTTGCGCAATGTCGGTAAGCCATACCGTCGGCGTATTCTGCTTGTGTGTTATGCAAGCGTATTCCGCCGATCACCGCTTGCGAATATGCAACGACAGCAATGCCGAGATCGTCCCTCATGTAATCTATCGGCATGATGATTACGCTGTTGCTCAGTGGATTGCAGAAGCACCAAGGTTGCTTTCTTCTGGTAAGTGCCTGGATGTCGCTTTGTCTCCTACGGCCGAGCAGGGCTACATACAAATAATGCAACGACTCCCGGACCGTGATGCGTGGTTCTTTCCTGCCTACACTGCTGACAAACAACATTTTGAAGAAGTCGTCACTGTAGACTCATCCGGATGGTTTCGTCCGACAGAAATCCGCGTCTGTCTACCTCAAGACAGTGCGCCAAGCGCCAATGGCGCCCCTCCACCTCCTCGCAAGCGAGCTCTTGGCGCGAGTATAGCTCCGCCGAACTCCGGCCTATGCGCTCGCGGCAATACGGTAGCTATGAACATACAGTTCTCGTTGCCAGCAGGGAAGAGCGCGACAATCTCCATCAGAGAATCAGACTTCCGCTTCCAGACTAAATGAGATCATCGTTACAATAACGACATTCTTGCAGGATCAGAGCGGCGTTCTTCGCCGACGCTCTGGTCTAGCGTCGGCCGGATCTAATAAGAGACGCTTAGACGTTCAGGTCAGATTCTAGCGTATACGACGTCAAGCCATGAGGGCTGCCGTGCTTCTCGGTGCCGTCACGCCGGAGGACGGGAAGCGAATGCATCGTGTTCTCGAACGCCTGGAAGTGCGGTCGCGTCCCTACCGCGACCTCTGCAACAATGCGTACCGCCGTCATCTCGACTTCCCTCCATGTAACGAACATGTACTCGTTTTCGACCACCCTAAGTCGCGCGTTTGCCGTCGCACCAGTCGCCGCCACCAGCGTACAGGTTTTTTTCCTGTTGGTGAAATAAGAGTAGACGATCACGCATTCGGCTGCAGAAGGGATGAATAAGTCAAAAGAAACTGTTCGCTCTCACCTGGCTCAAGCTCGTAGCAGTAGATACGCCCCGGGAAATCGCAATGTCGTGATTTCATGCTTTACAGCCGCGCGAGGCCAGCGCTTCCGCAGTAAGCCGAAATGCACCAAAGCCCACCAGCCCGGCAGCACGAGCGAGAGATCGTACTGGGCAGCTACGAACTGTTCCACCGAGCTTCTCTGATCGAAGAACCCGTCTGGCAAAAGATCATGTACGGGCTAACAATGCGCAGAATCCGTGCGGCATATCTGAAGGACAATGTCGCCGATGGCCGGAACTCTTTGTTCAAGTTGCATGACGAGCTTATGGAGGTGAACCCCAGCGCAGCAGCCAGGCTGGCAGGTCTCGAGGACAGGTTACCACTAATTGACCTCCAGATCCGTCACACACTCCGGCAATGCCTATCTAGCACGAATGGTATCGAGTCGAGCTTCGCAACAGTGGATCGTATCTGTCGTCAGGTGAAGCGCTGGCAAGGCCACGACCATCGGCTACACTGGATTGCCTCTGCTCTCGTTTTTCGCCTAATCGCACTAGAATCGTATCCACGGTTATAAACACCTGCCCATGTTGGTCGCTGCGATGGAAAGCGATTATCAACTGCGCATCAAGCACAATCAATCGAAGTTGGCCCGCCACCTTGGCGCTGCCTAAACAACAATATGCTCTAAAGGAGAATCCACGGAACTTTCAACGGAACAACGGACATTCTCCAGCGCCGTCGTCGTTTACTCGGATTATTTTTCTTGTTTTCTGCCTATGAGTTGCATGGGAGTACTTAACATTTGTCAACTCCGCAGCCGCCCTCATCGTGATAGTGTACCAATCGCTGGCATTTTGTAGGAGGAGGCTCAATCGATGTTGACAACGTACAACTCTACACTTGTTCGACAGCTAAGTCGGCGTGCGCCTGGATATTTATCGTTTTCGCGCCATTGCGTTTTTATATGCTTGACTTTGCTCACATTATCACTGTCTTGCAGCAGGACCGCATCCGCACAGTGTGTATACGGTTTCCAGTACACTACGTCACGCTGGGTATTCACGACTTTAAATTGGACCTACTCAGGGACTGGTTTGCCTAAGAGTGCTGTATCCCAAGGAGCCAACGGATGGAACAGCGGTCAATCGTTCACGTCGATTTCAGAAAGTACCTTCTTTGACGATATCCACATCGTCGACAGCAATTCTATAGGTACGAATCAAGCTGAGATCCAGTTGTATAGGAGCGATAATGGCAATCCGTGCAACGGTAAGCGCAGTTATGGGTGTCCAACCCTGTGCTTCAATTCGAGCAAATTGTGGCGAGCCGATGTGCGTCTCAGTCCCAACAATATTGCTGGTGCGGCTTACGGCTGGGGAGGGTACTGGGGGCTTGGAACTCTGGATGCTATCGCTCGCGCGACACGCATTGCCGTTGCCCACGAATTCGGTCATTTCTTCTCGATGGGCGAAGTGAGTGCGCCGCAAAATTGCAGCAATCCGACGATCATGTCATTGAATGACGAGTTCTACTGCAGCCTCACACAACAGACTGCATGTGACAGCGCTATGGTGTCTACGCGGTATTCCGGTGTCACAACCTATCCATCGTCATGTTACCAATGTGACGCTGGTACAACCTGTTTCTGACCCACGGTAAGAACGCAGAGAGGCGACTTCGTATGAGACTATTACTGTTATCAACAATTGCAATTGTTACAAGTGCGACTCTGGTAGGTCAGGAGGGTTCGATACTGAATGGCCGGGCCAAGATCGGCGAGGCCCTGCCGGCAGGTGGAATAGCTGATCTATTCGTCACCCGTAGTCCTAACAATGTTCCGACATCACTAAACCACCTCACGGCAATGGCAAGCGTCATCGTGCATGGCACAGTCATCAGGGCGCTGCCCTCCCGTGAGACTGAACCGAGAGCTTTTGAAACAGATGCGGTTGTAAACGTTACGAGTATCCTAAGGGGCTCGTAAAGGGGGACACCCTTGTCGTTTCTCAACGCGGTGGAAAGAATAAAGATCTCACCGTCATACCTGCTCAGTACTCCCTACTGCAACCGGGCGAAGAGTACCTCTTGTTTCTCATCGAGAACCCGGATGGTCCTGTATCGGGCTTAAAAGAATCACAACATTATCTCGCCGTGGGCGTATGGGCTGGACTGTTTCCATTCACAGAGGGCCGCGTGCGAATCAACGCACCAGCACCAGACGCGTTGCGTAAGACGTATGAGGGTCTCACGGTAGAGGAACTCAAGAGCGAAGTTCGCCGTCGACTCAGATGAACCAGCGTCGAGTGGTGTTGGTGGGCAATACCCGTCCCTACTAGCACGAGCACGCCAGAGGCAGATGCGACGGGCATATGTTAAAAACCGGAGGAGAAAGGTTGTGCAAGACATGTTCACGCGGGCAGGCAGAGGTATCGCGCTCCTGTGCGCGATCGGGATCACGCTGGGAGCTGATCAGCCGTCAGATAGTAAGAAACTGGACGATATCCTTAATCAGCTCCACCAAATTAATGCACTACTGAATCGTACAATGAACGTACCCCAACAGGAAGCAGGTACGACAAAGCCCCGGACTATCACCGTAGATGTCCGCAACGCGCGGTACCTGGGTTCAAAGGACGCGCCACTCGCAATTGTCGGGTTCACGGACTATGAATGTCCATTCTGTCAACGTTTTCATCAGGAGACGTTTGCAGATTTGAAAAACAAGTACATCGACACGGGAAAGGTTCGTTTCTACAGCATGGATTTCCCTTTGGCGAGTCATCACAATGCTATGACTGCCGCCAACGCCGGTCGGTGCGCTGATGAGCAGGGGATGTTTTGGATCATGCATGATCAAATGCAAAACAGCCGACGGCCGCCCGAATTGAGCACGGTGGTCGCTCATGCTGAGGAATTGCATCTGGACGTTGAGCGGTTTCGGAAATGCGTCGAAAGTCATCGATATGAGAATGTCATTCGCGACGGCGTTGCGGCAGCTATGCGCAAAGACATTCGTGGCACGCCGACGTTCGTGATCGGAAAAGTCAGTCCATCAGGCGCGGATGTTGAAGGCGAGCTATTGGTTGGCGCGTTACCTTTCGAAGCCTTTGAAACGAAGCTCATGACCACCGAACAATAGCAGAGTGTGGAACATAGGGAGATGCGAGTGTGCAGTGAATGATTCGAGTGAGACACGGCGCACCGTCGTTGAAAAACGGCTCGCACGGCAGATTTGCTGTGGTCCACTCTGGGATCACCTGAAGAGAGATCAATGCAACGCGGGACTCGACCCCGGCTACGTTAGCACGCTCTTCTATTCGTTGAGAGGTCGCCACAACTGCGTTGGCAATCTAGGAGCGTGTTGAAGAGCCTTTCAACACGCTCCTTAGTTGTGGCTGCTATCAATTTCGAAAACGGTCAGCAAGTCACATCATTAACATGCAGAGGCCAATGGCGCGAGCCAGCCCCGTGTACCACATCCGGGGCGAAAGTATTCACGTTGCGCATAGCCCGTCGCAGCCGAAATTCGAGATCCAGGGCAAACAAGAGTCACAGGGTGCCCACCAGCCAGGCGTTTAACGCGATCCGCTGACACGGAGTCAACTCGCTAAGGAAAGAGCGCGCTGGACAACCTCCAGCATATTGACTTACGAACCCGACCTACGCCGCGCAATGCGACGAGCGCCGACAGGATCCAGCAACGTCTGAGCGTTTGGGCGGGATTCCAATGTCGCGAGGTCCTCGGCGGTCACGCACTCACCCGATGTGTGAGTAACGGCGACAGCACATCAACCCATAGGAACGGTTGTAAACAGGCAGAACGATATTCCCCGTCTGATCGCGGGAGCTCAAGATATGAGGCTGATCGACTGCTACATGCACGGGACGCTCATGCCATGTTTATGTTGTGTTTCTACATGGTGATGACAGGCGCATTATCTATATCACTGTGAGAGTTGGGCAACCGCTGACGAAGCAGCAGTGCACTGCAGATACAAGGTTGACACCGATTCGCGTTGTCGACACGGTACTTGGGCTGGGGGATGCCCGGGCACGGAGTTACTTTATCAAGGAGGTGAACCACTAAAAACATCAAGGGAGCAGTCATGAGTGCTTGATAGTTGAAGAACGGCATTCAGCTGAAAAAGAGTTCAGTGGATCGCGTCAGTGTTCTTGACGGGTATTTGCGGGCCTCGTTGCATTGTTTCGTGCGTGTAGAGCAGCACAATCAATAACGTGGATAAGTGGTAAGTTGCCATTTGTCTTTCTTGTTGTGATGATTCGTATTGACATTGTTCTTTATTCGCAGATATACTGCATCTCGTTGTACCATCGGAATCGGCGCTTAACATTTCAACCTGTTGAGGATTGGCCGTGAGCGTTGTTAAGTCGTCATTATGTGCTGAATTCATGGATGTGCCGCTCATCCAAATAGTGTACAAATGGCGGCGGCTGCTTCAGGGTGGCGAATCACGCTTTTACCCAGCGGGAGCTTTTATTCTCGCGCAATCATGCGCAGCTACAAAGTTCTACGTCGTCGAGTCCGGCATCGTAAAGCTGAGCCGAACGCCTCCCACAGGCGGACGTCGCGTTGCCGTGATGTTGCGGTTTGCCGGTGATGTAATCGGCCTTGATGGCACATTAGTCCGGTCTGCGAATTACCTATCCGCAAGTGCAGCGAACGATTGCACGTTGTTGGAGCTACCTGCTGCCCAGGTCCTCGGACTAATCCGCAACCGACCAGAACTGTCGGCTTTTGTTGCTGAGCGTCAGACCATTGATGCGACGCGGGTTAACTGGTTGTTGTTGCAACAGCGCTTACTTAATGCTGAGCAGCGCCTGTTTCATCTGCTTGCGGAAATTGGCCGGGGCGTTGACTCATCTCGCTTAATGGCGAATCATGTTTGTGTTTCTGTACCCCTTACCGAAGCTGATATAGCAGATCTCGTGGGCATTACCCCGTGCGCTTTTAGTCGCATGAAAAAGAGTCTCGTCAAGAAGGGCTTATTACGCCAGAGTGGCAAATTATTCTCGTTTCACCGTAAGACTGTTAAACCTGGTTGGTGAACATCTCACACATCCATGGACATTCGTCTGCTTGTCTAATCGTTGATTGTAGATTCACGCGTTATTGACGCCAAGAACAGTTGTTTGTGGGCTGAATGTGTGGAGATTCCAGGTGTTGTGTCGGTTGTGGGCGCGTCCTTTGTCGGCGTTGCCGCGAGCGCCTGGTCCACCATGGAGCGGTCACGTTCGAGCGCGAGGAGAAAGTCAGTCGCCGCAGACGCATCGTGGGCGGCGCGGAAGATTTCGTTCTTGTCCTCCTTCAGCGCCGAGATCCACGAACCGACGTACGCGGCGTGCTGCGCCGAATCGTGCGGAATCCCGCGCTCCGCGGCGAGGAAGACGCTCGCCAGTTCGGCGCGCAGTTCCTCCTTGGCGTAGTTGGTGTCGCCGAACCGGTAGGTCTCGTTCAGTGTTTGCCGATTCAGCCGCGACGGGTGACCGGTCCAGTGCGCCAGTTCATGCAGGGCTGTGCCGTAGTAGCCTGCGGGATCTTTGAACACATCGCGCGGCGGCAGATGAATGCTGTCGGATGCGCGGCTGTAGAATGCGCGGTCGGCTTGGTCATGAGCGATGCGGGCACCGGAGTTGTCGAGGATTTTCTCGGCGGACTCGATTGCCTCGAACGTGCTGTGCTCCTTCGGGTTGTAGGCGGGAACGCCCTCGCTCTGCTTGGCATTGAAGACGGTGTAGACGCGGTGGATGAGCCGCGAACCTTCACGATCCGATTCCGGTCGGTTGCCTCCCCTGCCTGACCGCCCTCCGGCTGGCCACTCCCGTCTTTGTCCCGAACCGCCTTTACTTCCGCAAAACTCGATCTGAGTTCCCTTCTCTCCACGCCGGACCTGCCAGCCATTGTCCGCGGCTTGCTTGTAAGTCATCCAGCGCGGATCGTCATACCCGCGGCTCAGGGCGGTTGCCATCAGGTGAATGGCGTTGCCGCCGCGGTACGCCTTGTCGGTCGTCGGGTTCATGGGCATCCCGGCCGATGAGGCGCCGGGCTCCCACGGTTTCTGCCAGGGAGCTACACCTTCCTCAAGCATTTTGACGATGCGATCAGTGACCTCCTGCCGGAAGTCACGCTTCGGCTGGTTCTCGGTTGCGGCGGGAGGGTGAGCGGTGCTGGTCGCCATCGTCAGCCCTCCTCGCTCGCGAAGTCCGATTCGGGGATCTCGTCTTCGAAGCCCGAGCCGTCCAGCGGCTCGGCCCCGAGTGCATTCAATAACTTGCGGGTGTCAGACTCGTTCGGATTGAACATCGTGCCTCCTTCCGGCGTTAATGAGAGAAACGCCGCCCTCCATCTACGAGGTAATGGCGAGAGGCAGTCTGGGACGCGGCAAGCGAAAAATCTCTGGAATGGGCAGGACAGCAGGCTCAGGAACGCGCGGTTGGGTGGAGATCGGCACGGGCGTCGCGTTGGCAATCGCAGCCGAGCCGATTCACGAACTGGGGCACGGCGTCGCCGTTCGGCTGACGACCGGTGCCTGGCCGGAAATCGGTTTCTGGGCCGTACACCCGACCGGGCATTTCGAATCCACCAGGGCAGTCCTCGTAGTTCTCGCTGCCGGCGAAGCTGCCGTTCTTGGCTGGTGGGGCCTCGCTTATTTGATAGCTCGCGCCCAGCCGCATCTGCGGTCGGCGCTGATCGGCCCAACGTTCATGGCCGCTCTGGCGCTCTTGAACTGGTTCGCGGCAGCAGTTCTCACGCCGTTTGGGTATAGCCAATTGGGCGCTTCGGACGCGCTCGAATTTATGATGATCTCGGGAATCGGCTGGCAGCAAGTGGCGGTAGTGACGACGCTCATGTGCTGCATCGTCGCAACTGTCACCGCGAGATGCTTTTCAAAGCTGCCCAAAAGCACCTGACGTGGCACCGCGCCGCGGCGGTGTTCTCAGTACGTGGACAGTTTTCAGTGCTTCCAAACATTTGGTGCGGCGCACACGTAGATGTAATCCGCGTCCCAGACAATCTGACCGGTCTCGCACTTTGACGAACTGGAGGGAGTGGCTGGAGGAGTGCGCAGGATTCCGTCAATGAACGTGTCGCCTCCGAGGATGTTGGACGATCGCGTCTCGAACGGTGACTGCCGGCGCGTCGGGCGTTGCGAGTCGATCCGATTCTGGTCTTGCGCGAGGAGTAGTCGAGGTCTGCCCGTCTCGACCGAATCCGCCATCGAATCTTGACGGCAGTTCCTTTCTATTGTAAAGTACTTTCTGTAATTGCCAATAAGGCAGATGTCGGCGCTTGCTGATTCCAGATTGCGGAGACGATCGCGCAGTATTCCTACGGAATAAATAAACGGAGCCGCGTTGCGGAAGAGAGATTTCATGAAACCACTGATATCCATACTGACTGTTGCGATGTTGGCCACCGCTCACGCTCAATCGCTGGACAAAGCCAAGCTCGACCAACTTCTGGACCGGCTGGCCGAGAAAAAACAAGGGAATGGGAACCCTGACGCTCGCGAAGGACGGCAACGTCATTTGCAGCCGGTCGTTCGGCTACGCGCAAATCAATGGAAACGAAAAGAAGTCGGCTACGGCAGTGACCAGATACCGGATCGCCTCGATCACCAAGACGTTCACTGCCGTGATGATTCTGCAACTGGTCGAAGAAGCAAAGCTAAGACTCACGGATACGCTCGACAAGTTCTTTCCGCAGATTCCCAACGGGGCCAGAATCACTCTTGCTCAAATCCTGTTGCACCGCAGCGGCATGGCCGAGATCCAACCTGACGCGGACTGGGGTAAACAGCATACGGAAGAGGAATTCGTTGCGCGCCTGGCCCAGGGGCGGCCTTCTTTCGAGCCCGACGCCAAGACTCAGTACAACAACGCGGGATACCACTTGTTAGGTTACATCGTGGAAAAAGCAGGCGGCAAACCATACGCGCAGGCGCTCAAGGAAAGAATTACCGCGAAAGCCGGCCTCGCGGGCACTTACCTGGGTGAAGGCAACACGAGCGCCGCGAGGGGCGAAGCGCTCGCCTATATGTACTTCGGCGACAGATGGATAGAAGCGAGCGAGCCTCATTTCAGCATTGTCGCCGGCACCGGCGGGATCGTCTCGACGGCGACCGGCCTGGCGAAGTTCATCCAGGCCTTGTTCGATCTGAAGCTCGTCTCGGCCGACAGCCTCAAGCTGATGACCACGATGAAGGACGGAGAGGGAATGGGAATGGTCACTTTCTCGTTCGCCGGTAAGACGCTGTACGGAAACACCGGCGGCAGCGCCAGCACGGGAGCCTGGCTCAATTACTTTCCAGAGGAGAAGCTGGCGCTCGCCTACACCACGAATGCGAAGCCATACCCGGTACGCGACATCGTAGCGGGCATGTTCGACATCTACTGGAACCGGCCCTACCAGATTCCCTCTTTCGAAGCGTTAGACGTAAGCAGGGAAATCCTCGATCGCTACGTTGGCGTGTATTCGATCCCTGGTGCGCCGAACAGGGTGAAGATCACAAGGGATGGCGCAACGCTGTACTTCAAGATGGCCCGCGAGGGCACCGGCGTCGCTCTAGAAGCAACGCCCGAGAACAAGTTCAAATACGGCCCCGTCCTGGTTTTCGAGTTCGGACGCCGAGAAAGGCGGGATTATCCTTGACCGGGGCGGCAAGAAAATCGTGTTCAAGAAGCAGTAACGCCGCACACCAACGATTTTTCATCCTATGGACCTGCACATTCGCAACGTATCCAAGACCTATCCCAATGGCGTGCAAGCATTGAAGGACGTGACGCTCACGATCCCGGCGGGAATGTACGGCCTGCTCGGACCCAACGGCGCCGGCAAGTCTACTCTGATGCGCATCCTGGCCACATTGCAAGAAGCGGACAGCGGCAGCGTCCAACTCGGCGGGATGGACGTACTGAATCAGAAAGATGAAGTGCGCCAGACGCTTGGTTACCTGCCGCAGGAGTTTGGCGTTTACCCGAACGTGAACGCCGAGGACCTGCTCGAACACTTCGCCATCCTCAAGGGCATTACCGGGCGTCGAGCGCGCAAAGAAGTAGTGGAGGCACTGCTCCGGCAAACGAACCTTTGGGACGTCCGCAAACAGAAACTGGGTGGCTACTCGGGCGGCATGCGGCAGCGGTTTGGCGTGGCCGTGGCGCTCCTGGGCAATCCGAAGCTGATGATCGTGGATGAGCCGACGGCGGGGCTCGACCCGGCCGAGCGCGTGCGATTTCTCAACCTCCTGAGCGAACTGGGCGAGAACAGCGTCGTCCTGCTTTCCACGCACATTGTCGAGGATGTAAGTGAGCTGTGCACCAGGATGGCCATCATCGACAAAGGGGAGATTCTGCTCGAAGCCGAACCACTGCGCGCGATTGACGAGCTTCAAGGCCGGATCTGGCATCGCGTGATTTCGACGGAGGCTCTCCCTGATCTGGAACGAGAGCACGCGGTGATCTCGACGAAGCTTTACGCGGGACGCACCGTCGCCCACGTCTACTGCGATTCGACGCCAGGTCCCGGCTTTGAGCCCGCCAAGCCAGACCTCGAAGACGTCTACTTTAGCGCCGTGGCCGGACGCATCGGCCGGCGGCGTGAGCACCTGGACGTCGGAGGGAAGACGGTGAAGTTTCGGGAGATCTTTCGCTTTGAGTTCGTGTACCAGGCGCGCCGCGTCCGCACCTGGCTCTATTTCGCGGTCCTTTTTGTCGTCGCTTATCTGCTCAGGGATCGGCTTCGCGATGGCGTCGTCAATTCCCCATTCACCATTGCCCAGGAGACAGTCCTGACCTGGCCTGCTCTGGATTCTGATGGCTCCTGCCGTGGCCGGCAGTGCCGCGGCGCGGGACGTGCAGACGCGGATGCATCCTCTCGTCTACACCACTCCCATCAGCAAGGCCGACTACCTTGGTGGGCGATTTCTCGCGGCGTTTGTCCTCAACGCGTTGATCTTGCTCGCCGTGCCACTGGGCATGCTGGCCGCCCTGATGTTTCCTGGCGTGGAACCCGAGATTGTTGGTCCGTTTCCTCCGGCCGTATACCTCAGCGCCTACGGTGTTCTTGCGTTGCCGACCGCCTTCACCGTTCACGGCGGTCCAGTTCTCGTTGGCCGCGCTGAACCGCCGAGCCGTCGTCAGCTACCTCGGCAGTGTGCTTTTCTTCGTCACTGTTTGCGCTCGCGGCTGGCCTTGATTACCAACGTTCTTCAAATGCCGACTCTCGGCACGCTGCTGGATCCCACAGCTGCCCATCATCCTTGTCATCATTCCGGAAACATTGACACCGCTCGAGAAGAATACCGTTCTGATCGGACTGGAAAGCTCGATACTCGCAAATCGACTCCTATGGATCGGCGTCGCTTTGGCCATACTCGCATTCACCCATGTCCGCTTTCGCCTCGGTCACCGTGCAGCGTGATGCGCAGGATTTCCATTCCGCAGGTCCGGCGGAAGTTCGGCTTTGCCACCCACGCGCGGCAGACGTGCGCCATCGCGGGGACTTCGTTTGGAACGATCGCGAAGAGTGCGGCCGGTCTCGTTGCTCTAGCGGTCGCGATGCTCGTGGTCCTGTTGGTGCCTGCAGTCATGGCTCTCAGGGGAGTTTCGCTGCTCCCCAGAACCGCGCACGTCTTAACCGTTCTGACCGCCCCGGTTGCTGACAATCCACGGCTTCCCTGGGTGCTGATCCCGCTGCTCATCGTGTTCTACGCAGGTGAGTTGATCTGGCGGGAACGAGACGCCGGGCTGAGCGAGATCGCCGACGCGACTCCGGTGCCGGAATGGGTCCTCTTCCTGGGCAAGTTCCTGGGACTGAGTCTCGTGCTTGTCGCGTTGATGGCCCTCGTGACGACGGCTGGAGTGCTGGGTCAGATGCGGATGGGTTATTTCGATTTCGAGATCGGGCTGTACCTGCGGATCCTCTTCGGACTTCAACTCATCGACTACATCCTCTTTGCACTGCTCGTCTTCGTGGTGCACGCGGTGGTGAATCAGAAACACCTCGGCTACCTCGTGGCACTCATCGCGTATGGGGTCATCGTCTTCCCCTCCACCGTCGGGCTCGAACACCACCTGCTCATTTATGGATCCGGTCCGAGGTGGACCTACTCGGACATCCGCGGTTTCGGCCCGTCCCTCGGGCCGTGGCTGTGGTTCAAGCTTTACTGGGCGGCGTGGGCAGTGCTGCTGGCCGTTGCGGGAAGGCTGCTGTGGGCGCGCGGCGCCGAGCGCAGTTTATGGTCGCGGCTCCAGGCGGCGCGCCGGCGTTTCACGCGTGCGACGGCCTGCGTGGCCGCGACAGCGGTGGCGCTTATCGTCACGCTGGGCGGTTTCATCTTCTACAACACCAACTCGCTCAATCGGTACCGTACCGCGGCCGAGCGAGACGGAGCGGCGCGCCGAGTACGAACGGCGCTACGGAAAGTACGCGGGCGTCGCGCAGCCAACCCTGCGAGCACCAACCTTCGCGTCGAGATTTATCCCGATCGGCGGGAGGCGGAGATCCGTGGCGCCTACGTCCTCGCGAACAACAGCTCGCGCGGCGATCGACTCCATCCATGTGACCACCGTCCCGGGGGTCGAAACCAGAGCCGTATCCGTCGACCGGCCGGCGTCGCCCGTGCTCGTGGATGAGGACCTCGGCTATCGCATCTATGCGTTGGAGAAGCCGCTTCAACCCGGCGAGTCGCTGCATCTCAACTTCGAGGTGCATGTCGCGCCCCACGGCTTCAGCAACAACGGAGCCGATGCCTCCGTCGTCGAGAACGGCAGCCACTTCACGAATCGGGATTGGTTGCCCGCTATCGGCTATCAGCGCAATCGCGAGCTCGATGCGTGCCGGAGTTCGAAGGCAGTATGGACTCGCCCGACGGCCCGCCGTTCCATCGCTCGTACGACGCCGAGGCGCGCCGGATCCGAGTCGGCGGCGACCCGATCAGCTTCGAGGCGACGGTGGGGACGAGCGGGGATCAGGTCGCGGTTGCGCCGGGCGTGCTCCGCCGCACTTGGACGGAAGGCGGGCGACGCTACTTCCATTACGTCACGGATGTACCCATCAACAATCAATATGGCGTGTTCTCCGCAGCCTACGCGCGTGCACGAAGAACAGTGGAATCCTGCGGCGGGGTCAGGGCAGGCCGTCGCGATTCAGATCTTTCATCACCCTGGGCATGCTGGGAATCTGGGCCGCATGGTGGCGAGCGTACGCGCCTCGCTCGATCACTATACCCGGCAGTTTGGTCCCTACCCATACAGCTATATCAGGCTGATCGAGAGTCCTGTCCTGCATGGGTGTAGCAACGGAAGCCGCGACTGTGGAATACGGTGAAGGATTCTCCCTCCTGAATCCAGGCAACGGTCCGCAAGAGGTGGATGTTGTGTTCGCCAGTCGTCGCCCACGGGGTCGCCCGCGGGTGGTGGGGCATGCAAGTTGCGCCCGCAGAGGTCGAGGGATCAGGGCTACTAGACGTGAGCCTCGAAACATACTCCGCGATGCGGGTGGTCGAGGAGGCTCTCGGGCCCGAGCATCTGCGCCGATACCTGCTCTCCATGCGGGAGGGATTGGGTCCGCCACGCATCCGCGCGGCTCCGCCATTGCTTCGGGCTACCGACTCGTTCTCTTACTCGCGCAAGGGTCCCTTCGCGCTGTATGCGATGCGCGAGTACATCGGCAAGGACAGAGTAGATGATGCACTGCGGAGCCTGCTCAAGAAGCATGGTTCCGGAGCGCCGCCCCTTCCCACCTCTCTGGATCTCTATCGGG
This sequence comes from Bryobacteraceae bacterium, assembly GCA_963844855.1. Lineage (GTDB taxonomy): Bacteria > Acidobacteriota > Terriglobia > Bryobacterales > Bryobacteraceae > DASQDN01. The sequence goes on from CAWJQP010000074.1 coordinate 84,184, forward strand.
AGCTTCAAGCCGTGACGCCGGATTCCTACCAATACCTGCTACGCGATCTCTTCGAGAAGAACACGTTCTGGGAACTCGCGACGGAGCCGAGCCACGGCGAAGCAGACCGAAGCCGGCGCCTGGCAGGTGACACTCGAAGTGCGAGCGCGCAAACTGGTGGTAGACGAAGCGGGCGTACGAGACTGAAGCGCCGATGGATGACTGGATAGAGGTCGGAGTGTTTGGCGAAGGCGAGCCTTACATGCAGAAGCACCGTATCCGCTCCGGTCAGCAGACCATAACAGTGACGGCGCCGCGCAAGCCCGCACGCGCCGGAATCGACCCGCGGAATCTGTTGATCGATCTGGATACAGAGAATAACATCAAGGGCGTGAAGATCGAGAACTAAGACAGCGCGCGAGCCTACAGTCCCTCTCGGCGAGATACAGGTCGTCAAGTATCTGCGCCATCGCCGAACCGCTCACGGAAGGACCGTGGGATGCAGCTGCAGCCAGCATCGTACATCCGCTAGCCTGGCCGCCGACGCTAGTCTAATTATAGTGCCCGTGCGGCAAGCGTCCTACCGCCACCGCCACCACGCCGAGATACCGCTTCAGTTCCGCTAGACTCCGACTTATCGACCTCGTGATCGGTCGCGGTATCGCTGGCGTTCTATCCTCTTACCCTCAACCGCTTCGTGCTGACGTTCCATCCTGAGCGCTGCATCGCGTAATGCTGCCTGATAATTGCCCAGCCAGTGGAATCGCCAGCTTCTCTTTCAAAGTATTCGTCTGCTCCAGCCACACCGCAGATGTCCGGCATATCCAGCCCATGGTCTCCACCATCTCCGCCAGATCCTGCTGCAGGTTTCGGCCGAGGATCGGCGCCAGGTGCGCGACGCGGTTACGCAGTCGGCGGAGGGAGTCGAGACGGGCAAACGCGGTTTTATGACTCATGCGCCGGTGTGGGAACGCCTTGTAGAGGTGCACGTCCCACAACTGCCGTGCGTACCTCTTGTGAGTGAGTGCCGCCCAGAACCCAAACGATAATTCCGCCACAACCCGCCCCGGAGTGCAGGGCTTTCCGTTCTGTGTGAGCTTACGTTTGGCAGCCGCGACCGCTTCGGTTTCAGCAGCCGAGAGAGGCGCGGCAATCGTACCAGTCGCTGCGTGCCAGCCCGGCCGCGAGTGCGTCGTGAAAGGCATTTCGCACGGCTACCTCGAGGCGCTGCAGCGCGCCGTACAAACCTTCCGAGAGCAGGATATTCCGTTCGTACAGCAGGATGGCTAATGCTTTATCACCGCCCGCCACAGCCACGTAAGTGCTTAGCCGCTCACGGGATATCGTCAGCTCGAGAGCGGCGATCTGATCTGGTGTGTAGCGGAACGTAGAGTGTTGACTGGCCATACAAGTCTGCGTTATATTGTTGTTGTACGCCCCGGTGCCCCTCTGCTCGCAAGAGCATGCGCCCGGGGTAAAGTTTTTGTGGGGCTGCTTTCCGGACGCTCAGTTCCGGTAGCTGCGAAGCCGACGACGAAGCTCCCTCCCCGCACCACGATCAGCCGACAGGCTTTTTAGAACCCGCTCCACCCGTCGGGTGTCCCAGCCAAGAAAATTGCCCAGCTCAACGCGCCGAACACCGTCGAAGAGGGCGCTGAGCACGCTTCTTTGGTCGGGATGCAGTCCGGAGCAGGCGCGCTCCCAATCCAGCGCTGTGATGATCGCTGCCTCATCCACAGCTCCGGACGGTGGTTCCCACCCGCTACCCGCTGCGACCTCAACGGGCCACGACCTCTTGTAATGTTCACGGCGGGCTTGCAGCTGCTCGCGGTAAAACCGATTCGCCTCACGGATCAGTGCGGTCCGAAGATAGCTGGTTGGAGACTGCGCTGTACGCCAGCCGGCACGTTCGAGTTCCCGCATAAGCGTGCTGGGCGCATCGAGTCGCTCGTCCAGATCCTCCGCCCGACTCTCCAGCACGACAAATCGCGGAACATAGCCGAGCTGAAACTGCAGCCGATTCTGGAGGAAGTCGATGAGCCCGATCCACGCTTCAGTCTTTTCCTCACCTGAGGACTCGGGACTTCGAATTGTGTTTGCGTCCTGAAGCGCCCACCAGACCTCCATCCACTCCGACGGCAGACGGAAGCTCTCGACCCAGTTCAGTTGCTTTCGTAGTGTCTCCGTCTCAAACGCCAGCCGGGAATGGATCGAAGAAGTGTACCGGACCACCTTGTCCATAAGCACGGATTGCGTCGTGCGGAAAGACATCAGGTCAACCGTTCGAATGCGTGAAGCGATGCTTTCACCAGTGGTCACCAGGGATGTCCATCTAGCTGCCCCGATGGAGCTGCGGACCCCTTCCGAGTGGGCCAGTTTTAGATCACGCAAAGGCTGGGCTCTGGCAGCGGCGAACCGATCTGCATCCTGAAGTATCGGACGGATCTTTTCGAGTGGGTCCAGTGCCTGGAACGATCGGCGCGCTCTTTCGGCTTCGCCTCCGGTTGCCTGTTGAAGCCGTCGTATGTGCTGATGTTGCTCGTGAGCAGCCTCGATCAGAGCGTAAACTCCGCTCCTGCGCCTCAGGTGGTCGTCGATGAATGCGAGATGCCGCGGTCTCGCCATATCAATGAGCCGCTGAATCCGCTGCTGCTCCCGAATTGCGGGCGCAACGAGCCTTTCGAGGCGTCTACGGCTCTCTTCTTTTCTTCGGGCTGCCTCTGCAGGCGTTTCCGGCTCGATAATGATCGTGATTCGGTTGGACGGGGTATTTTCCGGCATTTTGCTTCCTGCCATTACGGGGCAGAATTGCCGCGTTTTCCGGACAACTTTTCTTGATGTTCGTCGCGCGCCGCTGTCAAACTTCCACCTGGTCGTAAAACGGAACGGCCGGGACCGGGTTTTCCCACCCGGGCCGTCGAGGCGCACCGACAAAGCGACGGATGCTTTCGCCCGCCGTGACGTGCACTGTCGTACTCCGGCGGATGAGCGCATTCGTAACCTTCTTGGAAGGGTGCTTAGGGGCTCCGTCACGTCCAGCAGAGATGTAGGCTTCTGGCGCCCAGATCCGGTTCAGGATCGCCCGTCCGAGATTGCGCCGACTGCCGTGATGTGGAATCTGCCACGCGCTTAGCGATCGTAAGTCGATGTTTAGAGCTGTTGCGTAATCAGCCGCAGCCATGAGCGCCGGAATGCCAGCGTCCCCGGTGAAAAGGAACCGAAACTCCGGCAGGTTAACGTGGAGAATGAGGCTCGAGTTGTTCTCCGCACTGGTGTCCCCATCGTTGCCCAGTGTTTCCGTCCTCGGATCGAGCGTTTCCCGAACCCACCGAATCACATCTTTGGTCTTCATCGCCACCCCACCCAACAGATCTGCCAGCGTCGAAATGGCGGCCGGTGTGCAGCGATAGCAGGCAAGCATCGACTCGTAGAAGTTCAGCGATGGGCCGAGAACGGTCAGGACGCCATCCTCGGTGCGGACACCTTGGAATGGTTCCACGATCTGGATGTTCTTGCGACGTGCAAGTGTCTCCAGTTCGCGGGCGGCAGAAAGCGCCCGGCGAAGCTTGTTTTCGATGCCCGTGGGAGTTAGGCGCCCATCTCTGAACAGGTCGCAGATTGAAGCAGCATGCTCCCACGGGCGATGCATAACCAGAGTCCCGACGCTCAGATTCTCCAGAACTTCCGTCAGCCCAGACACATGGTCCGTATCGAGATGCGAGCAGAAGACTATGTCGACATAGCGAGTGCCGTAGTACTGCGGGATATGCCTGACGATTTGTTCGCCGGAATCTTTGGTGCCACCATCGAGAACGCACACCATTTGTTCCTGCCGTGGTCCCAAAAGATTGCCGTACCGGAACGTAATGGCATCGCCGCTGCGCTCGCCTTCTCCGACCGCGAGGAAGTCAATCTCAATCGCCACAACTCATCCTTTAGCTACATAGACGCACGGCCACTGCCGTTACAGCACCCACAGACGGAGCCACTCGGACCGGCGCTGATCTGAGCGCCTTTGCTCTCGCGTAGCTCGGTCCAGTTTGCCCGCTGCACGGTCACGCGAACGGTATAGATCTTGTTGTCGTCCTTGAACGCCATTGTTTCGCTCTCGGAACTTGTACGAGCGAGTTCTTCAGCGAGTGCGCGCGCAATGCGTCGTGCTCCTTCTGTCATGGCTGTCCTCCTATGGCTTCAAACGATCGCGGTTCAGATGCTCATTAAGCAATTGTTGATAAAAGGTCATTGCCGCAGGGTTTTCTTTGAGCAGATCCCGTCCGGTTTTGCCTAACCCCGGCACTTCTCCGCAGCGATCGACTTGCTCATAGAGCTTCATAAAAATGTTTCGGAAGGTGCGCCGAATGACCGCGGGATCCACCATGCCGCCTTCGCAGGAGAGTGCAACCAACTCGAGCGTGTTCACAACTTTCAGCACATCCGGGGTGATTGCCTGCTGTGGGTTCACTTCGTTTAGCGACGACATGTATTCCCATAGCGGAATCAGCATCTGACGCTGCGTCAGCAGGCGCTGCCCGCGGTACACCATCCAGCTGACAAACACTGCCGCGGCGGTGCCGATGCCGGACACAGCACCGCCGACTGCGGAGATCGTATCTACATCGAGGCCGAGAACGGTGCTCACGCTGAAATCCAGCCGCACGCCACTATGTGACGCGCTGCTCAGGAGTTGCTCTTGTCGATTAGCTTCTCGATGGAGGTCGCTCCGAGTTTGTCGCGGAGCGTAGACAGTTTCATGTCGCTCCGGAAACCGAAATCGACGTGATACTGCTGCTCGATGGTGCCGACCAGCGTGTCGCCTCGCTTTTGTCGCAGCGCACCGTCATCGTTCCGACTGCGGGGGCCACGCATGCCTGGGGCGTCGCTTCTTACTGTCGCTGCTTTCTTATGGGCCATACTCCTGTCCATTGACGCCCCGTGACTCACAAAAGCACGAAATTATCGTTCACGGGACTACTCCATATCCATAATAACTCCGACAGGCCCCAACATATAGGGGCGCACGTGCGGGGTGAGTTGGTCACCGTTGCGGGTGCCCGGCCTGCTTTATCAATAGGTGCCCGGAGCATCGGTGAGGTTCTGCCAGATTCCAAGGTATTTTTTGCTGTCAGGATCGATTGTGACGAGTGAAAGCTGCATCTGCTTGAGGACTACGCCGCCCCTGGAGCCAGTTTTTACAAACGCATGTCATCTGCCATTGCACCGGCTGACCGGGGTGCTGTTCGGCCCGAGCACGAGGCGTTCGGGAGCCATATCCGGAGAGCCTGCAGTTTGTGTACCCGGGCATGACAATTCGCACACAGGCTGACGGCATCCATCCGCGGCCGCCGGTGATGTACGGCAATGTGCTCGGAAGTCGCATAGGACACAGCACTGGTACGCTGCGCGCTCCAGCACTCCTCTCGCCAGCCCCCGAATCGTTTCCGCGAGTGCGCCTTGCGCCGGTAACAGCGTCGGCACAAGCCATCAACGGATGGAACCGCGCCGCCACACGCGCAGAAAAGGGAACGCTGTACGCTGTGCGGCACTCGTGTCTTCGATTGCAGTAGGGGCAGCAAGCGCACTCATGCTACGCCTTCTCTTCGGGTTTCACGATGCGCGAAGCTACGGCCTTCGGCTCGAGTTGCTCGGCGCACTCCAGCAGATGACGCGCGTACTTCTGAGCTGTGAACTTGACCCAGTCGGGCCGGATGACGGCCAACCAGCAGAGGAGCATAACGGCATCTATTGCGAATCCGATGGCCAGCGCGGGCTCGGGCCACTTCCCTGCCTCCGTCCGGGCGACGAGCAGACCCCCAGTGATCGCGATGCCCGCGAGACTCAGAACGACGCCTATCGCTTTCATCCCCCATAAATTGCGTCGAAAGCCGTAGTTGATCAGCTCCTGAAAGAGCACGCGGAAGCGTGTCGTATCCCGTGTTTGCGCTCGCAAATAATCTCCGCAGGCTTCATACACCTCATCGCAGCGGCCCGGCTCGGCACGTTCTTCCGCTTCCGAGGGCAATCGCACGTCGGGCAGCAGCTCCGCGAGCCGACGGTGATAGCGAGTGAGTGTATGCCGGTTGAAGACGCTGCCGGAGTGCCGGAGGAAGACGGTGCTGGGTTTTCCACCCCACATCCGGTAGAGTTCGGCTTCCCTGCGCTGGCCACGGTCGCGTCCGAGCTGCGCGAGCAGACCAGCCGGGGCGAACGTACACGCAATGGTGAAGATGCCGGTCAGGACCAGCGAGGTTCCGGCAATGCTGGCCCAGGCGCCGACGGCGACGCCCAGTGGGAGCGAGACGAGCAGCGCCGGCAGAAGCCGGGCACTCCGCGCGTACTCGTCTTTGATGAGCTCGATCCGAAAAATGGAGGTGGCTCCTGTTCAACCGTGAGCGTATCATGAACAGGCGCTATCGATAAACGCTTGTATCATCAGCGGTTTACATGGCTTTTGCGCTGCACGGACACTGCCGGTGCGCATATCAACTGTACGTGGCGCAAACATTGTGCCCGTTTGTCGCGATAGCTGAGGAGAGAGAGTATCGCTAGTAACACACGGCGGAATCAGCCTGTAAGTTGCTGATTCTGTCAAGGCGCTCGATTCCAGGAATGATTTTATCTTCAACCGGGAGCAGGCCGCGCTTTCAGAACGGCCTGTGGGTATAAAACATGCGAGGCGTACACTGTTTGCATGGACGACGATCGGCTTGCAGGTATGGAATGCGTGGCTGAGCTGAAGCGGCTGATTTCATCCGCGACGGCAACCTTCATCTCGCTCCGAAACACACTCGAGAACGAAACGCTCCGTGCCGAGGGTATGAAAGGGATCCGCGCGCTTGAGCACGCTCAGGCAATCCTCGGGCGCACCGTCGATATCAAGCTCATAAAGCAGGAATACCTTGAATCAGGCTACCAGGAGGACGACGATGTCACACCGACGATCATTCAATGAGCCCTCCTGCCCCATATGACCTTTGGTGAGGCCGTTGCGAACGCGTTCATAGCATTGGCGTCCGGCGCTGCCGCTTCGGGGCTGCTGATGTGGCTTTTCAAAGAATGGCTCAGCACGCGTCTGAAAGCCAGCATTCAGCATGAATTCGACCGCAAGCTTGAAGCACACAAGGCGCAGCTGAAAACCGAGCAGGAATTAGCCGTGCTCGGCATAAAGACGGAAGTTGCACGCGAGGCCGCTTTCCATTCCGCCGCGCATGCCTCGTTTGGCGAAGGGCAGAAGGCCGCCATGGAGCGAAAACTGAGTGCGATCGATCGTGCCTGGTCGTCGGTGCTGCAGTTTAAGGCCAGCCTCTCGCCGGTGCTCACCTTCATGGACGTCATGACGGTCGATGAATACAAGGGAGCGAAAAGTCATCCCATGTTCCGGGAGCTGACGGGCGATCTGTCGCCGGACAAGCTGGCTCGGCTTGCACCGCAGGGACTGGAAGAGGTTCGCCCTTACATCGGCGAATATATGTGGGCTCTCGTGTTTTGCTATCAGGCGATTATGACGCGCATCTTGTTCCTGCTCCATCTCGGACGCACGGACGCCGAGAAGATCGACTGGCACAAGGATGCCGGCACACTGAGCCTCATCAAGGCCGTGCTGACGCCGGCGGAACTGGCGGACTTCGAAGTAACCACGTTCGGCAAAATCTCATGGCTGCAAAAGCGCCTCGAAGCAAAGATTCTCGCCCGCGCACAGAAGGTCATTTCAGGCGAGAGTTTCGGGGCGGAATCACTCGACCAAGCCTTGCTCATCCAGACTCGCAGCGCGCAATTGCTCGCAAGGCAAGTCGCCCAATAATGCGCATGCTGCCACGCGGCCACGCGGGAAGTATCTGGCACACTCAAGCTTGTGCGCTTTCAAGCATCCGCCTTCACGCCGCTGCGTGACGTCTGGCCTTTTCCGCTACAGCAGATAACACGCGGCATTCAAATTGTCGAGCGACCCCTGTTTAGGGAACAAACATGGAGCTTCTGGAATCTGCGGCGGACTGAGGAGCGTGATGCAGTGGAACGTAACCATTGGCTACGGCTTGACGCTGATTGCGAATGGCACGAGAAAGACGCGGTTCTGGAGCGGCTGATTGCAACGCTCCGAACTGCAATGATTGGTTTTCAGCTCTGGTGTTCGAGAGGTTGGGACGGCGTTATCATAAGCGCACAACGAACGGAGGCCGGGCTGAACGTAGAAACGGTACACGTTCCGGAGCCTTACCCCTATTCGTTCTGGAGGCGCATGCTGAGCACGGAAAAGTGCAATCCGGCGCAGCTCTCTGGTCTGGTCGAAGGTACGCTAACGGCTTTCGAGTCGAAAGTTTGCGCCAAATCAATCCCTTTCAGTTCCTGGAAATCGGCCTTCAGTCAGCAGTGAACCACTACCGGACGGGCCTTAATGTGGATTATCGGACTCGATGGCCTGCTCGCGGTTGAGGATAAAAGGGTATTCAAGCGGCGGCTGACAAGGCTGCTCGGCGGGGATGCGCTCGTTTTCCCGGAAGACTACGCCGGTCGCCACCCGAAATACACCGTAGAAGGTTTGGCTGGCGAGGTATTCAAATGGCGCGGCTTCGTCGCACACGGCAAAGAAATTTTGGAGGACTACCGCAAGCCGCTCAAATTCGACTTCGATCCGCCCAAGCGGGCTTTCCTAGCCGTCGAGAAGTAGACGCCAGAAATACTGTATTGCGAAAACGCCCTGTATTTACTCACCGCATCATTGCGAAGGATCATCACCGACGGCCTGCTGCCGACGCTTGGAAATAAGCGGGCTTGGGACCGGTCGATCGACTCCTGACAACCATCGCGTGCGCTTTGATGTAAATGGTTATATCGCCCTACTTGAAGTTCGGTTGATGGTTTCGGAGATGCGGGCCAGTGCTGATTTTGTCGCTTCCACCATGCTCGCGTCGTTTCCTTGATCGAGCTGCGTAATAGCGCTTTCAAGTGACTCTTGTGCCTGCATCAGTTCGTAAGGCACAGATGAGAGCCTCGTACCCGCAGGCTGATCCTGCATCTTTGTCGTCTCCCGCAGCGAGCTGAGGCAACTTTCGAGTTCGCCCTTGATGATGGCCCGACTCATCTTGTTGTCGGGATCAGTGATCTTCCTTAGAACCGCCTGAATCGCCTGTGAAGTCATTCACTCCATTGTTTCGCAATCTGAAATGGTAAGGCGTTACCGGTCCGGCGGAAACGGTCATCAGGCTATGACATACGATCAAAGAACAGAACGATGGAGGCGGGTCGCAAGTTTCATATAACGGTCGGGGCGGCATCGGCGAATACGAGCGGTGGGGAGATCAGCCTTCGCAAGGAAGTCGAGCTGGTCAAGGCGGCCTTGTTGTATGGCGATCAGGCTGCGCTTTGCAGCCCGACCTGCACACTTGTGCTATCGATGGCCATGCTCGGCAATGCCGGCGCGCAAGCCGCGCCAGTAGAGCAGTTACGGACGTTCCGCCAGGTCTTCGCGCCGATCATACCGAAGAGCACCCTGCAGGCACTGGACGTCATCGAAAGAGTCAAAGCAAAGAAGTATCGCGGAACGCGCGAAAACATTGTGCTTTCGCAACTTGAGCAGGAGATCGCGCGCGGTTGGAATGAGATCCGCGACAAGCTGTTTGAACTGGCACAGGCATCCGGCCTGGATGAGCTTCTGGAAGCGCGCGCGGCGGGATTGCTGGAGTTGTATTCGGCGGACGACGTTCCGGGTCTGACGGCCGAAAATGTAACAGACGCTGTGCTCAACGATTTCCTCTCCCGTATCAATGCCGCGGTGTCCGGTACGAAATCATACGCTCTGCTGGACGCCGGAGCGGGCGAACTGGTTAGGTTGCAAATATCGGAAGGGCAGTTGAAGGTTCCAGACGCGATGATCGGCCGCGGTCGGCACATGGCGCTTGCCGGAGATCTTTTGAGTCGGCTGCCTCACTTCAGTGCCGCCACGCTGACCGAGATTATCGACATTCGACGTGAGCTGGAGCAGCCGCTGAAGCGCTTCCGACGCGCCATCCTTGACTACTCTGACCGAATCTCGTGCTCGCCGTGGGAAGAAGCCTTCAATGTGGAAAGCGACCGCGTTTTCATCCGCGACATCGAACCCGCCGTACTGGAAATAGAAGAAGCGGTCAAGAGCAGACCGTACATGCAGGCCCTCGTCGCACGATATGTGAAAAGCAAGGGAGACTTCCTTCTGCCGGCCGTCCCTCCGGCCGTCGCCCCCGTCTTGTCGTTATTCGCGGCCGATACACAGGTGCTGATTGCGATCGCCGCAGCGTTGGTTGGGGCCGCACATGTTTCAGCGGTGCTCTCGGATGTACGGAACGAAGTGCGGAAGGCACATCGACCGGAACAGCATCAACTGTTCTTCTACTACCGAGCCAAGCAATTGCTGCAATGATTGTCACACCGCATCCCGGAGCAACGCCAACGCCACGACCTGCCGACAAAACTGCCGGAAGCGAAGGGCACGTTTGTCGAGTAAGCCATGTGCGCACACGCTCGACAGGCGGCACTAGGGACCACACCGACATAGGATTCTGACCATGCCAAATGTGCATTCTCTTCCGCCAGACAAACGTGCATCTGCTCTCTACCTGATTGCACACCAGGGCACGCTGAAAGCGCCACGGCCAGTCGAAGTTCAGCACATGCGGATCAGGCGGTACATGGACCTGCTCGGGGAGCGCCAGGGCATGCATCACCACTACGACGAAGCGCACGATATCTACATCGACTTCAACTTCACCGGAGGCGGGTCGTTCCCTGCACTGATGCGGCTCGGAGAAGCACTCGGCCAGCATCGCTATCGGGCCGTGTTCGTCGACTTAGCGGGCGAGCCTCAGGGATATTCAGAGCGGAATTCCGCGTACTCGCGGGCGGTCTACACATTGCGCAAGCTGCCAGTCGAATTGATTGATGTCTCCGACGATCCGGCAGGCGTTCTTCAGGAACGGCTTCAGGAGCTGTGTGGCGAGCATTCGAAGATGGCGAGCTTGGAACTGCAGGACGGTTCGCATGATCTCGTCTGCTTTTTCCCTGGACTCGCGGCGGCGGTTGCCCGTGCTATGTTCTACCGATACGACGATGAAACGGGGCCTGTCGCAGAGGCCGTCCGTCGGCGCATTCATATCATTGGTGACGACAACCCGTATCGCACCGGGGCCGTTCCTTCCATCCCGGATACGATTCTGCACGTTTACAGGGAACGGTACCTGGAGGACAGGACACGAGCCGCGGACGCACGCAGGGCGGCGGGAGAAACACAATACTGCATCGAACCCGAAGGCAAGCCGCAGCTGCGAGAAGAAGGATTGTGGGGCGGTGAGGTGCGCTCAGAAGAGTCGATGGCCGTTGCCGAAGCCCGACTCGCGGCGTTTGGATTCGAGAAGGTGGTCGAAGGGCAAGTCGTTTCGTACCGCCGCAAGATGCCCGACGGTCTACTCTTCGCAGATCCACGGCGCGAGGGCAGGATTGAGATCACAAAATTCCGTCTTGAGGCCCCAACGCGCAAAAAGGGCCGGTCGAGATGGCTCCGGGAGGGACGCTCCCAAACAGTTCAGGACACGTGGTGGGTATCAGACCCGGCGGGAAAAGCTGCGGCTTTCCTGGTCAAATATTTCGGAGCCACAAACGAACAGGACCGCAGCAAATAGTTTTCGCGCCCTTATCTCTACAGCTACGATGCTCTGTATGAGGCGCCAGATCACTGCGTCAGAACTTCACGATCTTTACCACGCTATAGGAGGCGCACTCTGGTATCTGCAGTACCTTGAGGACGTCCTCGTGAAGTTCCTCGCAACGAAGGCACTCCACGCCCGAAGAGCCGGTGGTGCGGCCGTCAGAATGCGCGATGCTGACGAAGTTATCGCGAGAATGCAGCGCACCATGACGCTTGGCAAGCTGATTCAGGACGGCGGTGCCGAAGGCGTCATCCGAAACGAGTGCCTGGAGCGCTTCAGGGCATTTAAGGTGGAGCGCGACTGGCTCGTGCACCGGTCCATGGTCGAGAACGGAGACGATCTTTACCTGGACGCCACGCGTGAGGCGGTCTTCGGTCGTATCGAAGCGATACGGAACGAAGCGGCATCCTTGAAGCAGATCATTGTCGAGGATCTCGAGTCCTGGATGGCAGCTCACGGCATTGATGTTGCCGCCGCTCAGCGGCAAGGCGAGCAAGAAATCAGACGCTTGAAAGGTTTAACGTGACGTATACCCATCCGACATCCTGGAAGTCCGCATGAATCGCTAATCGCCAATCCGCAGCAGGAACTCAATCGCATTGGAACGTTCATCCAGCATCCACTCGACTACGGAGTGATTCAGCGTACGGGCATCGGATCGGTGAGTGCGCCGAACACATCGTTTGAATCGCAGGGCGGTCAGTTCAACCCTGTTGGCCGATGGAGAGCGTCCGCCGGAACAAAGCAGTTCGCGGAGTAAAGCAGGCAACGAAAGCCTTTGGCAACACTATGACTTCGAGCTTATGGAGGCTCGTCGAGGCGTTAGAGGTTCCGGCCGTTGGCGTCGTCAGTCAACATCCGCGCTACACGGACGACTCGTTCGACCCCGAGCGTCCTTGCCGCTACTTCATTCGTTCCCGGCGCTTTGATGAAGAGTTTTCGGAATTCAGTGACAAGGATGCGTTCGAAGTCCTGAAAAGCCACTGTTCATTCAGGAACCGTGGCCCGGTCGGAAGAGAGGAGCTTGTCCTCCAGAACGACCGTCGTGACGAGCACGTGTTTTTGTTCGAGGCGTTTTCCAATACGCACGAGACCCTCACTCTTCTAACATATCTGCGACCCCATACCACAATCGTTTCTGTATCGTTGTAATATGCGAGATTCCAGTTTCAGGTGGCGGGCATATTCACGTGGCGGGCGTTCGCATCCGGTACAGCCAATGGAGACTTCCGGTGAAGGGTGCCGTCGTTGAACACGTCAGACCGAAGTGGCATGAGCTGCCGGCGGGCCGGTTCGGCTTTGTTGCTAGTGCGATTCTGTCACAAGTGATAAGGGACGTTGTCACTTGCGCTGTAAGCGAGAGGGCCGGTTCCGGGTGCCACGGGCACTTCCGCGATCAGCTCCGAAGCGGTTCACCAAAGCGGCGAGTGGTAGCCCCCGCGGGCATTGGGTGGCAGGAAGACCCTGAAGTATACGGGGGCTGTAGTGAGGAAGGGGTCTCCTTCCCTCAAGCACCTAATCTAGGAGTTAGCCGCGAAAATCACCGGTGAATGAAACAGGCGAGCCCACGCCAGCATAGTGCTTCGCTGTACCAGCGGAATTTGCGTACCGGAGATCCAGAAGTTGTTCGCAACCGCGACAATGATAGACGGTCGCTCTAAGAACGACGTCAGCACGGGCCACGGGATGAGTTGCTCGTAACAGATGATGATTGCAGCGGTATCATCGCCGATCGATATGACTGAAGGTCCTGCAAGCCGCAATGGTGCGCCAGTGTTTGTAAATGGGCGCCACATCCCGAGTGGGACTGGAACACGTTGTGCAAACGAACTGGTTTCGGCACCCCGCATGATGACGCCGTTCGTATAGGAGCTTTGGCTGCGTTGCTCTGAACGGCCGCGCGATTCACCGGTAACGATCATCCGTTTGCGCGTCCCGACTTCCCCTGCTATCTGAACGAGGTGCTTGCCGGAGCGGATTTCACCGGCGGTATCGAGCCCCGGATCGGGAACAAGCACATTCGTGTGATCGCTGTGGACGGCTTTCCGAAGATGAGTTCGCCTGGCATTCTGCGCGAACTCGACTCTCTGCCGATCGAATACCGCTGGAGCACGAGGGCGATTCTCATTGACCCTGAGGAAGCTCGGTCCATGCTCGACATGCACCGCAAGAAGTGGCGGAGCAAGGTCCGGGGCTGGAAGGACCAGATTCTTCGAACGCAGAGCGGCGCTGTCAACATTCATGCCAAGCTGATGGCCGACGATGCCGAGGAAGCGATGAGCGTTGCCGCCTCGGGTGACGTTCAGTTCTGCCTTTACTCTGCCGTGATCATCTGCCTCGACGAAGATGTCGATCGGCTTGTATGAAAGTACGCGGACGGTGATGAAGACCGTTCAGAACCTCGGGTTCACCTGCCGTGTCGAGACGGTCAATGCAATCGAGGCGTGGCGCGGATCATTGCCGGGCGATGGCTACTCGAACGTGCGCCGGGTCATGCTTCACACGCTTGAATCTGGCGGACATGCTGCCGATCACGTCAGTCTGGGCAGGTCTGCGGCACAATCCCTCGGCCCTTGATGCCGAAGAACAGCCCGCCACTGCTGTTTGCTGCGACAAGCGGAGCGACTCCATTCCGCGTGAACCTCCATGTCTCGGACCTCGGGCACACGTCTGATCGTTGGACCGTCGGGCGCCGGCAAATCAACATTGTTGAGCCTGATTGCGGCGCAGTGGTTCCGGTATGAGCGTGCTCAGGTGTTCGCGTTCGACCGCGGCTATTCCATCTGGATGCTCACGGCCGCGGCCGGAGGCGAGTTCTACGACCTCGCCGGTCCGAAGACGAACCTCGCATTCTGCCCGCTCCGCGATATCGACGATGACGCGGATCTCGCGTGGGCGGTGGGCTGGGTGGAATCTCTTATGCGAGCTGAGCGGATTGCGAGTCGCTCCGCGGCATCGGAATGCGCTGTCGGACGCGATGATGCAGTTGCGGTTCTCGCCCACGCGTACTCTGACGGAGTTTGCGGCGAACGTACAGGACATGGATATCCGCGATGCGTTGCAGCACTTCACCGTCGCCGGTCCGCTCGGCTCGTTGCTGGATGCCGAAACCGACTCCCTTGGAAGCGGCCGAATGCTCAGCTTCGAGACGGAGAATCTGCTTCAGCTTGACGACAAGGCTGTGATCCCCGTGCTTCTTTACCTTTTCCGCCGCATTGAGCAGCGGTTGGACGGATCTCCCACGCTGATTCTGCTGGATGAGGCATGGTCATACCTGCAGCACCAGCTCTTTCGAGATCGGCTGCGCGACTGGCTGAAGACGATGCGCCGGAAGAATGCGGTTGTCGTCATGGCCACGCAGCAGATCTCCGACATCGCGAACTCCGAGATTGCAGACATCGTCCTCGAGAATTGCCCGACGAAGATCCTGCTGCCGAACGCCGGAGGCTCGGACCGCAAATTCGCGCGTGTTCTACGGCCGTGTCGGTCTGAACGAGCGGGAGATGGAGATTCTCGAGGTCAGCATTCCGAAGAAGCACTACTACGTCATCAGCAAACTTGGACGGCGGCTCGTGGATCTGGGTGTCGGGCGCGTGGCTTTGTCGTGGGTCGGCGTCAACGGTCGTGAAGAGCGGCAGATCGTCGAAGCGGTCATGGAGAGCCACCCTCAGAATTGGCGCTCCGAGTGGCTCCGGTTGAAAGGTCTTGGCCCTTGGGCGGAGTACCTCGAAGAGATCACACCAGGAAGAGGAGGTGTTCTTATGCGCAAGCGCGTAGACGAGTAGCGATTGTGATGTTGGTTTTGCTGGTGGATCGTCCGAACAAAGCGGAAGCCGGGTGCCTTTGCAACGGAGTTCACGCAGGTTCTGAATCACGGTCAATTGGTGATGGAGTACATACGGCAAGGGCAGGAACTGGCCAATGCTCTAGACATGTACCGGGAGCAGATTCGCAATGGCCTGGCTCTTCCCAATCACATCTTCGGTGCAATCCAGGCGGACCTGACATCTCTTGCTGGGATCGTGCAGGGCGGCCAGGCGCTGGCATACTCGCTGGCCAATCTGGATTCGCAGTTCAGAACGACGTTCACCGGCTACGGCACGAACTCAAACGTTTACTTCACCCAGTACCGAGAACTGGTCGACGGCCGCACTGGACACGATTCGCGGCACGCTGAGAGCGGCAGGACTTCAGGGTTCGCAGCTCTGCGTCCGAGCAGGCGGTGCTTTCGGCGCTTGCGATCACAGGCAGCGCAGCCGAACGGCGCTGTCCGGGCGATACAGGTGATGACTGACATCGCCGAGCAGCAGACGCAGCAATTGATGAAGCTGCGTCAGATCATGCTGGCTGACCTTTCGAGTAAGCAGGCGTATCAGGCTGCGCTTCTTCAGCAGGATGCGGCGAACAAGGCTGCAACGGAGCAGTTCTTCACGAACAGGGCGTAGTCGAGCGATGGCCGGACGTTCACGGCCGGGAACCCATTAAATGGTAGTGGGGAGGAATCGCCTGTGAGATGGATCGCTGCGGTCGCGGGCTTGGCCGCGATATTCGGGACTGTCGGATGCTCAGCGAACGGAGCCGCGAAGCGCGATAGTGCAGAAGGCACAGGATGCTGGCGCGGGGGATCTGTCCACCGCGTCCACGGATTCCATTCGGCAGTGGCTCGGACAGCATCGGTCCTGTTGCGGCAGAGATAGACAAGATGTGTGCGCCGGTTCGCGGCAACGCGCCGGCAAACTGGGGCGACACAACGGAAGGCCGATTGTGTACCGCTGCGAAGCAACTGGCGTTCACAACTCCTCCACCGGGAGGCGTGAAGAGTGACGGTCGAACGTTCCGGCCAGGAACCCACTAGCTCGATCACTTAGAGGACGCGTGATAACAGGCGCTTGGTGCGCAACAGGAGACGTGTGTAATGACAGGCCGTAAATGGCAAGGTGCTGCGTTGGAAAGAGTTGCCGGTTCGATGGCTCGTCGTGCTCGTGCTGATCGCAGGCGTTCTTGCCGTCGCTTGAGCGCGCAGGCAGTCACGAGCACCACAACGAACGACATCATCTCGCAGATGCGTTCCTTCCGCGGGCAGTGGATGACGAACGTCTGGACGTACGCACGAAACCTGTTCTGGCTTCTGGCGTTCATTGAGTTCGCGTGGTCCGTGATTGCGCTCGCTCTCGACAAGACAGATCTCCAGTGCTGGATGGCAGGGCTTGTTCGAAAGCTGATGTGGATCGGCGCGTTCTACGCGCTTCTGCAGAACGGTTCGACGTGGATTCCTGCCATCATCGACAGCTTCGAACTGATCGGAGCGGGCGCGGCTGGGATGGCCGGGCCGCTGGACCCTGGCAGCGTGTTCGTGCAGGGGCTCTCGATTGCCGGTTCTCTGCTCGGCGGCGCTAGCGCATCGGCGTTCATGAGCGGTGACATCGGGAGCGCTCTCATCTGCGTGCTGGGCGCGCTGATCATCGTCGTCTCGTTCGTGATCATCACGATCAACTTCGTCGTCACGCTTGTTGAGAGCTACCTCGTCGTTTCTGTTGGTTATCTGTTCCTCGGATTTGGCGGATCGCGGTGGACTGCACCGTACACCGAGCGGTACATCGGACTGGCGGTTTCCATCGGAATCAAGCTCGTTCTGCTGTACTGCATCATTGCCGCCGGGCAGCTCGCTCGGGGCTGGATGGGAAGCTCAGGCAGCGGCGATCGGGACTGCGACTGTCTCCGGCGGTGGTCGCCTTCGATGTGATGGGCGGTTCGCTCATCTACATGATGCTGTGCTGGCAGATACCGAAGCTGTTCTCGTCGGTGCTGGGCGGAGCTCCTGCATTGACCGGCGGAGATCTCGTCGCGGCCGGAACGGCCGTCGTCGGAGCGGGTCTGGCTGCAGCCTCCCTCGGAGCGGGTGCCGTTGCGGCGGCTGCTGGAGCTGGAGCTGCTGCCGGCGGATCGGCGTTGGCGGGAACGTCGGCCGCTGCCGGTGCAGGCGGCTGGAGGTTCATCAGCCGCGAGTGCGGTTTCGTCTGTGGGTGCAGCGTTCAGTTCCGCGGAGCGCATCTCGGTTCTCGCAGGCAGCGTCGGCTGCTGCCGGAGCCGGAACTATCGTCGTCACCGCCCGGCGAGTTCAGATGGCGGCAACTGCCGGCGTCAGTTCTGGCGGGACGGGCGGGAGTGGCTCCGTAGCACCGCCGCCGCCAGTTCGGACGGTCAGCGAAGCAGGAGCGCAACGGTCTGCGAAGCCGCAGCAATGGCGGCAGTGGCGCCGATGAGAGCGCGACATCGCGTTCTCGCGATAACGCAGGAACGGCTATAGACAGCATCGGCGGTCAGGCTGTCGCAGGCTCAGGATTTGAGTCTGAGCGGCCAGCCGCAGGATTCGTGTCTTCGGTTGGCGCACGGAACGCAAGTGGCGATCCACGTCCAGTCGCCCCGCCGTCGACACGGCCGGCCCCCAGCGTGAGCTGCAGTCTCCGGAGATTCTTCGAGTTCTGACGTCGTCGAGTGCAGAGATCCGCGAACACTCCAATGGAGGACCGTCAGCAGTAGCGGATGTCATCTTCGGTTGGAAGCCGTCCTCAACCGGCTTAAACCGCCTGCACGACGCGAGGATAGCTTCATTCGAGGAACTGCGGCCAAGGCACGTGACCACCTGAGTCACTGCTTCCGATGCAGTCCGGAGTGCGCAGTTGAATGACGGAGCGCTTCCAGCCTCTCCGCCACGTATGCCGATTGATCACGACGACTAAAGAGACCAAGGACACACAGGTATGGCAGCAATTCCTTTTCTGACGCAAGCGAAAAGCTTCCGCCATCCGCGAAAGCGGACCCACTGATTACAACCCTTACCTGGCGGCGCGCCGGGAGTGGGACGAGCGCTATGGGGACCAGATCACCCGAGCTCGCAACTGGCGCACGATGGCGCATGCTCTGCAGCCTGACATCTCTTGTTGCTTGCGGCGGCATGATTTGGCTGTCCGTACATTCACGAGTAGTGCCGTTCATTGCTGTTATCGACGGCCTTGGGCGTCCCATCGCCTCCGGTACCGGCGATCAGACGACAACCGCCGACGAGCGTTTGAAAAAGGCCGTTCTACTGCAGTGGGTGGAACAACTTCGGTCTGTTACCACAGACGGCGTTGCTCAGCGGAAGAGCATCGACCGCGTTTACAGCCACATCGCGAACAACAGCCCCGCGATGTCGTTCGTTTCGGACTACTACAGAGCGAATCAGCCGTTTGTCCGTGCGCAGAAGGAGACCGTCAGCGTAGAGGTCCGGTCGGTTCTGCCAACGAGCGAACGCACGATCGAAATCGAGTGGGTGGAAACAACGCGGGATCTCTACGGAGCGTCAAGTCAACGGAGCACTGGAAAGGCACATTCACCATCGCGATCAACCCGCCCTCAGATGAGCGGACGGCGAGAGTGAACCCGCTCGGAATATACGTCGTCTCCGCAAACTGGTCGCGAGTTCTTCAATAGATCCCACGAAAGAAAGAGGTTCATCAATGCTTGTTTCATATATCGATGGATTGCCGCCTTGTGTTCGCGTGCTGTGCTGTTCTGGCATACGCTGATCCGCAGCCTATTCAGAAGCCGCAGGAATCAAAGCGAGCGGATCAACTCCGCAGCCAGTTCCGAATGTTCTGAAGGAGTACAACTACGCCGAGCAAGTCACGGCGCATGAGCGATCCCGGCGAATCTGACGCCGGTTCCGGGCGCTGCGCCAGTCCAACCGCAATATGCGGGTCAAGGCGGTACCGAAGCCGGCCGACGTCAGAACTGAATGACATCCTCACGAAGAACCGACGTAGCGCTTACCGGCACAGCGCTCGAGGCAGTACGCGTCAGCGACAAAGTGGCGGACGGAGAACAACGCTCCCGCGGCGGGACCAGACGGTCGTGTTCTGTACAGCTTCGGTGCAGGCCTCCCGACTGTCGTTTGCGCGCCGCTTCGCGTCTGCATCATCGAATTGCAGGCTGGCGAGAAGATTGTCGGCGAGCCGCAGATCGGCGACTCTGTCCGGTGGAACATCTCTCCTGCGATGTACGGCGTAGCTGACGAGGCTACTTCCGTCATTGTCCTGAAACCGCAAGTTCCGGGGCTGGACACGAACCTTCTGGTCACCACGGATCGCCGAGCGTACTACCTGCGCCTTGTCTCGAAGCCCGAGGATTACGTCGCCCGGGTGGCTTTCTCTATACCCGGAGGATGACAGCGCGCGGAGGTGGCAGAAACACATGGCCGAACAGCAAACGACTGAGAAGCAAGCGAAGAAAGCGGCAGAGGTACTTCCGGCAATGATCACGGCGGAAAAGCTAAATTTCGGGTACCGCGTGGAAGGTGGCGACCAGTTCTTGCGTCCGCTGCGGGTTTATGACGACGGTGCCAAGACGTTCATCCAGATGCGCCGTGAACTACAGCATCGAGAGGCTCCGGTGCTACTTGTTCTCGGGAAGGACGGTAAAGGTGAGATGACGAACTATCGGGTGCGCGAGCAGACGTACATCATCGATCGTTTGTTTGACAGAGCCCGGCTGGTACTCGGAACGGGTAAGAAATCTCAGAAGGTGGAGATCAGCCGTGACCCCCGAGGATAAAGACACACAGAAGAAAGACCCTGCCGTCGATCCGATCTCGGGTCCATCAGGATTGGTCCTGCATCCGAAGCCCGAAGAACCGCGGCGTGTGAGTCGGCGGGCAGCTGCCCTAATCGGTGCCATCGTGCTCCTTCTGTTCGCAGCCTTCGCGTATGGTGGATATAAGAGGTCCGCCGCTGCACAGGCTGCAATTGCGGCACAGGGGGGTCCCAAGGCGGTTGCACCCGCAACAGCAGCGGGCTCGGAATTCACGAAGGCCATTCCTCTTGGTAATGCGGCTGTGACACACGGTCAAGCTCCTGCGAATCAACTCGTTCCGCCTTCCGACAACAAAGTGTCCTCAGCAGACTGCGGTATCGATCCGAAGACTCAGCAGCGGTATCGGTTTGATCCGATGACCGGTCGGCCGTGCGATGCGCAGTTGGTACCGGTCGAGCGAGTTGCGATCCGACGAGCTACCTCCTGTACCGGCGAGTTACGCCGCACCTCCGCAGCAACGACCTCGAGAGCTGACCGCCGAAGAGCGACGCTTGCAGGATCTCTACCGGCGAGAGCAAGAGGCACTCGTCGCACCTACGAGTATTCGTGCAGCCGGCGCGGCCTCATTCATGGGATCGTTCACCGTCCGTGCAAACGCCAACCCGTCAGAACGATTTGGCGCAAATCGCGGCATTAGGGTCTGCCATGTCACGTGCCGGCCGGAACTCAGCAGAGCCGTCGAGCATGGATGTTGCTCGGGCTTTGCTTTCTTCGTCAGGTACGGGGGTCGCTGGTAGCGGCTCCGGAGACTATGACCAAAACATGCAAACGAGAAAAGAGCAGTTCCTGGAAAAGGCCGCTTCAAAGAAATCCGATGACTACTTGAAATCGACCCGGAGCGCACCGCTTTCGGCTTACGAGATCAAAGCCGGATGGGAGATCCCGGCCGTGCTGGAGCAGTCGCTAAACTCCGATCTTCCGGGCGAGATCAAAGCTCTAGTAATGTCGAACGTTTACGACACGGCCACTGGGAGATATTCTACTGATCCCCCAAGGTTCGCGGCTGGTGGGAAAGTATGATTCGCATATTGCGTACGGTCAGGACGGCGTGCAGGTGGCGTGGAGTCGCATCATTTTTCCCGATGCTTCGTCGGTTGACCTGGCGGGGATGGAGGGTTTAGATAGCCAGGGAAATGCCGGCCTACGACATAAAGTGGACCGGCACTATAAGCGGCTCTTCGGATTTGCGGCGTTGACGAGTCTGTTTTCGGCCGCGTTTGAAGTCTCGCAGCGTCGTAATCAAAGTGTGCTGACGTATCCGAGCCCCTCTGATACAGCCGCTGCCGCAGTGGGCCGTGAGATGAGTCAGGCGGGAGCGATGATCACACGGCGAAACCTCAATGTGCAGCCGACGATCAAGGTGCCGGTCGGCTATAAGTTCACTGTCAGGGTCAATCGCGACATCTTGTTCGACTCGCCGTATGAGGCTCTCACGCCGGACCCTCAAATGCTCCACCCTGGACCGGGGCTCCTCCGTCGTTCCGGCTATTAGCGAAGGTTGTACACATGAAGCTATTCCTGCGATTAACTGCTGAAGTGAATGACTATTGTGATCGCTCCTCGCTATCGAGGTGATCTGTCCCGGTTCGTCGAAGAAGCTTTGATCCGGGCGGATCTGGATGCGCCTTGAACTTGTCTCACCTCTAAAGCGACGGACTCGTGGAACAACTGCGGTCGTCAACAAAGAGGTCGTGGCCGGCTGGGTGCGGCAGCCAAACGTCGAGGATGCTCGACGACCCTGCTCTTTTTGGTTGGGTTGGCGGCAAAGCCCATGCGGGTAGACAGGGCCAAGTATTAGACCGAGAGTTCCCTGCCCTTCCTCAGGCGGTTTGCAGTGAGCGGATTAGTCTACTAACGAATATCAAGAAAGCGTATGGCGATAACGCGATAACGCGATAACGCGCTCCTACCGAAAGCACGCGCCGGCAGGTTGTTATCATTATTATTTGTTGAAGTTACAGAGGTCGATCCATTCGTAAACGCGTTAACGCTATATAGCGTTCTTCCCAATTGACCTGCCCATTTGCGTTGCAACGTCCTTCAAAATCTTGGTTAGCATTGCCCCGGGGTTTTCGACCCGCCGGAGTCTGCATGTCTCTTCAAACTGTCCGATGGCCGATTCAACACCAGCAGAACCAAGTTGCTCGGCACATTTCCGCCACCATCTCCAGTCTTCTGGCTGTCCTGAAACCTCTGATAAACGTTGGACGAGCTGGCTCGTGGGCATGGATAGGTTCTTCAGTTCCTCGGTCGGGTAACTTGAGACTGCTGGCACGCACCGGCGGTGGAACGCCGCCACCCACTTCCCTTCTCTGCTCGATTTACGAAGCTCAAACCCTGCCAGGAACGGCACTTGCTTTTCGATAAGGCCGGCCGCAGCGTTCTTGAGGATAGCTCGAACATTATCAGGGCGCTTTGCGTCGATCGGAAGCGCCTTTGCGAGATCCTCAACAAATCGCTGGTGGAGGCTTTGGGACATGAACTTCTTGGCCAAGTAGATCGAGAGCCGTTGTTCGAGGGGTTTGAGCTTGTAGAAGAATGGTGCTGGGAATCCGAGAGTGAAGAACCCACGGGTCCGCGCGATCTGCTGCAGGACAGAACTGACTTCGATGAAGCCGAATGGCATTTCAGATTGGAGGCTGTCTGGTGTGGCTTTGAAGTAGAAGACGCTGTTAAACAGCTGCCAGTTCATGTCAACGTATGATTGTCGTTCACGGTCCCAGAAGGCATTCTTGCAGTGGAAGCGACAACTGCAAAGGATTTCAATGTCACGCCGGAGCCGCTGGTAATCACGTGTGCTGGGGCTGCGAATGCCACGTCGTTGTAGCAGGTTATACAGCGTTCCGAATTGGATTTGATTACCTTTGCAGCCTTGCCCAATGTAGAGCTGTAGGAGATCGTATAGAACCAACTGTGTTGTGGGTCCGCCAAATCCATATGCGGCGCTTGGGTAAACTTTCCACTGCCGTATGACGGGTTGACCATCTTTGCCGGTGATCGTGTCGGTGTAAGTAATTGGATCCTTAAGAGGTTGGGCCGGATTTTTATCGAAGTGGAAGAAAGGGAATTCCGCCAAGTCAAAGTCGTAGCGTCCTGTCGGGGCTGTCGTGAGCGTGATTGCTTGTTTCTGAACTTGGAACTCTGTTGTCGCCGATGGCTTTGAGTTATCAGAGAAGAGCGTTTGTTGGAGGATGTCAGCAATCGACTGTAGACCTTTGTTACTCTTGGACTTTTCCACAGGACCTCTCTTAATGCGCTGTTGTTATCTTTATTGCAATAAACCTTTATAACGCTTTACCAGCCTATATCTCTCGTGTGATCAGAGACTTAGGTGCTGCTGTTCCTACCGAAAGCACGTGGGTCTCCTAGCGAAAGACCGTTGTGTGATCCTCCGGTACCTAGCGAAAACACGGGTGCGGCGGGTTGTATCGCCTACCGAAAGACCGAGACGATCCACAGGATGTGTGGAAAACCGACCGCATAGGAGGATTGTATCGGTTGAAACTTCATTTGCCAATCTCGTAACATTAAATCAACTTCATCATAGCGAGGACGCGACAAAGCGAGGTAGCGTATACGCCACCGGAATGTTACACTAGCAATCGCGATATAGCGTTATCGCGAGAACGGAGGGTAGTGGAGATGGCAGAATCGCCAAGGCCAACCAAAGTTATAGCCGTTGGGAACCAGAAGGGTGGGGTAGGGAAGACCACGAATACGGTTCATATCGCTACCGCGCTCGGCGAAATCGGCAGACGATGTCTAGTGTGGGATCTGGACATGAATTACGGTACGACCAGACATTTCGGAATCCCGGGTGACGCGTTTCTAGGAACGTTTGAAGTTCTTATGGGAGAAGAACTTGCAGAAAATGTCATCATCAGTGATGAAGACGACGTCAAGCTGCCACCGAACGTGCACGTCATTGCATCGCGCCGAAAGTTGGAGCAAATCGACGACGCCTTATCGAGCAAAAACAAGTTCGTGGTCCGACAGCACGTTCTCTTGGAGCCACTTCGTCATTTGCGTGGCAGGTATGACTACATTTTCCTCGACACTGCTCCCAACGCCACTACGCCTACGGTGGCTGCATACGCCGCTGCTGAATGGTTCTTGCTGTCGGCGATGCCGGACCCTTTTGCTGTTGCTGGGCTTAAGGATGCTCTCGAAGACATCGACAGCGCTCGGCAACATGGAAACGAACGACTTCGGGTCCTTGGCGTTATCCTCTCGGGAGTTACGAAGAACACGCGGCTCGGATCAGTCCTCACAGAGTACGTCGAGAAGGCATTTACACTTCCCACTGGACACTGCCTGAAGTTCAAGACTGAGATAGGGCGATCAGTCGTTGTGCCAGAAGCACAGAAAATAGGCCAAACCATCTTTCAGACTGAACCGCGACACAAGATCACCGACCAATACCGGGAACTCGCCCGAGAGATCGAGAACAGATTCAAAGTGCTAGAGCAGCAGGAAGTAGAGGTCGCCACCGCGCAGTAATCTATGGCAAAGCGAGCCCCTAAAGACGAAAAACCTTTCAACCCGATCGAGTCGGCTCTTGTCGAGCGTGTTTCCTCCAGGCTTGCACTGCCGGGTGAGCGGAACGCGTTCAGGTCGGAAGGAAATGTGGCGGGTACGGCCGTAGAGGAACCTCCGGCTGCGGACCCCATGCCAAAACGTCCGCCGCGTGAGAAGCGAGTTTTACTGTCGTGGGAGGAGGAACTTGCACTCCAGCGTTTGCTTGATCAGCTTACGGAGACGCTACAAACCCCCGTGAAGCTGTCCAACGCCCTACGGTCATGTCTGATTTTGCTGCGGCACGCACAAGGACCGATTGTGGACCAAGCCGGGCGGCAGGGCACGTTGGTTCGGCCTGCGAATAACGATCAGACTGGCATAGCGCTTTTCGAGCAACGACTTGCAGCCATCTTTCAAGCTGGGTTTTCCACCGCGGGCAAACTTGAGTAGCGTGCTAACGGAAGGTAATAGCGAGATCGCCATAACGCGTTCTCGCTAGAACTCTGCCGCGAATCTGTCCCAATCGTTGGACATAGCTTGGGACAATTCAAATAGCTTCGCAGCGAGATCCTCGGCACCGACGAAGCAGATACGGAGTTCACCGGGACGTACTTCGATCTCAGGGGACATATTATCGAACAGCCGATCCCGTGCATCCGCTGGAGCAGGAACTTGGACCTGGCGAGCGGCGAAATTATTGCGCAATGTTTCGAGCGAGACCGCGACGCGTGTACGCCTTGCAATTTCCCATTGGAATCGATCGCCGACTTTTGTCGCTTCAAGACGTTCAATCAGGGCGCTCCGGCTAACCGCGACAGCATTACCGACGAGGAGGCAGGGAAGTCCGCCCATGATCTGCCGGGCTCGCCGCTCGCGAACACCGAAGATCCGCTCAACGGCTTGTCGGTCCAAATAGTCGGTTCCTAACGCCCGAAGTTCGCAGACAATTTCGTCAAGTCGGTGAAACCAAGTAGGTTGGGCAGGCATGTGGGATGTTCCTCTCTTACTCTATGTTAGGGAGTGATCCGGCACAATGCCCGAGCCGCCCGGTACGGAACATCCCGGAAGAAGCTGATCGGTTTCGATAAGGAAAGCTTACCGATCCATCACCCCATCTGGTCTACCGCGCGTGACTCTGAAACGCCTCCAGATCCTCCCCAGCGATCCTTACCAACTCATACAACCGCGCCAGCAGTTCGCCTCCGTCAGCGAATTGGACCTCCAATACTCCAGTCCGAACGATCTGCAGGCCGGCGGGCAGGGAAGCGGCCTGTCGTGGTTCGGCCGCAACCGGCAGTTTCATTGCCGGGTTCGCCAGTCCCGGCGAATCTCTTCCAAGTCCTCTGCCAACCGAACCCGGCGCCGGACCTCATAGGAAAACGTCTCACCGCTTTGTACGCGCTCGAGCGCCGCGATCAGATCCTCGCGGCGAATCAGAAACGTGCGGCCGGCCTGGTAGCCGCCAAACTGGTGCAGCAAGCGGATGGCGGAGCGCCGGCTCACTTTCAGCAGTTTTTCTAAGCTGGCGCGATCGACGACGGGGGCAGGGAAGGCTCTGGAGCTGCGCGAGGGCGTTGGCAAGCTTGGTGGGCCCACGGGGGCGAGCGGGGCATTTTGGGTGGAAAGCTATTAGACCATGTTCTGGCACAGTTGTGCCGGAAGGAGTAAATTAAGACGAAGAAATAGGTAGTGAGAAGGCTTCTCTGGCGCCTAGAAGAGGGCTTTCTCAGATGGGAGGACTTGGTGTATGCTGAGGGGATGCCTCCCACCCTCACCTTCTCCGCCCAGGCCGTCCTCGCCTTCCCGCACGTGGTCACCGAGTGCGAGGGCGTGCTCGTCAAAGGTACCCGCGACCCGAGCGGCCGCCCCCAAATCTGTGCAGCTTCTACCCCGGCGAACTGATCCTGCCCCGCACCCCCCGGCCTCGACGTCACTTCCGCCATCCTCCTGTCGCCGGCCGATGCCCGCGCTCTCGCCCGCGAACTCGAACGCGCCGCCGAGGAAGCGGAGGAACAATGACTCCGGGCAGGGCACTGCGACCGAACTGGTCGCGGTCGTGCCGGAAACTTCCATCGACGATTCGCGTGCCAACGGCATTCGCGGGCTCCAGCACCAGGCCGAAGCGTTTGTTCGGGCGGCCAAAGCCCCTGCCACTCTTCGGGCGTATCGGTCCGACTGGAATCATTTCCGGTGCTGGTGTGATCACCACGGAGTGACGTCGCTCCCGGCCAACCCCGAAACCGTAGCTCTTTACTTGACGGCATTGGCCGCCACGCACCGGCCGGCAACGATGACCCGTCGCCTGACGGCCATCACCAAAGCACACACCATCGAGGGACATCCCTCGCCCGCCACCATGCAACAACCGGCCGTCAGCGAAACGCTCAAGGGGATTCGGCGCACCCTGGGAACGGCCCAACAGACGAAAACCCCATTGCTGACGGCCGATATCCGCCGCATGGTGGAGGCCCTCCCGGATAGCCTTGGCCGGACGCCGCGATCGTGCTCTGCTGTTGCTGGGATTCGCAGGCGGCTTCCGCCGCTCAGAACTCGCAGCGTTAAATGTGGAGGATGTCGTGGCCACAGACGACGGGCTGGTAGTCAAACTCCGCCGTTCTAAATCCGATCCGGAAGGGAAGGGAAGAGACGTCGGCATCCCGTATGGTTCGACGCCCGCGACCTGCCCGGTCCGGGCGCTCACCGCCTGGAAGACCGCCGCCAGCATCTCGGAAGGAGCATTGTTCCGACGCTGTCGATCGCCATGGACATGTCGCGCCGTTCCGGCTGCACAAGGACTCCGTGGGCTTGGTGGTCAAGCGCGCCGCCGGAGCGGCAGGCCTTGATGCCGCAAACTATGCCGGCCATTCCTTGCGCGCCGGTCTCGCGACGCAGGCGTATCTAAACGGCGCCAGAGAGCTGGCGATTATGCGGCAAACTGGCCATCGGTCGCTTGAGATGGTACGACGCTACATCCGCGACGGCTCTCTGTTCCGAGAAAACCCAGCCGCCAAACTCGGCCTTTGAAGTCGGGTAGCATCCCCTGCGCGGTGAGGAATGACTCAGATCACGCACGCGGACGAATCGTACGTTGTCGTGCTGGACGAGGATTTTTGCCTCACACAGAACTCCGATTTATAAACGCTGCCGATTGGATACGGTCAGACAAAGTTCGATGGGCGTCCCGACGTTCACCGTGTAAACAGCTTTCTTCGCCGGACCCGACCTATCATGAGGCAAGAAGTCCCTCCCGTACGGAGTTGCAGCCATGCCGAACTCAACGACCACCTTATTTGCGCTTTTTTCGGATGTCGCCAGTGCCGAGAGCGCCAAGCAAGAACTCCTCAGCCACGGCTTTGATCCAACCGATATCCAATTCACCTCTACCGGCAGCTTTACAAGCAATGCCGGCTCTGGAAACTCTGCGCTCACGGGAACGGTGACCGCACGATGCAGTCGACCAGTGGCACCCTGGGTGGTGGGTTCCGCTCAATGTTTAGTCTCAATAACGAGGAATCTGGATACTACATGGACGTGCTCCAACGAGGCGGCACGGTAATCACGGTCAAGACAAATGAGGCGCAGGTCAATCGCGCAATCGATATCTTAAACCAGCACGGCGCGATCGACATTGACGAGGAAGATCGAGCGGATAGAGAGCGTGTTACAAAGGAAAGGAGAGAGCCAGTAATATCGCGAACGCGAATAGGCTCAAACGGCTAGGTCGCCTGTGCGTTTGTGCGCAGATTCGCATGTCTCACAGGCTTAAACGATCTCGCCTGACGTCCTTGGCTTTTCTTATCTCACAAAGCGCTATGAAACGCGAGTGCCGGAGGTGATTGTCTGGCGTACATTCGACAAACTCAAATTGCCCGACCAAGACGGGCCGGAGCCGCCCGGCACACGCCATCTTTGCCGCCTTTAATCCCTGTCCCCAGCGCCCACTTCGCACCTCCGGGAAGGATTGGCGAATGGGCACTTCGGTGTCTTTATCCGCTTAAAGGGTTCCTCTCGCGAGCGAGGCGTAAAACCGTTCCTTGTTCGTGCGACGTAGAGGAGTCGGTCCCCTTCGTAGTAGCCAAAGATAAGCGCATCGAAGTTTTTTAAAGTTTGGCGTCTGCGTATGTGCCACAGAAGGCTCCCGGCACTTGCGCTCCTTTGACTGACGTCCGGGGCGGCTAGCAACCTAGACGCTCCAAATTCCTGATGCGAGTCAGTGGCGAAATACGTGCGAGGAAGTAGTACTAGAATTACGGTCCTCGCCCGGTGGGAAAGGTGTGTTGGGAAATCAAGTATGTGTTGGGAAACCAAGTATATGAAGGAAAGGAAAGGGACAATTCTCCTCGTTGATGATGAGGAGGACGTGAGAGGCGTCTTGGCTGAGACGCTAAAAAGTGCCGGGTACTTAGTCTGTGATGCCGGAAACTATTACGAGGCGTTAGGTGTTCTGGACTGGCTCACTCATGTAGACCTCCTCATTGCGGATGTATCCCTCCCCGGTCCGAACGGGTGTGAACTTGCGCTTCGCTTCCTCGAAAGACAGCCGAAAAGCCGCGTCCTTTTGATCTCCGGCTATACGGGAGCGGAAGTGTGCCAGCAGTACGATTTGAAACTCTCAGATAAAGAGTTCCTCGCAAAACCCCTTTACCCGAAGCCCTTCGTTGAAAGGGTTAATGCGATTTTGGATGAAAAAAAAGCCTTCGCTCCCCAGCTGGGTCAAACGGCTCGGGCAAGACGGAAGTGAGGCCGCTCCGCACCGCGATTAGCGCGCCAGGTGCGTCCTCCGAAATGAGCGGCCCACCTAGAGTTAGACTGCTTTGGCGAATATCCTCTCGCCTCTTTCCTCGATGTCGCGAAGAAACATCGCTACAACCCGGCCCTCGAAATGGACATCGATTAGGCCCGACTGCTGCGGCTCACCGATGAGCTCGAGCATTGCGCCAGCGGGTACGGTGACGAACTGCATTCTTCCATTGCTCCGCCTCGCTCAACCGCCATGGTTGGCGACTTCAATTGATACTGCACAACACTTCCTCCGTGAACCGTAAAAGAGTATCACGGTATACCTTCATCGGCGCACCTGAAGTCGAGGAACTCACGTTCCTCCGCGATCAAAACAAGCAACTCATTAAACTCGTCGCCGAACTCAAGACCGAGAACCGACGCCTGAAAAAGAAGCTCGGGTAAATAGCAGGGGAGGGGGTCTGTTGGTCAATCCTAACTTTCGTTTTCGCATCCCAGCAAAAAACGGTTTTACTGCTTTCTGCGCACCGGAGTTGAGACAGAAGTTTTCAAGTTATTGAATGGCGATGTCTGAGTTGCAAGCCGAGCCAATGAGTTCGAAGGGCATCATCATCACCGTCGAACCCATTAATAACTCGCCTTGCGGGAGCCTGGTTCGCGACGTTTGAGGAGTTACTGCGGAGCAGCGATGGGGCTTTGATTCGCAAACACTGACGGAGTTACTCGCGGGGTTTCCCGATGCGAAATAATCCCCGGTCATGAACACTTCACGACCGGGAAACACTCTCGAAGCTGGACGACGCGCAGCTGCTCCAGCTGTACCGCGACACGTCCCCGACGCTGCGCGATCCGCGATGCTCCGGTATCGGAAACCATCGACTCATCCGTCAGGAGCTTCAGCGACGTGGGGTCGACCCAGCGCGACTCTTGCAGGAGCAGCGCTCGGGATCGGAGTCAACACTGCGATCTTCACGTTCGTCGACGGTGTGAAACAAGAACAACTTGTCGCCGCGCCCGAACAAGAACAGCTTGGTCTGTCAGCGCGGTCAGGTTGTCTGGCAAAAAAGGGGATTTTGATAAAATGGTGTATGAACAACCACCTCTTCAACAAGCACCCTTATTCGATTACAAGCCGTTCCCGAAACCGACCCCGAAAGTGTCCTCTCGAAGAAAAAACCGGACTACGTCTGCTTGGATTGCCAGCTCGAATGTGAACTGGTCGAAGATGGCCGGATCATCGTAGCCGAGTGGGACGAAGTTGAATGTAAAGGCTGCGGCAAAATCCTTGATTCGTTCCGCACTTCCGCCTTGTTCAAACAGATTTGGCGACCGCTTAAAGCAGCGTAAACAAAACCTTACATGCAGCGGGATGGGCGGTTCCCAGGACGAACCGGGGAATTCGGGGGTCCGGAGGGTCAGCCAGGACCCGGTCGACGCGTCCTGGACGAATCTAAGCGGGGTCCCTGGACCCCTGGAGGGTAGGAATGGACGATAACCGCGACGTAGACCTGAAGGTGAGCGAATTGATCCGGTCGATGATGAAGGGCCTGAACCCGGACGGTTCCGACGATCCCACGGTGGAACAGGCCATCATCGCGCTGGTGAAAAGCTTCCGCGAGCTGCTCCAGCGTCAGGGGGACCGGATCTACGCGCTGGAGGAGCGAGTGGCCGACCTCGAGGCGCAGCGATGAAAGCGATGAACCGCTAGTGGCCGGCCGATTTATTCTTCTG